>NZ_BILV01000013.1 GCF_004000745.1 Paenibacillus barengoltzii NBRC 101215
CACGACAAGTACCTTTTCTCTAAAAATCAACTGTACTTTTACATTTGGCCTCAGGCCGCTAATCTCAGCCACTTGAATTTGATCTTAACCCCAAAAATCAATCATCCTATAAGCACAGGAGAACACCGTCACAGCCGGTTTTCTCCTGCTTTCGTTTTTTGGGGCGATATAAGGTCGTTGTCTGGAATTCCGCCCGCTTCTACGATAAAGGGGAAACCGTAAGGCTTCATAGACCGTCTTGCGAATCCCTTGCATAGAAGAGGTGACGAAAAATGAAAACGATATCGGAGTTGGAGCAGCGGTTAAGCGAGCCCTCAGACCGGTTGATTCGGGATCTGACCCAACTGGACGGCGATGTGCTGATTCTTGGCGTTGGTGGAAAAATGGGCCCCAGCTTAGCGAAGCTGCTGGCTCGGGGCTTGGCCGCCGCAGGGAAGACGATGAAGGTCACCGGCGTGTCGCGGTTTTCTTCGGGAACGCTGCGGGAAGAGCTGGAGGCCGCCGGCATTCGCACCATTTCGGCGGACCTGCTGGATGAAAACGCATTGTCGCGCTTGCCAGAGGCGCCCAATGTCATTTACATGGCTGGCAATAAGTTTGGAACAACCGGGCGTGAGTATTATACCTGGGCCATGAACGCCTATTTGCCGGGGCGGGTTGCGGAGAAGTTTAAGGCGTCGCGGATCGTTGCTTTCTCGTCCGGCAATATTTATCCGTTGACGGAGATCACCAAAGGCGGGGCTTCGGAAGAAACCGCGCCTGCGCCGATTGGTGAATATGCACAATCCTGTTTAGGGCGGGAGCGGGTGTTTGAGTATTTTTCCCGCAAAAACGGCACGCCGCTCGTTAACTTCCGGCTGAATTATGCGATTGATATGCGTTACGGCATCTTGTTGGAGGTCGCCAAGGCGGTGAAGGAGCGAGAACCCATCGACCTGAATATGGGCATGGTCAACGTCATTTGGCAAGGGGACGCCAATGAAATGGCAATCCGTTCGCTGCTCCATTGTGCCTCACCGCCGAAGACAATCAATGTCACTGGACCGGAGACTGTATCGATCCGTTGGCTGGCTGAACGGTTTGGAGAAGCCTTTGGTATCGAGCCGATCTTCACCGGTGAGGAACAGCCAACCGCATTATTAAGTAATGCGTCCACCTCCCATGCGATATGGGGATATCCGCTGGTTTCTTTGAGACAAATGATGCAGTGGACAGTGGAGTGGATCGAGGCGGGGGGAGCGACGTTAGGCAAACCTACGCATTTTCAGGAACGGGGAGGGGTGTTCTGATGGGCGAGCAACCGCAGTTGAAACCTGAGCTGCATCAGCTGCTGCACCGCGGAACGGTCATCCCCGCCCACCCGTTGGCGCTGGACGCACAGCGCCGCTTGGATGAGCGGCGGCAACGTGCGTTAACGCGCTATTACATCGCCGCCGGCAGCGGCGGGATCGCAGTAGGTGTCCACTCAACGCAATTCGAGATTCGCGATCCGAAGATCGGTCTGTTTGAGCCGGTGCTCCGCCTGGCTGCCGAGGAAGTGGAAGCCGCCGGGCTTCAGCGCCCGTTCCTTAAGGTCGCGGGTATCTGCGGCCCAACCGAGCAGGCTGTGCGCGAAGCTGAGTTGGCTGCCGGGCTGGGCTATGACCTGGGACTGGTCAGCAACGGCGGGCTGACGGATTGCAGCGAGGCGGAGCTGATCCGCCGCACGGAAGCGATCTCGGCGGTGCTTCCCGTCTGCGGATTTTATTTGCAGCCGTCCGTGGGGGGCAGGCGGCTTAGCTTTGCGTTTTGGCGCGAACTCGCCGAGCTGCCGGGAGTGAAGGCGATCAAAATCGCTCCCTTCAACCGTTACCAAACGCTGGATGTCGTACGGGCGGTATGCGAATCGAGCCGCCGGGATGACATTGCCTTGTACACGGGCAATGACGATAACATCGTGGCCGACTTGCTTACGGTCTATCAATGCCGCACTGCCGCGGGGGAAATGGTGGAGAAGCGGATCGTCGGCGGCCTGCTGGGCCACTGGGCTGTATGGACGTCCAAAGCGGTGGAGCTGCTGGAGGAGATCATCGCTCTCCGTGAAAGCGGAGCCCCGATTCCTTCGGAGCTGTTAACCCGTGGCATCCGAATTACGGATGCGAATGCGGCCTTTTTTGACGCGGCCAATGGGTTTAAGGGCTGTCTTCCCGGCATTCATGAAGTGCTGCGGCGCCAAGGCCTGCTGGCTGGAAGATGGTGTCTTGATCCGGAGGAAGAGCTGTCACCGGGACAAATCGAAGAAATTGATCGCGTCTATCGCGCATATCCTGATCTTAATGATGATCCGTTTGTCCAAGCTGGGCTGCAACAGTGGTTAGGTCAGTAACATGTATGGCTTGAGAGCGGCTAAGATCCCTTAGCCGAACGAGGAGGCAAACAGAATCCATGGCACTAAAAAAGCAAGGAAGTTTGGAAACACCGCGTTTCTATTGGAATGAAGAGGATCGAAAGTTTATCGTGGACGCCTGCCGCAAGCATTGGCCCGAGGAAGTGGAGCAAGTGTTGCACCGGGCTGACTTGGCTGCGCGGAACACGTTTATTTTCACCCATCGCTGGGATATGGAACGCTGCGAAGAGGAGGTAACCTTCGAGAACGGGATCAATTGGGATTACCGACATAACGAAGATTTGGAATGGCTGGTGATGCTGAACCGGGCGCGGTACATGGGCGAGCTGGGGCAAGCGTATTGGTTAACCGGCGAAGAATCGTACGCTCAGGCGTATATTCGTCTGCTGAAGGATTGGATGACGCAAAACCCGCTGACGGAAGCCGAAGTGCGGGAAAGCGTCGGACGGAGCTATAACGTCAAGGACACTTGGCGCAAGCTGGACAGCGGCATCCGAATTACCCACTGGCTCAAAGGCTATTATTGTGTACGCAGATCTAAACATTGGGGGACGGAAGAAGAAGCGTTATTCCTCGAAGCGATCCGTCGGCATGGCATGTATCTGAGCATCGCTTATACGTCGCATGACCGGCAAAGCAACTGGGGATTCCTCGAAACGAACGGCCTGTTTCAACTGGCGCTCTTGTTTCCTGAAGTGGAGGAAGCCGCAACCTGGCTGCAAACCGCGATTGAACGACTGGTTGAGATGTGTCAGCTCCAGGTTTATGATGATGGCCTGCAAAATGAACAAAGCAGCATGTACCACCATGAGGTGTTGCATTGCTTGTTTGAATCCGTATGGCTTGCAGAGCTTAATCGTATTTCGTTACCTTCGGTGCTGCACGATACCTTAAACCGCATGTTCACCGCCTCACTGACGATCGTTCAGCCGGATGGCCGCCAGCCGAACTTTAGTGACAGCGACAGCACGGATATCCGCGATGTGCTGGCGCGAGGGGCAGTACTGTACCGGCGGGGGGATCTGAAATCGCAAGCTTATTCCGTGCTGGATTACGATGGGATCTGGTATTTCACGCAAAAAGGGTTCGAGTTGTACGAGAAACTTGAAGTAAAAGCGCCGGACTTCGTCTCCAAGGAACTGACGCAAAGCGGGTATGCCTTCATGCGCAGCGATTGGCAGCGGACCGCCCGCTACCTCTGGTTTGATCACGGGCATATGGATGTGATTCGGGCCCACGGTCATGACGATGCCCTGCACATCAGCTTGTTTGCTTACGGCCGTGAGTTTCTGGTTGATCCGGGACGTTGCACCTATATGGAGAACCGGGATCGCCAATATTTTAAGGGATCGCTCCAGCATAATACGGTATCTGTCGACGGGCAGACGATTTCGGAGTATGTGGATTCCTGGAAGTGGAACCATGTCGCCCGTTCACTGGGTCAGGTATGGCGGACCACGCCGGAATACGATTATGCCCAAGGGGGTCATGACGGCTATTGGCGCTTGCCCCATCCGGTTCAAGTGCTGCGGCAAATCTTATTCGTCAAGCCGGACTATTGGGTGGTCGTCGACACCTGCCGATCCCATGGGGATGCGGAGCATGCGTACGCGTTGCCCTTTCATTTGGCGGAAGGGCTTGAAGTGCGGTTTCAAGCGGACGGTCATCTCGTTATCGGAGACGCTGGCGGCGGCGAGGGACCCGTGCTGCGGATTTTACCGCTTCACCCGGTGAAGATCGACGTCGAACCCAGCTGGATTTCCCGCAACTATAACGAAAAAACACCGTCCTGCCGAGCGATCCTTCGCCAATCCGGCCAAGGATTTACGCAGTTTGTTACGGTGTTATACCCTGCCCAGCGGCAGAGTGAGGCACCACCGGTAATCCGCCTGCTGGATGTGCTGGATAGCTATGGCCATCCGGTTCCAGGAGAGCTGGCGACGGCCCTGTCGATCACCCATGACGGCGGTGAGGATGCGATGTTGTTTTCGCACCAGGGGCCCCGCAGTTATCAATTTGCCGGAGTTCACCTCTGCGGCGATGTGCTGCTGGTACGCCGTTCTCATAAGGCGGCATCCCCCCTCCGATCGTATATCGTTAACGTCTAGTGCGCATGAATTTGGGGCGATTTAAGGACGTTGATCTCTAATTCAGCGTCCTTTACTTTGAAGATAACCACAACACCACTCTCATCGACATTCTTGAAAAAGCTTACACGGGGTGGAAATAAGCAAGGGGGATGGAAATGGGACGTCTGGGTAGAAAGCGGAAAAACATAGGGGCTATCGTCATATTGGCGTTCATGTTGGTCGTATCGGCTTGCTCCGGAGGAGGGAACGGGGCTCAATCCAGCAATGGCGGCGACGAGGGGCAACCGCAGAATCAGCCGCAGGAGACGATGGGCAAGCCGGTGGAGCTGAGACTGGGCTATTATTCCTCGGCACAAACCGATGCCAAGATGCAGGAGCTGATCGCCAAGTTCCAGGAGAAGCATCCGAATATTAAGATCAAGACGGAGTCTTCACCGTATAATCAGTTCTTCCAGAAGCTAGATACACAAATCGCCGCTGAGAGCGCGCCAGACCTCTGGTTATCCGACGGTGTGCTTGTCCCGAAATACGCGGAGCGCGGTGTTTTAAAGGATTTGACCGAATGGATTGAACGGGATTTGCAGAAGGACGACTATTACGGTCTCGACTTTAACAAAGACGCAAACGGGAAATATTGGGGCGTCCCGCAGGGCATTCAAATTGCGGTTCTCTACTATAACAAGGATATGTTTGATGAGGCTAAAGTGGAGTATCCCACCGAAGACTGGACCTGGGACGATCTCAAGGCAGCGGCGGAGAAGCTGACCAAGGATTCGAATGGCGTGTATGCGACCGATTCCGCTTTTGACAAAAACAAAGTGGCCCAATACGGCCTGACCTTCTTCAGTATTACGGAAGGTTGGATGACGGTGCTGAAATCTTACGGCGGCGGCGTGCTGGACGAAACGCTGACGAAGTCGATTATCAATACCCCGGAGAACAAGCAGGCGATGGAATGGATCGTAGACGGTATGCAGCGTGAGCTGTTAACCACCCCTTCCGATTTAAAAAGCTTCCAGAGCAACATGGCCCCCTTCCCCAGCAAAGCGGCTGCAATGCGCATTGGGATCTACGCTCGCACGATTGACGCGAATGCGGCGGAGCTGAATTACGACGTGACCTTGCTGCCGAAGGGACCAGACGGCAAGCGGTTCTCCCCGGTGATCGCCAACTCCTGGGTTATCAATAAGAAGGCGGAAGGCGCCAAGGGCGAGGCCGCTTGGGAATGGGTGAAATATTGGGCCACCGAGGACGATGTGCAAAAAGAATGGGCCAGCTTAGGCGAAGCGGTACCGGTGAAAAAATCGGTGGCCAACTCCGAACAATTCTTAAGCGGCAAGCCCGACAACAAGCAGGCGTTCCTGGACAGCTTCGAATTCGCCGGAACGTTGGACGTGAACGCGGTCTGGAGCGAATGGGTCGGCAAATTTGGAGACAGCATCAACCGGGCTTTCGAAGGAGAGATCAGCGTCGATGAGGCGTTAACTCAGGCGGATAAGGATGTGCAGCAGGTGCTGGACGAATTTTATAAGTAATAAGCCGGGTTGTACATTTCCATAAGAAAGCGTGATGAACATGGTTGAAAAAACGGTGGAACTTCGGACGGGAGACTTGACGCAGGTAGAGTCTCCTCCGATTCGCAAAAGACGAAGTCGCTTGCATCATGACGGCAAATGGGGGCTCCTGATGGTGACCCCCTATATCATTCATTTTCTCGTGTTTGTATTAGGTTCGCTGCTAGCCTCCTTGTATTTCAGCTTCTCAGAGTATGACATCCTGAATCCTCCGAAATGGACCGGATGGGACAACTACACCAAGCTGCTGAACGAGCCGGTCTTCTGGAAGGCGCTGTGGAACACCGTCTATTTCACGATTTTGTTTGTGCCGTTGCAGACCTTTTTTGCGCTTGTTCTGGCGGTGGCGTTAAACCAGAAGCTGCGGGCGTTGAAGTTGTTTCGGCTGGCGCATTTTTTGCCGGTCATCTCCTCTTGGACGGTCATTATGTACGTATCGGATGCGGTGTTTAACCCGCGGTTTGGCTTTGCCAATTCATTGCTGCAAGCGATCGGCCTAAGTCCGCAAAAATGGCTCCAGGATGAGCATCTCGTCATCCCGCTGCTTGTGCTCATCGCGGTGTGGAAGGGGATTGGCTACATTATGGTGATCTATTTGGCTGGACTGCAAAACGTCCCCTCTGAGGTGTACGAGGCGGCTGAAATCGACGGAGCGGGGACGATCCAGAAGTTTCGCCGGATAACGGTTCCGCTCATTTCAAGCACGACGTTCCTGGTGCTGATCATGAGTACAATCTCGACGTTCCAGGCGTTTGAGCAAATCTACGTCATGACCGGCGGGGCGATGGATGCGTCGTCCGCAGGCGGGCCAAACAAAGCGAGTCTGGTGCTGATGATCTACTTGTATCAGGAGGGCTTCTCGTTCCTGCGCATGGGATATGCTTCCGCCATTGCCTGGGTGCTGTTCGTGATTCTGTTCTTGCTGACGGTCGTCCAAATGACGCTGCAGAAAAAGTGGGTGCATTACGAATGAAGAAGAAAAAAATCGCCGGTTACCTCGTTATCATTTGCAGCTCGTTGATTATGTTCCTGCCTTTTCTGACGACCGTGTTTAACTCCTTAAAAAGCTATGCCCAATACACCAAATTTCCACCGGAATGGCTGCCATCGCCGGTACAGTGGAGCAATTATGCCGAAGTGTGGAAGCTTGGTTCGTTTGGTCAGTATACGATGAATAGTGTGATCATCACGGTGCTGTCGGTGATTGGCGCGCTGATCTCCTGCTCGATGGTGGCGTTCGCGTTTGCGCGGCTCAAGTTTCCTTTCAAAAATACCTTGTTCCTTGTCGTTCTCGGCACCATGATGATTCCGCCGGTCGTTCTGATCATTCCGCAGTTCGTCATTTTCAAGTCGTTGCATTTACTTGATACACTGACGCCGCTCTGGATTATCGAATGGCTGGCCCAGCCGTTTGGTATTTTTCTGATGCGGCAAGCCTTTTTGGGCATTCCTCGGGATTATGAGGAATCGGCCCGGCTGGACGGCTGCAACCCGATGCAAATTTATTGGCGGATCTTTATGCCGATGTGTAAGCCTACCTTCGCGACGTTAGCCGTATTCACGTTTATGACGAAGTGGAACGAAATATTGTCTCCGGCGATCTTCTTAACCTCGAAAGAAAACTTTACGTTGCCGATCGGCATTTTGTCGATGGCTGGCCAATGGTCGGGTAATGAACAATATATGGTCGCCGCCGCGTTGATGAGCCTGATCCCGATCCTGCTCGTTTTCTTGTTTGCGGAGAAATATTTTGTGCAAGGCAGTAATTCTGCTGGTATTAAGTAGGGCAGCGGAATTCTGCCAAGGCAGTAATTCTGCTGGCATTAAGTAGGGTGAAAAGGAGTGAGCTTATGCGTTACCGGGTTGCATTGATCGGGGCCGGCGGCATTGCACGCCATCATTTGGACGCGATTCGGCAGCTGGGGCCGGAGCGGCTGACTGCGGTGGCGGTAGCGGAGCCGGATGAGAGCAGGGGGCGGGCCGTGGCAAAGGAATACGCCTTAAGATGGTACGACGACTATCGGAAGCTGATCATTCAGGAACAGCCGGACATCGCCATTATTGCACTGCCGCACCATCTGCACGAGGACTGTGCCGTCTTCTGCGCGGCGAACGGCAGTCATCTGCTGCTGGAGAAGCCGATGGCACTAACCTCCGCGTCCTGCGACGTTATTCTAAACGCAGTGAAGGAAGCGGGCGTCACGTTGATGGTCGGGCACACACAGCACTATTTGCCGGCGAATCGGCAAGCGAAGGCCCTGATCGAAAGCGGGCGGTTGGGCAAGCTGGTGGCCATTCACGACACCCGGCATAAGTCCTACTTCGAGGAAGACAGGCCGCGTTGGTTCCTGGAGAAGGAGAAGGCCGGAGGCGGCATCCTGATGAATTTAGGCGCCCACTCGGTCGACAAAATTCAATGGCTCACTGGCAGCCGGATAACCAAGGTGAAGGCGGTCCTAAGCTACGAAGCGCCCATCGGCAATGTGGAAGGCAGCGGTGTAGTCCTGGCGGCAACGGAAGACGGTCTCGGTGCAGTGATCGTACAATCCGGTTATCCCGGCGTGGCGAAAGATGAGACGGAGTTGATTTTTACTGGCGGAATGGCCCGGCTGGTCTCCCATCAGGGATTATGGATCAGCCGTGACGGGCACTACGAGCTGACGGAGGATTTCAAGCCCGAAGACGTTAAAGAGCCGTTTACCGCACAGCTGGATGATCTGCTGGTGGCGATTGAGCATCGCGCTGAGCCGGAGTGCTCCGGTGAATACGCCAAGTCGGTGATTTCTGTTCTGGAGGCGGTGTACCGTTCGCAGGAGGAGGGGGCGGAGCAGGTTGTTCAATAACGAAGGAACCTCCGTAATGAAGTTCAGCATCTGCTCCACCGGACTCAAAGGGATGATCCTCGAAAAGGTGCTGGAAGCAGCAACCCAGCTGCAGCTTCACGGCGTTGAGTTGTGGGACGGTCATCTTGAGGCATATCTGGACAACGGCGGCTCGCTCCCTGAGCTAAGAAGGCAACTCTCTGCGCACCAACTTGTTGTGCCGGCGATCAGCACATATGCTGCTTTTTCTAAAGACGAAAAGGCTTCAGATCAGGATCTTCAGAACATCCAAAGGGCAGCGCGCTGGGCGGTCGAGCTGGAATGCCCCAGGGTCCGTGCGTTCGCCGGTCACCTGCCCTCCTGTAAGGCAGACGCTATGTTATGGCAGCAAGTCCAATCCGGGTTGTGTACCGCCTCGGAGGTTTGCTCGCAGCTTGGCATTCGCCTGGCTGTCGAAACGCATAACAATACGCTGGCTGATACCGAAGAGAGTATCGCTGCATTGCTCGAACTTGGCGGACCTGTTGTGGAGCTGATTTACGACGGGTTTAATTTTTTCGTGGATCAGTTGGATCCGCTGCCGGCCCTAGAGAAGTTTTACTCCCGAATCACGCATGTCCATGTCAAAAACTACAAGTGGAACCATCACAACTGGGCTCAAAGCGTCCCCGTTCCCGTGCTGCAGGGGGACAGCGACCAGCGTGCGATTCTGCAAAGGCTGGCGGAGCTGGAGTACGACGGATTTGTCTCATTTGAATATTTTGGCGATCAGGTCTTGGAGTTAACGCGGTTGTCCTATCTCGAAGTGACACATCAATTCTTCGGCGGAGGTGCATATCGTCCGTGAATCTGAATGTCGCAGTGATTGGTCCAAGTGATCTGGTGGATAAGGTCGTCGAAGTGGGCAGCGTGTTTCAGGAGCTCACGATGATTCCAACTCCCTATTCGCATGAGCAGGAAACGTTAGAGGTCGTCGCCCGCGTTCGGGAGCAGGCGGACATTCTGTTATTTACGGGACCGATCCCCTATCATCTCGCGCTGGATCGTGAACCTGGCGTTCCGATGCTGCATGTGCAATATTCCGGGACGGCGTTATATAAGGTGTTGTTTGATTTTTATCGGAGCCGCTTGTTCGATCTGGAGGAGGAAATCCGCATCAGTGCAGATGTGCTCTTACAGCATGAATTGGAGGAACAACTCGATGAGCTGGGACTGCTGCATCGGCGAATTTATGTCAAACCGTACAGTACGGGAATCCATCATGAAGATTTGATCGCCTTTCACTATGATCTGTGGAGCCGCGGACTCGTTCATGCCACTGTGACTTGCCTCACCTCCGTCTATCAGCAACTGGTCGAGCTTGGCATCCCCGCCTTTCGCGTTGTGCCTACGCAATCCGCGATTCGCGATGCCTTGAACCGGGCGTTATTGGAGGGGAAGAGCCTGCGGCTATCCAGCAACCAAATGGCCATCGGCATTTTGAGCATCGATCACTATGAGCGAGTGGTGAAAGAGGCAGCTTCGGATTACGAAATTCAGCGCAAAAAAATCATTCTCCAGCAAATCCTGATCGACTTCGGTGAAGAGACGCAATCCTTAATTAATTGGACGGACTCGAACGAGGTCTCCTTCATTACCACACGCGGCATTATCGAACAAGTGACCCGTAAATTTGAACAGGCCCCGCTGCTGCTGGAAGTGATGGAGCGGCTGCAGTGGAAGGCGAGCATTGGGATCGGGTTGGGGCGAACGGCCAATGAGGCGGAAGGGAAGGCTCGCGAGGCGCTCTTGAAAGCCAAAACGAGCGGAGGCGGCAACTGCTTTCTGATGATGCAGGACGGGCAGGTCTACGGGCCGATGGGTTCGGAGCTGACGCTCAAATATTCGGCGCGCAGCGAAGATCCCGAGCTGATCTCGATGGCCAAGAAAGCCGGATTGAGTGTCGGGACGCTCAATCGCTTGATTTCCCTGTGCCGCAGGCTGAACAGCTCGACCTTAACCGCTGCGCAACTGGCCGAAGGGTTTGGGATTACGCTGCGCAGCGCTCGGCGCATTATGGCCGTGCTGGAGAAATATGAACTGGCGACAATTGTTGGGGAGGAGCAGCCGGTGGGGCGCGGTCGCCCAAGGCAGATTTATGCGCTGCATATCGACGGTTTTTTTTGACGGGACAAAAATAGGTGTTTCGACGGATAAAACGGGCGCCGGGTCGGCATACAATTGGGGATATACACGATGCAAAGGGGATGAAGCCGATGGACCGCCTGATATTGCCCGCCGTGCCCAACCTCCGCCCCAGCGATGAGGCGCGAATCCGTCGAGACTACGAACGGTTCCGGCATACCGGCCTTCCGGACCGGGTTGAGGCATATCTGTTGGAGGAATATGGCATCGATGTTTCCTCGAATTATGGACCGGCGCCAATCAAGAACCCGTTTGGTAAAGCCGCCGGTCAGCTGTCACTGAATACTTCCCAAGTTCGTACTGATGCGCAGGCGGGCTTGGGGTTTGTCGTCCTGAAGACGGTGATCGCAGAAAACGGACAAGGCCAGCGCTCGATGGAGGCTTGGGCTATTAAGGATACGCGGATGAAGGTGGAACCCATTGTAGGGAAAGAAACGGGGGAAACCGGTTGGAACGTAACCTGGAATGGACGAGGCTGGCATGGGACTTTTGCGGAGTACATGCGCTTTGTCTCTGCCTCCTTGCACATTGGACGAGAATGGGGAACCGTGGTCGTGCCTTCCTGCAAATATCATTTGCCGGCAAGGGACGACGATTTCGCGTTGGAGGAATATCGTTACACCACCCAGAGCTTGGCCCAGATATGGCGGCAAACCGGAGAAGCGGGGTCACTTCAATTGGAGAAAGATTTTAGCCCAACCCTAGCCGGATCGGACCGAGCGATGCAGCAGGAGGCGATTCTGCGGTGGTACCGGGAGGTGCCCAAGCTGATAAGATCGGCAGTGCCGTCGGGCGAAATACAGCTGGGCATCAAGCTGATGAACACGGTGTTTGACGACGACTTCCAGCTGCAGACGATCCGGACGCTCATCGAGGAAGGCGAGGCTCGGCCGGATTACCTGATTTATGCTAACCGGTTATATGACCGCGCTCGTCTGGATTCCGGGGGAGGCGGGGCTGCCTACGGCGGGCCGGATCTCAGCCGACGAAATCTGCGCATATTGTCCCGTTTACGCAGGCTGGAACTGCAAGGGGAACTCTCAGCACCGGTTCCCGTCATTTCGGGAACAGGGGATGTTCGCTCCGGCAAGATAGCCTTGGAATACGCGCTGCGCGGCGCGACAAGCTTGCAGATGCACACCTTATTCCAACTCCCCGCCAGCGCATATGGCATGACCCGCGGCCCAAAGACGCAGCGGGCGTTGCATGAGCTGTATTTTCATCCAGAGAACGGATTGGTGACTTGGATGCTTCATTTAAGAGAGACCGGGGAAATCGGACATCGGGATGGCATCGCTGCTTTTCGCGACGTGACGACCTGGTATCAAAGAAGGGGACGTGATTTTTTTCTAAGGGGGATGATCCATGAACGCCAGCGTTAATGAGGTTAGACAAGCCTTGGAATGGGGGCTGATCCCTGCCGTTCCGGTGCCGCGAACGCGCGAAGGGCGAATTCATCTGCAAGCGCAGGAGGCGTATGCCGGGTATCTTGCGGACCAACCCATTGCCGGGGCAGCGGTTTGGGCACATACCGGACGCGGCTTACATATGGAGCGCTTTGAGCGAATGGCCGTGGTGCAGCAGTGGAGGGCTGCGCTTGGAGCGTCCAAGCTGCTGGTGGCCGGCGTGGGCGCGCTTCCCGATCCTCGGCGGCTGGGCCTTGCCAAGATCAGCCAATGGCAGCAGGACAGCTTGGCCATGGCAACCGATGCGATCCAGGGGGGAGCCGATGCGCTGCTTGTTTTTCCGCCTTCGCTGTTCCGGGAGCTCCCCGTCGCAGAACAGGATGAAGCGATTATTGAATATCATCGCGAGTTATCGAGGTTAGGTGTCCCGCTTATTCTTTTTTATTTGTATGACGAGGCTGGGGGGATTGCCTATTCGGCTGAAGTATTGCGAGCTTTGCTGTCTTTAGAGATGACGGTAGGCATCAAAATGGCAACGCTCGACAGCGTTATGACGCTGCAAGATGTATCGGCACTAATGTCTGAGGAGTTTCCAGAGCAACTCCTGATCACGGGGGAGGATCGGATGTTTGGGTACTCACTGATGCGTGGGGCCCGCGCTGCTTTAGTTGGGTTGGGCGCGGCATATCCGAACATCCAACATGATCTGATGCAGGCGTATGCATCGAGAAATTACGAGCGGTTCATGGATTTATCGGCTCGGGTGGACGGTTATGCGGAACGAACGTTTATCCGCCCGATGGATAAGTATATTTTACGCATGCTGTGGTGTCTAGTTTTGTCCGGTGTGATCCCGGAGGAGGCAGCAAACGACCTCGCCGGATATGAAATGACCCGGCAAGAGATTGATTCTCTTCACCGGGCCATTGAAAGGTTTCGGCTGTATTAGTCGTGCATGCAGTTAGTACTGCGGCCAAACGGCAGTGATGTGGCGGTCTAGGTCATAGGCGGAAGCCCAATAGTAACCGGGGGCCACGATCCGCTGCGGCAGAAACCCGACTTCCCCGGACGGGAAGGTCAGCGCCTCGGACGTTCCGCTGGCGATGCCGTCCGCATCGGTCACCATTTCGATGTAGCGGCCTCCGCTCTGCGTAAACCGTCCGTAAACGGCGGCAGGAACCCCTTCGCCGGTCTCCAGATCGACAACTTGGAGTTGGACGACGGCCCGTGTACCATCATAGGTTACGCTCATTCCGCCAACGATCATCGGCCTTTGATCGGTATAGGAGGCTGCTGTCGTAGCGGATGCCTCCGGTGACGTGGCTGGCCCTATATTGCCGCTGATGTCTACGGCCGCGATTTTGTAGTAATAAGTGGTGTTCGGCAGCAACCCCGTATCCATATACGTCAAATTGCGGGAGCTTCCGGCCACATGGGCCTCATCCGGTGTAAAATCCGGCTCCGTTCCGCGATAAATCAAATAATGCTCGATGTCGGAATTGTCCGTCGCCCGCCCGTAACTTAATTGAATCGTGTGATCGTCAACGGTGGTGGCCAGCGGCGGGCCCGGCAGAGCAGAGGGCGGCTCCGTATCTGCGGGGTTCACGCGCCACAGGTAGCCGTCCGGTCCCCAGATGGATGGCAGCCAGCGGATTGAGTCGTAGTGATGCATGGCGATGCCGGCGAAGGCGGGATCGTCTTGGAAGGCCGCGTACACCTTATCTAGTTCAGCCTCCATATACGTGCGTCCCTCTTCCCGGAACGTGATCGTTTCCGGATCCCCGCTGTTTGCGATATCCAGCGTTTCCACGCCAATGACCACCGAATTGGGCTTGCCGATGGCATTGGCGTAGCTGAGCTCACCTTGCGCTTGGGCAATGATGCCTACACTGCCATCCGCTACGTCGCGATAGTCCATGATCGAAATATAATCGCTGAGGTCTTGAACATGCTCGGAGAGCCATTTGGTTTGCCCGTTCCACGTAATCTCTTTGGCACCTTCACTGCTGTCAAACCAACGGGGGATCGCCGGGCCGAAGGGCAGGTTGATGCCGGCAGTGTTCCGACGGTCGATCATTTTTTGCAGCACATCCAGGTATTGCAGTTGCACCGAAGGCTTCTCGGCATTAAACTCCGGCAAAATGTACGGTTCGATATCTACGTTTACGCCATCAAAGCGTTCTTCTGGTGCGGCAGCGATATTGTAGTTGATCACTTTCTCCATTTCTCGAATGGCATGTTCATGAAAAGGTGCCAACGCTCCCATGTAGGGCGGTGTCGTGCCGCCTGCGATACAGGCGTGAACCTGATAGCCGTTATTATGGGCCCAGCGCACAAAGTCGCGCACCTTGTCGGGGGACTCTTCGAGGATATCGACCCCGCCGTAAGGGAACACGCCGATATAGAAGGTTGTGATTGGGTCCGAATCAAACGTTGTCGTGTCGTCGGCTAAGGCTTTGAGTGCGGATCGCGAGCCGGGGTTCAGAAAGAGGTTGTAGGCGGCTTTTTCCCAGATCCACATCGCGCGGTCTTGTCTTTCCAACGTGATTGGCTCGTGGGTTCCTTTGCCTGTGGAGGCATAGACGGTCATACTCCGACCGATATTGCCATATTCGTCAATAGCTCGGGCTTCCAGACTGGAGGTTTTGTCACCGAGCCCTTTTATTTTCCAAGTATACTTATAGACATTCCCAGTCTTTTTCGCGGTTTTCCAGGGCCCGCTATTAATCCTTACTTCAACGGATCGGATGCGATTTCTGGAATTGACGCTGACATGAATCGAAGTGGAGTTTCCTTTCACCTTCGCCCCGTCAACCGGGTTCGTGATCGTAACGTGAGGTTTGGCAATCTGGGGATTATCGACATGGACCGTAATCGCCTGACTGGATACCCCGTATCGGGTCGTGCTTTGGGTCCCTCTGGCCAGCAACGTAATCTCCCCATCATATCGGCTGGTATCGAGTTCAGCATACCATACGCCCGAGGTTTCTCCTTGTTCGCTGTCGATTCGAGTTGGCAATTGATCTGTGCCATTGACGATCAGGACGATGTTGTACGCCTCCGTGTACTGCCCTGATACCGTGATCGTTCCTACTTCCACTTCATCTCCATGGGTAGGGGTGTCAATTGTTACGAGGGAAGCAGCTGAGACCGTTGGTAGGGAGCCAAGCGGATAAAGCGGAAGTAGAGAAGCGATGCAAAGAACGGCGAACAGCTTAAACAACCGACTTTTTTGCTGTGCAAGTGATGCTAACATCGTTAACCCCTCACTTCCTGTTACAAATTTGTGAATCTTTACTACTAATGTAAGCACTTTCATATTAAATGATCACTTCCTTTAATCGACCGTAAAAAGAAAACTTGTCCCATCTGTGAAGATGAGGGAGTGGCAGATATAGAAGGGAGGGTTACATTTTTCGTAGAAATATAAGGAAGATCATTTTTTTAGGAGAGTGTTATGAATGAGTCATAACTTTAAATTTTCTCGTATTGGCAATGTGTACGTACCAACATCACATATCGATGAATCCATTCAGTGGTACAAAGATCATCTGGACTTTAGATTGATGAACAAATTCGAGGATCGCGGATCTCTTTTAGCCGTGTTGCATCATCCGCATAAACATTCGATTGCATTACTGTTGATCGAGACGGAGAATCCAAACCGCCTTGAAATTCTTCGGAACGGGAAACCATTTCCTATCATGTCGATCTATTGTCCCGATATCGAATATACCCATGAGAATCTGCGAAGCAAGGGCGTGGATGTAGGAGATTTGATGACGCTGGGAAATGGTGAAGCCAAGTATTTTTATTTTCGAGACAATGAGGGGAATCTTCTAGAAGGGGCTTGGTCCATATGGGATCCAGTAGATGAATACAAAGATGATTTTTTAATGTAAATTTGCCAGGAGCCAAGCGGATCAAGTGGAGGTAGGTTACCCCATTTGTATATGAATGGAACGAGCAGCTGGAAGACCGCGTGATGATCGACATCACGGATGATGGGGAACGAGAGGCCCATACATACGGCGAAGTGATGCGGCATGTGATCGCCCATGAGATTCACCATATCGGTTAATTATCCGTTTGGGCACGCGAAATGGGAAAGAAGCCGATCAGCCAATCTCATTGGCAGGGGATTATTTCCTCAACCCGACCAACATTCATGATCGGGTTGAGTTTGGATCTACCTTAATTCAAACTTGTAATCGGCACGCAAATTTCACAAAACTCCTTCAGCAGCATTTCCCCAGTGTATCTCTCCAAAATCGGCCGATCGTCGATTTGATAGCCCTTGGCTTGAAGCGTGGGCATCAGCTCGGCCCATGCTTGCTGCATGGCCTGAGCCGTGTGCTTAATCGTACACACCAAGTAGTCTCCTCCGGAAATCTCGCCGATGTGGACAGTATCATCATCTAGAGGTTCATCCTGCGAAATGACAAGACAAGCATCATAACGGCAGTTCTTCGGTGGCGTGGTCTCCGGGTTATCCCAAGGGATACCAAGCAGGATGGCAGAATGATTGAGTAAGTTCCTCTCCGCACCCCAACGTTTCATTCTCTCCATCGCTTGAATGTTACCGGGACCATACGGACCCACCTGACGTACATAAGCGAAGCGATACCGGGGTAGCTTTTCGACTTTGAATTCCAAGGTATTTCCCTCCTTAAAAATTTAGGAATTATCACTTCCTCCCGAATCTAACATGAACTAAAATGATTTACCTCCAAAAATTTTAATTTTCAACTTTCGACAATTTCTCCGCATCCCGGTGTGTATAATTTCGTTAAGAGAAAACAAGCCCAGGGATTACAGAACAGGGAGGACACCTATGAATCCAATGATCGCTCTAAACAGGAAATCCATGCGCTATGCGGGTACCCCAGTGAAGTGGTAGACCACAAAGCGGTCCAGCGCATCGATGAACCTATCCGCGATTTTATTTCGAAATCTCCCTTGCTATTTATGGCGACGAGTGATGCTGCGGGCCATTGCGATGTTTCTCCGCGCGGGGATGAGGCAGGCTTCGTATTGGTTCTGGACGACCAGCATTTGGTCATTCCAGAACGGCCGGGGAACAAACGGTTTGACTCGTTAGGTAATATTTTGGATAACCCGCAGATTGGATTGATCTTTGTCATCCCCGGGTTAAAGGAAACGTTACGCATAAACGGACGTGCATGTATCGTCAAGGATCCGGAGTTGATGGCGCGAATGAAAGCCAAAAACAAGGTGCCGTTACTTGGAATTGGCGTACAGGTTGAAGAATGTTACATCCATTGCGCCAAAGCGTTCATGAGATCACAGGTATGGGAGACAAACAGCTGGTTATCGAAGGGAGCTTTGCCAAACCCGGCGGCAATTCTGGCGGAGCATACGAAGAAGCTGGGCAAAACAGAGCAGGAAATTCAGCAATCGTTGCAGGACAGCTAGAAGAACCGATTGTATTGATCAAGTCATGCGTTCACGAACCAGATGAAGGGAGTGGTAGTGACATGTCGATGAATCAGGCCAATACACGCTGTAAACGGGAACCGAAAACAACAAGATTACGAATCCGTCCCTTCCATTGGGCCGCTTGCTTGCTTCCTTTATCCCTCATGCTGTCCATCAGTGTCACGGGGTGCAGCTTCAATCCTTCCAAAAGTCCCTCCCCGTCTGGCGATGGGCGGGTTCGTCCTGAAATTCAAATCGTCATTTCCAACCTCGGTATGACCTTCCCCGAAGGCATGGACGAGAACGATAACCGCTATTTGAGCTATATCGAAGAGCAAACCGGCTTGGACATCCAGGTCAATACGCCCCCCACCGAAGTCTATGATGAGAAATTGGATGTCATCATGTCCTCGGGGAATCTCCCCGACATGCTGCATGCCTATGAACCCGTATGGTTCGACAATTATGTCAAGCAAGGGGCGCTCCTGCCGTTGGACGATCTGATCGATCAGTACGGCCCCCACCTGAAAGCAAAAATCCCCCCTGAAGTATGGGACCGTGTGAAATACGGCGGCAAAATTTATGCTGTTCCCAGTTTAAACGAAGTGACGGGCATCGAGTTGATGTATGCGCGAAAAGATTGGTTGGACCGGCTGGGCCTGGATCCGCCGGAAACGCTTAATGAGTATTACGAGGTCATTCGTGCCTTTGCCCAAGACGACCCGGATGGCAACGGCCTGCAGGACACCGTAGGCTTGACGTTCACGGCCAACCTTGGACGGTCCTCGCCGTTTTTTGGCGCCTTCGGAACGCAGCTGGATACCTGGTTTGAGCGGGACGGGAAATTGGTGTATGGCAATATCCTGCCGGAAACAAAGGAAGCACTGGGCTTCCTGGCCCGATTGTATCAGGAAGGATTACTGGAACGGGAGTTTCCGTTAAACCTTCAGACGAACTTGTCCGAGAAGATCGAGTACGGAAAAGTGGGGCTCTTCTCCGCAACCTGGTACGATACGCGCGGCCCGATAGCGGCCAATATGAAGCAAGACCCGAACGCTCGATGGATTCCCCTGGAATATCCGACAGGACCAAAGGGGGACAAAGGGGTATATGGGATCGATGTTATTCGCGGATACAACGTAATCCCAGCTAGTTCAACGCATGCGGCTGAGGTTATTCAACTGCTGGACTTTATCGCCAGCGATTATAAAACGCTAAAGCTTGGCTTTGAGAATGAAATTTGGCGCCAGGACGGAGATCGGATCGTTACAGACTTCGCACTGCATGACGAGAGTCTGTACCGGGGGATCTATCAATCCTTGGTGGACGTTCCTGATGAGACGTTGTTTAAGCTGCGGCTGGATTCTCTGGGGGATTTCAACTTGTACAACAATATCCAGACCATTCACCGCAATATTATGCCAAATGCATTTTACGGAATACCGACCCCTGCCATGGGAAAATACAACGAAAATCTGGATCGCTTAGAGGACGTTTTTGTCAAAATTATTATGGGTATCGAGCCACTGGATGCGTTCGACCGGTATATTGAGCAGTGGAAGGCGGCAGGAGGAAGTGAAATTACGAAAGAAGTGAATCGTTGGTACGAGAGCGAGAGCAGAAGAATGGGCAATTCTCTGGGCTTGGAAGGGGGAGAACGGTGATTCGATGGATCATGAACCGGTTTTCACACCATATTCAATTCAGGCTGACCGGATATTTTATCCTCATTTTGCTCCCGCTGGTCTTGATCAGTTTGTTTGCGGTGGAGCGATCACGGGATATTCTCTACAAGCAGGCGGTCCAGCGGACCGAAACGGCTCTCTCCTCGGCGATGAATCATTTTGATCTGGTGTTTCAGAACGTCGAGGAGATTTCAACGCTGATTGCCGGCGATCCTGCGATGAATGCGTTGCTGAACGAAAGCGGCAGCGACTTCTCGCCGCAATCCATCTTGGCGTTCTCTTCGATTTTGGAGCAGTTGTCGAATTCGGTCTCGGTGAACCGGTATATCTCCCAAATTTCCGTCTACCATCCCGCCTCGGGCATGCTGATCTCCACCCATTACGGCGGCAAGCAACTGGCAGGAGACGCGCAAAAAGAGTGGTTTGTGGAAACCGCCCGCCGTAATGGAACAGGGATTTCTTATGTTAAGGCTGACTATGCTGTGACGGATGAAGTGACCTTTGGGCAATTAACGAACTCCGACAGCATTTCGCTGCTGCGGGCGATGGATTTGTATAACAGCAATCGGCAAGCCAACCTACTGGTCGTCTCGTTCAGCAAGAATAAATTACTAAATATCATAAAAACCCTGCTGCCTTCTGAGAACAGCCGGATTGTCCTGTCGAATGAAAAGGGAGAGGTACTGCTAGAAGCTGGCAAGCCTTCGGCATTACATCTGCCGGATCAGGATATGACCGTTACGATCGATTCTTCCTATTCACCTTGGCAACTGACGCTGGTTCAGCCCAAAAGCGAGCTGTATCGGGAGACGGATCAACTGCGGCTGTTTACTTTTTCAATTATTGGGTTGAGTTTAATTTTGGCTCTTATCGTATCTTGGGTGGTTTACAGCGGAATTGCCTCCCCGGTATTGAAATTGGCTAAGGGGATGAGGCGCTTGAGTAACGGTGAGCTTAACGCACATGTCAGCACAAATCGGAAGGATGAATTTGGGTTTCTCATTCAATCCTTCAATCGCATGGCGCTGGTGCAGAAGCATTTGATCGAGGACCATTATGAGCAGCAACTGCGACTGAAGACAACCGAGCTTCGGTTTCTGCAATCGCAAATCAACCCGCATTTTTTATATAACACGCTCGATTCGATTTACTGGATGGCGAAGAATTACGATGCAGAGGAAATCAGCGAAATGGTGATGAATCTCTCCAGCTTTTTCCGATTGAGCCTGAACAAAGGTCGGCAGGAGTTTACGGTTGAAGAGAGCATCGCTCATTTAAATTATTATTTGCGGATTCAACAGCTGCGTTTTATGGACAATTTCCAAGTGGAATATCGGATCTCGGAGCAAAGCAAGCGGATTCCGTTGCTCAAGCTGCTGCTGCAGCCAATTGTGGAAAATGCCATCATCCATGGCATGGAGGGAAAAGAAGCGGACGGTTATTTGGTCATCTCCAGTTGGGTGGAGCAGGATCATACACTTCACATCCGCGTGGAGGATAATGGGCCGGGGATTGAGGAAGAGCGGCTTCGTTACATTCAACAGGAGCTTGACCGGATGGATCTCCGCAAGATTGTGGCCTATTCGCAGGATGAGGAGCAGGTGAAGGATCTCTTTGGCCTGCGGAATGTGCTGAGCCGGATGAAGCTGTATTATGGACCGGAGGCACGGCTTATCGTACAAAGCGCTCCGGGGGAAGGAACGACCGTGACGTTATCGATTCCATTAAAGGAGGATCAGGATGAATCTGATGATCGTGGAGGACGAGCCCCGGCTGCGGCAAGCGCTAGCCTATAACATCATGTGGGAGTCGCACGGCATCGACATGATTGGTACTGCAGCAAACGGTCTGGATGCTCTCAGACTTATGGAACGCAAGAAGCCGGATCTTATGCTGATCGATGTGCAAATGCCGGGCATGGACGGATTGGAGCTGTTGCGGGAGCTTAAAGGGCGGGGCTTGCTTAACCGGTTGATGAAAATCATTATTTTAAGCGGACACGACAACTTTGAATTTGCCCAGATTGCGCTTAAGCATGGGGTTTCGCGATATTTACTGAAGCCGGCGGGCGAGCCGGAGATCTTGGAAGCGGTCTTGGATGCCCGGCGCCAGCTGCAGCAGGATCTTGAGGAATGGCGACGGCAGACTGCTTTAGAGAAGCAGTGGTTGTCCAACCTGCCGCATTTGCAAAACCTGTTCTTCCTTCAGTGGGCGGCCGGCAAGATGGGACGGGAGGAAATTCTGGCGAAAAGCCATGAACTACACATTTCGTTTCACCGGGAGGATCGGATCGCGGTTGCGGCGGTGGAACTGGACCCTATCCCGGAGGTGGGGGAAACGACGGAGATGCAGAAGTTTACGCTCCAGCTACTCGCCAAAGAGCTGTTAACTCCACCCAATTGGTGGATTGCCGCCAACTCGGACATGAATCTGATGATGGTTTATGTGATTAGCCCGGAGGATGATGCGAGCGAGGCGTTGCTGCGGATGAATGCGGATTTGTCCCAGTTGCTCTCCCGAACCAAAGAAGTGCTGCAGCGGACCGCAAGTGCTGGACTTTGTGCGGCGGTGGGGCCGTTAGAGCAATTGTCTGCCTTGTACCGACAGGCTTGCCACGCGCTCCAGGAGCGAGTCGTGTACGGACATGACTTAGTCATTCCGTACCGAGAAACTGACGGGGAGATCGTGCGGCCTTTTGCCATCGAACCGCATCTGGAGAAGGAACTCGAGATCGGGATGGAGACCGCTGATGAGGCCAAGGCAATGGCGGCTTTGCAGGGAATATGGGATACGTTGGTTGCGAGAATGGAATCTTCGGACGATTTTCATGAAGCGGTGCTTTTTGTGCTTGGCTTATTTGTTCGAATGATTCAAAAGCGGGGATGGACGACCAAGCAAGTGCTCGGCGACGAAGCGCAGTATATCCAGAACGTAAGTCTGCTAAGCACTCAAACGCAAACTTGGGCGCTGCTGACGAGAAGCGTGCAACGTATCGTCGCCTATGTGAAGGAGCAGCGAAAAGCGAGCAGCCACCAGGTCGTGAAAGAGGTCCTTCGTCTGGTGAACGAGGAAATGGATCAAGAACTGACGCTGCACATGGTGGCAGATCGCATGTATATCAACTCCTCTTACCTCAGCCGACTGTTTAAGCAGGAGATGGGCGTGGCCTTTTCGGATTACGTCCTTGAACGCAAGATGGAGCGGGCCAAAGCGTTGCTACAGGAAGGGCACAAGGTCTACGATGCCGCGCGTTCGGTAGGTTACCGGGATGTCAGCTACTTCACCAAGGTGTTCCGCAAGTACTGGGGAGTGAATCCCGGGGAGTGTAAGGGGTAGTTAAGGTATAGGCAGTGGTGCAGGTATAAATGTAGGTATAGGTGCAGGTATAGATGTAGGTGTAAGTGTAGGTATAGGTGTAGGTGTAAGTGTAGGTACAGGTGTAGGTGTAGGTGTAGGTTTAGTTTAGGTCCAGGCTCAGCTTCGGTTTGGCCCGACTCAACTAGTGCTGCCGGAGATGACACAGATCGAGCCTACCGTGGCAGCTGCAAGTCTGCCTGGGCAGCCGCAGCTTCAGCTCTAACGCTTGTGAGCAACGCTAATTGGGGAATTCCGGCGTGGTTTGCAAACTAACGCTGATCAGGAAGCTTATTTCTCGGTTTTGTGCGTGAAATGGGCCGATTTTCCGTAAATAAGCTATCTGGTAAGCGTTAGAATCGAAAATCCCCCGATTTTCGCGAAATAAGCGCCGTGGTAAGCGTTAGAGAGAAATGTGCACGGAGAAAGACCTGCCTAGCAGTTGACTGTGTCGCATCTGGGGCAGAAAAGAGGACGGAGCGAGTATACTGAACAGAGGGATGCTTCGGATCTACGGCCGGAAATTAGTACAGATCGAGCCTACCGTGGCAGCTGCAAGTCTGCCTGGGCAGCCGCAGCTTCAGCTCTAACGCTTGTGAGCAACGCTAATTGGGGAATTCCGGCGTGGTTTGCAATCTAACGCTGATTAGGAAGCTTATTTCTCGGTTTTGGGCGTGAAATGGGCCGATTTTCCGTAAATAAGCTCTCTGGTAAGCGTTAGAATCGAAATTCCCCCGATTTTCGCGAAATAAGCGCCGTGGCAAGCGTTAGAGAGTGATGAATACAGCAGAGCACGGGGCGAACTCACCTGGCGGTGCTGTGCCAAGCGTTAGCGGGATTACCATCAGCACGCATGGGGGTATGCCAAAACGCCGGACAGAAACACTTGACAGAAGCGCTTAACACAAACACACGACCCAAACCCAACATAAGCCCCTGATAGAACGGCGGAAAACCAGCCTTGACTATGACGTAACGTCATAGCTCATAATTCTCCCTAAGTAAATGAACTAGGAGTGAGAATGATGAACATTACAACGCTGCGTTCCGATCATATTTATCGCAAAGTCGCTGAAGCTGCGCCCGAGGACAAGCTTGAATTGTTCCGCAATGAAATGATGGGTCCCTTTATGGGACAATGGAAAATACAGCAAATTCCATTTCGAGCGGAAGAGCCGAATGGTTTTGATGTGGTGACGTTTAACAGTATGATGCACCGATCCCCCGATGAGATTACCCCGGAGATTTCTCCAGAGATCGAGTGGATCTCGTCGGATTCCTTCTGGTCTGAATGTGAGGAGGCTATCAGAGAAAGCTTATGTCTTTTTGTGGAGCATGGAATTCACCTCCCTGTATCCGACTACATCTTCACGATCCAGTTAGGAAAACCGGAAAATCGTTCCCTTGTCATTAACGAAGGATACAGCGGATTTGGAGGCATTCCCGGTTATATCTGGGGGACGCTTCTGCCCAATGCGTACACGGTTCCTCGGATGAAGGTGGCGCTGACGCATGAATGCAACCATAACGTAAGATATCAATTTATTCGTTGGAATCCCAATGTTCATTTAGGCGAGCTTATTGTAAGCGAGGGATTAGCTGAGAGTTTTGCGACTTATCGATTTGGAGAAGAATGGTTGGGACCTTGGGTAGCCAAAACAGACGCCGAAACCCTAAATCAACGCATCAAGCCGGTACTTAGAGAACGGCTGCAGGTTACCGGATTCGATCAAATTACGCCGTATCTATATGGAGATGAAATCGCTAAGGTGCAAAATTATCAACCTGCCAATATGCCGTACTGCGCTGGTTACGCTTGCGGATATCATTTAATCCAGTATTACTTAATACAAACAGGCAAAACGATCTTCGAGGCAACGATCACGCCTGCGGATCACATACTGGAGGAAGTCAAAGGTTTTTGGGACGAAGAAACCATAATTAACGGTTCATGATATCGTTCAAACTATTTTGCCCAATATGGTCATGTAGATTTCGCCAATTTTCTATACGAAGCCATTGTGCACAACCTAGGTCAAGCCGTGAAATAACCATAGCCACACCCATCATTGAAGCCGCAAGGCTTCTTTTTTTGTGCCCGTCAAAACCGAGAAGCCATCATTTTACCACAAATAGTAATTGGTCTCTCCTACTCAGCTAGGCGGTCCGATTTTACAATATGTTCACAAGATGGTCACAGATGAACGATGGGACTATGAAGTGCGAAAGGGGGCAAGCGGATGCAATTAAAGACCAGAACCGTGGCAGAATCAGCTCAATCCCAAAAAACACCTCAAGTGAAACGAAGCTATTGGAGGCGGCTGGGATTCGACATCCGGAAGGAATGGGATCTCTATCTCATGCTCGTGCCGGGCATTTTATTCATCTTGCTGTTCAAGTATACACCGATGTACGGAATTACGATTGCCTTCAAGGATTTTAATATTTTCACCGGATTTGCGGACAGCCCATGGGTGGGGTGGAAGCATTTCGAGCGGCTGTTTATGTCGCCGGACTTTGCCCAAGTGTTTAGAAATACGGTCATCATCAGTTTTCTGAAGATCGTTATTTTGTTTCCGTTACCGATCGTGGTTGCGCTGATGCTCAATGAGATGCGGAATATGATCTTCAAACGGACGGTGCAAACCGTGATCTATCTGCCTCATTTCCTGTCTTGGGTTATCGTTGGCGGATTGTTTATGGATTTACTATCAACAAACGGCGGGATCGTTAACAAAGCGCTCACCGCGATGGGGATGGAGCCGATCGCGTTCTTTCTGGACAACAGCGTGTTTCGCAGCGTCCTGATCACTTCGGCGGGCTGGAAGGAAACCGGCTGGAGTACGATCGTCTACCTGGCGGCGTTCACCACCATCGATCCCATGCTCTATGAAGCGGCAAGGATGGATGGAGCCGGGAGATGGAAGCAGCTGTGGCATATTACTTTGCCGGGGATCGCGCCGGTCATCATCCTGATGTTTATCCTGCGGCTCGGCAGCGTGCTGGAAGCCGGAACGGAACAGATCTTGGTGATGTACAATCCCGTCGTCTATCAGGTGTCAGACGTCATCGGCACGTATGTGTACCGCCGCGGGTTGGGCAGCCAGGATTACAGCTTTTCCACAGCGGTGGGACTGTTTGAGGCCGTAATCTCCTTCACCTTGGTCATTGCAGGGAACGCAGCCAGCCGCAAATATTTACAGCGCGGGATTTGGTAGGAAAGGGGGAGCTCATACATGGATCATAAACAAGCCTTGGAAGGATTGCAGCCGCGCGGAGTGATCAAAACCTCGTTTTCCGAAAAATGCTTTACCGTTTTCAATTACGTCTTCTTTATTCTGCTAGGGCTGACAACATTGCTTCCGTTCGTCAATTTGCTTGCCAAGTCCTTGAGCAGCGAAAGCGCCGTAATCTCAGGAAGGGTGGGGTTGCTTCCGGTAGGACTGCAATTTGAGACATATCACTATGTGCTTCAAGACTCCATGTTCCTCAATTCGCTGAAGGTATCCATCGCCCTGACGGTGATCGGAACGGCATGCAGTTTGTTTCTGACGACGCTCACGGCTTATCCCTTGTCTAAAGTACGGCTGCGTGGACGAAAAGGGATCTTGTTGATTTTCGTTTTTACCATGTTGTTCAGCGGCGGGTTAATTCCCACCTATCTGCTGATGCAGAACCTGAACCTGGTCAACTCCTTCCCGGTCTTGTTCCTCCCGGCGATGGTAAACGTCTACAACATGCTGATCATAAAAAACTACTTTGAAGGCCTCCCGGAAGAATTGGAAGAATCGGCTAAACTGGACGGGGCGGGGAATATCCGAATCCTCATGTCGGTCATGCTCCCCTTGTCGCTGCCGGTGCTGGCGACGATTGGTTTGTTTTTTGCCGTAGCGTTCTGGAACGACTATTTCACGGCCATGATTTACATCAGTGACCCGGCCATTAAGCCGATGCAGCTGTATTTGAAGGAGCTGCTCGTTTCCTCCAGCGGGGATTTCCTGAAGGATAACATCGATGCAGCGATTAACACCACCCCGCAGTCGATCCAAGCTTCCTCCATCTTGCTGGCGACCATTCCGATTCTGCTCGTATATCCTTTCTTGCAAAAATACTTCGTAAAAGGCGTGCTGGTGGGTTCAGTGAAAGGTTGAAGCAACATGGCTCGATTAAGGCTAACACCTGAAGGGAGGTGATGAGCTCCGCTTGCAGTAGAACCCCAGTAGAAACCCAAAAACAACCGATTTGAAGGAGGGTATATATGAATTTAAAGATGAAAAAAACGTCAGCGGTACTTACCGCCATCCTTGGCTTTGCCCTAGTGTTGTCCGGTTGCGGCGGCGGAGGAGGCGAAACGTCAGAGCCTGCTGCGACTGAACCATCGGGAGGAAACACCAACACATCAACAACAGAAGGCAGTAACAGCGGGGGAGGCACGGACAAACCAGATTTGCGGATGATCATGCAATACGGGCTGTTTGATCCGAAGACCGAATACGTCGCAAAATACATCGAAGAACGCACCGGGTTTCATGTGGAATATGAATTGCTGCCGGCGGAGAACGCTGATGAGAAGCTGAACTTGATGGTATCCAGCAAAGAAAATTACGACATCGCCAAGCTGAATGCCGCCCAATTCTACAATCTGGCTTCGGCGGGGGCACTCGAACCGATGGATGAACTGCTGGAGGCCCATGGCAACTATATTAAGCAGTCGATCAAGCCGGAGTCCTTCGCCAGTGCTACGATCGACGGCAAGATCTACGGGATTCCCGAAACGGGAGCGGGTGTG
Source organism: Paenibacillus barengoltzii NBRC 101215 (assembly GCF_004000745.1). Taxonomy (GTDB): domain Bacteria; phylum Bacillota; class Bacilli; order Paenibacillales; family Paenibacillaceae; genus Fontibacillus; species Fontibacillus barengoltzii. Next base: position 27,730 of record NZ_BILV01000013.1, read on the forward strand.
AGCATCGGTGAAGAGCTGGTCGTTCGCCAGGATTGGCTGGATGAGCTGGGCTTGTCCATCCCAACGAACCGCGATGAACTCTATACGGTACTTAAGACGATCAAGGAGAAGAAAAATGTCATCCCGCTGACGCTGAGCAAGGACTCCATCTACGGCGACATTGCGGCTACTTTTGGCGTGCTTACCGATTGGAAGGAAGTCGACGGCAAGCTGGTTCACCGGGCGGAGCAGCCGGAGATGAAAGAATACATTACCTTCATGAACAAGCTGTATAAAGAAGGATTACTGGACACCGAAACGCCGCTCAATACCGCTCAAGAATCGATTGAGAAGTTTTCTGGCGGCAAAGCAGCGATGTATAAGCTGGCCTGGTGGAATGCGGGATCTGCGATCGCGGCGTTGCAGAAGAACTTCCCTGAGGCCAAGACGTCGATCATTCCTTATCTGAAAGGACCGGACGGAAAAGCCGTCGTTGGCGCAAAAGCAAATGTGACCTGGTACATCGGCATTTTGAAATCCTCCAAAAATAAAGAAGCGGCCATGGAATTCCTGAATGCGAAGCTGGAGCCGGAGACATTCAAAGGCATCGCGCTGGGTCAAGAAGGGGTTCACTATGAAGTGAAGGACGACAAATATTATCCAATTCTCCCGATCTTTAATGAACAGTTAAACAATGCGAGCAACTTCCTGACTGGCGTGGACGAAGAGAAATATCCGATCTATTGGCAAGCCCGCGTGCGGAAGGATCCGGTGCTTCAGGCGCATTTTGAAGCGTTCCAGAAAAATGCAGAAGGTCTGGTTGTTGTTGATCCGATGTCTACGGCGCCGCCCATTGAAGCTGTGTCCAAAAATCTACTGAAGCTGACAACGATGCTGGATGACAATGTGCTACAGTTTATTTCCGGGGCGAAGCCGATTGAACAATACGATCAATTCTTGGCGCAATGGAGAGCAGAAGGCGGAGCTGACATGGTAGCTGCGGCGAACGAATGGTTTCAGTCTACGAAATAAGCCATCCTCACATCAAAAGGAGGCATCTGGATGAAACGTATGTTGCAGAGGCGAATGGCCGGAGTGATTTGTCTCACCATACTGGCGGCGTTGTTTTGGCCGGGGATGCCCATCGCCTCCTCGGCCGCAGATCCGGAGGAACTTCCGAAGGCGGAAGAGACTTCAAGCGAACCGGTTCAGTTTGTGAAAGACGAAGGGAGCATTGCGCTTGAATTCACGGACGTTAACGCTGCGGCTGTCTCATTCGAGGGAAAGGCGGATTATCTTGCCTTGTTCACCAGCGGGGCGACCGTAACCGATGCCACATATGGGCCTGTGACGGAGGTGTGGATTGCGGAAGGGCAAGTGGCGCTCATCGTTGATGCCGAAGGGGTCGTGCAGGAAGTGGTTGGTCCCGTGGACGATCCTCCCACAACTTGGGATGCGGAGCGCATGCTCCCGATTCCAGAAGGAGGATACCTTGTGTTGGCGGGAGGGCAGAGCGCTTGGGACGAGTCGGCTTATCGACCGGCGCTTTTTCAGCAGGTTCATGTTGGGGACTCGGTGAAGCTGATGCGTGCAGGGGAAGAAGTGACAGCGGCAGATTTTATACCGGCAACGCCTGATCCGGACCCGGAGCCTGCTCCAGAGCCTCCCCCAGCCGCCGATCCAGAGCCAGAACCTGATCCTGATCCCGATCCGGAGCCTGTGCTTCCTGAGCTCATGCTGTTAACGGAAGACCAGACGACTGTGGACATTCCGGTCATCGAAGTTGCCGGGTTTGTGGCCAATTATGATGAGCAGCTGGAGCTTGCAGTTACGATAAATGGCGATCCGGCTGATTTATCGGCGGATGGGGTTTTTCGTGAACATGTGTATTTAATTACAGGAGCGAACGCAGTAACGGTCATCTTATTTCAGGCCGGGGAGGAATTGGAAAGGGAGACGTTAACGATCATGTATGAACCGTCGGACAATCAGGACTATATCGAAGTTGAAGCTGCACCAAAGGACATCACGATCGACGTTGATGGACCGCGGATCAAGATCGATTACGTGGATCGAGATGTGACTGGCGTGTCCAATATCGTTGCGTTGTTTACGAGAGACTATGGTGAATCGATCGAAATTCCACAGTACAACGTTGCCGTGCAGGTTGATGCCAACAACCAGGTCTTGCAGGTGATTAACCCTTCTATTAATGGCCAACCTCCCGTCTGGACCGGGCCCACTCTCCTTGATATTCCGGAGGAAGGTTATGTGCTGATGGCGCAGGACGACAGTTACGCGGGCAATTATATCAAGCGATTCCTCGCAGAGAATTTCAAAGTGGGAGACATCATAAAGCTTCGCAAGAATGGGGAAGTCGTATCTGTCCGGGATCTGATGAGCGGGAATGGTCCGATCGCCCGACTTAAGGTGGAGAATCAGCGGATGTACACGGTAACGGCCGACCATACGGTCCTGTCGGGAATGATCGAGAATATCGATGATCCGGCGTCCATCCAACTGCTGGTGAATGGGACTTCCGTTCCTTTTGAGGCGGATGGATCTTTTAGCTATGCTTACCCTTTAACGAAAGGCACTAACTACATTGAAATCACGGTGTTGAAAAATGAGATCGAGCAGGATCGCCGGGACTTGGCGGTATTTGCCCGGGACGATTTATCTGCTGATAAAGAAGTGATTCTATGGGTGGATCAAGCCTCCAACGCGAAAAAGTTTCAAACCAGCGAGCAGGTGCGCGCTTTTCTTCAAAAGGCTAAGGACACCGGAGTCACCTCCATTGCCTTGGATGTAAAGGGCGTGGAAGGCTATGTCTCGTATAAGAAAAATGATTTGACCGGACGGCCTTACGTCAGCGAACTTCAATCACCCGGGAGAGCTGGAGCCAACCCCGATCTGGACCTGCTGCAGGAGTTCATCGATCAGGGTCATGACCTGGGGTTGGAGATCCATGCGGTAGTTAACGTATTCGCCGAAGGGTCCATCGCTTATAACGAATACGCCGTGCTGAATGATCACCTGGATTGGGAAGAGCGCGTGCATTATGCGGAGAACAACGGTGAAATCAAACGGCTGCGGGAAAGCGCGAAGCAGGGCTTAGTCGCCTTCGTGAATCCGGCAAACGATGAGGTGCGTGAGTTCGAGCTGAAGACGTTTGAGGAGATTCTCAAAAATTATGACGTAGACGGAGTCGTGCACGACCGTGGACGTTACGATAATGAAGGTGCAGATTTCAGCGAGGAAACGAGAGTCAAGTTCGAGCAATTCTTGCTCCAGCGCGGCAAGCAGCTGAACGATTGGCCGAATGACATTTTTTACTATGAAAATAACGTCCGAGTGGATGGCCCGCTCATTCAGGATTGGTGGGAGTTCCGGTCAGGGGTGATCCAGAGCTTTTTTGGCGAAGTGAAGTCGCTGGTGGATTCCTACGAGGCTGAGTCGGGAAGAACGATCAAAGTGTCTTCTTACGTCGGTTCCTGGTATGAGACGTATTATCTCAACGGGGTGAACTGGGCGAGCAAAAATTTCCGCATCCATCCTTCCCTGGGCTTGCCGGTGGAGTCGATTTATACACCGGAGTATTACGATACCGGGTATATCGAACATCTGGATTTTCTGATGATTGGCGCTTATCAGACGACCAGTCAGGAGATTCAGAAGTACATTACGCTGGGGAACATTGTGACGAATGGCGAGATTCCGCTGTATGCGGGGATTGCCCTCAATAATGTACAGCTTCCAGCGGTTCAGCGGGAGGTATTCCAGGCGGGCTTGAGAACGACCAACGGACTCATGCTGTTCGACGCTTCCCAAATTAACTGGGCGATCGCCAAGGCCTCGCTGGAAGACCGCGAATGGGTGAAGGATTACCAGCTGGGCATGAGCTTGCCTGACAGTCCGGATACGTTCCTGGAAGGCCATTATTACAACGTGAACCGAGTGGAAGGCAACATTAATGTGCTGACGGACGCATTTGGAACAACGACGGGAACAAATCATTTTGGCGTTGAAGTGGTGGTGGATGACACGGGCGTTGTCACCCGCGTAGCCAACCGCAATCAGGCGATCAACTGGAGCTGGGGAGCGCCGGAGGAGAATAACAGCGTCATTCCGCCGGGCGGCTTCGTTATCTCGACCATTGATCCGTCGGGAGTTCGAACCAATCGGCAGCTTGTGGCCAACGCTTATGAGGTGGGGGATCAGGTTCGTTCCGCAGTATTAAGCGGCTTGATAGACGATGAGTTGCGCGAGACAAGAAACAGCCATTATTCGCTGGAAGGGACGGTTGAAGTGCTTGGTCCGGGGACGCCCTCCGTAAAAGTAAACGGGGAGTCCGCGTCCGTTTCCTCGACCGGAGTGTTTACGGCAAACGTTCCGTTATCGACAGGTATCAATTTTGTCCAAGTCGATGTCTTTGTGGATGATCTCAAAACGAACAGCCAGACCGTGCAAATCATTCGCACATCTACCGGGGATAGCGGCTCAAATCCTGAGCAGCCGGGATCGTCGGGCGGCAGCAGCGGGACGACGCCAACCCCGCCGATGAAGCCGGAGCGGCTGAACGTGGTGAAGTCTACGGCGGAGAATGGCCAGCAACTCGTTGACGCGAAAGCCGATTTGTCGAGGATGCTGGAGGAGATTAAGAGCCTTCATGCGAAACCAGTCCAATCGCAGCAGCTGCAATACCGCTTCACGGATACCGCCGACGTCCTCACCTTGCACTTGCCAACCGAGGGATTGGAGGCTGCGGTGAAGGAGTTGCCTAATGGCGTTATCTGGCTGGAGTCACCATTAGGCAAGTTAGAGCTGCCGGTTCAGGCTTTAGGTGAAGCTCTGCAACAGCGGGGGTCTGCAGACAGCTTGCAGATTCGCCTTGGAATCCCTGCCGAAGCGCAGGAGGAAGAGCTGCACCGCTTGTTGCCGGATCAGGCTGAACCGTTTGGTTCGTTATTGGAGGTGTCCTTCTTCTGGGAGCAGGGCGACACCTTAACTACACTGTCAGTCTTTAAGGGAGCCGAAGTTAAGTTTACGACTGTACCGCTGGCAGGGGCCGTTTCTGCCGATACGGTCACCGTTCTGCTTCTGCAGCCTTCTGCGGGCAACTATACGTTTGTGCCTGCGCTGATCAGGGAGGAAGGCGGGAAGGCCCAGATCACATTCCGATTGAAGGCCAGCGGCATTTACGCGGCGGTGGTACACCGGAAGACCTTCACGGATCTGAACGGACACTGGGCGGCTAATGAGGTTACGATGTTGGCCTCCAAAACGATCATTCAAGGCACCTCGGATAAGGAGTTCAGCCCCAATGCACCCGTTACGAGAGCAGAGTTTACGGCCATGCTCGTCCGTGCTCTCGGTTTGACTGGACCGCAGGCGAATCCGAACAGATCCTTCACCGATGTGAACTCGGGTGCGTGGTATGCGAGTGCGGTTGCTACGGCGGTGGAGAACGGACTAATTGAAGGCTTTGCCGACGGGGAGTTCCGTCCGAATGAGCAAATTACACGTCAACAGATGAGTGTGCTGCTGGTTCGTGGGTTGAAGCTAGCAGGAGCCGAGACTCCTGCTGGAAATCCGAGCGCCATACTGGCTGGATTTGAGGATCGCAGCCAAATTGGGGCTTGGGCTGAAGAAGCGGCAGCGATCGCCGTAGAATCCGGCTTAATGAAAGGGCGCGGGAATGGCAGCTTTGCTCCTGAAGCCTCGTCTACCCGTGCGGAAGCAGCAACGGTGCTTGCTCGAATGTTGCGGATGGCGGGACTGATCAATTCATAATGAAAATGAAAAAATGCCAGTCTGCGGAAGGCTTCATCCGCAGGCTGGCATTCTTTTTTTCTAGAAAAATATTAGACAGGGCGCAGCTTGGGCCACTGCAATTCAACCCCTTGGCTAAGAAGGCGCTGTTGAAAGTCGGATAAGGTTTCATCATGATTGCGTACGTCTGTTGGGAAGAGGTTGCGGTCCAAGCAGAAGCTGGCGCACATTCCCGCGGCTTCGCCGATGTTCCATTCCACGGGATGGAGCCGGTAACAGCCGTTGGTGATATGGGTAACCCCGATATTTTTGCCGGCGGCCAGTACGTTTTTGACCCGTTTCGGGATTAAGCTGCCCAGCGGAATTTGAAAGGGCAAGGAAGAGATATCAATGTACGGTCGGTTGCCTGTGCTCGGATGCAGATCGATGCGGTAACATCCGATTCCTACGGAATCCGGGAACTGCTCGGCTGCACCATCTGGTCGGGATGCCGTGGCGACATGCTGCTCCAGCACCGTAAACTCCGCTTGAATTCGTCTCGACTCTCGGATATAGGGGGCCATCGCCAGCCCGTCTTCCGTTCCAACCACGTCGCGGCGCAGGCGCAATCCGGGGTAACCTTGACCGCCATCCGGTCTGGGAGCTTCGGTCTGCAGCCAATACAACAGCGACAGGCTGAGCTGCTTAGCCTGATGGAGATGACGTGCGGCTTCTTCCTCTGGTACGTCGATAATGGAGCCAAGCCAATAATCGTTCTGCGGCCAGTTGATCAGGGAGATCGGACGGAAGCCGAAGCTGCTGTCGAAATGGGACGGCTCCAGGATTTGCCGGTATTGAAACAGCGGGAACTTGCCTCCGTAACCCGGAAATATCTCATACTCCACCGGCTCGTTCGTAGCTGGCCTCACGCCGGTTAAGCTCAATAGCCGATCCGGCCAGAAGTCGGCTTGATATTGTCTCCAGAACTCGTACATCTCAGGCTTGTCGATGAGATGTTCTTCCCCGTCGGCATAGTCTACGGCAAAGCAATACGTGAAGCTCTGGATGTCCTGCGGCGCCGGATCTCCATCGATTGCATGAGGCTCGCCGGTCTGTGCTTTCGATTCGGCCCCGGTTACATACTCAATTCCTGCAAGTGGAAGCAAGTCTCCAAGTTCGGTGGCATCGAGAAAAAACGGCGCCTCAAGCACCAGTTCATCCCCGGTGTCGAGATGACGTACCGTCACACTGCGGACGGCATCTCCTTCAGTTTCGGCTTGCTGGAGGCGATAACGGTGAAGAATCGTCAGCCTTCCGCTGTGCAGGTAAGGGGCTAGCATCTGCTCAAGCACAGCCAGTCCAACGCGGGGATCATGACTAATCCGGCTGACGATGCCGCCGCCGGGATTGAGTTCGGGTAGGTTACGCGCCGCCGGTGTTAACGGATAATGATCTCGATAGTACTGGCGTATGCCATTGCGGAATCTTCGGTAAGTTCTTGTACAGCCAAAATGCTCAATCCAGGGGTGCTCATCCGGCGGAACGGCCTGACTGGTCAGTTGCCCGCCAATCCAAAGCGTCTCCTCCGTCATGATGACGGTTTTGCCTGAAGCTGCCGCGGCTAGAGCTGCGGCGGTTCCTCCGGTACCACCCCCAAGGATGACGATATCCGCCTTCATTTCGCGTTTCATCGCTTCCATTCTCCTTTTGTCCTGAGATTCATCGTCTGACGTCAGGTTGCCCATGATTGCATTCATTGTAGATGGTTAGGCCAGAGAACGGTACGGGAAGCGGGTGACCTTTTATGGTAATTTGATGTAGTTTTGCCTTCTGACTTATTCCAATTTGCGACTGATCTGGTATGCTAGGAATCATCATAGACTTATCTTGATCCGACGATTTCTAGTTAGCAGGAGGGAAGCTGATGAACAAGATCACCATTGCCGTGATTGGCTGCGGCACGATTGCAAACCACGCCCACATCCCGTCTTACCTGAACCACAAGCATGTAGAAATCAAGTATTTCTGTGACATCCTGAAGGAACGCGCCGAGGCGGCTGTCACCAAATACGAATGCGGACAGGCGATCACAGATTACCGGCAGATCGTTGAAGATCCGGAGGTGGATGCTGTATCCATCTGTACGCCTAATGCTTCGCACGCGACGATTGCCATTGATTGCCTTCGTGCGGGGAAGCATGTGCTTTGCGAGAAGCCGGCAGCCCGGACTTACGAAGAAGCCTTAGAAATGCAGAAGGTCCAGCATGAGACGGGCAAAGTGTTGAATATCGGGGTCGTGAATCGGTACAACGAAAGTGTCAATCGCATCAAAAACATGATCCAAAACGGCGAGCTTGGCGAGTTGTATCATGTGTACGCCAGCTTCCGCGCCCACCGATCGATTCCGGGTTTAGGCGGCGCTTTTACGACGAAAGCGATCGCCGGTGGCGGGGCGCTGATCGACTGGGGTGTTCATTTTATCGACATCGTCATGTACTGTGCGGGCGATCCGAAGCCTAGAACCGTTACCGGTCAAGCCTATTCCAAACTGGGGAAAGACATGGAGAACTATACGTATCTCAAAATGTGGGCAGGACCGCCGGATTATCACGGTACGTATGATGTCGATGACTTCGTGACCGCATTGATCCGTACCGAAGGCCCGACGATTTCCTTGAACGGAGCTTGGGCGCAGAACATCGGAGTTGAGGAGATGTTTATCGACTTCCTGGGCGACAAGGGCGGCATACGGTTGAACTACGGCAGGGATTTTACCTTCTATACAGCCAAAGACGGCGCTCTGATCGAAACAACGCCAAAGTTCACCTCCGGGAATATGTATCAGCAGGAAATCGATGGATTCCTGGAGTGCATCCAAACGGGGGAGAAGCAGCCCTCCCATATTGACACCGTCATCCTGTCCTCTCGCATTATTCAGGCGATTTATGATTCGTCCGACAAAGGGGAGGAAATCGCGCTCTCATGAAAAAAATCGGGTTTATCGACCTGCATCTCGACCAGTTCCATGCCAACAAATATCCCGGGTGGATTGAGCAGGCTTCTGATGGTGCCATGAAGGTTACGTATGCTTATGGCAAAAAAGACAAGGAGAACGGAATTACAAACGAAGCATGGTGTCAAGCGCACGGTATCGAGTTGTTGCCGTCCATTCAAGACGTTGTGGAGCGGAGCGATACCTTGATCGTGTTATCGCCTGACAACCCAGAGTATCATGAGGAGTTGTCGCAGCTTCCACTCAAGTCGGGCAAGCCGACCTACATCGATAAGACGTTTGCTCCAGACCGGGAGACAGCGGTGCGCCTCTTCAACCTGGCCGCGCAGCACGGAACGCCGATGTATTCGACGTCGGCGCTCCGTTTTGCCAGCGAATATGCGGAGATTGACCCGGAAGGGATTCAAACGATTTGCAGCTGGGGGCCTGGCGCTTTCGATAACTATTCAATTCATCAAATCGAGCCGATCATCCGTCTGATGGGGCCCGCTCCCAAGCGCATCATGTTCACCGGGACGACGGATTCCCCTGCACTGCTCATCGACTTTGGGGAAGGGCGGCAAGCATCAATCCACCATCTGGGGGACAATTGCCCGTTTACCCTTGGCATCAAATACGGGAACGGAACCTTTAAGCAACCCACGGCGGCCTCCAATTTCTTTGAGCCGTTTATCCGGAACCTGGTGACATTCTTTGAAACCGGTCAGCCCGCAGTTGACCCGGCCGAAACTGTAGCCGTGATTACCATCATCGAGTACGGATTGAAGGCAGCTGAAACACCCGGGGTTTGGTTGGATTTGCCATCATCCTAATCATATTTAGCATAAGACAACCCACCTTCGCATGAAGGTGGGTTTTATAGTAATAGATTCAAAAGGCTAGTGGTCTGCCGGGATAAGAATGTATAATGATGGAAGCATTCATTTCCAACGATCTCACCCGGGAGGATCTATGAGAAAACTTGCTATTTTTGCGTTGGTCCTAACTGCACTTGGGCTTGGCTACTTCTACATAAGCAACTCCTATTCGTCTACACCCATTGAGGCAGTCGAGAAAGTTCGATTTATGAACGATGGACAACTCTTACACGAGGTTGAGACAGATCGAGGGAGGGTGTTGTTTCTGCTTCGTCATCTACAAAACGTGCAGACAATCAGTGCCGAATACGTTCAAAAAACGCCGTTGCTGGGCTGGAAATGGGGATGGGGCGGAGGGCATACCGTGCCTCGCATCTCTGAAAATGAGCCGGACAGATTCTGGACGGAGCAATATTTTTCATCCACAAAGGGCACAGATGCAGATTCCCCATTTCCGTTTCTCTTTGGCGTGATCCAAAACCCGCAAATCGATACGATTCAAGTCTATAGCTACACGACTAACGAAGATTTGACTGCTACGATTCAGGATACGGCGGATTCAGGCATTCGAATCTGGTACCTTTTTCTTCCCGAAGAGCAGGGAACCCGGTTTAAACTGACAGCGCAAATCGGAGATCACCAAATCATCAGTACCAAGATATCGGAATTATAAATCAAGGCATTATGGAAAAAGAGAGGGCTATCTATGAAAAATGAAATCACGACCAAACGATTGACGCTTAAAATCATCGATGACACTTATACGGATCAGGTCTTGGCCTTTGTTATGCGGAATAAAGACTTCCTCAAGGAATGGGAACCTATAAGAACGGAAGACTTCTACACGTACTCCGCTCAACAGGACATCCTGCGGGATGAGGCCGAAACGATGGAGCGAGGCCTGCTCCGAAAATTTTGGCTGTTCAGAGATGGCCGGATCATCGGCTCGGTGGCACTAAGCAATATTGTCAGAGGGGCGTTCCAGTCTTGTTATATGGGGTATCGAATCGATGAGCAGGAGCAAGGAAAGGGACTGATGACAGAAGCAGTGGAGGCAGTGGTCAACCACGCGTTTCATGAACTGCGCTTGCATCGGATTGAGGCCAACATCATGCCGAGGAATCAAGCTTCACTTCGCGTGGTTCAGAAGTTAGGCTTTCAAAATGAGGGCATCTCAAGAAAATACCTGCAAATTAACGGGAGGTGGGAAGATCATATCCATATGGTTCTGCTCAATGAGGAGATGGAATGATGGAACCTGTGTCCGCGCAGCTCAAAAAAGCCCTGTCCTAAGCGATTTCATCGCCGGGACAAGGCTTTTTATACGTTGCCCTGCATTATTGAACAGAATATTGCGTTTGCAGGTAATCCAGCGCTCGGGCCATTTTGTCCAGATAAGCCGGGTTTTCGTCGGAGCATTTGAACTCGATATGCCCCTTGAATTCTTGATCGGGTTGGGCCGAACAGCCAATCAGCGAACACAGCCGTTCAACGGTACCATGGCTGCCGTCAATCAACTCAATATGGGGAGGCAGGATTTGCTGCAGGATGCTTTTGTAATAAGGAAAATGCGTACATCCCAGCACAATTGTACTGTATTGCGACAAATCGATGCCCGCAAGCTTGCGGCTGAAGTAACGCTCGATTTCGTCCCGATCAAACTGCAGTTGTTCGCAGTATTGCACCAACTCAGGCAGCGGCATCGAATCCACCACTTTGTGGTCGTCCACCCGGGCCACCAGGTCAGTGTATTTCGAGAGGCTTAACGTCAACGAGGTTGCAAAAACCAAAACCCGCTTGCCAGCGGCTTGGCTGCGTTTTACAGCCGGCTTGACGGCTGGCTCCATGCCAACAATCGGAATGTCGTAGGTGCGGCGAAGTTCCTCAATCGCTGCGCTTGTTGCCGTATTGCAAGCCACGACCAAGGCTTTAATGTCGCCCTGCATGATACGACTTACCGATTCCTCGACGTACCGTCTCACTTCGGGCAGCGTCTTCGTCCCGTAAGGCACGTGAAGCGTATCGGCAAAATATAGAAAGTCTTCGTTCGGCAGCTTCCTCATCGCCTCCGTTAACACGGTCAAGCCGCCAATCCCTGAATCAAAAAATGCGATTCTCACTCATATCACCTGAATTTGTTGTGGTTTGTTCATCCTGATGTTCGTCAGCGGCATCCCATTCGCGGTAAAACTGCTCTAAGAAATGCAGCATAAATTCATGCCGTGATTCAGCCAGCTTCCGGGCATACCGGGTATTCATCAAATCTTTTAACTTTAATAGCTTTTCGTAGAAATGATAAATCGTCGTTTTTTCGCGGCTGCGATAATCCAAATCGGAGAAATCCCGCCCCGGTTCATGCATCGATCTGCCTCTGGAACCTCCATAGGCAAATGTTCTGGCAATGCCGATCGCGCCGATGGCATCCAGTCGGTCAGCATCTTGAACGATTTGTCCATTGAGCGTTGCCATAGGGGGATTATTGCCGCCATTATATGACATGGTCGATATAATCTCCATGACTTCGTTGATGACGGATGAATCCTCGATATGTGCTTCCAACCAGCTGCGAACCCGATGCAAGCCGGCTTCCTTGGACGGATTCAGCTTCTCGTCGGCGACGTCGTGCATCAGGGCTGCCAGCTCACATACGAACAAATCTGCCTGCTCCTTACGGGCGATAGCCAAGGCCAACTTCCGCACCCGATGGATATGCCACCAGTCGTGGCCGCTCCCGTCACCGCTGTGCACGTTTTGCACAAAGTGCTCGGCTTGTTCGATGATATGCTGCGGATCCATCTGCACCGTTCCTTTCCAATCCCTAGTTCATAGAAACATCGAATACCATCTTACCGCAAAATCGCCATTCTTTAAACTTGTTTGTGAGTCCCAGTCGCATTATATGAACGAAAGATTCAGAAGGAAGCGGCGCAAAAGCTAAATTTTACCTTTATCCTGCGGACAGGTTCGGCGATAATAGGATTGAAAAGTTCTGTATGAATGGATGAAGGAGGCACCCTATGGCAGCGGGCAAGGAAATCCCCGAGCTTTATTTTGACGGTCAATATATTGATGTGCTGTGGGATAATCATGATCAAGTGGTGAAGTGGTTCGAGAAGTACTTGGGTTGGAAGATGCTTCGGCAAGAAAACTGGAAGGTAGATCCACGTTGTTCCCAGGGTAAAATGACGCAGCTTCCTCTTGGAACCTGGTTGGTAACTTATCTTACGGATACCCGGCTCCCCCATCACTATGCAGAACGAGGGACGGTGGATGCCGACCTTCGGGTGTGCTTTCGAACCCGGGAGTTGGATCGTCTGCGGCGAGCATTTGTCACCGATGGCGTACGAGTATCTTCGGTATATGCCGGACCTGAGTCCCGGTATTTCGATGTATGGGCTACCGCCGAAGGCATCCGGTTAACGTTGCAGGAAGATTTGACGTTGCCTTCTGCCGACTTAGCGCCCTCTTGGATTCGGGTAGGCGTTAGCCGGTTAAACGAGTCTATTCAATGGTACGGCCAGTATCTGGGCATGAAATGCACCCAGCATGATCCGAAGGGCGGCTACGCGGTGATGGAGATGAAGCTGAATCATTCCGAAGCCAAGTCGCTTTGGGTACTTGAGCAAAAAAGCGGTAAGGCTTTCGTCGGCAAAGTGGACGGGCAGGTTCAGCCGGTATGTTGGATTCAGGAGCGCCAGGACTTGTTCAAATATTACCAATATTTAAAACAACGCGGGATCGAAACCTCTGGAATCGGGGGCTATCTGACCCAGGGACTTATCGGCTTTCATTTCTACGATCCAGACGGCAATCGATTTAATATCAGTAGTTTGTGAGGTGTAGGATGAGAAAATACATATATCTTATCCTGGCTTGTGTTCTAGTTGCTTCTTTGGTCCTCACGGGTTGTGAAGGGAGTCGTTCAGAGGTGCTTGACCTAGAGAACCACCTGCCAGATCAGGAAATCAAGGGCATCACGATTGAAAACTTGCCGATGGACAACGAAGAATATGCCATTCTGAAAGCAGCAGGATCAGATCGTGCCTTGGTCTTTGATGTGAACTTAGGCAAGGTTCAAGCCGATCGGGTTCATATTTGGATCGATGATTATGAAAATGGGGAAAAAGTGGGCTCCTTGTTTGGGATGGAATCTTCTATAGATCAGGTTCATGACAATTCCTTCAGATTATATTTAACGACGCTTGCAATGGGGAATGGGGACGAGGTCTGGACGCTTGCTTTCCGGCAAAATGGCAACGTGGTTAGCTCGAAAACGGAACTCGCCAAGCAAGATTATGATAGTGCGATGACCCATCCCATGACGTCCATTACTGCGAACCCAAATGAAACGGCCGTTTTGGGCGTAATTGCAAGAAACAAAGGGAAAGACCATATGGAGTCCAGCGATGATGTCGATGCATTAATTCGTGACAATCAGGCGGTTTATGTCATGAGATGTACGGTGATTAAGGATCAATAAGGGTATGTTTTACGGGCTCACTGAGCTACCTCGACTCATTCTACGCTTCTCCCGGTTTCGTTTGCGGTCATTCCAATACAGCTGCAGCGCGGACAAGGCGCATAACAATGAAATCATTACAAAGATGAGCGACCACACGAGAGGAGCAACCCCTGTCAGCTGGGCCAGATTGGTCGCATCTCCCGCCTGGCTGGGCGATACAATGGAATTTAGCAGCAGCGTGACCGGCCCCAGCACCGACTCTTCCAAGCATAGGAACGACAGCAGCAGGTAATAGAAGTTGCGAATGCGTCCTCCCCACAGGAAAAATGCAGCGTTCACCAGCACAAACAAAATCAACCATCCCCGGCCGTAGCCTGAGCGTACAAACAGCAGCAGCGAGATCAAGGCCAGCATACTGATCAAGACAAGGCCGGCGGCTTGTTGTTGACGGGAATAGCCGAAGAACATGGCAACCGCAAACAGGGAAGCCGAGGTATATCCAGCCAAAGCTACGGCGAATTGGCTCCATCCCGAAGCGAGTACCGAATAGGTGACGCCGCTGTGATCCGGGTGCAGTTCGATGCGAAGCACTTGCCCGGACGCAAGTAAAGTAACAAGGGCATGGCCCAGCTCATGCACCATCGTGTCCAGCATGCGGAACCAATCCGAGAACGGAATCAGTCGGGTTAAAACGGCCGCTCCAATTAGAAAAACACAAGCTTTCAGCCATTTATTCATTAAACCTTCGCCCTCCCCGGCAACTTGCAGTTGCTTTTCATTATAAGGGAGGGCAAAATAGTATTCAAAAGGCGAACAAATTTTCGGTCGGATGGTATAATGGTCGTGACGGAGGTTTAGGAACGATGAATGAAGGTACGGATGAGAAACACAGCTTTTTCAACCGACATTTACATCATAATCGGGAACAACAGACGAGCTCGGAACACCGGTTAATTTTCGCCGAATTGGAAGTGGTGGACGGAAGCAAGCCGGAGGAAGGCCGGAAGGAGCCGGTGAGCCGGGTTGTCGAGCCGGATCTATGGGAGCGTAATACGGATTGGCAGCAGGATTTTCGTTATATCTCCCGGGAGCAACGGTTTGTCCAGAAGGCGAAGGAATTGGCGGAAGCCGTAGAGGGGGCAGCGGAGTTTGTTCCTTTTCAAACGTATTGGCCGACCTATGATGAGATGCAGCCAAGGCAGCTGAAATGGTATTTGTTCTGGCGAGGGGAGGTCCGTTCCGGACGTTATCCGGATACTGATCTGTCCTACATCTTCGTTTATTTGTACGAGCTGATCCATGGAATCGGCTGGTCGGAGCCGGCCGAAGGATATACCTTAATGGAACAAGTCTGGCAGGGTTACCGGCAGCGTTATCCTAAACTGGATCTTTACGTACGGGAGTGGTTATTTGATTTGACCTTGGTGTTCCAACTGGAGGAACGTCCCACGGAACCGATGACAAAGCTGCCCCGCAATTTGTCCATGGAGCTGAAGGAGCTGGAATGGCGCAGAAGATTCACCGCTGAACCGCTGGACTTGAGCTGGGAGCTGTTGCTTAAGCTGATTGATTATGATGTGGAGAAGAGCCGTTTTTACCAGGAGCAAGGGCGTAAGGATATGCAGAATTACGTGCCGAAAGTCATCTCGCTGGTCGACGGCTATCTCTCTAGAAGCAAAGGCATTCGTATTCTGGAGCTGTATAAGCCGACGGAAACTCAAATCGCCCGCTATCTATTCCGCAGCGCGGTATATGATCATGAAATGTATGGGCGCACGAAGACGGTTATTGTCTTGCCCTACAGCGGGCATCCGCCGTTACGCGCATTTCTGACCCAGCTCGTTCGCTTGACGGAGAACTTATTGCGGGAGTTTACCGGGGTTAAGGGGAAGCTGAGGGGGATCGATGTAGGGCCGGAGATCGAGCAGCTGGTCCGCCGTTATTTGCACAAGGAATTTGAACGACGGAAGGCAGAAGAAGCGAAAGCCCGGGCACCCAAGGTGAAAATTAACACCGCCAAATTGCGCAAGCTTCAGCAGGAATCCGATGAAGTGCGGGACATGTTGCTCAGCGAGGAGCAGACGCTGGCCTTTACGCCGGAAGCACCGGGAATGCCGCTGGAGCGAGCT
Source organism: Paenibacillus barengoltzii NBRC 101215 (assembly GCF_004000745.1). GTDB lineage: Bacteria > Bacillota > Bacilli > Paenibacillales > Paenibacillaceae > Fontibacillus > Fontibacillus barengoltzii. The sequence goes on from NZ_BILV01000013.1 coordinate 43,921, forward strand.
GTAACTTCTTTGGGACGCAAGCTCGTTGAAGTTGAACCGTTGCAGCCTGCTCTTGATTTTGAACGGGGATATGAGCAGGTATCGGAAGATTCCACGGCGGCGCGATCCGATCGCGAAGACTTGATCGGGGGGCGTAAAGAGGAGACGGTTATTGCTTCGCAGTCCCCGCAACCGGATAAACAAGCTTCTCAGTCCGTGACTGAGGAACGAAGTGATGCTGAGCAGGTCCAAAGCGAGGCGAATGCGAACCTGCCGGAGGAATGGCAGGAACTGTTCGCCGGCTTGACCCCTCCGCAGGCGCTGATGCTGGCCGCCCTGCTCCAGGGCTATAATGCTGCGGAGCGCCAAGCGATTGCCGAGCAAGCTGGCTCCATGCCTGAGTTGCTGATCGATGAGATCAATGAGCTGGCGATGGAGAGAATTGGTGATCTTTTGATCGATGGGGACGAAGTCGTCGAAGACTACCGTGCGGAGCTTAACGAATGGCTTGCAAGTCAACGCTGAGCGATAAGCGATACATTGATTGGATATAGGATAAGTTTGGAACGATGAGGTGAACGAGAATGAAACAGGTACAAATCCCCAAGCGGCTGACCACCGCGCTCGTCAATTCCTTGACGGCCGGGGTCGTGCCGCGTGTCGGGCTGGAGCATATCGCGGTCGGACGTAAACCGGAGGTAGCGTCGATCCTGCAGGATATGGACAATATCGCAGAGGGCGGGGCGGCTTTCCGCTTGATCACAGGGCGTTACGGAAGCGGGAAGAGCTTCCTGCTCCAAATGATTCGCAACTATGCGATGGATCGCGATTTTGTGGTGGCTGACGCCGATTTGTCGCCGGAGCGCCGGCTGGTTGGCACGAAAGGTCAAGGGCTGGCAACCTACCGGGAGTTGATGATGCATCTCTCCACTCGGACACGGCCCGACGGCGGCGCGCTGGAGACGATGCTGCAGAAGTGGATCGCCGCTCTCCAACAGGAGCAAATGCAAGCCACCGGCCTGCGTCCCGGTGATCCGCAACTGCATGATGCGGTGGAGCTTCGCATTTATGCGGTGACCAATGAGATGCAAAGTCTTGTGCACGGGTTTGACTTCGCCAAGGTGCTGGCCGCCTACTGGTCAGGCTACAAGCTTGGTGACGATGATCGGAAAGCCGCAGCCTTACGCTGGCTGCGCGGTGAGGTTCCGACCAAAACGGAAGCGCGCCAAGAGCTGGGCGTTGGTGTAATTATCGACGATGATAACTGGTACGATTACATGAAGCTGTGGGCGGAATTTGCCGTGCGCATCGGGTATCGGGGGCTGCTTCTGTTTATCGATGAGGGCGTGAATCTGTATAAAATCACAAACAGCATTTCCCGCCAAAGCAATTACGAGAAGATCCTGACGATGTTCAACGACACGATGCAGGGCAAGGCCCAGTATCTCGGCATCTTCATGGGCGGTACGCCGCAGTTCGTGGAAGACGAGCGGCGGGGGCTGTTCAGCTACGATGCTCTGCGCTCGCGATTGATCGACGGGCGTTACAGCAGCGGGACGCGCCGTTCATATACGTCGCCAATCCTGAAGTTGGACATGCTGTCGCATGAGGAAATTTTGCTCCTGTTGCAGAAGCTGCGCGAGATTCACGCGATCCATTTCGGTTACACGATGCAACTGACCGATGAACAGCTGATCGTATTTATGCAGGCAGCGGTAAATCGACTGGGGGCTGAGGAGTTGCTCACAACCCGGGAGGTCGTGCGCGATTTTATGGATGTGCTGCACCTGATGCACCAGCAACCGGAGCTTTCGTTCGAGGAACTTATGGGTGAACGGGAACAGGAATATGCGGCGTCGATGAGCCAAGGGGCCAAGGATAAAGGCGGCTCTGACGAGCTGGACGACTTTTTGGCGGAGTTTGAGTTATGAGCGGGCCTAGTCCTTTCTCTCGGTTAGCGCCGTTTATTCAGGAATACATCTATCGCAAAAAATGGGACTCGCTGCGCGACGCCCAGGTGGAAGCCTGTCGTGTGCTGTTCGACACGCCGCACCATCTGTTGATCGCATCCGGCACGGCGTCGGGGAAGACGGAAGCCGCCTTTTTCCCTGCGCTGACAGAGCTTTATCATCGGCCATCGGAATCCGTTGGCATTCTATACATTGGGCCGTTAAAGGCATTGATTAACGACCAGTTTGAGCGGATCAAGGAGTTGCTACGGGATGGGGAAGTGCCGGTCTGGCATTGGCACGGGGATGTCGCCCAAGCGGAGAAAACCAAGCTGATGCAGCGCCCCAGCGGTGTCCTGCAAATTACCCCCGAGTCGCTGGAAGGGCTGCTGATGAACCGCCCGAATGCAATCCCCGCGTTGTTCCATGACCTGCGGTATATCATGATCGACGAGGTGCACGCCTTTATGGGGGCCGACCGGGGGATTCAGGTCATCAGCCAACTTACCCGATTGGAGCGGATGGCTTCTTGTAAGCCGAGACGAATCGGTTTGTCGGCTACACTTGGTGATTACGAGATTGCAGCCCGTTGGCTGGGGGCGGGGACGCCGCAGCCGGTGGAGGTGGTCTCGCCGCCGGGCGGACGTAAACTGAAGTTGTCGGTGGAGCATTTCTCCTTCCCAGATGCCCGCGATGAACGGGAAGCGGAGCATCTTGAGCTGGCCAAGCAGAAGTATTACAACTTCATTTACGACAACACCCATCGCAAAAAAGCGCTCGTCTTCACCAACAGCCGTACTGACGCCGAGTTGACTACGCTGGAGCTTCGCCGGATCGCAGCGAAGCGGGAGGAGCGCGATGTGTTCCATGTTCATCACGGCAGCATTTCGGCGATGCTGCGCGAGGAGACCGAGGCCGCGCTGCGCTCCGGCCCGGGACCGGCGGTAGCCGCAGCGACGGTGACGCTGGAACTCGGCATCGACCTGGGCGAGCTGGAGCGGGTCATCCAGCTTGGCGCACCCTACAGCTGCTCCAGCTTTGTGCAGCGGTTGGGACGCTCCGGCCGGCGTGGTGATCAGGCATCGGAGATGATGTTCCTCTGCGCGGAGGAAGAAGATGAGGACGCCCAATTGCCGGCACGAATGCCGTGGACGTTGCTGCGGGCGATCGCGGTCATCGAGCTGTATGTGCGTGAGCGCTGGGTGGAACCGGTCGAGCTGCGCAAGAAGCCGGTTGGCGTGCTGTACCATCAGACGATGAGCACGCTCAAGAGCATTGGCGAAGCGGAACCGGCGGATTTGGCCCGGGCTGTGCTGACATTGCCGGCGTTTCGCGGCGTTGAGCCGGAGGAGTACAAGGCAATGCTGCAGTACCTGCTGCAAACCGACCATATTCAGCAGACCGAGGAAGGCACCCTGATCATCGGACTCGGCGGAGAGAAGATCGTAAATAACTTTCGCTTCTACGCGGTCTTTAAGGATGACGAGGAGCATGTCGTCTATAACGGCTCGGAGGAAATCGGCAGTATCACTACTGTGCCGCCGCCTGGCTATTGCTTCTCGCTCGCCGGGAAGCTGTGGAAGGTCGAGGAAGTGGACAGCAAGCATAAAGCGGTGTACGTCAAATCCTCGCGCGGCAAAGTGGATACGCTTTGGCTTGGTGCTGGGGGAGATGTACATACACGGGTCATGCAGAAGATGCGCCAGGTGTTGGAGGAACACACCTTGTACCCGTATCTTGCTCCGGGCGCGGCTAATCGTTTGGAACGGGCGCGCCGGTTAGCCCGGGAGAGCGGGCTGCTGAGAAGTCCTGTCATTCCGGCTGGCGGCGATTCGCTGTTTATTTTACCGTGGGCGGGAAGCAAGCAGTTCCGAACCTTGGAACGTCTGCTGAAGCATAATTTGACGGACCCGATGGGCTTGCGCCAAGTCGTTCCGATGGAACCTTATTATATGGTGGTGTCAGGAAGAGCAGGTGCCGAGGAGCTGCTAGCCGCGATTCGGGCGGAACTGAATTCCATCCCTCATCCTGAGGCATTGCTGGCTGCATCCGAATCCCCTTATCTGGGGAAATACGATGAGTTCGTACCGCCTGAGCTGGTGCGTCGGGCTTACGCTGTGGATGGGCTGGATGTAAAGGGGTTGGCCGAAGCTTTAGAAGCGGCGAGGAAGCCAAGTGAATATCGCTCGGGCAGTTCTAAGGAGTAGTGGAGGGCTACCATGGAAATAGAGCTCATATTGGAACGTATCGTGAATCAACTGCAGGGAACAGAAGGTCTTCAAGCCATCGTTCTGGGAGGGTCGCGGGCGACGAATACTTATCGTCCCGATTCAGATATTGATATCGGTCTGTACTATGATGGCGAGAACGGCTTAGATATTGCTAGACTGAATCAAATCGCCAAGGAACTTGATGATCAGCACCGCAACAACCTGATGACAGGGATCGGCGAATGGGGGCCCGGGGTGAATGGCGGCGGTTGGCTGATCATCGGCGGATACCATGTGGATTTTCTGTAGCGGTGCGCAACATTCAATCGTTTGCAATCCGACCGGAACGTTACAAGGAACGATTGGATGGGGTTTACGCCAAGCTGGGCCCGGACCCGAAGGGAATCCGCGAAAGCATCCAAGAACTCCGAAGATTGATCGATGAAGTAAATGAGCTCGCGAAGACGTCAACCGGGAGGAAGCCTGATGAGTACGAGTAAAAAAACGAAATTTAGCCCTCCGCAGCTTACGGCTGAATTAACGGAAGCGGGTTGGGCGGATGTGCTGGACGATGAGGACCATGAGCTGGTTGGAGCATCGGTGGCGGGTGCATCCTATGAGTACGGGAATATCGAAAAATGCATTTTATCCAAAGTGAGGCTTCGGGGTTGTTCCTTTGTTAGTACCGCTTTTGAGCGAATGGACATGACCGACGTCGTGTTGGAAAATTGCGATTTATCCAACGCGGTGCTGGAGAAAGCCATCATCCACCGGGTGCATTTCAAGGATTGCAAGTTGACGGGGTTGAATTTGTCCAAAATAAATGCGGGCTCCGTGCTGTTTGAACGTTGCGTGATGAATTTATGCGATTTTGTGGAAGCTTCCTTAAAGCAAGTGAGATTTCAGGACTGTTCTCTGCAGAATGCGAATTTCTACGGCGCTAAATTCAAAGAGATTGAGCTGCTGAACTCGGATCTGAATGAGGCGGATTTTAACGATACCTCGCTAAAGGGGATAGATATTAGCACCTGTACGTTCGAACGCATTGACATCCCCGCCTATGCTTTGGCAGGTTGTACTGTTTCCCCGGAGCAAGCGATCGGCTTTGCCAAACTGCTTGGCCTGATCGTAAAATAATACAAAAACGCACATAACACCCGGATACATCCGGCAATATCTCGACGATACTCGTAAACGTGAATTGCAGGAGGGCTGACTATGCGATTCAAAACGAAACGGGATCCGTTATTTGTATGCCTTTGGCTATTCTTTCTCTTCGTTGCTAATCTCGTACTGCTCTGGCCGTTGCTGCTTGACCCAAAAGCGTTAACACGAACGGAGCTTGTAGGGATCATCGTGCCCGATGCGCTCGTCACCCTATTACTGGCTTGGTTAGCACTGGATATCTCCTATGTGATTAGAGAAGATCTGCTGCTAGTTAAAGGCGGGATGTTTCGTTCGAAAATCCGTTATAACGATATCACTCGAATCACGCGTCAACCGAATATCTGGCTGGGATATCGGCTTTTATTCTCGCGGGATGCAATCGAAATCCATTACCGGAACGGTGTCCTGGGCAGCGTCGTCATTTCGCCGGTGGATCAGGAGCGATTCATTCAAGAGCTGATTCGCCGGAACCCCTCGATCGAATTTAGCGACCAACCTTGAACAGGGGGCATAACAACCTGCTAGCACACTAAAAGGGGCGAAAGTGAAATTCCGCCCCTTTGCTCTGAAGTTTTAGCTTAGTTTACCTTCGTAAACATCCACTTCTGCGCATCTGTGCCGTTATCGGTCCACTGCTGTACCGCCGCTCCGTCCGCTGTTGAAGCGCCAGATACATCCATGACCAAACCGCTGGCTTTGGAGATCAGCTTGAAGTATCCGCCGCCGGCATCCACGATCCGCCACCGCTGCGCGTCCGTACCGTTATCCGTCCATTGCTGTAGCTGTACGCCAGCGGCTGTGCTTGCACTAGGCACGTCCAACACCTTGCCGCTATGAATGGCGGTCAGCTTATAATAGCCGTCGCCGGTAGATTCCAGACGGAAACGTTGGTTGCTGGCGGAATAGTTGGTCCATTGCTGAATTTTAGCGCCGTCCGCAGTGGAGACATCCGTGACATCCAGTACCTTGCCGCTGACTTTGGAGGCGATGGTGTATACCGCACCGTTCTCAAGCACGGGAGAGGATCCCCCTTGATCCTGATAGACGCGAACATAATCCACAAGCATTTGTGCCGGGAACGGTGTCGAGCCGTTCGGGCTGCCCGGCCAGTTACCGCCAACGGCGAGGTTCAGCAGAATGAAGAACGGCTTCTGGAATTCTTCTGTATTTCCGGTTCCGTTGGCGATATAGATCTCGTTGTACTGAACGCCGTCAACGAACCAGCGGATATAGCTCGGATCCCATTCGATCGAGTACGTGTGGAATTGCGAGAAATCCAAATTGCCCGAAGCCCGGCCGTAAGAGGCATATCCATTGGCGTCCCAATGGACGGTTCCGTGGACAACCGATTCATTGTTGACATGTTCCATAATATCGATTTCTCCACAGTAAGGCCAACCGACATCTCTGAAGCTTTCGCCCAGCATCCAGAATGCCGGCCATATGCCTTGTCCAGTAGGAATCTTTATGCGGGCTTCGATCTTGCCGTACTTGAAGCTCTTTAAGCCTTGGGTTTTGATTCGTGCGGAGGTATAGTTTCTTCCTTCATAATTTTCTCGCTGAGCGGTGATGACCAGATTGCCGCCTGTAACCTGTACGTTTTGCGGCCTGTCGGTATAATACTGAAGTTCGTTGTTCCCCCATCCGTTATAGCCGGTGCCAATTTCGGGGGTCCATACGCCTCGATTTAACGAGGAACCGTTAAATTCATCGCTCCAGACCAACTGCCAGTTGGGAGCCGCGCTTGTTGTGTTGGGGACGGGAATAAAGACGACCAGGAGGGTAAGCACCAGGAAGAGGAGAATCGGTTTACCGCGTTTTAGCATCATGAACAATCGCTCCTTTCAAAATTGAATGGATTGGGCTGACAGTCCAAATGCGAAATTCATACTAAACCGGTTTCGATCTTGTTATGATAGCGCTATCATTACATAGATTACCATTTAAAGGTTTGTTTTACAACAACTTTTTTACAGGTTTTTCAAATTGATGGGGTTCTGGTATTCTGGTATCAATTCAAGATGGAACGGGGGATAGCTATGAATCTGCGAATATTAAAAGAGGGCGATGCGCAAGTTTATCAAAGCCTGCGATTGCAAGGATTGCAGGAATATCCGGATGCCTTCGGTTCGACCTTTGAGCGGGAAGTGGCCTTTACGATCGAGATGGTGGCGGAGCGTATCAAAGCAAACGAAGACCGCTTTGTACTGGGCGCTTTCGACGAGCATGAGAACTTGGTTGGTATCGTTACGTTGATTCGAGAATGTTCTCCCAAAACCTGGCACAAAGCAAACGTATTTGGTTTGTATGTTACCCCGGAGATGCGCGGCAAGGGGATCGGCTTGGCGTTGATGGAAGAACTCATCGCACGTGCCAAGCGGATGGAGGGGCTGGAACAGCTGAATTTAACGGTGGTCTCAACCAATGATTCGGCTCGAAGGCTTTACGCCTCTCTTGGGTTTCAGCTGTATGGAACCGAGCGAAGAGCTTTAAAATGGGATGGAGCTTATTTTGATGAAGATTATATGGCGTTAAGGCTGGAGCGAATATGATCATCCTTGTATATCCCAAAGAATCGGCGGGTGAGATATGAGACTCGCTCTGAAGAGGTTGTTGGCCTATTGGATCGATTTCACGATGCTGGCAGTTGTTTTGGTCGCAGTACAATGGCTGGTGAATTTCGCCGCTTCCGGCTTCCCCTTTAGCGAATTTGACAAGGGGATTGAAATTGAACTATGGGTGCTGGCTACGATGTCGTTGCCGGTATGGAGTTATTTTATTGTGATGGAGTTGCGTCATGGACAGACGTTCGGGAAAAAGTGGCTTAACCTGTGCGTCACCAATCGCCAAGGTGATCCGATCCAAATCGGGCAAGCATTGGCTAGAACGGCGGTACGCTTGTTGCCGTGGGAGATGGCCCATACCATCATCTTGGTGCCCGAACCCTGGTGGAGCGTGGATACGCCGGCGCATCCAGGCTGGATTTACCTGCCGAACGGTTTAATGATCGTTTATCTTGTGATATTATTTTCCACTAAGGGAAGCCGGACTTGCCACGATCTGGTGGCTGGCACGAAGGTGAATCCAAGCGCACGAGAGAGAGGGTGATAACCGATGAAGTATTTTAAGAAGCTGGTGGGGTCCAGACTGTACTTGTCCCCGGTAAATCCAGAGGATGCGGAGACGTATGCTGATTGGATCAACGATCTTACCGTTTCCGTCCGGCTAGGGACATCCCGTGACGTGATCGGGTTGCAACGGGAGCAGAGATTTCTGGAAGACTTGGCCAAGGAAGGTCAAAATTATGCCATTGTTCGACTGGATGGAGATCAGTTGCTAGGCAATTGTTCGTTATTTGCTATCGATCATGTCCGCAGGGTGGCTGAGGCGGGGATCTTCTTGGGAGATGAGGGGCAGCGGGGGCAAGGATACGGCACCGAGGCGCTGCAACTCCTATGCGAATATGGATTTAAGATCTTGAATCTCAACAACATCATGCTGCGCGTTTTTGAGTTCAACCAACCGGCCATCCGATGCTACGAAAAAGCGGGGTTCCGCGAGTTTGGCCGCAGATCGCAAAGCTACTATGTGAACAATACTTACTTCGACGAAATCTACATGGAACTGCTGCGGGACAATTGCCAGACGAATTTTCTGGATGCGAAGCTGCCCCGCCGCGAATAGAACATATGCTGCATGACCCGGCTAAATGTATACGAGAGCCGGGTTGTATTTTATGCGAAAGGGAGACGACTCAAATCATTCAGGAGCGGTTTCAGCTATAGGTAATCTGGAGTTACTCTAATATCGAGAGGAGAGGATCAAAGATGAAAGCGTCCACTCTGAAGTTTCCTTCCTATTGGAAGACCGAGATTAGCGTGAAATATATCCAAGTCACGGACTCCAATCGAAAGCTGGTGGTTTTGTTTCCCGGCAAAAACTACTCTTGCGATCGCCCCACCCTGCATTATGCCGCGCTTGCAGCCCGGGAGTGCGGATATGATATTCTGGCGCTCGAGTACGGTTACCAAGCCGCTCGTAAGGAGCTTGAGTATCGGGAAATTCCGCAGGTGATTCAGGATTGTGAACAGGCGATACGGCAGGTCATTGGCAGTTATGAGGAAATCGTGTTCATCAGCAAAAGCCTGGGGACGGTGGTGGCCGGTGAAGTCCATCGCAGATTGGGAGTTAGAGCCGAGGAAATCCGGCATATTTATTTGACGCCAATTTCCGATACGCTTCCGTATATCCATGAAACTCAAGCGGTTGTCGTTTACGGGACGAAGGATGATGTGTTTCCTCCCGGATTGGCAAGTCGACTGAAGGCATCAGACCGACTGAAAATTGTGCCCATCCCCGGGGCTAACCATGGATTGGAAACGGGACGGGTGGAAGAGAGCTTGGACATTTTGCGAGAGCTCACCGTTATATATAAGGAAGTATTGCTTGGTGGAGTGAAGCATCAGGCGTAAAACAATGGGCTGATATGAACCCACTTGGAGGACAACATGAGCGAAACCGAATTGTTTGACATCTACACGAAGGATATGAAAAAGCTGGGTACAGCTCCAAGACAAGAGGTTCATGCCAAAGGGCTGTGGCACCAAACCTTTCATTGCTGGATTATGAAACGGGATGCCCAGGGTGAAATTTATTTGTTATTTCAACGTCGGCATCCCAACAAAGATGTGTTCCCGTTGTTATTGGATACGTCTTGTGCAGGGCATCTCCAAGCCGGAGAAGACGTTAAGGACGGAATCCGTGAACTGAAGGAGGAGCTTGGGTTAGCGATCCCGGTTGAGGACCTGACGTATCTCGGCAAGGTAGCTCAAGAGCATTTCCCTTCACCCGATGTGATTGACCGTGAGGTCAACCATGTCTTCATCTACGAAAATGAACAGTCCTTGCTCGATTATCATATCCAGACCGAAGAGTTGACAGGGCTGTATTGGGTGAGCTTGCAGGCTCTACAGGAGCTGCGCTGCGGGACTCGTGATGAACTGTCGTCAGAGGGAGTTTACGTAGATGAAGACAATGGAGGACTGCGAGAAGAACAGGCCACGTGGCGGCTCGCGGATTTTACGCCCAATTCGGACGAGTATTATCAAATGTTATTTGACCGGATCACCTCCTTATTCTGAACGCGGCGGGTTTTCTGCTGGGCGCCAGCATATATAAAAGGTATAGACGTGTGCGGTATGAACGAGAAGCTAGGAGGTGACTTCAGCTGAACAAGGAAAAGAGCTTGTTATATGCTTTTTTGGTCGGCGTCGGTTTTAGCTTGGTTCCATTCCCGACGTCGGGCTTCTTTCTCATCCAAGTCATTTTCATTATTATTCGCAGCCTGGGCATGATTGTCACGATCTTTGCCGGGATCTTACTCTTAACGGAAATCTATACTCACCTCAAAGGCTTCTACGGAAGTTTGATCCAAAACCTGGCCATAGCAGCCGCTGTGATTCTGGCGCTCGTTCTTATTTTCTACTGGGGATTGTTCTAACTAGCTTCTTATCGGGGAAAGGGGAAAATCCACATTGGAATCCAGGAAGTTTGTTGATGTGAACATCAAACGAGCCATCGCAGACCAAGCGGAGCGGACGGACCAGCGAACGCTGGCGTTATGGGCGTCGGAATGCGCGGAACGCGTACTGCCTTGCTTCGAGGCGGCACGGCCGGAGGACCTGCGGCCGCGGCAAGCGATCGAAGCGGCACGCGCTTGGGTGCGCGGCGAAGTCAGCATGGCCGCGGCCCGCGCAGCAGCAGTTGCCGCGCATAACGCGGCGCATGATGCCGGCCATGCCTCCGCCAGCGCTGCGGCGCGAGCGGCGGGCCACGCGGCGGCTACTGCGCATGTGGCGGGGCACGCGGCGCATAGCGCCACCTACGCCGCCAAGGCGCTCGCCTATGCTGTGGACAATGCGGAAGCGGTCAAAGCAAAGACCGAGCAGGAGCGGCAGTGGCAGCTCCGCCGGTTATTGGAATTGAGCACGTAAGCGGTGATGGAGGCGTTGAGTTGAAGTATTTTACTGATGGTACCGAACCCCGTAGGTTTGAGTTCCGGTTGCTGCTCGAGGCTCCGATGGAATTGCACGAGCTATCGTTGGTTGCCGGCGGTGTGAACATCGAGTAGTTGATTATTTGACATAAGGAGCTAAACCGATGAAATCTTCATCATTAATCGTCCGTGAAGCACAGTCGGGTGACCTGGAGCCCTTGGCACGGCTGTTTGACGAGTATCGCCAATTTTATGAACAAGCTTCAGATCTCGAAGGAGCCCGGCGTTTTCTGGCGGAAAGGGGAAGCCGGCATGAATCCGTCGTCTTTCTGGCCATCGATTCGGTCAGTGGGACCGCCGTTGGGTTTACGCAGCTGTATCCGTCCTTTTCCTCCATCTCGATGAAACGAGTATGGATTTTAAACGATTTATACGTGCGGGAGGAATATCGGAACCAGGGCGCGGCGAAGCTGCTCTTGGAAGCAGCCAAATCCCACGCTCAGCGGACGAACGCGAAAGGCTTGGAGCTGTCGACGGCGATGACGAACGTCCGGGCCCAAAGATTGTATGAAACGAGCGGGTATGAACGGGATACGGAGTTTTATCATTATTTTTTGAGCTTGATGTAAAGGGAGTTATAGCATGACCAAGGTGCTTGTAGTAGATGATGAAGCGAGTATTTCTGGAGCTGTGTCGTACGCGCTTCGGAGGGAAGGGTATACGGTGGAGACGGCAGCGGACGGGCAAGAAGCTTTGGACCAGGTTGAGATGTTCAAACCGGATGTGATGGTGCTTGACGTGATGATGCCAAAGCTAAGCGGATACGAGGTTTGCCGCAAGCTGGAGGGGCGGCCGTCGCGGCCAGCGATCCTGCTGCTAACCGTCAAAAACGACATCGTGGATAAAGTGCTGGGATTAGAGCTCGGAGCAGACGATTACATGACTAAGCCGTTTGATATGCGTGAGCTTGTCGCTCGGGTGAAGGCGCTGACCCGTCGCGGCCCGCGGGCGATCCAGGCCAATTCCGGCGAGGCGCAGGAACGTATACGGCTGGGGGGACTCACGATCCATCTACTCAATCGGACGGTTCATGCCGGAGACACCCTGATCGATTTAACGCCAAAGGAATTCGATATCCTGGCACTCCTCGCCGGGCATCCGGGACGGGTGTATTCGCGGGAAGCGCTCTTGGAGCAGGTGTGGGACATGGATTTCGCGGGCGGTACGCGAACGGTGGACATGCATGTGCAACGGCTGCGTAAGAAGCTGGGCCCGTGGAACGATTGCATTCAAACCGTCTACGGTATCGGTTATAAAAGCGTGGAGCCTTCATCATGAAACAGCGGAGTTTACGGTTTGGCCTGAAATGGAGAGCCGCGCTGCTGCTGGCTTTCCTGCTAACTGCGGTGATTGCTGTACTTAGCCTGCTGGTATTGGCCGGGATCCGCGAGGATCAGCGCCAGCGCTTGGAGCAAATGCTGGCTGCAGAGGCGGAAACCGCGAACCTTCGGGTCCGCCAAGAAGCGTTGACGAGCGGCTTGCCGGATCCAGACGCGTTTATGGAGCTCAGCGGGCAAGACCTTGCCGTCAATTTAGGTGCCGAAAGCGGACTTCCGGTCACACTATATAAGCTGGACGGCTCGCTTGCCGGCACCTCGTTGCCGTTCCAGCCCAAGGCGGACGTTCAGGACGCGCTGGCTTATACAGCCAAAGGACAGTCCGCGTATATCACGCAAGGCGATCAGCTGTTGTATCTGGCACCGCTTTATACGATGGATCAGCAGCCGGCGGGGACGGTCCAGTTTCATGTGTCCCTTGCAGAACAGCACGCTTTTTACGAAAGAATTCAGCGTCTGTTCTGGCTGGTTGGCGCGGCCGTACTGGTTGGGGGATTTCTGCTCGGCTACCTCTATGTCTGGCGACAGGCCAATGTGATTACGCGGCTCAACCGCGCCGCCATGCGCATCGGGGAAGGGGAGTACCTTCGTGAGCCCACGGTTCGACGGAAGGATGAGCTGGGTGAATTGGCGTTGGGAATCTATGAAATGAGCGGAAAAATCGCCACAACCCATGCCCAACTAACCGATGAGAAAAGCAAACTGATCGAGGCCGTAACCCGGTTGCAGGAGCTGGAGCAGCAACAGAAGCTGTTTATCGGGAACATCAGCCATGAGCTGAAGACACCGCTGACCTCGATCCTTGCCTATACGGACCTGTTGAATATGTATCGGGATGATCCGGTGTTGCTTGACGAGGCGTGCCGCCAGATCGGCATGGAGGCGGGGCGATTGTATGCGCTGGTTGAGAAAGCGTTGAAGCTCTCCTCCATGGACGTCTATGACTTCGAGACGAACACGGCTTTGGTGGACCTGAAGTCCTTGCTGGAGGACGCGGCCTCACGCCTGCAGGCGAAAGCAGAGCAGCAAGGCATCCAGATCGTCACTGACCTGCAGGACGGCAAGGTATGGGCCGATGCGGATAACGTGATGCACATGGTAATGAATCTGCTAGATAACGCCGTGAAATACAATAAGCCCGGAGGAAAAGTGTTTTTGTCCAATGATGCCGTCTCGGTAGTGGATGGCAGCGACCGGATGCAAATTAAGGTGAGAGATACCGGGATCGGCATTCCACCGGAGGCGCAGGCTCGCATCTTTGACCCGTTCTACACCGTCAGCAGCGACCGGTCCAGAGCCCATGGCGGGACAGGCTTAGGGCTATCGCTGGTGCGCAGCTTGGCGGAGAAGCAGCATGGCTCGGTGAAGCTGGCGGCTTCCGGTCCTGAAGGGTCCACGTTTGTGATCGAGCTGCCGCTTGAACGCCCGCAACCTGCCGGAAGCGGCGGCTAAGCCAGCCCATTTCAGCCCAGACTTGAAGAAGTCGGGGCTTTTTTTGCATTCAAATGCAAAAGTACATTTGATTCCCTGGATAACCGCTGGTTTCGGGCCAATGAAATGTAAAAGTACATCTGACATAGAGCAATTTTGCCGTAAAGAGGCGGTTGGGCCTTGATGAACTGCACTTTTACACCTAAATGGCCATTTTTCAGCACTCAGCGGGAAATGAACTGTACTTTTGCAGTTTCGGCCTCCGTTACACTTCCACTCGATGTTACAAGAACGTTACAAGTCGGATATTTTTATGTGAAAAGTCTTCCCTATACTGAAGTCAACAGGGAGAACCGAATGGGCCGCCCCGAAACAAGGGGGTTGAGCGGTAAGGTCGGCGACACCTGTGGCAAAAACGCAGGAGGTACCTGGAATGAAGCACCCTATGGGCACCTTTGCCCTTCAACTTTTGGCAGCAACGCTCTTGTTGGGCACCGTAACGGCTTGCCAACCAAATGAGAAACGTCTTACGGTCGTTGACCCTAAGACGCATCAAAACGGGCAGCAACAACCCGCCCAAACTGGGGGTAAGCCAGCGGAAGCCAAGCGGCAACTGACGGTTGTAGACGCACAGCCACAATCGCCTGGCCGGGAAGTCCGCGTCGTCAGGATGCATGCCATTGAAGATTCGAGCATCCAGTCCTGGATTTCGGAGGACGAGGTGAAGGTGGAAAAGACCCGACTGGTCAAATCCGGGACGGCGACGGAGGAACCGCAATACGCCTATGAGGTCTCGATCGTGAACCTGGTGACCGGCCAGACACGTGAGCCTGCGGGAGAGGAGGGACAGCAGATGGACGGCTACATGCTTGTGAAGGAGTTCCCGTCTCCAGATGGACGGTACCGTTTCATTCAGAAATGGAAGAATAAGTACACGGCCGACAACTTTGTAGAGAATCGTCAAACGGGGGAAATCCTGCACATCCCGGGAGAGAACTACCTGGAACTGGGCGGGTGGCTAAACGAGGAAACGTACATTTTAGCCGCCGGCTCGATGGAAGGCCGAGGAGAAATCCGGCAAATTTCCGCAGCAGACGGGAAGGTGACGCTGCTTATGTTAGACGATCCCGACATCGATGTGTTTATCCATTTTGGCGTCAGTCACGGCAGGATCTACTATACCGATAATTATAACGTTTTGAAGGTATTTGATCCGGGTCAATCGAAGCCGGTCAGCTTAATCCGCGATGTCTGGGAGTTTCAAATTTCCCCGGACAGCCGCTATATCGCGGTATCTACGGTGACCCAATCGGGTGTTTTTCAGGGAAGTGAGCTGTTGATCTACGACTCCGCGGGCAGCCTTCAAGGGACACTAATTGGCAAAGGCGACGTCATCTCTTACGTAACGTGGTCTCCAGATTCCACTAAGCTGGCCTTTGATGTGTATTCCGAGAATAAGCCGGGGATGAATGGCGTGTATATTTTTGACACCGGCTCCGGACAGGTGTCTCCGCTCGCTCCTTATTACGCATCGGTCGATCCGCCTCCTCACGCGATCTATCCGTTAAGCTGGAGCCCATCGGGCCAACGGCTGGGCATTACGGTGGACGATCCGAAATCGCTGCTCGTCACTCAAGTGATCGATTTTAAGTAAAACAAATTCATTTAGGGAGAGGAACTAACGACATGAACAACAACATGAAAAAATCCATTTTAGCTTTCGCTGTAGTAGGCATGACCTTATCCGGAGCTGCCGGAGTTTATGCCGGGTCAAAATTGCAGAAAATCAACGCCTACCTGAACAATCAAATCGGCATCCAGGTCGATGGCAAAACCTATGCTCCAGTTGACGGGCAAGGCCGTCCTTTAGCGCCGATTACCCATAATGGCACGACGTATTTGCCAGTACGGGCTTTGGGAGACGTGCTTAAGGTCTCGGTGAACTATGATGCGAGCCAGCACCTGGTGCAGATTGGCAGCCCATCTTCGGGAACTCCGGATTCGGACACCAGCTTAACTCCTGTGAACTATACGAATGCTCAAATGGAAAAAATCAAAAAAGCGTTTGCCCAATTCGAATCCTTTGAGACGCCTTACGCGCCTCAGCAAATGGTCCAAGGGGATACCTTCAAAATGGTTGGCGAATCCGGTGATGGCGTAAATCTGATCTTTGATCATATGACGGTTACGATTTCCCCGCGGGACTACGCCTATGACTATGAAGGGAAAACAGTCACCTTGTCCAACGGTACGAAAGCGAAATGGTACACGCCATCCGAAACGCCGATGCTGTCCTTCCAGCTGGACGACCGGTTCGTTACACTGAGTTCGCCGGACGGGAAGTTAAGTTCGACACAACTGGAGCAGGTCGCCGTTACTGTTGCGAAGTTGAAATAAAGAGAGAGCAGTGAGAGAGTAGCAAAATGAATGAATACGATATGAAAAAGGTTAACTCATAACAATCGCTAAAAGTCTGTCGGAGCAGGTATCTGTATTGCTTCGGCAGGCTTTTTTGGATTAGTCAAAAGTTAGGAAATAGGCATTTACTTCCATCCCTGTTCTAGACTAAGATGGGATTGTTGGGCAAATTGAAGTGATCTGAGGAGGAGAAGCGTACATGAGTAAAAGAATGGAACAGCTGGAGCTTTTGCTTGAGGAGATTTCAACGACGGTTGACGGTATAGAAGAGACACAATTTCAGAAGAAACCGTCGCCGGAGAAGTGGTCGAAGCTGGAAATCCTCGGACACTTGTGTGATTCCGCAGTCAATAACCATGTGCGGTTTATGCGGATCCTGACTTCAGATGAGCCGGTTACATTTGAAGGATACGTACAGGATGAATGGGTAAGACGTCACGGCTATCAGGAGCATTATGGGCGCGAGGAGCTGCTCCTGGTGTGGAACCAACTCAACGGGTTAATCCGGAATACGCTGTACAGTGCCGCCGAGTCGGATTGGGAGAAACGGTGCTTTTTTACGGACGGCACCACGATGACTCTTGAGGAATTGTATGAAGATTATATTCGGCATGCACGTCATCATTTAGCGCAAATCAGCGATCCGAATCGTTAAGAAACTCTATGCATTTCCCGGTTCCTTGTTTATATTAGAGACACGACGATAGGCAAAAAGTGAGGGAATTTGACGATGTCTGACAATAGAACAACCAAGGAGCCGGCAGATGGCCGACGTCGTTTCGAGTTGCAGGCCGACTGCGAGCATTGCTTTGGCTTGTGTTGTACAGCCCTGCCTTTTGCGGCTTCGGTGGACTTCGCTGTGAACAAAGCAGCTGGACAGCCCTGCGGTCATTTGCAGGATGACTTCCGCTGCGGCATTCACGGCAATCTTCGGGAACAGGGGTACCGAGGGTGCACCGTTTACGATTGCTTTGGCGCAGGACAAAGGGTGTCACAGGTCACTTTCGCGGGAGTGAGTTGGCGCCAGGCGCCTGGATCATCCAAGCTGATGTTTGATGTGTTTCCGATCATGTGGCAGCTGCATGAATTGCTCTGGTACTTGGATGAAGCGTTAAGTCTGCCTCAGGTCAGCCATTTACATGAACGTTTGCGGATGAGTTATGACGAGACGGAACGGTTGACATCCGCCAAACTGGACGACTTAATCCGCTTTGATGTGGCAGCACATCGCGCGAAGGTCAACGAGTTGTTGCTCGAGGTGAGTGAGCGCGTTCGCGCTGAAGCGCTGCGGAAGGCTGGTACATCTTCTGGACGGCACAGAAGCTTTGGGCGTGGGGCTGATCTGGTTGGTGCCAAGCTGCGGGGCGAGGATTTGCGAGGCGCATTTTTAAGAGGCGCTTACCTGATCGCTGCGGATCTGCGGGGAGCGGACCTGCGCGGTGCCGATATGATTGGGGCGGATCTGCGAGATGCCGATGTAAGGGGAGCCGATCTTTCGGAGAGCTTGTTCTTGACGCAAGCCCAGATCAATGCTGCCAAAGGAGACCGTGCCACCAAGCTGCCTCCTCTCCTCGAACGGCCCTTCTATTGGGAAGGGACTTCGGGGAGGCAAGAAGCGAGATGAACGATTACCGGGAAAGGGTGGGTCAGGTCTGTAAGTATATCGATGCGCATTTGCATCAGAAGCTAAACTTGGATCAATTGGCCGAATTGTCCCACTTCTCGAAGTATCATTTCTCGCGGATATTTACCTCGGTGACGGGGGAGACGCCGTTTGCGTACATCATGAAGCAGCGTCTAACCCGGGCCGCAGCTTACTTGCGGGAGACCAACCAACCTGTGCTGGAAATTGCGCTGAGTTGCGGGTTTGAGTCTGCTTCCAGCTTTAATGCAGCGTTCAAGAAGCACTTTGGTCGTACACCAACCGCGATGCGAGAGCAAGCTCGGCAAGCTCGGCAAGATCGCAATATTTCGCAATCGGACCGCAATCGGCAGGAAGCCGATGCCGCGCCAAACCTTTATGATCAAACTGTAAAAAACAGTTTGTTAAGGAGGGTTTGGCAAATGCAAGCCAACATTGTAGAGCTTCCCATGATGGAAGTAGCGTATGTAAGACATGTCGGAAGTTATCTGGAAACCTATCAGGCCTGGGCAAAGTTAGGTAAGTGGGCGGCGCAGCATCAGCTATTTCCGCCGGAGCAATCTTTTATCGGGATTTCCTTGGACGATCCAGCCGTGACCGAGGAGGAGGAATGCCGGTACGATGCCTGCGTCACCGTGCCGAATACGCTTAGCCGTGCGGATGCCCCGCCGGAGATCGGCTTCCAAACGCTGCCGGGCGGGCTTTATGCGAAGTTTTATTTTTATGATACATCGGAAAAGCTTGCGCTGCTGTACCAGAGCATATTCGGAAATTGGCTGCCGGACAGCGGATACGACCCGGATGATCGGTACTGTCTGGAGTTCAGTATGAACGATCCGGCGCAGGACACGCAGGGCAAGGCGAAGGTCGAATTATACATTCCGATTAAAGCAAGGGCATAAGTGGAAGTGAATAATGATCCTGAGCGGATGCCAGTAAATATTTTTTGAGGATAGAGAATGCAACAGGAGGAGCCCCATGACTTATACGCATCTTTTATTCGACGCGGACGACACATTATTTGATTACCCGAAGGCGGAAAACCACGCCTTAAGCCGAACGCTTACGGAGGCGGGCATTCCTTGTACCGACGACGTGATGCGGGCATATCAGACCATTAACCAGCAGCTGTGGCGCGATTTGGAGCAGGGACTGGTGACGCAGGTCACTTTGCGGACGGAACGGTTCGCCAGACTGGTGAAGGAGCTCGGCGTAACTCCCCGCTCTCAGGTAGAGGAGATTAGTGAGCGCTATTTGGAGCTGCTTGGGGAGGGGACCTTCCTGCTGGAAGGCGCAACTGAGCTCTGCCGCGAATTGCAGGAAGCTGGGTTTCACCTGGCGATCATCACCAACGGCATCAAAAAGGTGCAGGTGAGCCGAATTGCCGGATCGGCATTGGCGCAAATGTTCGAGGCTGTCATCGTTTCTGAAGACACGGGGTATTCGAAGCCGCATCCGGGGATTTTTGACTATGCGTTTGAAGCATTGGGGCTTCGGCCAGCGGACAAAAGCCGGGTGTTAATTGTTGGGGATTCGTTGACTTCTGACATAAAGGGTGGTCTAAACTACGGGATCGATACCTGTTGGTATAACCCGAATGACCGCCCGAATACACTGAACCAACAGCCGACTTATGAGATTCGCCACTTGGCGGAGGTCAAGACGCTGGTCGGAGTCGGGGGTAGTCCTTCGGTAGACCTCTGAGAACACGAGCTGTTCAAAATGGATTAAGGTGAGGAGTTGATAGGTATGACCGGTGTAGGAGTGATTGGGGTGCTACCCGCTCTCCTTTTCTTGTTTTATCTTGTTCTCGCTGGCTTAATTTTATATGCCTTGATCTTGTTTATTAGGCTGGCCCACCGGGGCATCGAAGCGTTAGATATCTATCTCCGGGACAAAAGAGGAAGGTAATTCGAAATCGCGAAACCAAGGAGGGCTAGTGCATGGAAGTTCGAATCGCACCTATTTTACCTTCTCAAAGCTCGCTGTTTTTTAATTTGTTTCAGCTGTACTTGCATGATTTATCGGCGTTTACTGGCGAGGAACCGGGGGAAGACGGGCGATTTGATCTGGCGAACACTTCCCTTTACTTGGAGCGGGAAGAACTGCATCCTTATTTCATCTATTGTTCGGGGAAAGTAGCCGGCTTCATCCTGGTTTGCGCCCCACCGTTTGTGCCCGAGGAGATTGACTTTACGGTGCAGGAGATGTTCGTGCTTCATAAATATCGCGGAGGTAAAACGGCGGAGACGGCCGTCTTCGAAATTATGCGGCGCTTGAAGGGCCAAATCCGGGTGGAGCAGCTGCAGAATAACGCTGTTGCCGTAGCTTTCTGGAAGAAAATTTACCGGAAGCAAGGCATCTCTTTCGTTGAGACGATCGAACGCGTGGAAATCGAAGGGTTGCCCGGCCTTCACGAGGTTCTAGCTCAAACTTTCTCGTTGTAGACGAAAGCGAATACTCGAATCGGTCTGAAATTATGTATAATGAGAAGACCAACGTATGACCCGGCCCCAGGAAGCAATGATCGGCGGCCGGGTATTTGTTTATTAGGGGGAGAGACATGGCACATTTATATCATGCAGACCGTGTGAAGTATCATCAGAAGCAATCGCCCGTGCCAGAGTTCGCTTGGCATACAAGCGAGCGCTTGGCAGAGCTGGCCGGCTCCAAGCATTTAACGTTTGATATCCGTTCGCTGGATCCAGGGAAGTACTCTTTTCCTTATCATTTTCATCGTAATGCAGAAGAACTCTTCGTCATTCTGGAAGGCAGTGCGATGCTTCGGACGCCGGAAGGGCATCAGGAAGTACATACCGGGGATATCGTGTTCTTCGAAATGGGGCCCTCGGGGGCGCATCAGCTATTTAACCATACGGAGAAGCCGTGCAAGTACCTGGATATTCGTACGAACATGGGGCTGGACGTTTGTGAATATCCTGATTCAGGGAAGATCAATATTTTACCCTACCAAGAAGTTTACGAGAGCGCCGGCCAAGTTGATTATTTCAAAGGTGAGGATCAGGTAGCCGCCAAGTGGGCAGCGAAGGAGAACGGGAACGAGCATGAGTAACCAATGGAGAGATCGAAATGATTGAAATTCGAGAAATTCGAGTGGATGACGCTGAGCGCTTTTTGAAACTATGCCTGCAACTGGACCAAGAAACGAAATTTATGCTCTATGAACCGGGAGAACGTAACACGACGGCTGAAGAACAGCGGGAGCGGATTCAATCGATTCTGTCCGAAGCCGGCTCCACAATTCTGGTAGCGGAGGATCAAGGGAAGTTGGTTGGTTATTTGGCCGTGTTTGGCGGTCAAGCCAACCGAACGAAGCATGTCGGTTACATCGTGGTCGGCATCACTCAAGCCTACTCGGGCAAAGGGATCGGAACCCGCTTATTCCAGGCTGCTGAGGCATGGCGTGCGGAGACGGAGATCACCAAGTTCGAGTTAACGGTGATGATCCCTAATGAACGGGCCGTTGCTCTGTACAAGAAAGTTGGCTTTGAAGTCGAGGGCGTCAAACGAAATTCGATTCGAGTGGATGGAAATTACGTCGATGAGTATTATATGGGCAAAATATTTGAGGCCTAATCCTAAAGGAGGCGTGAAGCGTGATTCAGTGTCCTTGGTGCGGAGAACAGGTCATATTGGTTGCTGACGTTTGTCCTGAATGCAAACATGAGGTGCTGCCTGAGCATCTGGAGGGATTCCCCGGGCCGGGATCGGGGGACCTTGTTGATCCTCCTCGGGTTGGGGATTACTTCGATCTCGAAGAGGTGCTGGAGCGTCGTTTCAAATGCAGCAAGTGCGGAAAACGGCAAGCTGCGGTGAAAGAAGTGGCCATGACCGGCACCGGGTTGAGCAAACTGATGGACATCCAGCACAACCATTATTTATTCGTCTCCTGCCTGAACTGTGGTCATGTGGAAATCTACGATCCAGATGTGCTTCGGGGACAGCCATCGGGTAAATTTTCGACGATATTGGACTTATTATTTGGAGGCTAACGATGAAACGAACAGATGTGGTATATTTGCTAATCCCCGATGAGACGAGAACCAAAGTGCTCATGGTGCAAAATGAAAACGAAGCCTGGACGCTGCCTGGAGGCGCGGTGGAGCCTGGCGAGACGCTGCAGATCGCGGCGATCCGCGAAGGGAAAGAGGAGACAGGACTGGATGTGAAGGTTCACGGGATCGTGGCTGTGAATGAATTTGTACATATAAAAAACGAGGAGCATGTCATCCTGCTGACGTTCCGCGCGGAAATTACGGGGGGCAAGCCGGAGATTACC
The DNA here is from genome assembly GCF_004000745.1 of Paenibacillus barengoltzii NBRC 101215. Lineage (GTDB taxonomy): Bacteria > Bacillota > Bacilli > Paenibacillales > Paenibacillaceae > Fontibacillus > Fontibacillus barengoltzii. The sequence goes on from NZ_BILV01000013.1 coordinate 66,409, forward strand.
CGTCCAGAGGAGATATTGGATATCGCATGGGTTGACGTGGAGCGCGCAGACGAACTGATGCCCTATTATCCGGAAGGGATTAGCTCCATTGTGGCCAGAGGGGTGGAAGTCACCTATTTTGATGAAGGACGGATTTAAGCAAGGCTGCGATGGACAGACCAGATGCTGTTTCGCCGCAGCCTCGTGACGACCGTATTAAATTAGATATCCAGAGAAGTGGCTTTCCGCCGGCTGAAGCGCAGCTGGATCCCGAGGCATAACAGCGCGATCAGCAGCGGGTAGAGCATGGCCCAGCCGGTGAACGGAATACGACGGCTGTAGCCGCAAACGAAATCCAGCTGAGGACAACGCCGATACGGCTGCCTTTGAGGAGCCGAATTCCGGCAGCGCAGCCGCCCATGTACGTGAGAATAAAGGTTGCGTTCGGAAATTGGATCAGCGTGCTGAGTGACATTGTCCCGGTTCCGTAAAGCAGCATGACGGCTATAAAGCAAAACATCAGAAACAAAAGCGAGCGACTCGAACTTGGAGTTTTGGAGCATCGAAGCGATCAAGCAGTGTGTGATCTCCGGGCTGGGAGTCTCCTTCTTGCCGCGGGTCACCGTGCGCAGCGAGCTTGAAGAAGGCAAGCTGGTGAAGCTGAACTGGAATGACGAATCGCAGCGGGTGGCGACACAGTTGGCATTACACCGGAAGAAGTGGCGATCCCCTGCATTGGAGCAATTCGTCTTGATGGTTCGGGAACAAGCGGAACGATGGCGAAAAGAAGCTGCTATGTAGTCCATATCTAAACTTATTCAACATAATTTCGTTAATTTACGCCAATACTCCCTATAGTTTACGAAGAGCTTGAGGGAGGCTTGGCTTATGGGCAATGGCAAGACTGGCGAAAAAGGAATCTCGACGTTTCATTTAACGATGCTGGGGCTGGGGACGATCGTCGGGGGTTCGTTTTTTCTCGGTTCCGGCGTGGCGATTCAAGCAGCGGGTCCCAGCATTTTGCTATCGTTTATCCTTGGCGGATTGCTGGTTTACATCATTCTCTATGCCCTCTCGGAAATGACGGTGGCTGACCCTGTGCCAGGCTCGTTTCGTACGTATGCGGAGCGGAGTTTGGGACGCAGCGTTGGCTTTATTACCGGTTGGGTGTATTGGGTGGGCTTGATTCTGGCGATGTCCAGTGAATCGATCGCGGCGTCCACCTTTCTTAGGGAATGGTTCCCGAGCTTTTCGGAGGTTGCGATGGGCATGCTCATTATCGTCGGAATCACGCTGCTTAATTTGCTTGGTGCCGATTATCTGAGCAAGCTGGAGAGCGGTCTGGCAGCGGTGAAGCTGCTGGCCATCGTCGGGTTCATCGTCATCGGGCTGGCCTTGATAGCGGGCTGGATTCCGGGGACTCCAGCAGCGGGGGGAGGCGAACTGCGAAATGAAGCGTGGTTTCCCGGGGGGATTGCAGGGATAGCGGGCAGTATGCTTATCGTGATGTTCAGCTATTCGGGATTTGAGGTCATTGGCCTAGCCGCTTCAGAGGTGGAGAACCCGAAAAAGACGATTCCTCGGGCCATTAATATGACTCTGATCAGTTTGCTCGCCTTGTATATCGCTGCGATCGCAGTGATTCTGATGTTGTATCCAACACAGGGGATGATCGCGGACCAAAGTCCGTTAGTTTTAGCTCTAACCCGCTGGGGCATGGGATGGGCTGGGACGCTGATTAATATTGTGATGATTACGGCGATTCTGTCTACGATGCTGGCTTCGACATTTGGCCTTGCCCGGATGCTGCGTTCGTTGGCAGCGGAAGGCCATGCCCCGGCATGGCTGAAAGACCGGCATGATATCCCGTATAGGGGTATCCTGTTCTCGGGAGCCGCTATGCTGCTCGGTTTGGCGATGGGGTACCTGCTGCCTCAGCAGGTGTACCTCTTTCTGGTCAGCTGCGGAGGATATTCGCTCTTGTTCTCCTACTTTATCATTTTGGCCTCCCATTATCGCTGGCGGCGGGTAACGCCCTGCTCTCCGGAAGCTACATGTCAGCTTCCAGGTTACCCCTATACGTCCTGGGTTGGTCTGATCGGGATGATCGCCATTATCGTGAGCATGCCCTTTATTTCCGGACAAGGGACCGGGTTGGTGGTGGGGTTAGGATTAACTGCACTGCTTGCCGGGATCTATTGGGTGAAAGAAAGAAGGGGAAGGGTATCGGCTCCGTCCAGCCAACGACCGATCCCTGCTCCGCTAACGGAAGCTGCTGAGGAGATAACGGGCATACGCGATGATCGGGAGACAGCGGATGAAGTACCGGACTCGACTACCGTGCCGAAGAACAAAAAAGAATAGGTTCGGCCGCCCTTGCAGCAATGGAATTGTTGTTACAGCCTTCCAGTCCAAGCGGTTACCACGGACAGGAAGGCTTTTTAGCTTAGTGGATCGCTTCTTGGACTGACGATCCCGATTGCTTCAACTCATGTAGCCGCTTCAGCAAATCCCTCATCCGGATGGGGATTTCCCGCTTCAGCTCTTCCCAGGTAACGAGCATGTCGAGGGACCACTCAAAAGGATGGTAGGTGCCGGCAATATTAAACTGGAAGCCGCGAAGATGCTCGGTTGCGAGTGCGTCCGCCTCGGGCAGCGTCTTATACATGCCGTGCAGCATGTCGGGCTCCAGAACGCCGTCTTTTCCTGCATGTGCTCCGGTTGCCAGGTGCAGGTCGGGAAGCAGCTCGAACAGATCGCGGATTGGAGAGAAGGCGTGTTTTCCCGGCTGGCAATATAAGCTGATACGTCCATCTGGCCCTACGTTCGTTTTGCCGGGAGCGATACCTTTGAGGTATCTACCATGAAAACTGGCTTCACAATCGACAACGGCACCTTGTGGAGACAGGAAGATCCACATATGCTCCAGATCGTAAAGATGTGTAATATCGTAGTCCCAGTAGACGGCATATTCAATAACCGATCCAACACGCTCCCCGTCCACTAACAACATTCGTTTGAATGAAGGAGACGGACCGGTTTCCGTCAGCACCGTAACGCCAACCCGAATGGGACGGAACGGCTCGTGTTCATCAATGAGCATACGCGGGATATGATGAAAGGCTAATTCCCGCCAATTCACATTGTTCACCAGCAAGTTAATCGCCTCCAGTTATTTTTCAATGGGATTCGTGACCAGATAAGCGTAGCACGTGTTCTTCAATTCTGTATTAAGTTGGGAATACCAGCTTTTTGATCATGTTCCTTTGTTCTTATGTATATGGTTTGTGAAACTGACAACATTCGTCGATATCCTGAAGATGAAATTTAGCTTGGAAACGCATCAGACAAGGCGTTGCCGACTACATTGGTATTAAAGAAAGCGATTTCATGAATAGGGGTAGCTTTCTCGGTTGAGGTCAGTGTATCATAGTTTTTGTAAGAAGTAATTTGTATAGTGAAACGTTATTGATATACGACCCGGCTGGAGATAGGTCCATATCCGAAGCTGGGTCCCGTTATTTACGAAACAGAAAGGATTGAAGCTGATGGATTCACTGCTGATCCGTCCGGCAACACTGAACGACATCGACGGCATTCGAGAGGTAGCTGTGGAAACCTGGAACAGCACTTATGAAATGATTTATCCGGAGCATTTTATCGCCACGTATTTGACCCACGCCTATGCCAAGAGCAGCTTAGAGCAAAGCATCACACTGGACGAAGCGCAAGCCGCGCGGAAGTTCCTGGTCGCGGAATGGGAAGGAGAGATCGTTGGGTTTGGCCAACTGTCGGAAGCGGATGATGAAGGGGTTAGTGAGCTGACTCGACTTTATATCTTAAAAGAGCATCAGCGCAAGGGCATTGGCAAGAAGTTGCTGAATGAATTAATTCGTCTGAACCCATTAATCACTGAAATTTACGCCTGGTGTGAACGTGAGAACGACATCGGCACGCTCTTTTATAAATCCAATGGATTTGTATATACCGAAGAAAAAGAAGAAGTTCTGTTCGATTATCGCACCATGATGGCCAAATATGTGAAAAAAATCTAACTCATTCATGGAGGCTTATTTTGGGGAACGTTGATAAACGCAATCGTTTGGATGAAGAGATTTTCACTTATGAAATCACGAAAAATCGAAAGGTGTTCATTTCTTGGAAAGGGCGCATGGTCACTACCCTTTCTGGGAAAGAAGCGGAGAAATTTATCACGCGGATTCAAAGCGCGGCGACACCCAAAGAAGCCCAGCTGATCATGGCAAAAGCCACGGGACATTTTAAACATGGCAACGAAAAATAGCGGAAGTTTATTGGAGAGGGAAGTAAAGTGACCACCTATCTGGTAATCGTATGCATCTTAACGTTGATTATTCATGCGGCGGAGACGCTGTCGTATTCCATACGCTATGCCGGTGTGAAGCTGAATAAAATGCTGGGGAGGATCTATATATGTTGATGGGCGCGAGGTTTCTCGGAACATTAGCGGCGCAACTGATCATCTTCCCTGCTGCATATATGATTTCTATGGTGGTACAGTGGATTTAGACTTCTATCCGAAAGGTTGCGATTCAGATGTCGGACTCGATTCCGCAGCTGCAATGGCTGGAGTGGGCTAAGCAAATTCAGGCCATTAGTCAGGCTGGGCTGGCCTATTCCAAAGACATGTACGATCTTGAACGCTTTCAGATGTTGCGTGAGCTGAGCGTGGAAATTGTCAGCCGTTATACCGAAGTGGAGACGGAGAAGGTTAAAGCGCTGTTCGCCAATGAAACCGGCTATGCTACCCCTAAGGTGGATGTGCGCGGCGTAGTGTTTCAGGATGACCGAATTTTGCTCGTACGAGAACGAGTTGATGGGGCGTGGTCATTGCCGGGAGGTTGGGCCGACATCGGTCTATCGCCTAAAGAGGTTGCGGTTAAAGAAGTGAAGGAGGAAGCCGGTCTTACCGTCTTTCCGGTGCGGTTAATGGCGGTGTTGGACAAGAAATTCCACGATCATCCCCCGGAGGCGTACCATATCTACAAAATCTTTATATTGTGCGAGATCGGCGGAGGTCACGCAGAAGCTGGAATGGAAACTTTGGAGGTCGGATTTTTCGGTCGTGACGAGCTTCCGCCTTTATCGCTTGAACGAAATACGCCCAAACAGATTCAACGCCTGTTTGAGATGCGGCACAGCACCGAAGTATGGTTCGACTAACGTGAGGCGATTCCTGAACGGAAGGCGGGACTCCCATGTCTCCTAAACGAAAAACCTTCATTTTTCTAATTGTGTCGCAGCTCATTTATGCGTTTTTTTCCGTGGCATGGTTGATTGTGCTTGGCATTTCCGCCTACCTCTTCCATGATTCAGGAGGGGTCCACCCAGGCATGCGAGCGTTATTCGCGTATCTTCAGGCGTATCCTGGTGGTCTGCTGCTCGCTTTGATCCTGGGCTGGACTTATTTCGCCAAAGGCAAGTACAAACCGGCGGTTTGGTGGAATCTGCTGCCGCTATTATGGGTGATTCCTTATCTCGGCATCTTTATTTATGCTAATTTTTTCGCTTAAATTTCAAAATCCCAATGTACGTTATTCTATTCAACCTCACGTTGGTTTTGGTATAGTAAAAACTAGGACTATTATTGATGTATCCCAAGCTGGGATCTACTAACGGATAGGAGAGAAGAGAGAGATGAGCAAATCGATGTTAGGCGTTCCTTTGGAAGGTTTCGCCGAGTACAGCAGAATTGCGGCAGCGGAAGGCGGCGTCCTGCTGAAAAATGAAAACGCTATGCTTCCGATTCGAGCGCATGAAATTGTATCCGTTTTCGGCAGATGCCAAATTGATTACTATCGCAGCGGGACAGGCTCTGGCGGTGCGGTGAACGTCCCTTATGTCGTCAACATTTTGGACGGACTACGGGCGAATCCTCGCATCCAAGTAAATGAACAGCTGGCGAAGCAATATGAGCAGTGGATTGCCGAGAATCCGTTTGATAACGGCGGAGGCGGTTGGGCTGCGGAGCCTTGGTGTCAGAAGGAAATGCCTTTAACCGACGAAATCGTAGCGCAAGCGAAGCAAGCATCATCCAAGGCAATCGTTATCATCGGCCGGACGGCCGGTGAGGATAAGGATAACGCCGATACCGAGGGAAGTTACCGGTTGACGGAACAAGAGCGCCTGAATCTGGAAACGGTTACCCGGCATTTCGATCAAGTGGCTGTGTTGATGAACGTAGCCAATGTCATCGATATGAGCTGGATCAACGATCCCGTCCATCAAGGTCGGATTCGGGCAGTGATGTTCGTATGGCAGGGCGGGATGATTGGCGGTCACGCCGTAGCTGACCTGCTCTCGGGGGATGTCACGCCGAGCGGTAAGCTGCCGGATACCATTGCCCATCACATTGAAGATTATCCATCCACAGCCAACTTTGGCAGCGAAGAGCGGAATCTCTATGAAGAAGATATTTATGTAGGTTATCGCTACTTCGAAACATTTTGTCCGGACAAGGTGCTGTTCCCGTTTGGATATGGGCTCTCCTATACCTCCTTTGCCTGGAAAGTACAAGGGGTGAAGCTCGAAGGAGCAGGTACAGATGCCCAACTGGAGGTCCAAGTGGAGGTAACGAATACCGGCTCGGAGTTTAGCGGGAAAGAAGTTATTCAGCTATACTATGAAGCCCCGCAGGGCGTATTGGGCAAACCGGCCCGGGCGCTTGGGGCGTTCGCGAAAACGAAGCTGCTTCAGCCCGGGGAGTCCGATGTGCTGACCTTGCAACTGCCGGTACGGCGGATGGCGTCCTATGATGATGGCGGCTATACCGGGCATAAATCCTGTTATGTGTTGGAAGCTGGCGACTATGAGTTTCATGTAGGTAACAGCATCCGAAATACGGAGCGGGTAACAGTGGACGGGAAAGCAGCCTACCAGTTGGCAGAACTGATGGTTGTGGAGCAACTGGAGGAAGCTGCAGCGCCTACGCAACGTTTCTCGCGGTTGAAACCAGGTAGCCGGAAGCCGGATGGGACGTATGAGATCGTCCGGGAGGAAGTGCCTCAACGTACTATTTCGCTGAAGGAACGCATCGAAAGAAGACTGCCGGAAGCCTATCCGCAAACGGGGAACCGCGGAATTAAATTAAAGGACGTGCAAGCCGGTAAAGCAAGCCTGGAGGAGTTCGTTGCCCAACTGAGCGATGAGGACCTGGCTACGATCGTACGCGGCGAGGGCATGAGCAGTCCGAAGGTGACACCTGGAACAGCTTCCGCTTTTGGCGGAGTGGGAGAGAACCTGTTGGAGTACGGAATCCCGGTGGCCTGTACCGCCGATGGCCCTTCCGGCATCCGTATGGACAGCGGCTTGAAAGCAACTCAGCTGCCAATCGGAACGTTATTGGCATCCAGCTGGGATGTTGACCTCGTAGAATCGTTGTATGTGCTGGAGGGCAAAGAGCTCCTGCAAAATGAAATCGACACCCTGCTTGGTCCGGGGATTAACATCCATCGCCATCCGTTAAATGGACGGAACTTCGAGTATTTTTCCGAGGACCCTTATTTGACAGGTTGCTTTGCGTCAGCGGTGACACGGGGCATTAAGAAGGGCGGTTCGTCCGCAACGGTGAAGCATTTTGCCGGCAATAACCAAGAGAAGGCGCGTTCGAAAGTGGATGCGGTCGTCTCTGAACGCGCGTTACGCGAGATTTATTTGAAGGGCTTCGAAATGGCGGTCAAAGAAGGGGAAGCCACATCGATCATGACTTCCTATAACCCGGTGAACGGGCATTGGGCGGCCTCCAACTATGATCTGAATACGACGATTCTCCGCAATGAATGGGGATATCAGGGCATTGTCATGACGGACTGGTGGGCGGTCATGAACGACTGCGTAGAAGGCGGACCGGCTGATTTGAAGAACACGTCCTTTATGGTACGCGCGCAGAACGATCTGTATATGGTCGTGAACAACGATGGGGCGGAAATCAACTCGCTGGGGGATAATACGCTGGAAGCGTTAGCCAACGGAACCTTGACGGTGGGAGAATTGCAACGGTGCGCCATGAATATTTGCCGATTCTTACTGAACGCTCCAGCATTAGCGCGGGAACCGAAACCGGTTCACGAAGTCCGCCTAATCCAGGCCGCTCAAGGCGATCTTCCGATTGCCAGCGCAGGAGTGAACGTATATACGCTGTCTCGTTCACAAAGCGCCAAGGTTTTGGCGAATGCTGAAACTGCGGTGGTGAAGGTTCAAGAGGCTGGGGTGTACACGGTCACTGCGCATATCCGATACGAAGCGATGAACTTGTCGCAGTCGGCTTGCAATCTGCTGCTGAACGGTGAGCTCTTGACTACCGTACAGACGAACGGTACGCTCGGCAGATGGGTGACGCAGAAGCAGCTTCGGATTGAGCTGACGGAGGGCGATTACGAGCTGAAGTTTGATTATATCAAGCCAGGGCTGGAGATTGAGTGGATCGAGTTTATTTAACCAAATAACAAAGGGATGTGCCCCATAGCGGGGTACATCCCTTTTTCATTTTGATCAACTTCAGCGTTAAGGCAATGAGAGGAATCCTTCTTTGAAGATTCCCAGCAAATACTCCAGCGTGATCGGATCGCTGTAGGTTGAAGCGGCGGTATCGATCTCAATCACATGGCCGTTTTTGACGGCCGGGATATTCTTCCACGTATTCGATTGCAAGAACTCGTTTTGAGCCTCTTTGTTCTGACTTAATACGATGTAATCTCCGGCGTACTCAGGAATGATTTCGTTGGATAAGGTGTAGTAGCCCGGGCCCAACGCATCTTGTTTGGCTTTCTCCGGCATGTTCAGCTCCATCATCTGATACAACAGTTCCGTTCCGCGAGCCCAGTTGTCCCCAAATACATAGAAGTTCTTCGTATCATATTCAAGTACAGACACGGTGGCGTCTTTGCCGATCTTGGCCTTAATCTCTTCACCTGCAGCTTTGGCCCGCTTCGTGAAATCCTCAACCCAAGCTTTGGCTTCAGCTTCCTTGTTAAGCACTTTTCCGATTTCGACTTGCTGGGCTAAATAGTCCAGTTTGCCCCAGGTATAAACGATCGTTGGCGCGATATCGCTAAGTTTATCGAGATTTTTCATATGCGATCCGGCGATGATCAAATCCGGTTCCAAAGCGAAGATTTGCTCTGGATTGTCTTCGGACACGATGGCGACGTCCTTTAATTTCTCGGTAAACAGAGGGTTATTCATCGTCCAGGTGTCAACGCCCACCAATGTTCCACCCAGAGCCACAACGTTGGGAGCGTAGGATAGAGCCACGATGCGCTTCGGCTGGGCAGGAATTTCGATCGGACCGTTCTCCGATTGATATGTAACCGTGCCGGAAGCCGTCTCCGTTCCTGCGGAGTCGTTTCCGCCCGTCTGATTTGCCGTCCCTTCCGATGAGGTATTGGCCGCTGCATTAGCCGCTGAATTTTGCTGTGTTGTTTCATTACCGCAAGCACCTGCCAAAACCGTGAAGGCTAAAATGAGGGGAATAAACAGCTTCTTCATATAGTGATTCTCCTTGTTCAGATATTTATGATAATGATTCTCACTATCATCACTATGAATCACAATACGAATTTCTTCCTGGTTTGTCAATACTCAATTGCCAAAGGTATCTTCCAGCAATTTTTTTAGCTTCGATTCGGTTGCGGTTCCTTCGATTGGGGTATACACACTGCAGCGTAAATCGGCATCTCCTTGAACCTGAAGTGAGGTTAAATTGTATAGCATTTTACCGGCTTTGGCATGGCGGAATTCGATCATGACCTCTGGAGCCGCGCTGACTTCACTTTGATTCCAAAGCTCTTGGAAGTCCGGGAATTGTTGTGACATCCGATCGATAAATTGCGAATACCAAGGGTCGGCGACATATTGTCCATAATAGGCGCGAAAGATAGCCAGGAACCCCCGGACGAAATCGGGCCAGTTCACGGCGAGGCTGCGCAGCTCTTTCTTGGCAAACAGAAGATAAATTAGGTTGCGATCCTGCTCTGGAATATGTTCGAAGTCGACAAACACTTGGGCAGCAGCAGGATTCCAACCTACGATATGGCAGTGGCGGTCGGAGATGATCGTCGGGCAATATTTCAGCTCTCGCAAAATTTTATGGAGCGATGGGGTAATCACCGGCTCCTTCTCAACCCAATCGGGATGAAAGCCGCTGTCGGACGCCAAGTCGAACAAGTACTTGCGTTCATCGGCGTTGAGTCTAAGCGCTCCGGCGATTGCGTCCAGAACGGAGGGAGATACCTTAATATCCCGGCCTTGTTCCAGCCAGGTATACCATGTCGTGCTCACCCCGGCGAGCTGGGCGACCTCCTCGCGGCGCAGGCCGGGCGTTCGCCGGCGGGAGCCTGCTGGAAGGCCTACGGTATGGGGATGCAGCTTGGCGCGCTGCGTTTTTAAAAATTTGGATAAAGCCTCTAATCTCGGTTCTGTGCTCATCGGCAGAGTTCCTCCTGGAAAAACGCGCTTATGATGTTATCAATTATACTAGGATAACTAAAAACTTGTAATAGGATACTTTGCAGCTACAATAGATAACAAGTTTGTACTTCCTATGTATGAAATGTCTGAAGGAGGATGTTTTATGGAACGAGTGGTTATTACCGGAATGGGGATTGTGTCCCCGCTGGGCAATGATGTAGATACATTTTGGCAAGGGTTAAAGGAAGGGCGCTCTGGGATCTCGCCGATCGAACGTTTTGACGTGGCAGATTTCAGCACCAAGATCGCTGGGCAGGTTCGAGGGTTTGACGGCGAGGGGATCTTCGGGCGGAAAGAAGCTCGCAAAATGGACCTTTTCTGTCAATACGCGTTGTTTGCCGCTGAACAAGCAATTCAGGATGCGGATCTCAATCCGGAGCTGATCGACCGCGAGCGCTTTGGTGTATATGTCGGCTCGGGCATCGGCGGGATTGAAACGTTGGCGGATAACGTGAAAGTGCTCGAGAATCGCGGACCTCATCGGGTGAGCCCAAGTCTGGTGCCAATGATGATCTCCAATATGGCGGCAGCTCAGATCAGCATCCGGTTCGGCGCGTTAGGTGAGACGTTGTCTCCCGTTACAGCTTGCTCGATCGGCAATTCGTCGATCGGCGAAGCGTTCCGGCTGATCCGAAGCGGTGAAGCCGATGTGATGATCGCCGGTGGAACCGAAGCGGCAGTGCATCCGTTGGCGCTGGCCAGCTTCGGGAATGCGACTGCGCTCTCCAAGCGGAACGACGCACCGGAGCAAGCCAGTCGGCCGTTTGACGCGGAACGCGATGGCTTCGTGATGGGCGAAGGCGCCGGGATCGTAGTGCTTGAGTCGCTGTCGCACGCACTACGCCGGGGAGCGCGCATCCATGGCGAGCTGATCGGCTACGGCGCCAGTTCCGATGCCTACCACGTGGTTGCTTCGCATCCCGAAGGTGCAGGGGCCTACCTTGCGATGAAGCGGGCGCTTGCTTCGGCGGGGATCACGCCGGAACAGGTTGATGTGATCAGCGCCCATGCCACAAGCACCCCCGTCGGTGATCTTGGAGAGACGAAGGGGATTAAAAAGGCGTTTGGCGAATACGCTTATCGTATTCCGATTACGGCGAATAAATCGATGACAGGTCATATGTTTGGTGCCGCTGGCGGTGCAGAAGCGATTGCCCTGGTCCAAACGTTGAAGGAAGGCCTCATCCCGCCAACGATCAATCTGCAGAACCCTGATCCGCAATGCGATCTCGATTACGTGCCAAATGAAGCGCGCCGAGCTGAGCTGAAGATCGGGTTATCCAACTCCTTTGGATTCGGCGGACATAACGCTGTCATCGTCGTTCGCAAATATGAAGAATAGGTTTACCCCAATCAACCGTTCCGCCTTTGCGGGACGGTTTTTTATTTCACAGGACAGGCAACTTTTGGTAGCCCTTTCACGTTAGGATAGGTAAGAGACGCCGCAGGGTGACATACAGATGAATCCGACAAAGCCGGTATCGTGCGGAAGTCTTGAAACCTTAATCCACACAGGGGGTCATAACGATGGGGAAAAGGGGAATAAAGCTAACGGTTTGGGGCGTTATTACGATGCTTCTGCTTTTGCTGCTTAGCGGCTGCGGAAGTGCGAGCAATAACGCTGCTTCAGATTCGGCGTCTTCGAAAGAAGCGATGAATCAAAGCAACTGGGCGGAAAGCGAAATGGATGGAGCAGGCGTAGCTGAGACAGCAGCCAATACAGCCGTCGTGCCTGCCTCTGGTTCGGCTGCACCGGATTCAGCGGCTGCCGGGAGTACAGGGAGCGACAGTGCGGCGGTGAACTCCGCGCCGGGATTTCAGCAAGCCAATACTGATCATGGGCTCAACCGCAAGCTGATCTACCGGGCACATGTCGTGATGGAAGTGAAAGACTACGCCAAGGCGCAATCTGAGATCCGCAATCTGGTGACGCTGGCGGGCGGCTACATTGTTGAGTTTTCCGAGAATCAATCGCAGCATGAGCTGGGTGGCAACTTTGTGATTAAAGTTCCGGCGTCGGGCTTCTCTTCGTTCCTCGATCGGCTGGAGGCACTAAAGCCGGAGTCATTGCAGCGAAACATCCAGGGACAGGACGTCTCCGAGGAGTACGTTGATCTGGAATCTCGGTTAAAGGTTAAGCAGGCGATGGAAGCGCGGTACTTGAAATTCGTAGAGGAAGCGACCCAGACCAAGCAACTGGTTGAATACGTGAATGAGCTGGAGCGCATTCAAACGGAGATCGAGCAAATTAAAGGGAGAATGCGGTATCTCGACAGCAATGTGTCCTATTCAACGATTGATATTCGCCTCTACCAGCCGGATCCAACCAAGCTGATCGCGGCATCGGGTAATGATACACCTTTGCTGGAGCGGATGAAAAACGCCTTGACAGGCAGCTTCGACATTTTGTCGATCTTCTTCCAGTGGCTTGTTGTATTCGTTGCAGGGGCTCTGCCGCCGCTTGCCATCGCTGCCCTTATCGTCATCCCAATCTGGATCAAGCGCCGGAAGAACCGGGAGGAGCGCGAACGCCGCCGAGCGGAACTGAAGGCTTCCCAAGCGCCCGCGCCACAAAGGGAAGAGAATCCAACCTCCAGTACAGAGGAGCAGCAAGAGAATGTGGATCATCCGGAAGAGCGGTAAAATGATCATATGAATAAAAAAGTAGGCCCAAGGAAATCCAATTTCCTTAGGGCTTACTTTTTTTGCGGATCACGTACGTGGAACAAATTTACTTCATCTTAAACTAAACTTAAACGAAATGAATTTTGTTCTATGTTAAGATAACGGAACAAAACCCCGGAATTGAAAGGTTTGAAGCGTGATGTTTAAAAGCTATTTATATCCTGTTACGTTTGCTTTTGGCGTATTTCCAATTGCGGCACTGCTGTTCACTTTGCCGTTCCTCGTAGTGCAATATCGGCGGCATGGTTATGTCAACAAGGTACGGGCATTGGTACTCTATTTGTTCCTGCTCTATTTGATGAATGCGATCTTCCTTGTAATGCTGCCGCTTCCGACCAGTCGGCACAATCTACCGCTCAGCGGCGGGGCGTTGCAATTAATTCCTTTTCATTTTATCCATGACATTATGAAGGAGACCTCGATAGTTCCCGGAGAGCCGTCGACCTATTGGCGGTTGCTTCAGGAGCGGGCAGTTTGGCAGGTTCTCCTGAACGTGGCTTTGACGGTGCCGTTTGGGATGATGCTTCGGTATTATTTTCGTTCCGGTCCAATTGCGAGCCTGATCCTGTCATTCCTGCTGTCTTTGTTCATTGAAGTGACGCAGTTGACTGGTATCTACGGGATCTACGATCACCCTTACCGCGTCTTCGATGTCGACGATCTGATGACCAACACGCTTGGGGGCATGCTTGGATTTCTGTTAGCCGAATGGCTGTCCCGGTATCTGCCGCGAATTGAGCATCTGGACCGCGGAGTGGACCTGACAACGAAGCGCGTATCCTATACCCGGCGCGGGTTGGCCTTAATGTTTGACTATATTGTATTGGGCATGTTGATGACAGTCATTCATGAGATCGGCATCAAGCAAGCGTACTTCGTGTCCACGGGGATTTATTTCATGCTCATCCCATACCTGACCGGCGGACGCACCCCCGGCAAATGGTTGGTCCGAATTCAACTCATTGGTCTTCCAGCAGATCAAGGAGAGCGGAAACCAAGCGGTCGAGTAGCCGCCGCCGTATACAACTTCTTGTCCGCCAGCCGCGAGCGGCAACCCGCAGGACTGCTGCCCTTAGTGGTCCGTTATGGGCTGCTTTATTGGGGCGTGTTTGGCCTGAACCGACTGCTGGTTTTTCCAGACAACTACGCTCCAAGCTTATTCCGGATTCTGTTAGCCATAATCATTCTAGTGGCGAATGTCGCCTTCGCCATTCATGTTGCCAAGCATTTCTTCCGGAGAGAGCCGCTGCTGTTCTACGAACAAATCAGCCGAACCGGGCATGCCATCATACTCAAAGAGAAAGCTCGCGAAGCAACTGTCTCTAATCGCCGCAAAAAATCAAGCATTAAGGAAAAATAACAGCGCCGAATTGTTCTACTGCGCAATTGGCAATGTGACGATAAAAGCCGTCCCTTCCCCGGGGCGGCTTTCCGCTTCCAGGGTGCCTTGGTGGTTGGTGACGAACTCCTTGGCAATGGCTAACCCCAGCCCCATCCCTCCGGCATGACGGGACCGCGCCTCATCCGTGCGGTAGAAGCGGTTAAACAAATAAGGCAGATGCTCAGGCGCAATGCCTGGGCCGTTGTCCTGAACCCGGATTTGGAGCATCCGGACCGGAGCGTGTGAATCTTTCGGAGTGTTTTCCACTTCCCGCATCGATAGTTGGACTTGTCCGCCTTCCGGGGTATACCGGATCGCATTATGCACCAGGTTCAGGAATACCTGCATCATCCGCTCTCTGTCAGCGTAGGCCGCCGCACAAGGCACTAACTCCTCGATGGAAACAGCGATGTTCTTGGCTTCGGCTTCCCAGCTGACTCGCTCCACAACGTCCCGCAGCAGGTTGCCCATATCCGTTGGTCGAAGATCCAATGGCAGCTTGCCAGCTTCTGCTAGCGACAGCTGATGCAGATCGCCGACGAGCCGGGTGAGACGGATCAACTCGTCCTGAATCGGCAGCAAGTTCTCCGGGCGAATCTCACCGCCGCCTTGCTGCAGGAGATCGAGCTTGCCGCGCACGATTGTGAGCGGTGTACGCAGCTCGTGGGCGACGTCGGCAACGAGATTGCGGCGCACCTCCTCTGCCCTTGCCAGCTGCACGGACATGTCGTTGATCGCTTGGGCCACGTTGCCATATTCGTCCTTGGAGCTGACCGGGGCTTGAATCCCAAATTCTCCGCGGCCCAGCCGGTCGATAATGGGCACCAGCCGCCGCAGGGGAGAAGTGAGCCAGCGGGAGACGAAATAAGCCATGCCCAGTGAAAGCAGGATAAATATCAACGCCCCGGCTCCAACCAAAAACAGGACCGAGATCGGTGTCCCGATTCGGAGCTTGGACAAATTGGCTACATCCAAGTCATAGTAATAAACCCAACCAATGACTTGGTCATGGCGGGTGAGTTTACGATGAATGCCTAAACGCGTTATGAGTCGCTCTTCGATAGGGCTGCTGATCGCCAGCATTTGACCGTCGACATCCATCAGGCCGATGCTTGGCTCTAACCTGCCCTCAGGGGCGAGGCGTGCCAAATCCCCAGGAGTTAGTGCCGCCCAAGAGCTTCCATGGTGCTCATAATAGGCTTCGAGTTCCTCCTCCAGTTGATTCAGCTCCCCTGTCCTCGAGGTTTGCAGCATCACTTCTAACGAGTCCCGAATCGTGAAATAGGTGAAGAACATAAACATCAGGCTAACCCCAAAAATAAATGCGACAATGACGAGAAACAGCTTGCGGGAAACCGTCATGACTGCGGTGCTTCAAACCGGTAACCAAACCCGTAAACCGTCTTGATGTATACGGGATGGGCCGGATCATCCTCAATTTTTTTGCGGATGCGGCTGATGTGAGCGTCGGCGGTTCGCTCGTCGTTGGCGAAGTCATCTTCCAGGGCAGCCAGCAGCTGAAGTCGGCTGTAGACGATCCCCGGTTTGGCGGCGAGCGTCAGCAGCAGCTTGAATTCCGTGGGGGTCAAAGCAATTTCCTCATTCCGCTTCCATACGCGGCACTGCGCTTCCGAAATCGTTAGTTCTCCTCGCTGCAGCAACGTCTCGGCGCTCGAATTCCCCTCAATTCGACGCAGTACCGAACGGATGCGGGCCGCCAGTTCCCGCAATGAAAACGGCTTGGTCATGTAGTCGTCAGCACCTACCTCCAGCCCGATTAATTTATCAGTTTCCTCGACGCGTGCGGTCACCATTATGATTCCAACCGATCCTGACTTTCGCAGCTCCCGGCATACTTCGATTCCACTCATCTCCGGCAGCATCCAATCGAGAACGACCAGAGAGGGTTTATGGATTGCGGCTTTGTGCAAGGCTTCCTGTCCCGTTGCAGCCGTAACAGTAAGAAACCCTTCCTGTTGCAAAAAGGGCTCCATAAATTCAATCACTTGACGCTCATCATCAACGAGCAGTAAGGTGTGCGGCATAGATGATTGTCCTCCCAGACCTGTTTTGTTCTCATTATATCCGTAATCTTCATGCTTTCCATCCCCGACCCGAGATTTCACGGAACCCGTAAAGGATCGTCATAAGTTCACAACATTTGTTGGATATGATGGGATCGAGCCAAGAAGAAGGGGGAAGTGAAGTTGACTGGAATCGGCTTGATATGGAAAAAAACAACACTCTGGATCGCAGGCTTTGTTGTTTTGCTGCTCTTAGCTTCCTGCGGCTACAACGATTTACGCTTTCCAGAGGAAGTGGATATGAGTCAAATGCATCATGGGGCCGCAAATGGCAGCCATGAAAGTCAGGAACACGAAGGTCACGCAACATCTGGCCCCGGCGCATCGGCAGCAGCGGTATCCTGCACCGAGTTGAAGGAGGCCCAACCTGCCGCAGGAGAGCAGGTGAGAGGCTTTGCGTTAACAGCAGCGAAGTCGAACCTGACCTTGGACAATGGAAAACAGACAGAGGCCTGGACGTTCAACGGAACGACGCCGGGGCCGGAGCTACGGGTTCAGGAAGGGGAACGTGTCAGAGTCACTTTGACCAACCAGGATATCGACAAAGGGGTGACAATTCATTGGCACGGGGTGATTCTGCCTTGCTCCCAAGACGGGGTTGCGGGAGTCACGCAGGACGCGGTATGGCCCGGCGAGCAATTTACTTATGAATTTATCGCGCGTTATCCTGGGACCTACTGGTATCATTCCCATCAGCAAAGCTCGGAGCAGGCAGGCAAAGGGCTGATCGGCCGACTGATCGTTGAGCCCAAACAGCAGGCGTTTAAATACGATCGTGATTATGCGGTCACCTTGCAGCTGCTGAACGAGAAGTGGAAGCTGACCAATGGACATAACGAGGGGGTGCAGCTTGATGCAGCACCAGGAGAAACGGTTCGATTGCGGCTGATTAACGCATATAGTGAAGTCCAATGGATCGGGGTAGCCGGGGCCGAGTTTCAGGTCATCTCGATGGATGGGCAAGACCTGAATGGCCCAGGGATGCTCCGGGAGCAATGGATTCCGATCGGTGGGGGCCAGCGGTATGATGTGCTGTTTACGATGCCGGCAAGCGGGCAGGTCAAGGTATACAGCAAAGAACACAAAGCTTGGAACATTCGGCTGGGGAGCGGGCCGACGCCGGAAGCACTGAGCAAAGATGCGCCGGATTTTGACTTTACGAATTATGGTACTCCGCTGGATGACGGGATTAGTTCGGAGATGAAGTTCGACCGGGTCTATGATCTGAAGCTCGGGATTCTTGATATTAACGGCAAAAAATTTCACGAGATCCCCCCGATCCTGGTGAAGGAAGGGGAGTGGATCAAAATCCGGTTTAAGCATACATTTGGCGGTCCGCACCCGATGCATTTGCACGGCCACGTCTTTAAGATTTTGACCAAGAACGGCAAACCGCTGACCGGAAGTCCCATTTATGCGGACAGCGTTCTCCTGTTCAGCGGGGAGGAATACGAAGTCGCTTTCCAAGCAGATAATCCAGGCTTGTGGATGGAACATTGTCACAATCTGGGCCATGCAGCTAACGGGATGACAATGATGGTGAATTATGAAGGCTTGACGACGCCGTATCGCGTGGGAACGAAATCCGGGAATCTTCCGGACTAATGAAATCAAATCTTCGACAGAATTTAGGAGGAACTTTACGATGAAAAAAACACTTTGGTTTGTTGTTGCCTTGATCGGTGGTTTAATAGGCGGGTTGGTACTCAGTGAAATCATTGCGATCAGTGCGGTTACCTTGCTTCGCGGGGATCTCTCCTGGCTCAGAGGCATCAAGTACTTACCGCTGGTGACTGCGGCGTTGGCCGGCTTCTATGTACTGAAGCGGCCGCCGCGCGGCAGTCATCGCTAAGTCGCAAGAGGCAAAGCCTCGCTGAAATATTCGTTGAGGAACTGACGGAAGCGCCGTGCTGCTTCAGATAAGTAACGCCGTTCCAGCCAAGCAACGGAGTAAATGCGCCGGCAATCCGGGCTTTCGATGCGCAGCATCGGGTAGCCAGGGCGTTCATCCTTCCAACAGGCTGGCATGAACGCAACGCCTAATCCCGCTTTAACGAGGCTGCCCAGCGCGCTGGGTTCATCGACCTCGCACACGATGCGCGGACGGAAGCCTGCAGCATGGCAGAACGATTCGTTGATTTTACGAAACGGATGCCCCGTCTTATATTCAATAAAAGATTCATCCGCCACATCTTCGAGGCGGATGCTTTCGTGTTCCGCCAGCCGGTGACCGGGGGGGAGCGCTAAGAACACTTCGGCATTTAGCACCGGTTGCTCGCACACCCCCGGATAATCCAGGGAGGAAGCGGTGAAGCAGAGATCGACCTCCCCGCTTTCAAGCAGTTGGATCATCTCTTCATCGGATGCGGGAGACGTCTGGAGAATCCGGAAATTAACCTCCGGATAAACCTCGCGAAAGGCTCCCAGCGCCCCTGTAATACGCCCTAGCGCATTGGTCGCCAAATGGATGCTGCCGCGCTCCATCCCCGCCAGATCTGCCACCTCTCGGCGCCCTTCCTCCAGAACATCCAGCGCGGTCTCCACTTTTTTCAGAAAAGCTTTACCAAAAGCGTTGAGCCGAATTTGACGGTTCTGTCGATCAAACAGCGGCACCCCCAGATCCTCCTCAAGCCTGGAGATCGTCTTACTGAGCGCCGGCTGGGCGATATGCAGCTCTTGGGCGGCTCGGGTCATATGCTCCAAACGAGCAACAGTACGAAAATATTCCAATTGCAACAGCTCCATCTCGACATCAACTCCTTCTGGTTTACTTTAATCGATAACCTCAAGTGTATGAATATATAATTTAATATATATTTTTCATTATTATTATTCAATCATACAATAAGTGGTGAGGAGATCGATAGGAAGGGAGATTGCAATGAAAAATGCTGTTTCTACCGGCATATCTGCTGCGAGTGAAAAACTGATCCGCATCTTGGCGTTTACAATGACTTTATCATCCATGGGCGCCACGCTTTTTAATATCGTACTTCCGGATATAAAAGAGGAATTTGGCTTGTCCGTGGCTCAGGTCAGCTGGGTAACCACAATTTATGGGCTGATTTATGCCATCGGCTCGGTGATCTATGGGAAATTGGCCGATGCTTTTCCATTGAAAAAACTGCTGACCTTTGGATTTATCCTGTTCTGCCTTGGCTCATTAATCGGACTATCGGCGCAGGCATATTGGATGGTCTTGCTGGGCCGCACGCTGCAATCCGCTGGAGCCTCTGTCGTACCAGCTGCAGCGATGATTATACCGGTGCGGTATTTCCCTGCGGAACGCCGCGGATACGCGCTCGGAATTACCGCTACAGGACTTGCCATCGGCGGCGTGCTTGGGCCTGTTGTATCTGCACTGCTAGTGAGTGTAGTTGATTGGCGATGGTTGTTCTGCGTGCCGATGCTGATGCTGGTGACGTTGCCGTTTTACCGGAAATACCTCAGCGATGAACCGCTTCAATCCGTCCAAGTCGACTGGCTTGGGGGAGGCTTGCTTGCCGGTACGGTTACATTGTTATTACTTGCGGTGACCTATGGAGGATGGGAGCTGTATGTCGGCAGCTTCATCGGGTTTCTGCTGTTTGTATGGCGCATTGTGCGTGCCCGGCAACCGTTTGTGAACCCGCGGCTCTTTCGGAATGTAAGCTACTCGTTTGGTCTCATGTTGTCAGCGATGGTTATGGGGATTGGGTATGCGCTGCCGTTCCTTACGCCACAACTGTTGGCTGAAGTCAACCGGCTTCCTGCCGGTTGGATCGGATTTGCGATGGTGCCGGGGGCTGCCGCTTCGGCCATCCTTGGACGGAAGGGAGGCAAACTGGCGGACGCCAAGGGCAATGCCTTTGTGTTTTATCTGGCGTCGTCGTTGCTCATTAGTTGCTTCTTGCTTTACTCTTGGGGGTCCGGGGCACCGGCGGGTTGGGTTGCCGCGATTCTCATTCTTGGGAATGTGGGGCAGATGTTCATGCAGTTAGCGTTGTCCAACACGATATCCCGCACCTTGCCCAAAGAGCTGACGGGGGTTGGCATGGGGATGTTGTCGATGCTGAGCTTCTTGTCCGGCACGGTGGCCATCAGTCTTTACGGCAAAGCTGTAGATTTCGGAGCGACGTCACATTGGAATCCCCTAAATCCATTTGAGGGTTCCGCCGTGTATTCCAATGTCGCCTTGGTATTGGCTTTGCTGCATATCGGCATCCTGCTGTCCTACCGTTATTATGCTCGGCAATTTGGAAGTGCGACGAAGTCTTTGCTGAGCGACAGAACGAGTTTGGCGAAGCCAGAATAAATCACAAATATCCATATAGAAGATCACTTTATTCTCGTTACTCCTCCTGGGGTTGATAGTAGAATGGAAGAAGATGAACGCCATTCCAATTCAGATAAGAAACCTACCAGGAGGATCGAGAATGCCTATCTTTTTCGATGAAGCGCAAGGTCTCTTCCATTTGCAATCCCGCAATACAAGTTACATCATTCAATTGGTTCACGGGTATCCTGCCCACGCTTATTTTGGGGCGAAGCTGCGCCATGGCAGCAACCTCGATCAGCTGCTGACCTTCCAGGAACGCGCCTCATTTAGTCCGAACCCGATCCCTGAGGATAAGTCCATTTCACTGGATTCTCTTCCGCAGGAATATCCGCAGTACGGCACAAGCGATTTCCGGAGTCCGGCTTATCAGGTGCGGCTGGCGAACGGTACGCGGGCCACGGAGCTGACGTATCGCTCCCACCGGATTGTTCCGGGGAAACCGGCGCTGGAGGGGCTGCCTGCCGTGTATGTCGAGCAAGACCATGAGGCGGAAACGCTCGAGTTAGAGTTGGAAGACCGTGTTTCTGGACTCGTCGTTGTGCTGAGCTACACCGTGTTTGCCGAGTTTGACGCTATCGCCCGTTCCGCTCGGCTGACGAACGGAAGCAGCGAGCCGCTTCAACTGGAGCGGGCGCTCAGCGCCTCGGTAGATTTCCCGGATGCAGCTTACGACGCATTATATTTATCCGGTGCTTGGGCGCGCGAACGCCATGTCCAGCGCAGACGGCTCGCTCCTGGTGTGACCGGAATCAGCAGCCGCCGCGGTTCGAGCTCCCACCAGCAGAACCCGTTCCTGGCGCTGTTGCGGCCGGATGCGACAGAGCAGCAGGGTGAGGTCTATGGCTTCAGCTTGGTTTACAGCGGCAGCTTTACCGCTGAGGCCGAGGTGGAGCAGTTTGGGACAACCCGGGTTCAGATTGGGATCAATCCTTTCGACTTCACGTGGAGGCTGGAGCCGGGCGAAAGCTTCCAAACCCCGGAGGCCGTGCTGGTATATTCTGCCGAAGGGCTGGGAGGCATGTCCCGCACCTATCACCGGTTGTACCGGACTCGACTCTGCCGCGGGCAGTTCCGTGACCAAGAACGGCCAATTCTCGTTAACAACTGGGAAGCGACGTATTTCGATTTCAACGCGGACAAAATTGAGGCGATTGCCAAGGCGGGCAGCGAACTGGGCATCGAGCTGTTTGTGCTTGACGACGGCTGGTTTGGTCGGCGCGACCGGGATAATAGCTCGTTAGGCGACTGGTTCGAGGACCGCCGCAAGCTGCCTGATGGACTAGCGGATCTGGCTCGCCGCGTGAAGGACACCGGGCTGCAGTTTGGCCTCTGGTTCGAGCCGGAAATGGTCTCCCCGGACAGCGACCTGTACCGGGCGCATCCTGACTGGTGTCTGCATGTTCCGGATCGGCGGCGTACGGAAGCTCGCGACCAGCTGATTCTGGATATGTCGCGCAGCGATGTGCGCCAGTATCTGTATGAGCGCTTAAGCACCATTTTTTCGACGGTACCGATTACGTATGTGAAGTGGGATATGAACCGGAACATGACGGAGATTGGTTCAGCAGTCAGCCCGGCGGAGCGGCAAGGGGAGGTTGCCCACCGTTATATGCTGGGGCTGTACGAGCTCCTCGAGCGTCTGACTAGCGAGTTCCCGCATATATTGTTCGAAAGCTGCTCCGGCGGCGGCGGCCGATTTGATCCAGGCATGCTGTACTACATGCCGCAGACTTGGACGAGTGATGACACCGATGCGGCGGAGCGCTTGAAAATTCAATACGGCACCAGCATCGTATATCCGGTGTCGACGATGGGCGCACACGTCTCGGCGGTGCCAAACCATCAAGTTGAGCGGACAACGCCGCTGACGTTCCGAGGGGATGTAGCCATGTCCGGTAATTTTGGTTATGAGCTAGATCTTACTCGGTTTACGGAAGAAGAGAAGGAGACGGCGAAACGTCAGATCGCCATTTACAAAGAAATCCGCGGATTGGTGCAGCAAGGGGATCTGTATCGTCTGCAAAGCCCGTTCGAAGGCAATGAGACGGCGTGGATGTTCGTTCGCCCGGATCAGAACGAAGCGTTGCTGTTCTATTTCCGCGTCCTGGCGGAACCTAACGGCCCGCTGCGCAGTGTCAAGCTGCAAGGACTTGACCCGGCCAAGGATTACGAAGTGGTCGGAAGCGGCGAGGTGTATGGCGGCGACCGTTTGATGAACGCCGGCTTGTCCATGGCTTCGGTGCGAGGGGATTTCAGCAGCAAGATGATTCACCTGAAAGCAAAGCTATAAATATTGTAAAGACCTGAGGGAGGTTATCTCCTTCAGGTCTTTTTTTGCCGATTGTTCTCACCTAGTCACGGCAACCGGGGAACATCCCCGTGGAAATAGCGATGCGGTTCCAGCAGTTGATGACGTTAATCGCCAAGATCAAATCCATCGTTTCTTTCTCGCTAAAAAAGCTGCGAACCCGGTCGTATACCTCCTGCGGTACACCGGCATCGGCGATCCGGGTAACGGCTTCGGTTAACTCCAGCACCGCACGCTCTTGGTCGGTATAGCATGGGGATTCCCGCCATACGCTGACCAAGGCAGTGCGTTGCTCGCTTTCGCCAAGCTCGCGCATTTTCTTGGTGTGCATATCAAGGCAGTACGCGCAACCGTTGATTTGAGACGCGCGGATTTTGATCAGCTCATATAAGACCCGATCGAGGCCGCTCTCTGTGACTTGCCGTTCCATTTGGCTCATCGCCTGGTACACACTGGGGTTGGCTTGATAATGATCCATTCTGACTTTCATCCCTGATCCCTCCATTGGAAAATGATTTATGCTTACACAAGTAAGACAAGGGAAGGGAGTTATTTGTGACCAGGTGGAGGAGCGCCAATTAATTTATCAGGATTGCTGACCAAGTAGAACCGCCGGATTCGTCCTTGCGCATCCCCTTCAAACATGATGATGTGCACGACCTTTCCATCACGGTAATGAACCAAGCCTGTTTCCCCGTTGATCCGTGTCGGTACCCAGTCGCCTTGCAGAGTGCCTTTGGCTTGAATACCTTGCCAAAAGGCAATAACCCGTGCTCGGGAGAGAATCGGATTGATCGCTGCCCGAACTTTGCCGCCTCCATCAGAAATCAGCACCGCATCCTCACGGATCAATTCCAGCAGCGGGCCGAAGTCCCCGGTTTTTGCCGCTTTCAAAAACTCGCGGGACCAAGTCTCCGCCATCTGATCGTTAGCGGGGGCTGCGGCCATCGCGGGCTCCGATTTGACCTTTTGCCGAGCCCGACTCAGTAGTTTGCGGCAGGCGACGACGCTTTTTCCCAAGAGGTCAGCGATTTCCTCGTATTCCATGGCGAACGATTCTCTTAGCACGAAGACGGTCCTCTCCTCGGGAGTCAGGCGCTCCAGCAACACCATAAACGCATAAGAGACCTGTTCTTCCCGCAGCACACGGTCAAGTTGCGTCTCCAGCCCCGGATCGAAGACCGGCTCGGGTAACCAGGGCCCGGTATATGTCTCCCGAGACAGCCGTGGCGATTTCAGCGCATTGAGACTGCGATTCACGACCGCGCGCATTAGATAAGATTTGGGTTGGCGAATGTCGTCCAGCTGCTCGTTCTGCTGGAGCTCGGCGAACACGTCTTGCACCAGATCCTCCGCTTCCGACCAGGAGCCGATCAGCCGGTAGGAGAGGGCGGTCATCGCATGTCGGTACTCCTGATAAAGCTGGGTCAAATTGGTGGTTGTGGGCATGTGCAACCAGCCCTCCTTTCTCATTTCACTCTCCTTATCTTATCGAAAAAGTAAAAAATAACCCAGCCCCTTAGCAAACAAGGGACTGGGCGATAGGGTAGTTCGATTAAAACTTGAAGATATGTATCGTCTTCTGCAGCTGGAACACGGCATTTTTCATCGCTTCGGCCTCTTCGGCCATCGCGCGAATCGAAGTAATTTGCTCGTTCATCGATGCCGAGACCTGTTCCGTGCCCGCCGCCGATTCCTCGGTAATCGCGGAAATGTTCTGAATCGCAGAGGAAATGTTCTGTGCGCTTTCCAGCATCTCTTCGCTCTCTCTGGCGAAGGAGGCGATTTCTTCGCTAATATATTGCACGCTCTGTACAATTTCTTGGAAGATTTGCTCTGCTTCCTGGATCATTTCGCTTTGTTGCCGAACCACTTCTTCATTAATTTTAATGTTCTGTCCGGCTTGTTTTACGTCTTGTTCGATGCTGCGAACCAGGTTAAATACCTCTTTGGTTGAGGCGGTGGATTCTTCCGCCAGCTTGCGAACCTCGTGGGCTACGACGGCAAACCCGGCTCCGTGCTCGCCCGCCCGCGCTGCTTCAATTGAAGCGTTCAGCGACAGCAGGTTCGTTTGTTCGGCAATCTCAGAGATCGTTGCTGTAATTTTGGTAATGCCCTGCGCGTTCTTCGCCAAAGCCTCAATGGACTCAGCTACTTTCTCGGTCGCTTCGATGTTCTTCCGCATCCCGCTTGCTTGACGCGAGACGGACTCACGTCCACGCTCCACCAGATGAATCATTTCTTCGGAACGCTGATTCATCTCACGGGAGGCTTCGGTGTAATTGCTCACCTTCTGCTCAATCTCGCCAATCGCGTCCTTCATGCCGCTGACATCTTCGGAGATGGCGTTGGCACCCAGAGCCAGCTCGTTGGAGGAGTGGGTGACTTGGGTCATGACTTCAATCAGCTCCTGATTGCGGTCGGAAATCTTCCGGCTGGAATCCATTACCTTGCGGGTGATATCCGACGTTTCCTGGAGGATCTTGCGCAGCTTGTCCACCATGCTGTTGAAGGAGCGGCTGAGATCATCCATGCCTCCGGATTCCGAAATTCGACTGGTAAAATCCCCTTTGGCGATTTTGGCCGAAGCGCTGGTAATATCGTCGAATGAATCCGTAAGCGCTTTCTGGAGGTAACGCGAAAGCGGGAAGGTAAGCGCTGCCAACACGACGATCAGCAAGATACCGATGACGATATGTCCCAGCAGGATGAAGGCGAGCAGCGATGGTACGGCAAAGAGCGCGGCCACAAGATAACAGGCAGCGGAGATCTTTCCGGATAAGGGAAGTCGGTTGAACCATGTCATGGGATTCATGTCCTCCTTAAGTAATAGGTGAATTCTACCATGATTATATCATTCAACACGTCAGGGGTATAGAATGAAATCTTCCGCGAAATGCTATCCGAAGGTTGAAAATCATCCAATTTTGTCTATTGATAATATTTGTGATACCCATATTGACAATAAACTTGATGCTCTGTTAAATATAGTAATGGATTGTTTCGCATACGAAATATTAAGGAGTATAACTAATAGTTAAAGGATGAGCACCGTTTGGATCAGAAGCAACGCATGCATGAGATCGTGGAGTCCTTTCGCGAAGTGAAGAAAGCCTTTTACCAATTGCTATCCAAACAAGCTGAGCCTTTCGGCATCACCGGTATCCAGTTCATGGCTTTGAAACGAATTCATCAACATCCGCATATCGGGGTGACGGAGCTTGCTGAACAGATGCGATTGGGAAACAGCACGGTCAGCGGCGTGATTGATCGTCTGGTCAAAGCGGGGCTTGTAGAGCGCGGACGGGTGGACCATGACCGGAGAAACGTATTTTTGCAAATCACGGATAAGGGAATGGAGGTTTATCGGAAGACGGACCTCGAATATACCCGCGCGTTTTCGACGGTTCTGGAGGCAGCGGGGGAAGACATCGACCAGATGCTGCAGACCCACCGGAAAATTATCGCATCCTTAGAGAAAGTGAGAGAGGAAACCTATGAACAGTAATACTGCTGCTGTACCGGCTGTAAATTTCAAAAGATGGCCGATTGTCATGGCGTTATTAATCGGGGCATTTGTGTCCCTCTTGAACCAAACCTTGATGAACGTTGCTTTGCCGAAAATGATGGACGACTTAGGGGTCGGCCCGACGACCATCCAATGGTTAACGACAGGATTTATGCTGGTGAACGGCGTATTGATTCCGATCAGCGCCTTTTTGATGGAACGATTTACGACACGGATGCTGTTTATTTCCGCGATGGTCTTGTTCTCCGCAGGGACGTTCATTTGCGCAATCGGTTCTAGCTTTGAAATGGTTCTAATCGGGAGATTGGTGCAGGCAGCCGGCGCGGGTGTGCTGATGCCGCTGATGACTGTCGTATTCTTAACGATCTTCCCGATTGAGAAGCGCGGTCAAGCGATGGGGATGATGGGGATCGCCATGATCTTCGCTCCTGCGGTTGGGCCAACGCTCTCTGGTTGGATCATTGAGCATCATCCATGGAACGTATTATTCTGGATTATTTTCCCGTTTGCGATTTTATCGATTCTTCTTGGTGTGTTCTTTATGAAAAACGTAACCCAGGTGGGTCGTCCGAATCTGGACGTACTGTCGATTGTCTTATCAACGCTCGGCTTTGGCGGCATCCTGTATGGGTTTAGCGAAGCAGGCAGCACCAGCTGGGGCGAGACGGATGTCGTCGTCAGTCTAATTGTCGGCGTGATCGCCTTGGGCTTATTCCTGTGGCGTCAATTGAAATCCGATAAGCCGTTGCTGGAGTTCCGCGTCTTCCGCTACGATATGTTTACGCTGACGACGATCATCAATGTGGTGATCACCATGGCGCTGTATGCAGCGATGATCTTGGTGCCGATTTACCTGCAGAACATTCGCGGCTTCTCCCCTGTGGAATCCGGACTGCTGTTAATGCCGGGAGCGATCTTGATGGGGATTATGTCGCCGATTACCGGGATGATCTTTGACCGGATAGGCGCCCGCTGGCTGGCGGTCATCGGCTTGGCGATCACCACCGTAACAACCTGGGAATTCAGCAACTTGACCGTCGATACGACGTACACTCATCTCATCTTGATGTACACCGCCCGGATGTTTGGGATGTCCATGCTGATGATGCCGATTCAGACGGCGGGTCTCAACCAACTCCCAGCGCGGCTGAATGCCCATGGCACCGCGATGTCTAATACGCTGCGGACCATCTCCGGCGCGCTCGGAACCGCACTGCTCGTAACGATTATGTCCTCGCGTACCAAGGATAAGGTGGCTGAGATGATTCTCGCAGCTGGAATTAATCCGAAAGACCCGGCTAATGCGCAACAAGTCGCATTGATCACCCGGGATGCGACGATCAACGGGATTGATTTTGCCTTTGTCGTGGCGACAGGAATTACGCTGGTGGCTCTCATCTTATCGTTCTTTATCCGCAAAGTGCAGGTCAATAAAGAAGGTCAGGGTACTGGGAAAGAGGAAAACGGCATGAAGCCCGCTAAAGCTTAACTCAATAAAGAGAAAAGGTACAACCGCTCGATTAGAGCAGTTGTACCTTTTTTATTTTTGTACTTAGCCAAGTACTACTTCGACTTGATGGACGCCGCCATCGCCAGCCGGCGGAATGATGTTGCCTTGAATTGGCTGGCCATCCACCGTAATGCTGGCCACTCCTTTTTCCACATGATTCGGATTGCTTACGCGGATGACGTACGTGTCTCCACGGAAAACGCGGGTGATTTCGAATCCGTCCCATGCCGATGGAATGCAAGGATCCACTTTCAGTCCCTTGAAGTCCGCTTGCACGCCAAGAATGGCTTGCGTGATCGCTACGTAGTTCCAGGCTGCCGTCCCGGTGAGCCAGGAGTTCTTCGCTTCGCCGTGACGTACTGCGTCTTTACCGGCAATCATCTGTGAGTATACATACGGCTCCATCCGGTGGATTTCGCTGATGTCCTCAAGGTAGGCCGGGGCGATTTTTTTGTAGACTTCAAACGCCCGATCACCGTGGCCCAATACGGTTTCCGCAATCATAATCCACGGGTTATTATGGCAGAAGATCCCGGCGTTCTCTTTGTATCCTGGCGGGTAACTGGAGATTTCGCCCAGGTTCAGATAATACTTCGAGTACGGTGGCTGCTGCAGCACGATCCCGTATTTCGTATCAAGGCGCTCCTCAACAGAAGCAAGCGCTTTGGCGGCCAGGCCTTCTTCAACGCCAATACCTGCCATGACGCACATGCCTTGCGGCTCAATGAAGATTTGGCCTTCAGCGTTTTCTTTGCTGCCGACCTTCTCGCCGTAATGATCGTAAGCGCGCAGGAACCAGTCGCCGTCAAAGCCGTGTTCCAACGTCGTTTTACGCATTTTCTCCGTCCAATCCAGCGCTTCCTTCGCTTCGGATTCCAGCCCGCGGATCCGGCAGATTTCAGCGAAGTCTGGGCCTACGAAGACGAACAAGCCGGCGATAAATACGGACTCTGCTACGCGGCCTTCGATGTTCGCGGTCGTTTGGAACGACTCACCCGGCTCCTTGGAGAAGCAGTTCAGGTTGAGGCAATCGTTCCAGTCTGCGCGGCCGATGAGCGGCAAGCCATGCGGTCCCAGGTTGTGTACGACATGGTAGAAGGAACGTTTCAAATGCTCGAACAGCGTTGCGGTATTGTCTGGATTGTTATCGAACGGTACCTGTTCATCCAGGATACTGATGTCGCCAGTCTCCTTGATGTAAGCCGCCGTCCCCAGCACGAGCCACAATGGGTCATCGTTGAAGCCGCTGCCGATTTCGTTATTTCCTTTCTTGGTCAGCGGTTGATATTGGTGGTACGCGCTGCCGTCCTCAAATTGCGTAGCAGCGATGTCGAGAATCCGTTCGCGAGCCCGTTCCGGGATTTGATGCACAAAGCCAAGCAAGTCCTGGTTGGAATCGCGGAAGCCCATCCCGCGGCCGATCCCGGATTCGAAATAGGAAGCCGAACGGGACATATTAAACGTCACCATACATTGATACGGATTCCAAATGTTGACCATGCGGTTCAGTTTATCGTCGCTGCTTTGGATTTGATACTTGGACAACAAGCCGTCCCAGTACGCAGCAAGATCAGCCAAAGCGCGGTCAACGTCGGCGTCTGTTGCGAATTTCTCGATCATCTCGAGCGCTGGTTTTTTGTTGATGACGCCAGGGGATTCCCATT
Organism: Paenibacillus barengoltzii NBRC 101215; assembly: GCF_004000745.1. GTDB lineage: Bacteria > Bacillota > Bacilli > Paenibacillales > Paenibacillaceae > Fontibacillus > Fontibacillus barengoltzii. The sequence continues at coordinate 96,373 of NZ_BILV01000013.1, forward strand.
TCTCTTCTTCCGGCACTTCGACGTAACCGAGAATAAAGATCAGGCTTTGCGTTTCGCCTGGAGCAAGCTTCAGCGTCACTTCATGCGAGCCGATCGGGGACCAGCCGCTGGCGATGGAGTTGGAAGCTCTGCCGGCAACAACAACCTGCGGTTCGTGCAAGCCATTATACAGTCCTACAAACGATTCGCGGTCCGTATCAAAGCCGTCGATGTCGCGGTTCACAGAATAGAAGGCATAGTGATTCCGGCGCTCACGGTATTCCGTTTTATGGTAGATGACGGAATCCAGCACTTCGACTTCGCCGGTGCTCAGGTTGCGTTGGAAGTTAGTCATGTCGTCCTGAGCGTTCCACAGGCAGAACTCGGCAAAAGAGAAGAGAGAGACCTTCTTCGTCTCGGTACTCGTATTTTTCACCGTTAAACGATGTACTTCACCGTTGTAACCCAGCGGAATAAACGCCAATTGCGTGACCGAAATGCCGCCGCGTTCTCCGGTGATCGACGTATAGCCCAAACCGTGTCGGCATTCGTAGAAATCCAGCTCGCGTTTGACCGGCATCCAGCCCGGTGTCCAGAAATCGCCGTTGTCATGGTCGCGGAGATAGTAGTAACGTCCACCGGTATCCAGCGGAATGTTGTTGTAGCGATAGCGGGTCAAACGACGCAGGCGGGCATCGCGATAGAACGTGTAACCGCCGGCCGTATTGGAGATTAGACCGAAAAATTGCTCATTTCCAAGGTAGTTAATCCACGGGTAAGGGGTTTGCGGCGTATGAATCACATACTCTTTACGCTGATCGTCAAATGCTCCAAATTTCATGAACAGGAACTCTCCCTTCGTTTGTGAACGCGCGTTTATTATCATGAGAAAAGGTTCCTCCGGCGATCATTTGAAGATCGGGGAGGAGGGTAGGGTGTTTGGTTATTTCGCCGGGGGTTGACAGGAATCCCGGATCACCAGACGAGTTGGAAAGCTGACGGTGCTGAAGTTGGGCTGCTCTGCTTCGCATAGCTCGATCACTTTCAAAACGGCAGCCTTGGCCATCTCATCGATGGGCAGCCGAATGGTCGTCAGCTTCGGCGTTACCCGGGAAGCGATTTCGACATCGTCAAAGCCGATGATCGACACATGCTCCGGAACGCTGATCCCTTTTTCCGCAAACGCTTCCATTGCTGCGATGGCCATATCGTCGTTAGCGCAGAATATGGCGGTTGGCCAATTTCCTTGCTCGATCAGCCGATGAGTCTCGCGGTAGGCGCTATCCTTCAGAAATTCGCCTTCAAGGATATACGCTTCATTTAGCGGCAATCCGTGCTTCTTAAGCGTGTGCTCATAAGCTAAGTATCGCTCACGGCCCGAGTAAGTATTCATGCTGCCTTTCAAAATGCCGATGTCACGATGCCCGAGCTCGATCAAATATTCAATCGCTTGGACCGTACCTTCGTAATCATTGGAGTTGATGACTGCCAGATGATTTTTGTTCAGGCGTTCGGTCATAATTTCTGCAATGTCATAATCGACGAGCACTAACGGCGCTTCCTGATCCACCATTTCCCGAACCAGCTCGATGTCCTTCTGCGTACCGACTAGAATTCCGCCATCAATCCGCTTCTGCAGGAACGCTTGCTTCACCTTTTGGAAGTCGCCCGGCGAATAAACGGTATGAATCAGTACATAAAATCCGCGGGCATTGGCCGTGTCGACGACCATGTCGACGATTGGGGCAAAATAGCTGTTCTGATAGATGCGGCTAGTATCTTCTTTCTCTGTCATGCTGATGGCGAACAGGCCGATCGTATCCGTCCGTTTGCCGGCGAGCGCCCGGGCAAAGCTGTTCGGTTCGTAATGGTGCTGCTCAATGACGCGGAGCACCTTAGCCCTCGTTGCTTCCGGAACGTTCGGATAGTTGTTGATCACCCGTGAGACGGTGCTGCGGGACACCCCGGCCAGTTTGGCGATGTCTTCACTGCGCATAAAGGTTTGTCCCCACTTTCGTAAACGCGCGTTTATAGGGTTATTGTATAGCATCCCCTGCAATTAATCAATTATGAAAAATGCACGAAAAAAAAGGCGGCTATTCCGCCGCCTTCGGGACATTTTCCAAGTAAGTCTTGATCATTGTGATCGCTTTGTCTTTGTTCTTCGCGTCAACGCGGAGCGAAATAATTAAGTCTGTATAACCTAACGGCAGATCCTTGACGAGACGGCTGTTGGTAACTTTAATGCCGTACACATGCTCCGTATTGTCTTCATCGGACACATCCTTGACAAGGGAGTCCTCCGTCAGAAAATCCTTTAGTTCTCCATTAACCAAATCGTCAAGGCTGAGAAAGGCGCCGCCATTTGATAACCACTCAAAGGTAGGTGCATCGGTAATATAAATATCCGGACTTGTGGAAGCGATCACGGCCATCGCCTTTTGCTGATATGCGATATCTGCAGTCGTCAGGGCTTCTCCTTGCATGGGTAAGTACAGCATTTCAATTTCCACCCTTTGGAATCCGGGGATTTGTGCTGTCATCGCTTGCTCTAGAGCGTCGACGCCGCCGTTCTGGTCATCGGTCATATAATTGCCCGCCATGATGATCGACAGATCGATCGGAGGCAGGGCGGCCAGCCGTCTTTGTTCCTCGAGATGATTAAGATAAGCGTTTGTCCCCCAAATGATTGCTGCGATAGCGATGATTCCAATAATCACATAATTGCGATAAAGCCGGAAAAAATCGTCAACCTTCTCAGCGGTCCCTGCAAACTTGCCCCATTTCTCATAACGCCTGCGGGTTAACTCCGCGAGCTTGCGCTGTTCCTCCGTCTCCACGATCTGCTTGTAAGCCTGGATCTTACGCTCAATTTCCTCGGCTTCGCCGGGATCGAGGTTACGCGAACGGGATCTGCGCAACAAAATGTCGAATTCTCTCTCCAGTTCTTCGCGGGAAGCGTTTTCGGGCAGTCCAAGCACCTCATAAGCCTGTTTCAGATTGTCGTTGTCCATCGTCTTTCTCCTCTAAATCCATCAGGTTTTAATGTATAAATTATTATATGGAAAGTGATGCCTACTTTCATTATACTTTGTATTTGTATCGAAGGGAAATCGCTGATTGGCAGGAAAAAAGCCGGGTGAACCTTACGGTTTCCCGGCCTTTGCTTTAGGCTCTGGGGCGGAATTAACGAACCCGGCGCATGGAAAGAATCACCGTGCTCCAGTACCCGCTGTCCAGCGGGCTGATTTGAACTCCGGGTTCCCCCCAGGTATGAATAAACTTGCCGTCGCCGACATAGATGCCGACATGGCCTGGAATTTTGTCGGATTGAAATCGACCGGGGACTGTGAAGAAGATCAAATCTCCCACTTGCAGTTGATCCCGCGTCACCGGTACGCCTTCTTTGGCTTGATCCCGAGCCAGCCGCGGCAAATCTTGACCAAACTTCTTAAAGACATGACGAGTGAAGGACGAACAATCGAACGCTTTGGACTGTTCGTAAGGTGCGGCGCCAAATTCATAAGGTACGCCCAAAAATTGCTTGGCATAAGCGACCATTTCATCCTGTTGATCGGCAACGCTTAGAACTCCGTATCGGCTCGTTCCTGTCTGCGGCGGCATGTTGCTGCCCGCCGGGGTGATGCGGTCAAAGCTAAGCTTCCCTGTGCGGGTATCTATCTTTGCTTTCGTTTGAAGCAAGGCGGATACGGCATCTATCGTCATATAGAGCTGGCCGTTCTCACGCACCGGCGCCTGGGGCAGTGCGATCGGCTGACCGAAGGAGATCGCATGCCTTTGGCTGGGCTGAACGGTAAACATCACATCGCTATAACCGAGATTCGCGCTGTCTCGGTTCTCCTGCAGTCGCAAGCCAAGGCTCTGAGCCACCAGCTTTAACGGTACCCAAGTTGTACCGTTGGATTCGGTGATCGCTTCTGTTTTCACGGGGGGATTGCCGGACGGAGGGACGGAATTTGATCGGACTCGATCCTGCTGGCCGCAGGAAGTGATCATGGTCAGCGGCAGAGTCAGACTAACAAGAAGCATCCCAAACCTCAAGGGTATCCGCATACGTTCATTAGCACTCCATTCCTTCAGATTAACGAATCACTTGAAGTATGTAAAAAAAGAGACAGAACTATTCGGAGAGAGAAACCAAAGGAGTATCCAACAAACATGAAGAGCAATATTATGCAAAAATCGTTGGTATCGCGAAAGCCGTCCCGCCAGCGCCGCAACTTGGCGATCGCGACCTGGGAGGGTGTTCCCTCCACGATCTTCCAAACGTTGCTTGGCGGTCAATTTCTGACGGGATTCCTGCTGTACCTTGGGGCGAATTCAGCCCAAATTGGCTTTGTTTTAGCGATCACGACGTTCGTGAATATTGCTCAGATCGCTGTCGCTTATCTCATCCAGCGTTTAACCAGCCGCAAATGGGCTCTGGTGCTGTTCGTTGGTCTGCATCGTATTCTGTGGGGGGCAACGGGCCTTGTTCCGTTTGTTTTACCGCATCAGTATTGGGTAACCGGATTCATTGCTCTATATATCGCGGCGTTTATTTTTAATACGGTTGGAGCGATGTTGTGGAACTCGCTAATAAGCGATATCGTGCCAGCGCGCGTACGGGGAAGATATTTTGGCATCCGTAATACGTTTCTGAATGCGCTGAACACGTTGGTGATGTTTTTGGGCGGGATGGTGCTGGACCATTATCCGGAGGCGCAAGGGTTCTTCTACTTGTATATCGTGATTTGGATTTGTGCGATCGCCAACATTATTGTGTTTATGTTCTATCCCGATGCTGCTTTCGAGCGTTCCGCGGAAAGCAAGTTCATGCCGATGCTGCGCAAACCGCTCCAGGACGGAGCCTTTATGAAGGCTACGTTGTTTCTGGCCGGCTTCCTGCTGCTGCAAAACCTGGTCGTGCCGCTGTACTCGTATGTGATGCTGGAGCTGCTGAACATTAATTATCAGACCATTTCACTCTTAAATGTGACGCAGACGATCTTTATGATGGCAAGCTTTTACGTGTGGGGAAATCTGAATGCGCGATACAGCAATCGTCGCCTGCTGTTCTGGACGCTGCCGATTATTGCACTGGCAATTTTGTGCTGGGGCGGACTGTCTATACTGCCTGTGTTGCCCGTGCTCTTCCTGGCTCATATGATCTTTGGGGTTGGTGTCGGCGGTTTTAACCAACTGGCCTTTAACTTTATGATTGGCGACACACCCAAATCGGAGCGTCCGATGTATATGGCGATGTATTCGGCGATCACGGGGGTAGCTTCATTCTTTGGTCCACTGATTGGCGGGCAGGTGTTGGAATGGATTGAATCGTGGCCGCTGTGGACGCAAATTTTTGGCATGCAACTGATCGTTGGAGCGTCCATGATCGTTTTGGCTGCAAGCTTCGGGCGCAAAATTTTGCGCGATGCATGATGTATGGCAGATGGAGGCAGAATGATCTGCAGCCCATGGTGTGATGGACAGGGGTGACTTTTGAAGGCGCTTTAAGGTATATTACAAGATGAGCGCTAAGCAATGAAGGGAGATTATCATCCATGGCACAAAGAACGGCTTATGAAGGAACTTATCAAGGAGAAAAGGCAGTATGGCTCAAATCCGGGCGTTATGAGGCAGTATTGCTGCCGGAAATCGGCGGCAATTTGATCGCTTACCGCGATGTCGAAAGCGGTTACCGTTTCTTGCGGGAGCCGGGCGAACAGGAGATGGAGGCATTCAAGAGCAACCCCGGCGTCCACGGGATCCCGGTGCTGTTCCCGCCCAACCGGTATGAAGACGGACAATTCCCTTGGAAAGGTGAAGTTCTTCAATTCCCGGTGAACGAGGCTGCAACCCACAACCATTTGCACGGATTTCTACATACGACGGCTTGGGAGGTTGAGGACTTCGGACAGACCCCGGTGGAGAGCTATGTTTCCGTTAAAGTCTCGGTTGACGAGAACCACGAGGTGTATCGGTACCTTCCTTTTAAATTTACAATTCGACTCAGATATTCGTTGAGCGATGATGGCTTGGCTCAGCAAGTGTTCATTCGCAATGAAGGTGACAAAGAGATGCCATGCTTACTGGCCTTTCATACTGCCGTGAATGCACCGTTTGCACCTGAAAGTACGGCGAAGGATTACAAGGTTAAACTGACGATCGGGCAGCGTTGGCAAATGAGTGAGCGGATGCTCCCGACCGGATCCTTCCAACCGCTGACGGCTGAAGAGGAGCAGATGAAAGGGGAGGGCGTCTATCCGTTCTTCGCTTCGATGGATAACCATTATACGGCGGTGCCGCAAAACGGCAGAAATCGGATGGAACTGACCGATACGAAGCTGGGCAAGACGCTTGTGTATGATGTGGGGACCTCCTACAAGCAATGGATGATTTGGAATAACGGGGCGACGGAAGGCTTCTTCTGTCCAGAGCCGCAGATCAATCTGGTGAATGCACCGAAGTCGAATTTACCGGCTGAGGAGATCGGTCTGTTTAGCTTGCTTCCCGGTGAGATTTGGGAAGAACGCGCCCGTCTCTACGTGAAATAATCAGGAATAACGGAAAAAGCAGCCGACCCGGCCGTCTTCCGACGGTGCGAGTCAGGCTGCTTTTTTGCCGTTGGCTGGGCAGGTCAGCGGAGGGTTAGTTCACTCCAGCAGTGACTTTGCCACGTTGAGACGGGATAAGCCGTTTCAATTGCTCCAGATTACGTCTGGGGACAGAAATCGTCTTAATCCCATGCCGTTCATCCCGGAACCAAACAACGTTATCGCGAATTTCCGAGACTTGGGTCAGGTTCACATAGCAGTTCGTGCTGATGCGGAAAAAGCGAGGGTCTGAGATCAACTTCGAGGTCTGTTCGGCGGATAATCTCTGTTTAATACTGTAATTCCGTCCATGGAAGCAAACCAGTCCGTGAGCTCCGATCTTGAAGAAATACGTCTCGTAAGGATTAAAATCCTCATAAACGCCTCTTTCTTCGAGTCCGACGTTCATCATTCCAAATCCCCCTTTAGAAGATGCTTTCGGAAGCGCTTACAGTATATCATATTTTAACTGTTTTGGGTAGCTGGCCTCATTTGGAGTTTCAATATTTCATTTTATCCCGGGTGAGACACTGGACTTTTTAGATGAATTACGGAAAAATATAGGGGACATCATTTAAACATGCTTCATCGATGAAGGAGGAATTTCACTTGTCAGACTCACAACAACGTTTGCTGATTTTTGTGGGATCGTATGCTGAAGCGAGCGATCCCGGAGTTTACACATATGAAATGAATTTGGATACAGGGGAGCTCCGTTTGCTGGATCAAGCGTCGGGATTGAAGAACCCTACATTTCTAGGCATCCGGCAAGATTCCCGGAAGGTGTACGCCATTTCCGAAACGACGCTGGAAGGGGAGCGGATCGGGGAGATTGTTGCATTTGATGTGGATTCAGGCGGCAAGCTATCTGAATTAAACCGGGGAGTAACGATTCGCCCTTCTTCCTCGCACATTCAACTGGACCGCAGTGGCAAATTTGCCGCCGTATCGGGGTATCACGGCGCGAACGTAGGCCTTGTGGCGCTTCAGGCAGACGGAACAGCAGGCAAGTTGGTTGACGAGCGTCAGCATGAAGGTCACGGGGCTGATCCGGTGCGCCAAGATCGTCCGCATCCCCATTCCGTTACGTTCAGCCCGGATAACCGTTACGCGCTGGTCGCCGACTTGGGGTTGGATCGTATTTTCGTATACTCGTTTGAACCGGAGTCCGGAAAGTTGGTATATCAGAGTGAAACGTCTACGCCGCCAGGAGCAGGTCCGCGACATCTTGCTTTCCATCCGAACGGGCAGTGGCTCTATTCCATCAATGAGGTGAACTCCTCGCTCTCTCTGTTCACTTATCACGCAGCAACGGGTGAATTGGCCTTGCAGGACACCGTCCCAACGCTTCCGCCTGATTACACGGGAGAGAACACCACCGCAGAGGTCGCCATTTCGGCAGATGGCCGTTACCTATACGGATCTAATCGCGGTCATGACAGCATCGTACAATATGCGATCGATCCTGAGAGTGGACGGCTCACTTTAGTTGAACATGTCTCCAGTGAAGGTGGTCATCCACGTCATTTTGCGCTGACTCCTGACGGTAAATATCTGATAGCGGCGAACCGGGATAACAACTTGTTGGCAGTCTTTACAGTGGATTCCGATAGCGGTCGCCTAACGTTTACGGGCCAGACCGCATCCGTATCCAAACCAGTTTGCGTTAAGCCGGCATGGTTCTAACTATTTTATTTGCAAAGTCTTAATGGCTCGCTTAAGATTAACGCAGGGGAATATCCTCCAGTAACTGTGAAGGGGCCGTTTGTGACTCATGACGTTTTTTAAGGAACTGTTTCAAATGGCGGGATTCCGCAGGGTGCTTGCCCTGCTGTTTGTCGTCCTCGTCTTGTATTTCGCCCGCAGTATGCTGAATATGCTGCTCATTACGTTTATTTTGACGTATTTAACCAATCGGCTGCACAACTTCATCAGCCGGAACGTAGCTAAGGTGATTCGCATCAATCGAACCATCACCGTGCTGTTTATTTACGTCTTGCTCATTTCCTTGCTTGGTTCGGCCGTCTACTATTATATGCCGGTGCTGCTTACCGAGCTGACCGACTTGGTCAACCAGGTGATCTCGTTCTACTCGAATCCACCGATGTTACCGGATAACCCGATCTTGAATTACATCGTGGAATATTTGAAAGATATCGATCTATCGGCATATATTAACAACGGGTTTACCTTCTTGCTCAGCACGTTAACCGATATCGGCGAATGGAGCTTAAATCTGTTCATCGCGATCGTGCTCAGCTTGTTCTTCCTGCTGGAGAAAGAGAAGGTGACGAACTTTACCGTCCAGTTTCGAGAAAGCAAAATCGGGGGATTGTTCAAGGAACTGGAGTACTTCGGACGTAAATTCGTTCAGTCCTTCGGTAAAGTGATTGAAGTTCAATTTCTGATTGCAACGGTAAATGCAGTGTTATCGACGATTTTCCTATGGATTCTAGGGTTTCCGAATTTGATCGCTCTAGCGATAATGATCTTCTTGCTCGGGCTCGTTCCGGTCATGGGGGTTATCATTTCGCTGATTCCATTGTGTGCGATTGCTTTTAAAATTGGCGGATTGATCAAAATCGTTTATGTCCTGATCATGATTGCACTGGTTCATGCCGTTGAAACCTACTTCCTAAACCCGAAATTTATGTCCAATAAAACGCACTTGCCGATCTTTTTCACCTTCCTCATTCTGCTGGTTTCCGAGCATTTCCTGGGGGTCTGGGGACTGATCGTCGGTGTACCGATCTTCATCTTCCTGCTGGACATCGTTGAGGTTCCCGTAGGGGGGGGTCCGCATCAAACAACGGAAGCTGCAGTGGATACAGGATCGTCGGAAGAGAAATAATTCATTCGATAAATGCAAAACCGCTGAACGAGCCTTTTTGGCCGCCCAGCGGTTTTTTCACGGTTGTCCGTGGTGTTCGCCATCAGTGATACATATGGGTCCAGTTGACCTTGTTATTTTGGTAATCCGCTGCTGGCTGTCCCGGGATCCGGTCCTTCCAGTTGCGGTTGATGATTTTCTTCAGCTTGTCCGGAAGTTTGGACTTCATTTTGTCCGCTTTTTCCTGATCGATTTTGCCTTCAGCCAGCGCTTTGTCGATATTTTTGTTCGCGGAGTCGGTCAGCTTCTTCAGATACTCCTCTTCGCTCCAGCCTTTTTCAGCCTGCACGACCTGAAGCAATGTTTTGCCTTGCTTCAGTTGGTCGACCAGAGCTTTGGGCTCCATACCCAGCATTTCGGCGGTATCTTTGACGATGTGCCCGCCGCGGAAATGGCCGTGGGGATGATGCTTATGCGGCTTGCTTTCCGTCTGCGACGGACTTGGGCTCACCTGCGGTGTTTGATCCGCCGGAGCTCCGGTTTCCGCATACGCGGTTCCTGCCGCAGCAGCCGAACCGGCAGCCAGCAGGAGTGCAAGGGTCAATTTGCCAGCTATCGGTTTCAAGTTCTCCATAAACATGGACATTTTTCACCTCTTCGTATAGAATTATTTGGTCCTTGCCTTTATCAGTTTTGACCAAAAACAGGCAGGATATCTGAGTTGAACCTTAATATTAGTTAAAATTTTGCTTAAAATAATTGGAATGTGCTGGGGGACGTAGGGGGAATGGAAGTGACATTTGGCGCGAGAATGCTAAAGACGGGGGTTGCGGTAACACTGGCTTTATATGCCGGTACCTTACTGGGCTTATCTTCGCCGGTAATTGCAGCGATCGCTGCGATTTTTGCCATGCAACCAACCATTTATCGTTCCTGGCGTTACTTGATCGATCAGCTGCAGACGAATACGCTGGGGGCTGTGTTAGCGATGCTGGGCGGCATGGTCTTCTCGAATGAACCCATCGCCGTAGGTTTGGTTTGCATTATAGTGATCATGATTTGTCTGCAGCTGAAAATGGGGGATACGATCGGTATTACACTGGTTACGGTCGTGTCCGTAATGGAAGCGTCGGGCCAATGGGAATTTGCGTTAAACCGTTTTTTGCTTAGCTTAATTGGTATTTTTTCAGCGTTTATCATTAACATCGTCTTGTTCCCGCCTAAGCCGAAGGTACAGTTCGAGCAACAGATTCGGCAGACGTTTGATCAGCTGTCGTTGCTGCTAAGAACGGCGATCTCCGATGAGATTAAAGAAGCAGTATTCCGGTCTGATAAGCGTAAACTTGAGGATACGATCACTCAATTAGCGGATAAGTATAAGCTGATGGAAGAAGATCAGAAGAAAATCAAAGCACCGAAATTTAGCGATCATCGTCAGCTGGTCGTGTATAAGCAAATGCTGCGCACGCTTCGTCAAGGAGTTGAGGTGCTGAATGCGGTGGAGCAGCATTATTTCCAGGCCGCCCGTACGCCGGAATTAAATCAGGAATTCGACGAGCATTTGGAGAAGCTTACGAAGTTCCACGAACATGTTATGCTGAAGTTTGATGACAAGCTGAAGCCAAGCTATAGCGAATCGATGCAATTTGAAACGGAAAACGACGAATTTCTGCGGCGGATGCTGGATCAATATGCGACTGAGCGAACCGGTGTGTTGCGTTTATCTATCGTATCAGCTGAAATGTACGAATACGGTCACCAATTGGAGCGGCTTAACCGGTTGGCAGATCACTCCACTGCAGCGACCGACGAGTAGCGGAGAAATCAAAAAGTCCTGCCCTCAAGGCAGGACTTTCATGTCATTCATCATGTAAACATAGATTGATAAGTAAAGTTTAACTTGGTACAATAAAAGATAGTCCATCAATCTATTTGTGATCAGATTTCATCCAAATCAATCTTATCATAATTTTTATCATTTGTCAAGATATCGCG
>NZ_BILV01000014.1 GCF_004000745.1 Paenibacillus barengoltzii NBRC 101215
CAAATATATAGGACAGGGATACGACGCCCCTCGCACCCATGAAGAGAAACCACAACCTTATGCGGTTGTGGTTTCTCACTATGCTTAGTTTATCCCATTGAACAACACAGGAAGCAAAATCAACTGGTTAATCACATGCGTGGCGATATGTCCGAGCATGGCGTAGGCTATTCCGTGTTTCCAATACAGATAGCCAAATCCGATGCCCGGCAAGAAGTTAAGCAATAGCGTCCGGGCTACAGTCACGTTGCTTAACCCCAGCATTTGTGCAGTCGCAGGAAGATGCCCTGCGGCAAAGATCAAGGCGGCCAAGACTATTCCCACGATATAGATGCTATTGCGATCCGAGGTGTTTGTCAGCTTGCTGGCCAGCCAGATGAGGATCGACATCAGTCCGAATCGGATTAGAAGCTCCTCAATGATTCCCCCATACAATACGCTTCCCGCAAAATAAAGCCAGGAAAATTCAAACTTCTCCGATAGTCCCAAACTTCCGGCAAACACCAGCTTCTCTGCAATGGCAATAAAACTGGCGGACAACAGTCCGATGCTCAGCGCTGCTACCAGGCTGGTTCTGCTCCACACCAATGGCTTGTTCAGATTCACTTTGGGAGCAGCCCAGATCCCTGCGATTGTAGCCAGTCCGGCTAACACTGCCGTTTGAAGCATGGTGATCAGAATAAGGACTTGCTTCGACCCGAGTTGCGCCGCGATTTGATCTTCCAGTTCAGGGGATAAGACAATCGTTTGCTGGGCTCCTAGCAAAGCCCCGGAGATCAAGCCTAGTACGATCGCGGCAATCACTTTTTTTGCAGATAACATTCTCTTTGTTGTGGTCATCGCTCGTTTTCCTTCCCAATACTAGATTTCAAGGCATTGATGACAGCAGCATCGTCACGAATGCCGACATCACGTAAATAGATCGAGCCGCTGGCGGATTGATCAAATACGAATCGGATTTGGTGGATCCGCTCCGGCTGGAACGACGAATTGACGTGGCTGAAGTCGGATAGCTGGAAAGCGAAGTTTTGAAACACCGGCTCTTTGGTCGGCATCAGCGACGTCAACGGCCATTTTACGATACCGCCTTCGAACATCGGCAGCAGACCGCCCGCTGCACTTAGCGGCAGGGAGGCCGTGTTGCCGCTGATATCCTCGACTTCGATGGTCAGATCGACCAGCTCTTCCTGTGTACCCGACCGATCCGCCATGGAGAAGACGAGGGTGCCATTCGGCGGGATAGCAACCCCATTATCGGGTAAGGCGATCGTATAAGAAGGAGTGCCATCGACCTTGACGCGGTCCCATCCGAGACGAACGGCGTTAAACGGACCAGGGGCGAACTTCATTTCGACCTTTTCTTCTTTCCATTCCGTGAGATGCTCTCCCTTCAGTTGCCCGCCGGGCAGCGTAGTTGTGGAGAGGTCGATATCCTCGTCGAAGGTGCTGATCAGCGTCGTCCGGGCGTCTGAATAATCGTGGATGTACATCGTATCCGGCAGCCATTCCTTTGCGTAACCTAGATTTTGGAAAATAGCTCGGTACTCTGTTCTCCCATACAAGGTTGCATCAAGGAAGGACGAGATGAGCACCTTCGCCGCTTGCAGCTGCTCCTCCTGCGGGATCAGCTGGGCCAGGTTGTACAGCAGGTTGCCAAGCCCCGGTGCATCGCTCCGGCCCCATACCGTATTGAACTGCCCGTGATTGGCCCCGTAGATATAGACGGACGCTTTGAAATCATCGCTGCCCGAGGTAAACCGGATCCGGTTGTACTGGCTTGCTCCGGCAAAGGAACTGACGTCCATGTCGTGGGCGCCTTGCAGGGCGAGGTAGTTCACATCAGTCAACTCCGTTGGCTGGCTTGCCGGTTTGTATTGCCCGTCTGTACCCGCCAGCGAGATGACGGAACGGATGCCAAAGCCGTAATTGAACTTGATGTTGCCGTCCTCCGGCGACGACTTCAGCCGGTTGTACGCGGCCGCCACGGTGACTGCCTCGCCGCCCCGGGAGTGGCCGATGAGCGCGATCCGGTTCATGTCCACTTTCCCGTAGAACGGGTTGCCCGCCGTGCTGTTCCATTCCTTCCATACGCTCAGGTGCTCCAGCATGAGCCAGCCGCGTGCCGGGTTTTCCTTCTCCAGCACGTTCAACATGAACAAGTCGTCGAAGGGCGACGTGTTGAGAAAATTCTCATCGATGGACACGACGATATAGCCGCGGCTTGCCAGCAGTTCCCCTAAATAGGCATAGCCCGGGTCTGAATAATCGGTGGCAAGATGGTTGCCATGCACGATCATCACCAGCGGAAAGGGCCCGTCTCCGTCTGGATACCAGACCAGTCCGTTTAACGGCATCGCATCTGGCCCAAAACCAAATGTCTTCGTCCGGAGCGAGGACCAGTTCGCTACAAAAGCAGACCCGTCCACCGGCTCTGTGATCAGCGAATCCTCTGCGTTAAAAACCTTACGGTAGCTGTCTGCGCTCCCGTAGGTTAGGGTTTGAACCGGATACGTTCCTGGCTCCGCAGGATTCGCTAGGGTTCCCGAGGAATGCCCCGCTGCCTTCATGGCCGACAGCCGGTAAGGCTTCACCAGTTCGGCGCGCCCGCCATCGACCAACCAAACTCCCGTACAGAGGGTAAAAGCTACGGTCACTGCCGTCGCCACTCCGGCCATCACCTTGGTGCGTGTTGTCACTTCGCGATAGGAACCCCGGATCCAGCGGGAGATCAACGCCCCCGATAAGGAACAGCCGGTCAGCACGGACAAGGTGACGATCAGCATGACCGTCATCGGACCGATGAAGCTGATGAACATCAGGATGAAGGAGGCAAGTGCCAGACCTATGTACCTCGAAGGCACACGCTTGGCAAGATGCAGTACCCCAGCAAGGATCATGGCAATGAAAGTAATGGCAATCAGGAACACTCCGGTTCCGATCACATAATCCCACAGGCCCCGCGACCCAATCAGGTGATAGCTTTGGATGAGAAAAATGACGCCCGCGATACCATAGAGCGCGATGGATGCTCCTTTCCAACCGGGAGACAACGGGGGCCTACGCTTGAACCCCTCGACAAGCCGATTCCGCCACGTTCGGATGGAACCTCTTCTGGACAACTCTGTTTCTGCCATAATATGACCTCTTTCTCAGATAAAAGTTACAACATCCAATATAGAAACTTTGCCTTTCTACCGCCTGTCGCTTTCCTTACAATAACCTTACATAGCAGGAAAACGGCTGCACGGTGCGAACATTACGAAGGAGTGAGGTGGTGGAATCATGCGCAAAACGATACTGTTAGTCGACGACGAGCAGGATATCTTGGATATGCTGAAGCTTTTTTTGGAGCCGGACTATCACGTTCTTGAAGCCAACGACGGACAATCCGCGATGGAGAGGTTCGCTCGCGAGTCCATTGACCTGGCAGTGATTGATATCATGATGCCTTATGTGGACGGCTTCAAGCTCCTTCAATGGATACGCGGCCATTCCAAGATTCCGGTGATTGTGCTGTCGGCCAAAAACCAGGAGGCGGACAAAATCGCCGGGCTTGGCCTCGGTGCAGACGATTTTATTACAAAGCCGTTTAGTCCCTTGGAGGTAGTGGCCCGAATTCAAGCGCACTTGCGAAGAACATACGAATTCAACGACGCCGGCACGGCTAAGGGAGCTGGTGCGGGCAAGGGCATCGTGGAGACCCGACTTGGAGAGTTGATCCTGGATCATGAAGCGTGCCTGTTGTACAAGCGTGGAGAACCGATCGAGCTGAGCGCGATCGAATACAAGCTGCTGAAGTTGTTTATGAGCAAACCGGGGCGTATTTTTACGAAAAAGCAAATCTTCGAGCAGGTGTGGTCCGAGCCCTATATCGCAGATGACAATACGATTATGGTGCAGATCAGCCGACTACGGGACAAAATCGAGGATTCGCCGCGGGAACCTTTTTATATTCGGACGGTCCGCGGACTCGGATACCGGTTCGCCAAAAAGGATGAGTTAGATGCGACGTAGACCCCAAAAGCTGTTTGGGATGTTGTTGCGGAATTACGTGATTTTTTCTCTCACGCTGGGGATAAGCTTCGTCTTGCTGCTGCTTTTTTTCGTGGAAAGAACCAATGTGCGGATGCCTGCGGATATGTCATTGCTGCAAGCCCATGCGATTGTTCGACCAAATCCGGCCGATATCCCGACCGATGTGGTTGAAGAAGTGGGCGGTTGGGCGGAAGTTCTCGATGAGCAGCTGCGGATCCAGGAGGTTAGGGGAGAGAAGCGGGACGGTGACAGAACAGCGTATACGGAGCGGGAAGTGAACGCTCTTTTTTACGATACGGACGACAATCCGTACTATACGTCAATGGCTCCATTTCATACGGAGGACGGAGAGCGTCGTTACGTCTTGGTCCGGCTGCCGAAACAACAGATCCAAGCGGAATTCATGCTCAACGAGATGACGGAGGACTATCAGAGAATCTTCTGGATCGCACTAGCCGAGACGGGAGCGTTGTTCGTCTTGCTATTTGGAATAAATGTATATGTATACAGTCGCTTGGCCGCAGTCAGATTAACTAACCCGCTTAGCGCGATTGCCGCAGGTATCCGGAGTGTATCGGATGGGCGTTACCATGAGCGGCTTCACATCGAAGCGAATTACGAGCTGGCGCAAATTCAGGAGAGCTTCAACAAGATGGCGGAAAAGCTGGAGCGAGCAGAAGCGAACAATCGACAGCTGGCGGAGAGCAAGCAGCAAATGCTTGTCCATATTTCGCACGATCTGAGAACGCCGATCACGACGATTCAAGGTTACGTAGAAGCGCTGCAGCATGGGGTCATCAAGGAGGAGGCCGGACGTCAACGGACACTTGGTCTCATCCACGGCAAGACGAAGCTGGTCGCGGAACTGATCGACGATGTCTTCGAGTTGGCGAAGCTGGAGGTTCCGGATTATCCTGTCGTCAAAAAGGGATGTGATCTTGCAGAGTTCACGCGCGAAATGGCCGCCGATTATTACGATATGTTCGAGGAGAAAGGGATGACGTTCGAGTTCGACATTCCTTCAGACGAGGTGTCGGTGCCGATTCATACCAAGCTGCTGTATCGAGCCGTTTCCAATCTGCTGGCGAACGCGCTGAAATACAATCCACCGGGGACGCATGTACGGCTGTCGCTTATTGATGAGCCGGACGTAGTGCGGATTGAGGTTGCAGACAACGGCGTTGGCATCCCCGCTGAACTGCGTGCCCGTGTCTTCGAGGCGTTCGTCCGCGGAGACGCTGCGCGCAAGAGCGACGGCGGCTCAGGGCTTGGCCTGACGATCGCCAAGCATATCGCAAAGAAGCATGAAGGCAGCCTTGTGCTTGATCGCGACGCAGGCTGGACGCGCTTTGTGCTGACCTTGCCAAAGACGGGGGAGATGAGCTCGGTCAAAGCCTAGTCGATATAAGACTGGGCTTTTTTTCTTATCTCTGGTTCGTAGACTTCACAAAATTCTCTAATTTTAAAATGCAAAAAAATTTGAATTTCTGTATTGATATTAATTTTTCATGATGCTACAATAACACTCAGTGATAATGATAATTATTATCAATGAATGATAACTTGCGATGTAAGGAAGTAAATTCATGAAGGATGGAACAAGGTACATACGGATTTAGTTCATCATTCAGTTTATATAATTTTGAATTAAAGGAGAGGTCATACAAATGAAAAGATTCACAATGAGTATCATGATGATAATCTTGGTGTTGGCGTTAGCCGCATGTTCCTCTAATACAAACACTGCGGGGGAAAGCAATGTGAAAGCAAATAACAGCAACGCTTCCACTGCAACCGAAACGTCCGCTGAATCGACGGAAGCAGCAAAACCAACGACCGTTGAGTTTACAGATAGCCATGGTACGGTAACGGTTCCGGTTAATCCGAAGAGCGTCGTTGCTTTGGATAACAGAACGTTTGAAACCCTTGCGGATTGGGGGGTTAAGCTCGCGGCTGCACCTAAAGGGGTAATGCCTAAAGATTCCCCTTATGTTGCCGACGAATCGGTACAAGATATCGGTAACCACAGAGAGCCTAACCTGGAAGTCATCGCTGCGGTTAACCCAGATCTGGTGATTGTAGGTCAACGTTTCTCCGGCTACTACGAAGATATTAAGAAGCTTGTTCCGAATGCAGCCGTCATTGATGTAAACGTTGATGTATCCGGTGAAAATGGCACGCCAGGTGACAATCTGGTCAACGGCTTCAAAGAGATTACAACGAAGTTTGGTGAAATCTTCGATAAGAATGAAGAAGCAGCTCAACTGGTAGCCGAATTCGATCAAGCGCTGGCTGACGCGAAAGCAGCTTACAATGGAACAGACAAAGTCATGAGCGTCATTGTTTCTGGTGGTAATATTGGTTTCGCTGCTCCATCTACTGGCCGCGTATGGGGTCCGCTGTACGATATCTTCGGCTGGGTTCCAGCACTGGAGGTAGAGAACGCAACTACTGACCACCAAGGGGATGAAGTTTCTGTAGAAGCTATTGCGCAAAGCAATCCGGATTGGATGTTCGTACTTGATCGCGACGCTGCAACTTCCAGCGGAGAAGAGAGTGTTCCTGCTCAAGACGTAATTAACAACGCTCCGGCACTTCAAAATACAACAGCCGTATCTAAAGGACAAGTTTTGTATGCTCCTACGGACACCTACACAAATGAATCGATTCAAACGTTCATTGAAATCTTCCAAGAAATTGCGCAAACTCTAAAGAAGTAAAATAAAGGAGTACATGATTGTGCCCGAGAATGTTATCGCTGAGGTTGAGACTACTTCTCAACCTCAGCTTTCTAAGCGTAAAAAGATATGGACGTTTCCCTTCATACTTGCCATCCTCGGCGTTATTATTCTAGGTATCATCTCTCTGTTTACGGGGGTGTATGATATCTTTGGACAAGAAGACGGCTGGGATATGTTCTTCATCACTCGGATTCCAAGAACGGTGGCCTTAATGCTTACCGGGGCGGCGATGGCCATGACAGGGCTGATCATGCAGCTGATGACACAGAACAAAATGGTCGAGCCGACCACCATCGGAACAACGGAGTGGGCGGGTTTAGGTCTGCTTACGGTCTACTTGCTAATCCCCAGCCCTTCATTAGTAGTACGGATGACGGGTGCAATTATATTTTCATTCGTTGGAACGATGGTTTTCTTCTTCTTCCTAAGGAGTGTAAGACTTCGCTCTTCTCTGATCGTTCCGATCATTGGATTAATGCTTGGTGCCGTCATCTCGGCATTGTCCACTTTCTTGTCGCTCTTCTTTAACATGTCTCAAGTGATCGAAGGCTGGTTCATCGGTTCTTTCGCTCCAGTTCAAGCCGGAAGATATGAATATTTGTGGATTATTATCATTGTCACGTTCTTCATTTTTCTATATGCCAATCGTCTAACGTTAGCTGGATTGGGAGAAGACGTAGCCACTGCTTTAGGTGTGAATTACAAGCGACTGATTCTGTTGGCGAATTTACTCATCGCGGTTGCCGTGGGGATTGTCGCCTCGGTCATTGGCAATCTTCCTTTCCTAGGATTGATTGTCCCGAACATCATATCTATGATTCGCGGAGATGATCTTCGCAGCAATCTCCCTTGGGTATGTGTCATGGGGATGGGGACGATCATGCTGTGCGATATCGTATCGAGGGTGATCATCATGCCATTCGAAGTGCCGGTCTCCTTAATTCTAGGGACCGTAGGCGCGGTCGTTTTCATCCTCATTTTGCTCAGACAACGAAGAAGCAGGAGGCTGTAATGAAGACCTTAACTGTGGAATCTCAACTCAGTACAAACCGCGATTCCAATGCCAGCCCTCGTGCTAGATCTGCCAGCGCATTTCGAACCAAGAAGGAAGCGAAACGCTACTGGATTTTACTCATGTCGTTCCTTGGTGTGGGTCTGCTTGCGGCATTGGGGTTGCTGCTTTATAACAATCCCGTCCCGGTGGATTCGCCGTCCTTCGTTCCTGTGGTCAAGCGACGGCTTGTAGCCATTGTCGCCATGTTCATTGCTGCATTGTGCCATAGCTTCTCCACCGTGGCGTTTCAGTCGGTAACGAGTAACCGGATGATTACCCCGTCTCTGCTCGGTTATGAATCCCTGTATTCAGCGATCCAGACCGGTACGTTGTTCTTCTTCGGGGCGGGTGCGCTTGTGAGCTTTACGGGGCCGGGTGCATTCTTCCTTCAGGTTTCGCTGATGATTCTGTTGAGCTTAATCTTGTATGGATGGCTGCTGTCCGGGAAGTATGGCAATCTGCAGCTAATGCTTCTCATCGGCATCATTATTGGAGCAGGTCTCAATTCCGTTTCAGGCTTTATGAGACGGATGCTGGCCCCATCGGAGTTTGACCTGCTGCAGTCCAGGCTGATCGGCTCGGTTAATAATGCGGATTCGGAATATTTTCCGATCGTCATTCCGCTGGTGGTCCTTACGGCTTTAGGTTTGTTCTTCTTCTCTAGAAAATTAAATGTCCTGGCGCTAGGCAAAGATGTGGCCACGACCTTCGGCGTGAACTATCAGAAGGGGATCATCTTCACGCTGGTCTTAGTCGCTGTCTTGATGGCGATTTCGACTTCATTGCTTGGTCCGCTGACCTTTTTTGGTTTTTTAGTGGCGATGCTGAGTTACCAAGCGGCACCCACGTATGATCACAGATATGTCTTTCCTATGGCTTTTGCTATCGGGTTTTGCATTCTCACTTCTGCGTATTTCTTGTTATATCACGTGTTTCATGCGCAAACCGTCGTAGGGGTCATTATTGAGCTGTTTGGTGGACTTACATTTCTTATCGTAATCTTAAGGAAGAGGTCGCTATGATAAGTATTCAGAACGCTAGAAAATGGTACGGGGAAGAGGTTAAAATCGGGCCCTTAAACATCGATATTCCGAAAGCCGGGGTCACTTCCTTAATTGGTCCGAACGGGGCTGGGAAATCGACAATCCTGCTCATGATCGGCAGGTTGCTGAACATGGATGAAGGGCAAATTACCGTCGCCAATATGAACGTGACAACATCGAAATCCGATGATCTAGCAAAGATCCTCACGATCTTGCGCCAGGAGAATCATTTCGTGACGAGACTGACCGTCCGACAGCTCGTAGGGTTCGGGAGATTCCCTTATTCCAAAGGAAGATTAACCAAGGAAGATGAAGTCATCATTTCGAAGTACATCGATTTTCTGAAGCTGACGGACCTTGAGCATCGGTTTTTGGATGAACTGTCCGGCGGGCAGAGGCAAAGAGCCTATGTCGCCATGGTGCTCTGTCAGGAGACCGAGTACGTGCTGTTAGATGAACCGCTCAACAACTTGGACATTGCCCGTTCGGTACAGATGATGGAGCATCTGAAGATCGCCGCGAATGAGTTTGGCCGAACCATTCTTACCGTCATGCATGACATCAACTTCGCCGCCAAGTATTCCGATCGCATCTGCGCGATGAAGAATGGACAAATTGCCGCATTCGGAACGGTTCAAGAGATTATGAAGCCTGAAATTTTGTCGGACATTTTCGAAACGAAAATTGAAATTATCGAAGGACCTTATGGTCCGATCGCAGTTTATTAGGTGAGCGGGAGATCAGTTAAGAGCATAAAGCTGTACGAGGCGAGTTTCAGGTTGTCCTGGGCTCGCCTTTTTGGTGTCTTTTGAACCAAGGAGAGCCCCTTGATTGAGCTAAATTGGCATTGATTGAATCATTGCAGAAGGCGATTGATTATATGGAAGCTCACGTTCTTGATCCTGACCGATATCACGGTTGGTGATTATATTCGGCGGCGTCGGTTAACGCTGGCGGCACAAGAATTAATCAGCACAGACAGCATGGTGTTACTCCGAGTGAAGCCCGAAAAGGGATCGGAAAACTACAATCCAGGGACCTGTCCCAACCGCATTTGTAAATACCTACAGACAAATTTATTCGGAATGGCTGCCTTCAAATGGGTATGTGCCTGCTGAACTCCCGACTATTGAGGCTTATATCAGTCAAGATCTCTATAGTCCGAATTCCAAGAATGAAATCTGGCCTGCCGTAAAGTGAAATTGTATTATCAGAAGGCTTGATTCAGATTCAACGGAGAATCAAGTACATTGGACGAGGCTGATCTGCAGCCTTGAGCCCTATAAAAGCGATCACATGACACTGTCATCCCAATCTCCTGACACCTGTGAATTCCGCCGCTCCCGTGCCTAAATGTAGAATGAAGCTACAATAATTCAAGAAACGAAAGGGCGGGAAAGGGATGGAGAATCACGGCGGGAGAATACGCTTGCTCGATATTCTGAGAGGGTTCGCGGTGTTGGGGACGCTGGGGACGAATATCTGGATTTTCGCGCATTTGGGAGACATTAATTATGTCTTTACTTTTTATCATGCGGCGTGGTGGTCGTCGCTTCAGGACTTCGTGCGAGTCTTCGTGTTGTTCTTGGTCAACGGCAAGCTGCTGGGCTTGCTGACGATCATGTTTGGCGTTGGGCTGGAGATGAAGTATCGCCAGGCCTTGAAGCGGGGGAACCCCTGGCCGGGAATGTACCTTTGGACGTCGTTTATCCTGATGGCGGAAGGGTTGCTGCATTTTACACTGGTGATGGAGTATGACATTCTGATGAGCTACGGGATCACGGCGATCATTGCCGCTTTTATCGTCAAAGGCGGGGATCGGGCGATTCGGCGGGCGATGTGGATCTTTGGCGGGGGGCATGGAGGAATCATGCTGCTGATCCTGGGCTTCGGGATCTAT
The DNA here is from genome assembly GCF_004000745.1 of Paenibacillus barengoltzii NBRC 101215. Taxonomy (GTDB): domain Bacteria; phylum Bacillota; class Bacilli; order Paenibacillales; family Paenibacillaceae; genus Fontibacillus; species Fontibacillus barengoltzii. Next base: position 10,774 of record NZ_BILV01000014.1, read on the forward strand.
CTCGGACTCTCCGGGGCGCATATCTCCATGGGAGATATGCGTGCGACGACAGCGTTATATGGCGGCGGCAGCTGGGTTCAACAGGTACAGGATCGCCTGGCAAATTTCGTGGCGCTCCGTTTGGAAGCCGTGTTCGTAATTCCCATGAATTTGTTTCTGTTCTTGCTGGGCATTCGGATGATGCGGTCCGGGGTGTTTGCCCCCGATGAGCAGGGGCGGCGGCACCGAGGAAAGCTGTTGAAGCTGGGCTTGGCGATCGGGGTTCCGCTGAATTTGCTGATTTTTATCCCGGGCGGGTATCTGGATTTCCCTGTACGGTACTTATTTGCACCGATCCTCTCGCTGGGGTATCTTGCACTCATCGCGAAGCTGTTTGAACGATACGAAGGGCTGTGGCTGTGGAATCGGCTGGAGCAGGTGGGGCGGATGTCCCTGAGCTGCTATGTCTTGCAAAATATCACCGCTTCCCTTATTTTTTATGGATGGGGTCTTGGCCTGGGAGGCAAGGTGGACGCATTTACCACGGTTCTCATCTGGCTGGCCATCTCCAGTTTCCAAATCGTATTTGCCTCGCTGTGGTCCAAGCGGTTCCGATTCGGGCCGCTGGAAGCGACGAGAAGGTGGATGACGAACCTCGCGGGCAAGCTGGCCGCTTGAGGATCAAGCATAAGGTGAGGATGCCCATTGTTACGGAAGCTGTATCCTGCGGACCAAATCGAGAAGTTTTTACTGCTGGACGTTATTATCATTGTATTTCTAATCTACCGGGTGCTGATGCTGGACGTTCCCTATCCGATCCTCGTCAAAATAGGGTTTCTTCTCCTGTTCCTAGCCTCATACTATATTTGCCTATGGCAACGTCGGTGGCTGATGCTCCTGGGCAGCTGCGTTGGCTTCCTGTTGATTCTCGCGCTGAGCGTCTATGAAGGGATGGGGGCTTTGCTGTATGGCTTCGTGTTTGCGGATTTTTTGGGAAGGGCGGATCGCAAGCGGGTCATCGGCATCGGTATGGTCGGCATTGCCGCGATGTTCATTCTGGCTGGTTGGATCCATGAAGGGGAGCCGGCGGGAGTCTTTCGGACGGTTTATTTTCCGGTGATGATTATTCAACTGGCGGTCCCTCCCATCCTTCAGGTTCGAGAGGGAAATAAGGCGCTGAAGGAGAAGCTCAATCTCGCGAATGCTCAGCTGGAACGATATATTCAAGAGGAGGAGCGAAACCGGATCGCCCGGGATCTTCATGACACGTTAGGGCAAACCTTGACGATGATTAAGATGAAAAGCGAGCTGACCATCCGGTTAGTGGATCAACACCCTGATCAAGCCAAGGAGGAGCTGCGAGATATCGTGAACACCTCCAGACACGCTTTAAAGCAGGTGCGGGAGCTGGTGACCGGAATGAAGTATGTTCCGCTGGAGAAGGAGATCGAGCTGGCGGGGGATCTTTTGCAAAAGGTAGGGATTCGGTTGCTTGTTTCAAATGAGACGCCGTTAACCCCTCTATCCCCGGTGGCGGAAACGATGCTAGCGTTATCCGTCCGAGAGGCGGTCACGAACATCATCAAGCATAGCGGGGCTAGCGAATGCATGATCACCCGATACGAGCGGGATCAGCGACTTTATCTTGAAGTGAGCGATAACGGGAATGGTCAGCTGGAGCCGGGAAAAGGTAACGGCGTGCAGTCATTCCAGGAGCGCATGGCGATGCTGCAAGGTGAAGTTGAAATGAAGCAGCGCCCGGAGCAAGGGATATCCATTACGTTTATTGTACCGCTTATGGGAAATAGGGGGTGAAGACGGATGATCCGAATTGTCATTGCCGAGGATCAACAAATGCTGCGCGGGGCTTTTAAATCGCTGTTGTCTTTTGAAGAGGATATCGAGGTTGTCGCCGAAGCGGAGGACGGAGAAGCCGCATGGGAGGCGATTGTGCGCCTGGAGCCTGACGTGTGCTTGCTGGATATTGAAATTCCGGGGCTGACGGGGTTGGAGGTTGCCGAGCGGCTTAAACGGTCCGGAAATCCGGGGAAAGTGATAATCGTGACCACCTTTGCCCGTCCGGGGTATTTACAGAAAGCGATGGACCTCAAATTAGAGGGGTATCTGCTAAAGGATGAGCCCATCGAGTTTCTGATCGATGCCATCCGCAGAGTGATAGCCGGTGAGCGCGTGATTAGCAAGGACCTGGCGGAGGTGCTGTTTCTTAGAGAGGACAATCCGCTGACCGAACGGGAGACTGAGGTGCTGCGGTTATCGCATGCCGGACGGTCAACTCGGGAAATTGCGGAGACGTTGTTTTTGACGGAAGGAACGGTCCGAAACTACTTATCCCTGGCGATTCAAAAGCTCGGGGTGGAGACCCGGCAGCAGGCCACGGAGCGGGCGAGGGAGCAAGGCTGGATTTAGGCGAAGGCAGGAGACCTTCGTTATAGTCTCGGTCTAATACTATTGTAGACCTTATCGTTCAACGATAAGGTCTTCTTTTTTTATTCTTGTGAAATCCGGCTGCGAATCTCCTCAAGCTGCTGCTCGATCCGCTTTAATTGAAGCTGGGTCTCAAGCTGCACTTGTTCGGCCGCTCTTTGCGACTTGGTGTTGATCACAAGGACGATAATGGTCAGCCCCGCACTGAAAATGGTCAGCCCTCGGGCCAGTTGGTCGACATTCAGGTGGTTAACCGCTAATAAGCTGTCGGCTACCCCAGCCCCAACGAGAAATCCCCCGATGATCATCACCGTATTTAATAACCACTTCTGCTGAGTGAAAGTCCGCTGATCCGTTGGCCTAAACCAATTCGATAAGTTACGGTTCATGTAGAATTCCTGGTCTCCATTTCATGTCATCTCTTTCTTCTATTCTAGCAGAGGAGAATTTCGGGTGGAATGAGAAAAAGAGTTTCCCAATCACGTAAAAATCACTGTACTATATGTCATGATGAATATATTATATATAATTAAAATAGAACTATCATTATGGGAGGGATCAGTTTGAAGAACACAACCGCCTGTACGGATCGGGACTGGGCATCCTACGTCAATACGAATATCGGTACGTTGTCTTACAAAACATGGTCCACGTCTCCAACCGTGCAGCTTCCTCATGGGATGATGGAGGTCGATCCGGTTACCACGCCGGGCATCGGGGACAAGTATTTGGCGGACAAAATCTATGGATTTTCCTTCGGACCGGCAACGGTAACAGCCTCCAGCAGACCTTTGTCCGATCGGCGGGAGGAGCATGCCTCGACCTTCGATCATGATTTGGAGGAGACCCGGCCCTTTAAGTATCGCGTCTTCCTGGAGGATCATGAGATCGATGCCGAGATGACTACCGCTCAGCGCAGTGCTTATTTTCGCTTACATTCTGCTGGGACGGTCCATGTCATCATCGACGGCGGTGAGACAACGCAGGTTCACAAGCACGATGGACGCGTCGTCGAAGGAGAGCGCACGAATCAAGGATATGTTTGCTATTTTAGCTTAGAGATGAAAGAGGCCGCGTCCTCGTTTGGCGTGATCGAAAACAGCTCCAAACTCTATTTCACCTACGATCCGCAGCAGAAGGAAGAAACGATAGAGTTCAAGGTAGGGATCTCTTACATCAGCTTGGAGCAAGCCCGGAAGAACCGACAGCAGGAGCTGCCGGATTGGGACTTCGAAGCTGCCGTTTTCCGTGCCCGGGACGCTTGGAACCGCGCGCTTTCCGCAATTGAGGTGGAAGGCGGGACGGAGGAAGAGCGGACGATTTTCTATACGGCAATGTACCGTACCCTGCAACGGATGCGGAACATTACGGAAGACGGTCAATATTACAGCGGGTTTGATGGCAAGGTCCACTCTACAGAAGGACGGGATTTCTACACGCACGACCAGCTGTGGGATACGTACCGCTGCGCCCGACCGCTGCAAAGCATTATCGAGCCCCGCGTATTCGAAGATATGGTGTATTCGTTGGTCCGCATGTACGAACAAGGCGGGTTGCTGCCGAAATTCCCTCATCCGGGCGGAGATCATGCGGTGATGATCGGTCATCATGCCGCTTCGCTGATTGCGGATGCCTGTGCGAAAGGTCTGGATGATATCCAGCTGGAGAAGGCTTTTGAAGGAATGCTGAAGGATGCCACGGAAATGTCCCTGATCCCTTGGCGAACGGTGCCGGCAACGGAGTTGGATCAAGTGTACTACGAAAAGGGCTGGTTCCCTGCACTTCCGGTGAGGGAGGATGCGAAGGTCGCTGATCCGGACGCGTGGAGAAAAAATCTCTGGAATCTCGTCATGGAGAAGATGCCGAATCAAATCACCTGGGTGCCTGAGGTGGGTGTGGATGAATGGGTGCCCGAGGTCGACTCATGGCACCGCCGGCAATCGGTGTCCGTGACGCTGGAGCGAGCTTATGACGATTGGTGCGTCGCTCAAGTGGCCCGCAAGCTGGGGCGTGACAAGGAAGCCGAGTTGTTCCTTCAACGCGCAGGCAACTACCGCCATCTGTTCCGCCCAGACCTCGGCCTGATGGCGCCGAAGACAGCGGAAGGGGAATGGGTCGAACCGTTTGATCCGAAGCTGTCCGGCGGGTTTGCCGGGGAGGGGTATTTTGCCGAAGTGAACAGTTGGATCTATACGTTCCATGTACAGCATGATGTAGAGGGGTTAATTCGGCTGATGGGCGGCAGAGAGGCCTTCGTGCAGAAGCTCGACGCGTTGTTTACGGAGCAATATACGATGGAGAAGCCGTGGTTCCTGGGGCAGTTCCCGGATATGTCGGGGCTGATCGGGATGTATGCCCATGGCAATGAGCCCAGCTTTCATATCCCGTACCTGTACAATTATGCGGGAGCTCCTTGGAAAACCCAGCGGCGCGTCCGCGACATCCAATACCTGATGTATCACGACGGGCCGGCGGGCTTGTGCGGAGACGATGACATCGGTTCGCTGTCGTCCTGGTATGTTTTTAGTGCGATGGGCTTCTATCCGGTATGCCCGGGGCGGCCTGTCTATGATATCGGCAGCCCGATCTTCGAGAAGACGACACTGCATGTTGGCGAAGGCCGGACGTTTGTCATTGAAGCGCGTAATGTTTCCAAGGGGAACAAGTACATCCAATCCGCTCTCTTGAACGGGCAGCCGTATTCGCGGCCTTGGATCAGTCATCAGGACCTGATGAACGGCGGGCGACTTGTGCTGGAGATGGGCCCGCGGCCGAACAAGGCTTGGGGAAGCGCCTCGGAGGATGCGCCGCCTTCGACGACGTCGCTTTAGGAGTCCTGTCCTGTGAAGGAGGAATGCGGCATGACCCTAGGCAAGCCGATTTACCATTTTACTCCGCCGGACAATTGGATGAACGATCCGAATGGACTGATCTATTACGAAGGGGTCATACGGGAGAGGAAGCCTGTGGGAGTGTCCCAACGCAACGCCTTCCGACTGCATGACAAAGCGGTGCTGATGTACTCGCCCAGCGACAAGGTGAAGTATCTGGCAGGGTCCATGGGGGATGCCCTGCAATTTGTGAAGTTAGTTCAACCAAAGAATTGAGAACGGTTTCAGGGTAGATTGGAGTTTGATTCTACAAAGAGGAGAAAGGGGTTGAATAGGATGAACCTATTAACCTATCTAGATGAAAGTTGGCGTATCCAACGCATCGAGCACGTGCAGATGAAGGGGGAACGCCGCCGGTTGGCGGGCTGCAATGCACGGCTGGGAGTACACGGCAAGGAAGTCCGTTTTCCCTTAGTACGCATCACGATTGGGGGCATGACCGGCTTCGGTTGGTCAAGAATTACCCGTGAACAGGCAGCCGCTCTGATAGGGACTCCGGTTCGGGAGATCTTCTCCGAGGAGCAGTGGATTCACGACCGCTTCCTCAACCTGCAATTCCCGCTCTTTGATTGGTTGGGCAAGGTCCGCAATCAACCTGTTTATGAACTATTAACAGGGGGTTTGGCGATTTCTCCGCTGAAGGTGCCCTGCTATGATACTTCCCTTTATTTTGACGATTTGCATTTAAGCTCCGAGCGCGATGCGGTACGTCTGCTGCAGGAGGAAGCGATGCAAGGCTACAATGAAGGCTTCCGCGCTTTCAAAATCAAGGTGGGACGCGGAGCCATGCATATGGATTTAGAAGAAGGAACCAAACGCGACATCGCCATCGTCAACGGGATTCGGGAGGCGGTCGGTCCCGAATGCAAGCTGATGATTGACGCCAACAATGGTTACAACTTGAACCTGACCAAGCGTGTGCTGACAGAGACGGCCTCCTCCCAGTTGTCCTGGATCGAAGAGGCGTTTCATGAGGACGATAGTCTGTATCGCAACCTGAAGGAATGGATGCGCGAACAGCAGCTGAATGTGCTCATTACGGATGGCGAAGGTCACGCGGCACAGCCCATCGTAGACTGGGCCGAGCAAGGGTTGATCGACGCGATTCAGTATGACTTATTGGATTACGGCATTGTGAAGTGGATCAAGCTCGGGGAGCGTCTGGCCCGAAGCGGGGTTCACGCGGCACCGCATTTTGCTTCCGCGCAGGCTTACCCAGCGATCCCGGGATTCATGTCCGTCGAGTGGGATGAGGCACAAATCCCGGGCATCGACGCGTCGGGTTACGCGATTCGCGACGGTGTTGTCACTCTTCCTTCGACCCCAGGGTTTGGTTTACACCTTGACGAGGCCTATTATGAAGGGAAAGTAAGGGAAAGCGGCTGGACAGTATAAGCTCACCAGACGACAAACCATCGGTCAGGGATTTCTGGCCGATGGTTATTTTATGGCTATCTCAAATCAAACCCCTTGCTCTTCACGTACTCCGTGTACCCGCCGAGCGGCAGATCCTGTTTCAGGATGGACACCAATTTGCCGGACCAGCTGGCTTTTTGCTTGTTGCTCGTGCGTGCACCGTAATATTCCCCGATCTCCCGGTCATAGCTCTCGATTTGCTCTTTGAGATCCGGATTGTACTGGTTCTCGAAAAATACCGCACTACGCGGCAGACGCGGCTTCTGCTCGGGGGACTCGTCGGGAATGCCCACTGCCAGGCCAACCAAAGGCAGGACGAACTCCGGCAGACCAAGCCATTCGTCAAGGTCAGGCAGCGCCTCGTTGATTCCGCCGATCATGACGGCTCCAAGTCCCATGGATTCGGCCGCCACATTGGCATTTTGCACGGCCAGCGCAGCGCAGAACACCGCGGTTTGGTAAAAATACGAGTAGCTCAGGTTACGGCTGATGTTCTCCTGATCGGCGGGGTCGGCGGCTAGCTTGATTCGATAGAGATCGGCGCAAAACACGAAAAAGTAGCCGCATTCCTCAATCCAAGGATTGTTGGAACGCTTTGCGATCTTGCTTCGTCGTTCAGGGTCGGTGATACCGACGATGGAGTAGGGCTGCATATGTGCAGAGGATGGAGCCATTTGTGCGGCATCCACGATCGCTCCGATTTGTTCTTTGGTGAGCGGGATATTCTGAAACTTGCGAATCGAGCGGTGTTGGCCGATGACTTGCAGAACTTCGTTCATATGATTTCCTCCCATTCATCATTTCTTATGGTTTCCATGGAAACCATATTAACAGGATGGATCGATTTCGTCAAATAGTTTCTTAGGAAACCATGTTATAATAAAAAGAAAAAAGGCAGGCTTATCATATGCCCGATCTAAATGACGATTTGCTTCACCTTAAACATCGAATTGAACAGTCCATGTACCGGATTCTGATTCGTGAAGCCGATGAAGATCAGGATCGGCTGTGGATGATGGAGCGTATTTCCGACGATAGGCTCAAGAAGCTGCTTCCTCACCTCTCGATCTCCAGCTTGCACGTGTTGGATGTGATCTTTACGCATGGCAGCATCAAAGGGGTGGATATCGCCCGCGAGATGGGAATGACGAAGGGCGCGGTCTCGAAAATTACGCGTAAGCTGCTGGATCAAGGATTGATTCAGAAAACGCAGCTTCCGGATAATCTGAAAGAAATCTACTTTTCCGTCACGCCGCTTGGCACCGAACTGGCCGAAATGCATCAGGTATTTCACCAAGCGCAAGAGCATCGAGGGCTGGAGCTGTTTAAGAGTTACGATATGGCGTCCTTAGAGATTGTTGCCGATTTCCTGGAGAAGCTGGCCGGCCTGGTGTCGGAGCCGCCGCACCCGGAGGAATGACGGGGCTTGTCCTAGCCTAAAGTCTAGTTTCAAACACCACCTAAGACGGTTATGTCACGCCAGCAGGGTCGTTATAATGAGCTTATACATTTGGTACGTGACTGAAGGAGTCAAAGGAGTGTTTAAACGTGAAGGCAGTTGAAGCGACAAATGTGGCGAAAGCGGGGAAGGTGAATTGGGCGCTGTTTAATCCCAAAACCTATGCAACGATGCTCTATTTGCTGTTAGCTCTCCCGTTAGGGATTATTTATTTCACGCTGGCGATCACCGGGCTTGCCATTTCCATTGCGTTGACTCCGGTATTTATCGGAATCCCGATGTTTTTGGGAATGGCGAAGTTGATAAACGGCATTGTGAGCTTTGAGCAAGGTCTGATTCGGCATATATTGGGGTTGCCGGTTCCGCCTGCAGCAGCTCCAAAGCAACCCTCGGCAGAAGCCGGCACGAATTGGTTCATGCGTATGGTCAAAGGGTTTGACGGGGAACTGTTCTTCCGCAACTTGATGTTGGTCGTGCTTCGTTTGGTCACCGGCATCGTATTCTTTGCGGTCATGATCGTTGCGCTTGCCCTGGGCATTGGCTTTATTGCGCTCCCTGTGGTGCACATCGTTCTGATGAATGAATATCAGCTGGATATTTTGGAAAATAACCTGTTTACCTACTTCCATCTCAACTGGACCTATAATCAACAATACCTGCTATACGTGGGCGTAGGGCTCTTCCTGTTCTGGGTAGCGCTTCGCGTCGTGAATGGGCTGATGCAGGTTCAGCGCAGAATCATGTATGTAGACGAAGCTTATTTGCAGCCGGCACCTGAGCCGTCGGCTCCAGCTCCAGCTTCACACCCATTCCATACACCGGTGATTCCGCAATTTGAGGATGATCTTCCCGAGCATCCTGCGACTGAGAAAGTGTGGCTTGCTTAAGAAGTAAGGGTGATATTAAGTCCAATTTAACGGCAGTACGATCAAGGAAGGGTCGGTTTATCCGGCTCTTCCTTTTATTTTTTCCACAAGAATTTACAGGGCTAAGGATTTCTGCTTGAGATTCCAATTTGTAATGATGCTATTTATAAGCGACTGCTATATATTGATTTTAAGATCTAGCAAATTTGAAGCAACGGATTAGACTGGCATACAAAGGGTGGCTGAAGATTGAGACAGACTGCATGGAAGAAGATCGTGAAGGGGAAGTGGCATTGGTTTGATCTTGTGTTTCTCGCCGTACGCACCTCCTGGTTAATCCTGGCGTTAAGAGATTTACGCGTCAACCCTGAGCAAATCATCGAGGCCTCCAATCCCTTGTTGACGACAGGTGCGCTTGCGCTGGTGGCTTTATGGTTAACAGCAAGTTATCTAATTCCGCTCGTGTTTTATTTTTCCAAGAAACTAAAACCTTACAGCCCGTTGATTGAACTGGTCCTGATGGGACCGCTGGTTCTGTACTTCGCTGGAGAACCCGGGGTATTCGATTTGTATAATTTGCCTGTGTTTACCGTGGGGTACTTTAGTTTTCGCAAAAAATATGCGTGGTACTACCTGCCAACCGTGATCGTGATTCCTTTACTGGCAGGCTGGATCTATGACTATCCGCTCAAGATGATTGCCAACGAAATGCTGGATAATACCGTGATGTTCATCATCGGTATTTGCTTGCGCGCGATGATCACGGGTCACACCCGGATGAAGGAAATGGTTCAGATCATTCAGGATCAGAACCAGACCTTAGAGCTGTACTCGAAGCAAATCAAACAGCTTACGATTGTCGAGGAAAGAAACCGGATTGCCAGCGAGCTGCATGATACGGTGGGGCATACGTTTACGTCGACCATCCTAGGGATGGAAGCGGTCTATTACCAAATGGACCACGCTCCGGATGTAGCCAAGGCGCAGTTGAAGGAGCTGGTGGAGTTTGCACGTACGGGCTACGAGGATGTCCGGCGGAACATTCACCAAATGGCGGTGTATGAGAACGAGAAATCACTGGTCAAGAGCTTGGCGGAGATTGCCGCGGAATTTGGCGAGCACACCCGAACACATGTGGTAGTGGAAGTGACCGGGGAAGAGCAAGAGCCGTACACCACCCCCGAGTCGATTCGGATCGCATTGATTCGTTGTCTGCAAGAGGCTCTCACCAATGCCAAGCGCCATGGGCGGGCCACCGAAATCACCGTCAGCTTGACCTTTACGCCGCAATCGATATCCATGAAAGTCGTAGATAACGGCACGGGGCAGGAGAAGATCTCGGCCGGCTTCGGATTAAATGCCATGAACCAGCGGATTACCGGCCTAAATGGCACCATGGAGATCAGCTCGAAAGCTAACCTCGGAACAAGTCTCACGTGTACCATTCCACTGAAAGCAGGTTGAAAATATGAAGTCTATTCAGGTCGTCCTTGTCGAAGATCAACTCCTGATCTTAAACAGCCTGAAGATCATCCTCAACGCGACCGAGGATATCGAAGTCGTAGGAACGGCGATGAACGGGGAAGAGGCGTTGTCCGTATTGGAGCAAGTGCAGCCGGATGTCGTATTGATGGATGTCCATATGCCGATCATGGACGGGTTAGAAGCGACGAGGCTCGCCAAAGCCAAGTGGCCCTCCTTGAAAATCATCATGCTGACGACGCTGCAAACCAGAGATTCCGTCGTAGGCGCTCTAGAAGCCGGGGCAGAAGGGTACATCTTAAAAGCGATTGATCCGCTTGATCTCGCGGCAGCCATTCGGCTCGTGAGTCGGGGGGAGACGATGATTTCCCAGGAGGTCGCCAAGCTGCTGTTCACCGGCCCGAAGGGCGGGCATCTGCAGCCGGCGAATGAGCGGGAGGCGCTGACCGAACGAGAGATGGAAATCCTGAAATGCCTCTCCAATGGGTTAACGAACAGTATGATCGCCGAGAAGCTATTTTTATCCGAAGGAACGGTAAGAAACTATATCTCCAGCATTTACAGCAAATTAAATGTACATAGCCGGATTGAGGCAATCAACAAAGCGAAAGGCTTATTTTAAGAGCTCTGGAATTGGTCCAGAGCTTTTTTTTAGATATGACATATCATGTGACACGATCATGACAACCTGCACTATGCGCCAGTGACATCTTTTCCGTACGCTTAGGATGTGATCAATAGGTTAGGAAAGGAAGTAGAACAACTTGATGCGAAAACTGCTTTTGCTTGTCATCATTTTCTTCGTGAGCGGGCTTCCTTCGGTCAGCTTGGCGCAAGAGAAGGGGATTAGCCAAACAACATTAAATATCATCCATGAGTATGTCACAGAGCAGTTTAACAATAACCGGGTGATCGGCGGGGCGTACGCCATTACTCAAGAAGGAAAGGTCATTGCGGCTAAGGGCATCGGGATTGCGGATGTAGAGACCAAGGAGCCGGTTACGCCGGAAACCGTCTATGCGACAGCTTCAGTCACGAAGGCATTCACAGCTGCGGCGATTTTGCAATTAGCAGAGCAAGGTCAAATCGACCTGGACGCGCCCGTGAACACCTACATTCCTTGGTTTACCTATAAAGATCGGGATCGCTCCGCTAAAGTGACGATTCGCCATTTGCTTACCCATTCGGCCGGAATTCAACGGTTGGAAGCGGACGGGTCTATCTTTCAAAATGAACGGGAAAATCGGAACTCCTTGGAGAAGAGCGTCCGGGCTTTGAGCACCGTCTCCATGACCGCAGATCCCGGTACCGAGGGTTCTTACTGCAATACTTGTTACAATACGCTGGGATTGGTGATTGAGAAGGTCACCCAGACCGACTATGAACAATATATGAAGGAGCATATCTTCGCACCATTAGGGATGGACCACACCGCATTTGATCCGACCAAAATGGACCATGTCGCAAGTGAGTATATGTGGTTGTTTGGACTGAAGCATAAATCTGCTCCGAACGTAGAGGTCTTTGGCCATAGTCAGAACCCGGAAGGCGGGATCTATTCGAATGTGCTCGATCTGTCCAAGTTTCTAGCCGCGATGCTGGGAGAGGGTCCGGAGTTGCTTCGTCCGGAGACCTTGCAGACCTCGCAGCAGGGAGAGATTTCTACGGGGAGCGACGGGTCTTTCTACTCCATTAGCGGCTTTGAAGAGGGAAGCCGGCATCAGACCCGGATTCTATACAAAGCGGGCGACGGTATTGGCTCGACGGCGATGGTTGTGATGATTCCCGAGATGAAGGTAGGAATATCCCTGCTCATTGGCGATTCTATTCCGGAAATAGGTCAGCCCCTGGCCTTTGGGATTGCTGATATCCTGTTAGGGAAGAAGCCCTCCGATGTTCATGTGGGGATCACCTTCTGGAGGCTGCTGGGTTCGATCTCCTTAGGGCTGGTTATTATCGGAATCGTCCTGCTGGTCTTGCTCGTGAGATCGATTTTCTTGTTACAGCATCCACAGAAGCCATTTCGAAGAGGATGGACGATTTGCCGGACCGTGCTATGTATCATCATACTCCTGCCCATCATGTACTTGCTGATCACCGTGCATCCGACGCAAATCGGTTTTTACGGGTATCCGCACGATCTAGCCGTCGGCTTATTCGCCATCATGATATCTTTGGCCCTCTGGGTGGTGTATAGCCTCATCGCATTGATCGCGATAAGGAAATAAGGAGAAATCAGACAGGGCTCCAGGCTTCGCCGGGAGCCCTTTTTTGTTGTTCACTATGTCATTTGCCTCTAGGAATGTTTGAAAATTGAAAGGGATGGTTCAAATTTTGAATGTAGTCGCTGTGTAATTTTTTCTAAAATATGGGTGCAACAAACTAAATGAACTTAAAGGAGGGAATTTATGAAAGCGCTTCTATTAGCATCTGATAGAAGTGTTAATTCAGTTATCGTTGGAATCGGTTAGCAGATAGTAAGTTCACAGCCTGGGATTCGCGAGCAAAACCAAGAGAACATGACGATCGTAGGAGGGATTCTTTCATGAAGAGAAGAATAAGGCTATTCCTGCAATCCATGATGATGTTGTTGATCAGTGTATCCTTAATGCTAACGAATGCTTCCTATTCGGGAGCAGAGGCTGCTGCAGCTGCGGGTCCAGGTCATCCTGATCCGGGAGCCAAGAACGGATTCGATCCTCAAGGCAGAATGGTCGCGAAATTCGGGTCGCCTGTGATCGATGGTAACGTGGATAAGGTATGGAGCAAGGCGCAGCCGGTGTCACCCCAACATGTGTCGGGCGAGGTGGAGGCCTCTGCTGTTTTAAGAGCGCTATGGGATGACCAGGCTCTCTATGTTCTGGCTGAAGTCAAGGACCCGCACCTATCCGTTGCCTCCGTAAACCCGTACATGCAAGATTCCTTGGAGTTGTTTCTTGATGAGAACCATGACAAGACCTCGGAATATGGTGTAGACGATGTGCATTTTCGCGTCAATTATGAGAATAACCAGTCGGTAGACAACGGGGATGTGCAGCGGTTTTATACGGCTGCGAAACGAGTGGACGGCGGATATGTAATCGAAGCCCGAATTGCTCTGAAATCCAAACCCGAAAACAACAAGGTTGTAGGCTTCGAGCTGCAAATCAACGATGCCAAAGGATCAACGAGATCGGGTACGCTTAACGTCTTTGATGCCACAGGCAATGCCTGGAATGACACGGGAAAGTTCGGGGAACTGGTTCTAAACGGCAAGGGGAAGGGCGACATTAGCGGAGTAAATCCTTATGATCTTCTCAACTTGTTCCGAAGCACACTCAAGCTTGACTTCAAGCTATATAAAAACCCCGATGTCGTTACGGAAGCTCTCACGAAGGTTGTCGCGGCTAACGTGTTAAACGATAAAAAAGTCACCCAACAACAGATAGACGAACAGATTGCCATGATCCAAGCTGCGGTGGACCAATTGGAAATGACGGAAGAAGCGGCCAATGAGAAATATTTCAAGCCGGTTCCGGATGCCTATCGGATGGCCAGCGATCAACCAGGCACCATCGAGAGACTCACATACTTGGCACCGAATGTAACGAACGGAATGGACGAGAAGAAGTTGAATGTCTATCTTCCTTATGGCTATGACCCTTCCGATCCCGCGAAGAAATATAATGTTCTATACCTGATGCACGGCGGCGGGGAAAATGAAGACCTGCTCTTTGGCGGACCAGGGCAAAGCAAGGAGCTCGCGAAAATCTTGGACAATATGATCGCAAACGGGGATATCGAGCCGTTGATTGTGGTTACGCCAACCTTCTATGGCGGGAAGAATGATACCGCCCTATTCCACGAGGAATTGACCAATATCATTCTTCCATTGGTAGAGACCAAATATCATACCTATGCCCAATCGGCTAGCCCGGAAGATTTGAAGGCTTCCCGGGAGCATCGGGCGTTCGGCGGCTTCTCTATGGGATCCGTTACAACTTGGTATACTTTTATTCATAAGCTTGACTACTTTAAGTATTACCTGCCGTTAAGCGGTGATAGTTGGGTGTTAGGCCAGGGAGCCGGGGGCAGCAAACCGAAGGAAACTGCGGAATATCTGGCCAAAGTTGTGAAAGATGCGGGCTATCAACCGCAGGATTATTATATTTTCAGTGCCACCGGCAATCTGGATATTGCTTACCCGAATTTAAAACCGCAGATTGATGCGATGAAGCAACTCACGGACACCTTTATCTACTCATCGGATACGACTAAAGGGAACTTCTATTTCATTGTAGGCGACGGCGGTACGCATGCTTGGCATTGGGTGAATCAGTACATTTATGATATTCTGCCAGATCTGTTCCACTAGCCCCCCTACATCCTCATACTTGTTCAATTCCAAGGCCATTTGTCACTGAGGTGACAGATGGCCTTAAGGTAGAATGAAATCGGCTATGTCCCATAGGAGAGACGGTCGTTATATAATGGGGGTTATAGATATTCGCATCAGAAGCAGGAGGCCGATGAAATGAGGGCACAACTCAGGGACAGCTTTAGAATGATGAGTTACGGTAAACCAAGAAAACTAGCATTTAAGATCCCGTCTGCCTATTTCTTGGTCATACTGCTGACCGTAGGCTTCAGCTACTTGGTATTGAATCAAATCGCGGCGAACTCCGCCCAGAAGAAAATTAACGAAGCATCTTTGCAAACGATTACATCGATTCGAACGAACATAGACCTGATGATCGAGAATGTGAACAACTATTCGAAGATGATTTTCTCGGACCGCAATCTGCAGAACTTGCTTCGGCAAGGGGATGTGTATGCTAACCTTCAAACCCAATCGAAGGTCAGCGCTTATTTATACAACTTAATGCAAGCGGTTCCGATTATCGACTCGGTACATATTTACGATAATGGAGGACATCGTTTTTCAGTTGCCACCCAGGAGCTGCCGACGTACATGGAGGTGAACATCAAGGACGCCCCTTGGTACGAACAGGTATTGAGCAATAACGGCAAATATATTCTGAGACTGGATCGTAGAGGCGGGGAGGGGACATCCGGCGGGAATATCGTTTCCTTCATCCGGTTGATTCGGGATCTCGATAACACAGCACCCCTTGGGGTATTGGTCATCGAGATCAAGGATGATGCGTTGGTACAAGCCTATTCGAATCTGCTCAGTGAAACTTCGTTGCAAATTGCCATTCTGGATGAGAATAATCAGACCATTGTTGCTGATTCCACGGATGAGCCCGGAAGATCGGCAATATTTGAGCTGTTGAATACTAACCTAGCATTACTAGAGGATCGATTTCAGCAAAGTGACTCAGGGAATTTAATCGTCCATTTAGGCTCCCTGAAATATACGGTAACTTATTTGTCGGGCGGGGCTTATAACTGGAAGTTCGTGAGCCTCTCGCCGCATAAGAACATGGAGTTCCGAAATCAATCTTTGGTCCTGTTGGCTTTCGGGCTGTTGCTCATTAACGGAACGATTTTCTTCGTTAGCTCCTTTATCATCTCGCGCAGCATTATTAAGCCGATTCAGAAGCTGCTGCGGGCTATGAATCGAGCGCCAAGCGGGAACTTCATGAAGGTCAGCGCTGAGCGGAACAGCTTCGAGATGGAACAGTTGTACGACGGATATAACCAGATGATTGAGCAAATTGATCAACTGTTAAAGCGCGTCATCGAAGAACAGAAGACGATACGCAGAGCAGAACTCAATGCGCTTCAGTCTCAGATCAAACCTCACTTCCTATACAACACGTTGGACTCCATTACTTCGCTGGCACTATCCGGAGACAATGAGCAGGTATGTGGGCTGATCGAGGCGTTGGGAACCTACTATCGCTTAAGTGTTAGCAAAGGTCAGGACGTCATTACCGTTTCGGAAGAAATCGAGATGGTCCGCAATTATTTGAAGATCCAGAGCGTACGGTACGACAATGTCTTCGAGGCCCAGTTCGAGGTAGATAGGGAATGTGCCATGATCCCAATTCCCAAGCTGGTGCTGCAGCCGTTGGTTGAGAACTCGCTGTATCATGGCATAAGACCTAAAGGAACCAAAGGCATCATACGAATCAGCACGAGATCTGTAGATTCTGCTGTGGTCATCACCATATCAGATGACGGCGTGGGGATGTCGAAGGAGGAAATCGAGGAAATCTTACTTACGGAAAGACAAGGTCAGATCAAGAGCTTTGGGCTTTGGGGAACCAAGGAACGATTGCGGATCTTTTATGATGATCGAGATGTTTTACATATTGATAGTGAACCTGGAGTCGGAACGACAATTACTTTAACCTTACCGATTGGAGTAGATTCGCCATGGAAAAATTAAAGGTTTTGATCGTTGATGATGAACATTTGATTCGGAATTTGATTCGTTTACGTATCGATTGGGAACAGGAGGGCTTCGAGATCACGGGGGAAGCCTCCAATGCCCAAGAAGCGCTGGAGCTGGTGGAGGAGCAGAATCCAGATATTATCTTTACCGATATTTATATGCCCAATATGGATGGGATTGAGCTTAGCCGAAGAGTACTCGAGAGGTATCCACACATCAAAATCGTGGTTGTGAGCGGTCATGACGAGTTCGAATACGCACAGCAGGGCATCAAAATTGGGATCTTCGACTTCCTATTGAAGCCCATCCGAGCCTCGGACCTGCTTCATGTTGCGGGGAATCTCAAGCAGAAAATTCATGAAGAGCGAACACGGGCCAAGGAAATCTCAAAGATGAAGGAGGAGATGGAGCGGAACTTGCCCTATCTGCGTGAAAGATTTCTATTTCAGTGGTTGAACGGCACGTTGTCTCGGGAGGAAATAGTAGAGCAGGCCGATTACTTCAAATTACCTGCATTCCGGCAGAGCAGCGGGTTTCAGGTTGCTGTTGTCGAGATCGCTCCGGTCTCCGAGAAACACACTGAGGAGCAGCTGATTATGCTGGGGCTGGTGTGCAAGCATCAGATCGAGCTGTTTTTCCAGAACGATCCGCTGGTTGAGATCTTATCCGAGACCCGTAATCAATTCATCCTCGTCTCATTTTATCCGGGGAGAGAGCTCGCGGAGACTTGTGAATCACTGATGGCTTATCTCCTCGCTTCCACTCAATGTTTGGTCAACATTGGAGTCGGCCGAAAGCGTGAGAATGTGCAAGACGCACGTCTGAGCTATCAAGAGGCCTGCCGAGCCATCCGCTACAAAGCCTTCGTCGGGAATAATCAAGTCGTATGTTATGAAGAAATGATCGGGAACCGGGAAGAGACGTACCAATCCGATCCAGAGCTTCTGCGACAGCTGCAGTTTTATGTTAGCGTCGGATCGTCCGAACGTGCAGTGCAGCTGCTAAGCCAGATTTTTGGTCTGTCATTCTCAAGCGAATCGGATTTCCGTATGGCCGCGTTGGATGTGATCCATGAATGCCAGCGTGCGATCACAGAGCAAGGGATTGAGGGGGAACAGGGGCTCGTTAAAGAAACGATGCTCGCTGTCATGACCGCTGACAACTTGCCGGAATTAGTCCAAACCTTGGAGCGCTACATTGTTGTGGTTTCGGAGGCAATTCTGTCGAAGAGGCAAGACAAGGAAGGGAACCTGATCAGTCAGGTGAAAGCGTATCTGGAACAAAATCTCGGAGATCCGGAGGTGGGGTTGGCTAGTACCGCGGCAGCCTTCTTTGTAAGTCCGGGTCATTTGGGACGGTTGATGAAGAAGGAGACGGGTCAGACCTTTGTCGAGTATTTGACGAACCTGCGTATGAAGAAAGCAGAGACGCTTCTCAAAACAACCGATTTAAAAGGTTACGAGATTGGGGCACAGGTGGGGATTACGGACCCGCATTATTTTAGCATCTTATTCAAGAAGGTCATGGGCAGATCAATGAACGAGTATAGGGTTGGAAAATGCCAATAAGGATGATCGAATTTTATAAGGGGATGCGCGTTTTGTGAATGGAGGATTCCCATCGACTTCCCTAAAATGGCTTTAGATGCATCGAATTCTATTGGGAGGTCAAAGAGATGAAAGCGTTATTAAAAAGATCCATGAGTATCGTTTTAGCGGTAGGTCTAGCAGGAAGCTTAGCAGCGTGCTCATCCAATTCCTCCGGAGAGAAATCTTCGGGCGGAAGTGGAAGCGATTCCATTAAGTTGACGCTTTGGGATCAATCCGTAGGAAATACGGATCCATCGGCAAAATTGCTGCCGGAAATTGTTGAGAAATGGAACAAAGAGCATCCCAACATCCAGGTTGAACGAACAGGTACGACAGGCGAGCAGTATAAGACGAAAATCAAAACATCGCTGGCGGCCAACGAAGCACCTGACCTCTTTTACGGTATGGGCGGCGGAAGCTTCATGCAGCCTTACATTGAATCCGGCAACGTGCTGGAAATCTCCAGTTATTTGACAGATGAAATCAAGTCCAAGATGGGGCCGGGGATGGCCGAAGCGATTGAAACCGACGGCAAAATTTATACTCTCCCCGTTTACACCCATATTGCCAATCTCTATGTGAATACTGAGCTGTTCGATAAAGCGGGAGCCAAAATTCCAACCACTTATACCGAACTGCTGGATGCGGTAGAAAAATTGAAGGCAGCAGGAATTACACCGGCGTTGATCGGCGAGAAAGACCGCTGGCCGGGCATGTATTGGTATGACATTATCGCGATGCGTCAGGCAGGATATGATGCGGTGATCGAAGCCTTCAAAGATCCATCCAAATGGGATTCGCCGGATTTCGTCGCTGCAGCTGCCAAAATGCAGGAACTCGCGAAGGTTGGGGCATTCAACAGCAGCATGTTGAGCATGAGCTATGACGAGATGCTGGGGGCATTTAATGCGGGCAGCGGTGCGATGATGTTCCAGGCGAACTGGGTAAATGCAGGCATTGAGGATCCGTCCTCGGCGACAAAAGGCAAGGTTCAAGTCGTTCCTTTCCCTGTATTTGAAGATGGTAAAGGTAAGGTGACGGAAATTTTTGGCGGAGCGGTGGATGGTTTCTACATCAGCAGCAACACGAAGCATCCTAAAGAAGCCGTTGATTTCTTGATGTATTTGAGTGAACAGCTCGGAACGCAAGGCTATCTGGCAGGAGCGGGTCTCCCAAGCTGGAAAATCGATGGACTAGACACATCGAGCCTCTCTTCGCTGGATCGTTCGGCTGCCGAGATTATGTCGACAGCGACTTCGTTTATTACCTGGTGGGATAATATTCTCCCTGCCGAATCTGCGGAAACGCATAAGAACTTGATTGCATCGCTTCTTGCTGGTGACATTACGCCGGAAGAGTTCTGTAAACAGATGGCGCAGCTCCAACCGACGGAACTCAAACTTTGATTCTAGAATAATCTCAAACCAGATGTGGTCAGGGGGATCCCTGACCACATCTTTGAGAGGAGAACTCACATGAACACAGTTTTTTCCAATAAGAAAGCGATCGCGATATTTGTGCTTCCTACACTTCTCATTTTTTGCGGGATCGTCTTAATTCCGATTTTCGTATCGAGTTATTATAGCGTACTGGATTGGAATGGCGTCGGTAAGGGAACGTTTGTTGGACTAGATAATTATGTGGAGATGTTTACGGATTCCCGGGCTTTACTGTCGATCCGGAACTCCTTCCTGTTTGCGGCAGCGTCTGTTTTCATTCAATTGCCGATTTCTCTGTTGCTTGCCTTGATTTTGGCATCTTCGGTCAAAGGCGAGGGCTTTTATAGAACGGTGTACTTTATTCCGGTACTGATCTCCACCGTTGTGATCGCGCAATTATGGTCCAAAATCTACAATGCGGATTACGGCCTTTTAAATACATTGCTTGAGAATATTGGTTTGTCTGAATTAGCCCAGGACTGGCTCGGTCAGAAGAAGACCGCACTCGCGGCTTCTTTCATTCCAACCCTCTGGCAGTATGTCGGTTATCATATGCTCCTGATGTATGCCGGAGCGAAATCGATCTCGCAGGAAATCTTCGAAGCGGCGAAAATGGACGGGGCTTCCCGTATTCGGACGGCCTTCTCCATTACAATCCCGCTGATGAAGCCTATATTGAAAGTATGTCTTGTCTTCTCTATTATCGGAGCCTTCAAAGTCTTTGATCTGGTGTATGTACTTACGGGCGGCGGGCCGCTGTTTGCTACTGAGGTACCAAGCACGTTGATGTACACGACTATTTTTAATACGTACAGATATGGATATGGCAGCGCGGTGTCTGTCTTTATTATTCTAGAATGCTTGGTGTTTACAATCCTGATTAATAAATTCTTCAAGACCGAATAGGGGGGAGCATATTGAATACTGCAGAAGTAAGGTTGCCCAAGCGAGTCTTCTTGGGAAAATTCCTGTTGCAATTTTTTCTCATCATCGTAGCGTTCGTTCAGGTCTATCCCCTTATTTGGCTGGCGTTCTTCTCGTTGAAAGACAATAGTGAAATCTTCAGCGGCGATGTCGCGGGTTTCCCGAAGAAGCTTCTATGGAGTAACTATACCAAAGCGTTATCTGACGGTAATGTGATGAATTATTTCGGCAACAGCGTGTTGGTCACTGCGGCCTCTATCATCCTGGTGCTGATTCTCTCCTCGATGGCCGCTTACGCCATCACGAGAATGAATTGGAAGCTTAGCAACGCAACGATGACCTTGATTCTGCTTGGGATGATGGTTCCCATTCATGCGGCATTGCTGCCGCTGTTCATGGTGTTGAAGAGCTTGCACTTGCTGAATACTTACTGGTCGCTGATTATCCCGTATGTGGCGTTCGGGATTCCCATGGCGGTGTTCATTCTGGGAAGCTTCTTCAAAGGCGTCCCTCGCGAACTCGAAGAATCTGCGGTGATGGACGGATGCGGTGTCTACAGAACGTACTTCTCCATTATTCTTCCGTTGATTCGTCCGGCGATTGCCACCGTATCGATCTTTACCTTCCTTTCCTGCTGGAATGAACTGATGTTTGCGGTGACATTCATTAATGACACACATTATCAAACATTGACGGTGGGAATGATGTCGATGGTCGGAACCTACATTACGCAGTGGGGCATTATTGGGGCCGGGCTTATGATCACAACCATCCCAACGGTGATCATTTATTTGCTCTTAAACAAGCAAGTACAACAGAGCATGATTGCAGGTGCAGTGAAAGGATAAGGACAATTACAGGCGTGAAGGGAGAAACTTGCGATGAAGGCAACGATGACGGTAAGTGCTGACCAGGCCGTTGGAACGATCAGCCGCCATATCTACGGACATTTCGCTGAGCATCTCGGCCGTTGTATATATGAAGGGATCTGGGTTGGTGAGGATTCGCCGATTCCGAATACCCGAGGCATCCGGAACGATGTGGTGGACGCATTACGTGGTTTGAACATCCCGGTGCTTCGCTGGCCGGGCGGCTGCTTTGCCGATGAGTACCACTGGAAGGACGGCGTCGGCCCGCGAGAGCAACGCAAGCGGATGGTGAACACCCACTGGGGCGGCGTGGTGGAGAATAACCACTTCGGAACGCATGAATTTTTTGATTTGTGTGAACTGCTTGGTGCAGAGCCTTATATTTGCGGCAATGTCGGGAGCGGCACCGTGCAAGAGATGCAAGAGTGGGTCGAGTATATGACCTTCGATGGTGAATCGCCAATGGCCAACTGGCGCCGAGAAAACGGGCGGGAGAAGCCGTGGAAATTGAAGTACTTTGGCGTCGGCAACGAGAACTGGGGCTGCGGCGGCAATATGCGGGCGGAGTATTACGCTGACGAATATCGCCGGTATCAAACGTATGTCCGAAATTATGGGAAGAACCGGATCTATAAAATAGCCGGGGGCGCCAATGTCGATGACTACCATTGGACGGAAACGCTAATGCGTCTAGCTGGTCCGATGATGGATGGACTCAGCTTGCACAACTATACCGTGCCGGGTGGATTTGAGGTCAAACGCCCTGCGCTGGGCTTCGATGAGGCCGAATGGTTTGAGACGATGAAGCTGGCGCTTCATATGGACGAGTTAATCAAGCGCCATTCGGCGATTATGGACCAATATGATCCGCAGAAACGAATTGGGCTGATTATTGATGAATGGGGGAATTGGTTCCAGGTTGAGCCAGGCACGAATCCCGGCTTCCTGTACCAGCAAAACTCCATGCGGGATGCGCTCGTCGCCGGCTTGCATTTTCACATCTTCCATCGTCACTGCGATCGCGTCCATATGGCGAACATTGCCCAGACCGTAAACGTCCTGCAGGCGATGATCTTAACCGAAGGCGAGAAGATGTTACTGACTCCGACCTACCATGTCTTTGAAATGTTCAAGGTCCATCAGGATGCGGAAGCCCTCGCGCTTCACCTTGAGACAGATGAGTACCGTATGGGTGAGGATACCATCCCTCAAGTTAGCGGTTCGGCCTCTAAACGGGCAGACGGCACCATCGACATCAGTCTGTGCAACGTTCACCCGCATCAGCAGGCAGATGTCACGCTGCGGTTGCGCGGATTGGGAGAGGCCAAGAAGGTCGCGGGCCGCATCCTAACCCACACGGATATGAATGCCCACAATACCTTTGATCAGCCAGAGACAGTGAAGCCGCAAGATTTTGACGGGTTTACTGATGTAAATGAAGGCAGCTTGTCGGTCAAATTGCCGCCGATGTCGGTGGTGGTGTTGTCGTTTTCCTAGAGAGAAATGAGAGAGGTTAGAAGGCATTAAGCGAGTTAAAACGCGGATAATTGGAGGAATACCATCATGTCCAATGGGTCGTTGGTGCATCGGGTCCCCACCCGAGAGAAGGTCGTCGCCTTTACGTTCGACGATGGGCCCCATCCCGTATTTACGAGACAAGTGCTAGATATTTTCCGGAAGGTGAATGGGAAGGCGACATTTTTCATGATTGGTCAAGAGATGGATGCGTTTGAAGAACTCGCCAAGGAAGTTCATGCCGCTGGGCATGAGATTGGGAACCACACGTATTCGCATCCTGATTTAACGCTGTTGACTCAAGGGGAAGCGCGCGGGGAAATCAAACAGGCGAGCGAGCGGATTCGACGTGTGACCGGGCGTCATCCCTCGAGTTTCAGACCACCGTATTTTGCCGTGAATGAGGATGTGTTCTCGCTTGCAGCTGAGTTCGGATACGATGTGATTGGTTGCGTCAATGGCGAGGCCAAGGACTGGGAACAGCCCCAACCCGGCGTAGAGTACATCTTGGAGCAGACGAGGGCGACTGTTGATAACGGCAGCATCTTCCTGTTCCATGACGGGTATGGCGATCGTACTCAGACAGTTGAGGCCGTTCGGGTGCTTGTTGCGGAATTGGCTGACCAGGGGTATCGGTTTGTGACAATCCGTGAGTTAATGGAGTTAGCTGGCAACAGCTTGCTAAACTAGATTTTGATAATTGAGTTGCTTCGAATAGACGTCTTCGATCAGCAGATATTGCTGAAACGGAGGCGTCTTTTTTATAAAAAACCGAAATGCTGCTATTAATGTAAAATTTTAAATATGATTATATATCAAAAATCAATAAGGATAGATCATTGTTTTCGAATAGGCAAAAGCTTTATTTTTTAAATAGCATTGGAAGCGCTATCAGTGCAAAAGGATAACCAAGTTAATGAAATGGGAGGTGTCTGCTGGGTCGGGGGCGTAGGCTAAATGTACTGGAATAAGAATAGATCAATTATCATGCAAGGGAATCCACTTAGGGCTTAATGTTCATTTGTCGTTTGAAACACATATCCGTGAATCCGGCAAAGGGGGATCTGCATATGAAAAAATATTTGCTCATTTTATTCATCGTCGTCTTCATGACTGGACTCACCGCCTGCGGAGGCGGCAACAGTAATCAGGCGGGGAACACTGCTGCAGGAAGTGACACGGCTACAGGAAATGACTCTGCTGCAGGGAATGGTGCTAATTCAGAGCAAGAAATTTCCGGAGAAATTACAGTATTCGGATGGGGCGGCGGAGAGGAGCTTCAATCTCGAAAAGATGCTACGAAGGTCTTCAAGAAGCTATATCCTAAAGTGAAGGTGAATGAAGTATGGCTTCCGGCGGACAATGTTGATGTGAAGCTGGATGCAGCCCTGGCCGCAGGAAATGCCGGTGATGTGATCATGATGTCTCCAGACTGGAAGGGGCTGCGGACCAAGTGGTTTGAAGATCTGAACCCATACATTGAAAGGGATCAGCTAGATCTTGAGGCCCTGTTTACAGAAGGCGTTGACGGAGGATATGTGGATCCGGATGGAAAACGCGAAGGCATGCCGGCAACTGCTTCGGACTTTATGATTGCCTATAATAAATTTTCAACTCCCAATTTGGACTTGTGAATTATTTTCTATCTCTGTTCGGCATCAATGGGCCTAGTTGGTTGAGTGATACCAGATGGGCGATGCCGGCGATTATCATTATGGGGATTTGGACGATTGGCAATTCCATTATCATTACTCTCGCAGGACTGCAGGATATACCGGAAGCCCTGTATGAAAGTGCTGAAATAGATGGGGCCAACAGTTTCGTGAAAATCACCCGGATTACTTTGCCGTTGGTAACGCCAACGCTTTATTTCAACCTGGTCATGGGGATCATCGGCGGCTTCCAAATTTTTATGCAGCCCTACATTTTGACCGAAGGCGGTCCCAGCTATGCAACCTATACGTATATGATGCATATTTACAACAGCGGCTTTAAATATTACGAGATGGGTTACGCTTCGACCTTGGCCTGGTTATTGTTTATCGTCATCATGATTATTACTCAAATCGTAAACCGGACCTCCAGACACTGGGTATATTACGATAACTAATATGAGAGGTGCAGCCATGGAGGCTTATTATAGAAGTAAAAAAACCACCGACCGGATTACCACCGTGTTAAGTTATTTGGTGTTAACGGTCGTAGCTGTTATTTTTATCTTCCCATTTATATGGATGATTTCCACTGCTCTTAAAATTCCTTCAGAAGCTTATACCCTGCCTCCCAAAATCATTCCGAAGACGTTCACATGGAATAACTTCGTTGAAGGTTGGCAGTATGCGGATTTCACCCGGTATACATTGAACACCCTAACCGTAACGGTGCTTGCCACGCTAGGAACCGTTATTTCGGCTTCTTTGGTCGCTTATGGCTTTGCACGATTTAAATCCCGGTTTAACGGTGTACTGTTTACTGTCGTGCTTGCGACGATGATGCTCCCCAGTCAGGTGACTCTGGTTCCGACCTACCTCTTGTTTACCAAGCTGGGCTGGTTGGACACGTTAATGCCTTTGATTATTCCCTCCTTTTTTGGTGGAGGTGCGTTTAATATCTTTCTGCTGCGGCAATTCTTCAAGACGATTCCGAAAGACCTAGATGAAGCCGCATATATTGACGGCGCTAATGCTTTTCAGATCTATTACAAAATATTGCTGCCTGCTATCAAACCAGCTTTGATTACGGTGGGTCTCATGTCGGTGACCTTCCATTGGAATGACTACATGTCTCCACTGATCTATTTAAACAGTGATCATAACTTTACACTGGCAATCGGTTTGCAATTTTTCCAGAATTCCTTCGGTTCCTCACAGATTCAGATGCTGATGGCGGTATCCTTAATTACGGTCATTCCCGTACTCATTTTATTCTTTATCGGGCAAAAGTATTTTGTTCAGGGGATCACCATGACCGGCATCAAAGGTTAATTTCCAATGATTTGGTCTTATCATCATCTCTATTTATATTTGGACCGGTATTGAGCTTGGGATATTTCCTTGGCGAGGTACCGGTCATTTGCTTGAATTGTCTGCAGAAGTGCTCTACATTTCGATATCCGCACCGTTCCGCAATCTCTGCAACTGTGTAGTGACTATGTATGAGGTATTCTTTAGCTAAGCGAATGCGGCATTGAATCACATCATCCATACAAGAAAGTCCGAAGGTCTTCTTGTAGATGACTTGAAGATACCCTGGGCTGATGCTCAAAATTTCAGCCATTTCTGACACGGTCCAGGGGTGGGCAGGGTTATTATGAATGGCTGCCCGCAGCTTGATCAGGTTATAGTGCTGAGGAGCAATGTCTTCGCGGAAGTAAGACTCCAGCAATTTATTAAACAGCGTTCGGAGCAGATGATCAATGGACGATCTCCTGTAGTCTTTGTTGAATGAGTTCTCGATGACCAGCAGCTGGAACAGCTTGTGACAGTATTCAGGGTCATCTAATGGAAAGGGAATTCCAAAGGGCAAAGAGGATTCAATCACGTAAGGTTCATCGGTTTCAAAGCGGATCCAGTCATTGATATATTGTTCAGCACAAGCCCGGTAATATATTTTTTGATGCGGCTTATAAAGCACTGCACAGTGGGGCGGATATTCCTTCAAGCTTCCCTCTACCCAAAATAATGCGGGAGTTTGCGTGATGACTAATAACCAACAATCATGTCCATTCGGAATGTCAAAGACAAACTGGCTGTTATGTGTTGCATCGTACTCGACATAAAAAATGTTTGTCATCCTTTTCACCTTCGTGATTTTGTTTTTATCTATTATAAAAGGACAACTTTTGGACAACTATTGAAATATGAATAACGGTTCGTTGTCTTTTTTGAGGCCATTTCTGAAACATGGAGGGGCCTCTTTCATTTTTGTCTAAACCTGTTTTAAAGGGATAGGCAGCGTGGTGAATCTGAGTCACTCATTCATTGAGGTGTTACTTAATATATGTTAGTATTAAATTATGTAACATTATGCGGAGGGATTCTCTGTGGAGTTTGTTAATCCGATTCGAGACCTTGAAACCATTCAGGCGATGAAGGAGGAGTTGCGTAAACATTCGGTTCGAGACTTATTACTGTTCGTGCTGGGGATTAATACAGGTATCAGTTTGATCGATTTGCTAAATCTGACAGTCGAGGATGTGTGGGACGGGGAGAAGCCGAAGCAGTTCCTTTACGTGAAGAATGAACGAACAGGGGAAGATCAGGCGCATTATCTCAACTGCAATATCGGGGAAATTTTGAGGGAGTATTTGAGCATGATCGATTGGCAGCCAGGGGACTACTTATTCAAGTCCAAGAAGGATTGCCGGCCGATTACCCGCCAGCAGGCTTATCGCATTATTAATCGTTCGGCCAGAGAGGTGGGCATTTCGGAGAAGATCGGAACGCATACTTTGCGCAAGACCTTTGGTTATCATGCCTACTATAAAGGGGTGGCCATCTCGATCATTAAGTCGATCTTGCATCATCACTCTACCGCTGAAACCCTAAAGTATCTAGGGATTGATAAAAATGAAAGGTTGCCGATCAAAGTGGACGTTAATTTGTAACATTCCCGTTTGGCCATGACAAATCACAAAAAAACTCTCCACATAAAGCATGCGGAGAGTCTGTTATCCCTCATTCGTTAATATTCCCTTTTGCCTACTGTTCTTCTACGGCGACCCGATTCATCGCGGTTTGAATGTCCACATTTTTGAGTTCGTTGACGATTCCGTCTTTGACCAGGACCTGAAGCGTTTCAGCGTCCTTCATAAAGCGGAAGATGCCATTATCGAAATCCGTATTGGCTTCCTTGAAGAAGATCCCTTCATATTCGGCATCCTTGAGGTGGTTAAAGCTTAAGGTAAAATGATCGCCGTCTTTGATCAAGTAAGCACGAACTCCCTTTTCATAAATCCCTTCCTCGTCGGGAATATAACGGGCAACGGAAATCAGATGCAGGTCCACAAAGGGGATCTCCCGGATCAAGGCATTGATAATGGACCCTTTCGTCATTTGTTCCCAACGGCTCTGGGCCGTCTGTCCAAGGATGATTTGAGTAATGTTCTTCTCTCGAGCCACTTCGGCAATGACCTTATAAACAGGGCGGCTTTCATTGTCCTTCATAATAAACTGTGCTGTCGGGTGGGAATTGGCATACTCTTTCCACTGTTCGATATGAAATACCTTATCTGCATCCAATTCGTCGAAAGGTTTGGGATCTACCGTCAGTATATATAGCGGGGCCTTCATCAGGTTAGCAATTTTGCAACCACGTTTGATTAGTCGTTCTCCGTTCGGCCCATAATAAACGCAAACCAGAACACTTTCATTACATGGATGATCCATTTTGTATTATTCACCTCAAAGGATAATAATAGAGCGTTGCAATAAACTACGTACGACTATAATGGATGTTTCATCCCCCGTCAAATCGTATAATCGTCAGATTGATTCTCAGGTAAGGAGGATTGCGCTTGGTTACATTCTATACCTTCATTTTTCTTCCGTTGTTAAGTGCTATACTCGTACCCTTTCTGTATAAATACTTGAATCGTCAAGTCCATACAGGATGGTTTGTGCTCATTATCCCCCTATCCATCTTCGTCTATTTATTACAATATATACCCGATGTTGCAGGCGGGAAAACCTATGTCTATACGTTGCCGTGGATTCCGACGTTAGATATCCAGTTGACTTCTTATGTGGATGGACTAGGTCTCTTATTTGGGCTTCTGATTTCGGGTGTAGGGGCTCTGGTTATTCTCTATTCGGTCTTCTATATGTCCAAGGAGCGGGAGGCGCTCCATAACTTCTACATCTATTTGCTGATGTTCATGGGGGCCATGCTAGGCGTCGTATTCTCGGATCACCTTCTGGTCTTCTACGGCTTCTGGGAGTTGACCAGCGTGTCCTCGTTCTTATTGATCTCGTATTGGTTTGAGCGGCGAAGCTCCCGACAAGGCGCGTTGAAGGCGATGTTGATAACCGTGTTTGGCGGAATCGCCATGTTAGCGGGATTCATTATGTTGATTATGATGGCGGATACCTACAGCATTCGAGAATTGATTGCGAACGTGGATTTGATTCAAAATCATGTTTTGTTTATTCCGGCAATGCTGTGCGTGTTATTGGGGGCATTTACGAAATCGGCACAGTTCCCCTTTAGCATATGGCTGCCGGATGCGATGGAAGCACCCACTCCGGTCAGCAGCTATCTCCATTCCGCAACGATGGTGAAGGCAGGCATTTACTTGGTGGCGCGAATGACACCGATCTTTGGCGGCAGCTCGGTCTGGTTCTGGCTGGTCGCTGGTGTGGGGCTGATTACGCTGCTTTACGGTTCCTTAAGTGCGCTCAGACAGACCGATCTTAAAGCGCTCTTAGCTTATTCTACGATCAGTCAATTAGGATTGATCATGTGTTTGCTAGGGATCGGCTCGCTGGCAGTTTATTTTGGGCCTGGGGAGAGCGGAACGGTCTTTACGGTAGCCACCTTTGCCGCCCTATTTCATTTGTTTAACCACTCCACGTTTAAAGGCAGCTTGTTTATGGTCGTGGGCATTATTGACCATGAGACCGGTCGGCGGGATATTCGCTATTTGGGCGGCTTGCTGCAGGTGATGCCGGTGACGTTTACGATCGCCTTGGTTGGCGGTCTATCGATGGCTGGGTTACCGCCATTTAACGGCTTTTTGAGTAAGGAAATGTTCTTTGCAGCGGTCAATGAAGTTGCTGAGGCGGGAATCTTTGGGCTTAGCCATATCGGCTTATTGTTCCCGATCGTGGCTTGGGTAGCCAGCATATTCACCTTTGTGTATTGTATGATTTTTATCTTCAAAACCTTCGGCGGCAGCTTCCGTCCGGAACGATTGATGAAAGAAGTGCATGAAGCCCCTTTGGGAATGCTGATCTCACCGATCGTTTTGGGTGTGCTCGTGATTGTGATTTTCTTCTTCCCGAATGTTCTCGGAAAATATATTTTAACGCCCGCTTTGAACGCGGTATTGCCGATGATGTCTGTGACGGCCTATGATCTCAAAATCAGTGCGTGGCATGGCCTAAACCTTGAATTGCTGATGACCGTGGGCGTCATCCTCTTGGGGGTATTCCTCTTTCGGACAACGAAACGATGGATTCCGGCCCTTCGAAGCTTCCCGCAGAAGCTGACGCTAAATCACTGGTTTAATCAGGGGCTGGAAGGATCCGAGAAGTTCTCGCGATCGCTGACCGATGGATATATGACGGGTTCGCTGAGACATTATCTCATTTATATCTTTTCATTTTTTGTGATATTGCTAATGGCTTCCCTATTAGGATTCTATGGCTTGAGTCTTGATTTCTCCAAGGATGCTCCTATCGGGATCTTCGAAGCCGGACTGGTGGTGGCAATGATCATCGCGGCCTTCACCGTCTTGTTCGCCTCGAATCGTATCGTCGCAATTGTAGCTTTGGGGGCGATAGGGTATATGATTTCGATGTTCTTCGTCATCTTCAGGGCTCCTGATTTGGCATTAACGCAAATGGTGGTGGAGACGGTGACCACGGTTCTGTTCTTGCTGTGCTTCTACCATTTACCGAAGCTGAAGAAGAGCATCGAACGACTATCGTTTAAGCTGACGAATCTGATCATTTCCATGGCGATGGGATTAACGGTAAGTCTCTTGGCTTTAGCTGCGAACGGACATAAGCTGTTCGAGCCAATCACCTCGTTTTTCGAAAATGCCTATGAGCTGGCCGGGGCCAAAAATATCGTCAACGCCATCCTCGTGGATTTCCGCGGCTTTGACACCATGCTGGAGATATCCGTGCTGACGATCGCCGGGCTGGGCGTCTATCTCTTGGTTCATCAGCGTTCCAAAAGGAGGGAACCCAATGAAACCGAATGATGTGATTTTAAAAAGCGTCACCCGCGTGGCGGCCGTCATTATCTTAACCTTTTCGATTTACCTGTTCATGAACGGCCATCATCACCCGGGCGGCGGATTTATCGGCGGGCTGAGCACGGCATCGGCCATTGTTCTCCTGTACTTGTCCTATGGGATCGAGAAGGTGAGAGAGAACATCCGCATGGATTTTAAGAAGCTCGCGGCGATTGGGGTGCTGATCGCCGTGTTCACCGGCATGGCCGGGGTGATCTTCGGCGAGCCGTTTCTAACTCAAACCTTCGGCCACGTCGAATTGCCGATATTCGGGGATACTGAGCTGGCCTCCGCGCTGATTTTTGATACGGGGGTTGCCCTCGCGGTCATAGGGACGGCGGTAAATATCATTCTAAGCATAAGTGAGGATCGATAAATATGGAGACACTCATCGTCATACTCGTCGGGATACTCGTATCGATCGGCACCTATTTGATCTTATCCAAGCAATTGCTTCGCATTGTGTTGGGAACGTCGATTGTGAGCCATGCGGTGAATTTATTGCTGCTTACCTCCGGCGGGCTGAAGCGGGGGAGCGCCCCCCTGTTGGGCGAGAAGGAAGCCGGTTTTACAGATGCGATGCCTCAAGCTTTGATCTTGACGGCCATCGTCATTAACTTTGCCGTGACGGCACTAGTTTTAGTTTTATGTTATCGGGCCTATCAACATTTCGGGACAGATGACATGGAGCGATTAAGGGGACATGAGCATGAATAACTGGTTGATTGGTCCGGTGATTATTCCCCTGATCATGGGGATGCTTCTCATTGTTTTTCAAAAAAACCTCCGGCTTCAGCGGATCCTTGGCTTGCTTGCTCTGTTGGCGACGTGTGCGGTATCCATCCTGCTCATTCACCAGATCCAGACGGGTGGGATTCAGACGCTGCAACTCGGCGGTTGGGATGCCCCTTACGGCATTAGCTTCGTTGGCGATATGTTTAGCGCGCTACTGCTGCTTGCCACCTCGGTGGTTTCGATCGGGTGTTTGCTGTATGCCTTCCCGTCGATCGGGCGGAAACAGGAGAAGCTCTATTTTTATCCGTTGTTTTTGTTCTTGATCGTCGGCGTGAACGGGTCTTTTCTGACAGGGGACTTATTTAATTTATATGTCTTCTTCGAAGTATTTCTGGTCGCGTCGTATGTGTTGATCACGATGGGGGGAGCACGGCGGCAGTTTCGTGAAGCGCCAAAATATATTTTCACGAACATTATCGCTTCGGCGTTCTTCCTAATGGGGGTTGCCTACTTATATTCGATGACAGGCACGTTAAACCTCGCCCACTTGTCGATCCGGATCGCTGAGGCTGGTCAGGACGGGTTGATTACCACCGTAGCCTTGCTGTTCCTGATCGTGTTCGCCTTAAAGGCTGGGTTGTTGCTCTTCTTCTGGTTGCCAGGTTCCTATAGCGTACCGCCTACCGCCATTGCGGCCATCTTTGCGGCGCTACTCACCAAGGTGGGGATTTATGCCATCTTTCGGATGTTTACGCTCATCTTCTATCATGAGCCGCAGATCACTCATTTGACCATAGGAATCTTGGCGGCGGTAACGATGATTCTTGGAGGGCTTGGGGCAGTAGGCTTCGGGGATTTGAAGCAAATCCTCACCTACAATGTGATTATCAGCGTTGGGTTTATCCTGCTTGGCCTGGTCTCGATGACAGAGGAAGGCATGATGGGGTCTATCTACTATTTGATGCACGATATTCTGATCAAGGCCTTGATCTTTCTCATCGGCGGGACGGTGGTCTATCTGACGGGGACCAGCAGGTTACAAAACATCAGTGGTCTGATTCGACTTCACCCACAATTAGGTTGGATGTTCCTGATCGCCGCATTATCGATGGTGGGCATTCCCCCGCTCAGCGGCTTCCTCGGCAAAGTGTTTACGATTCAAGGAACCTTCGATTCTGGGGATTATTGGCTAGGGGGCATCGGTCTGGCCGCCAGTATGTTGATTCTATATTCCATGATCAAATTGTTCATGAGCGTCTTCTGGGGGGAGACCATTCTGTGCGTCGATGATGAGAAGGGTACGACCAAGGGGCTTATCCTTCCGATCGCGCTGTTGACCGCTGCTAGCCTGGCTTTAGGGATTGGTGCTGAAGGGGTGGCGGGTTATGTGACCCAAGCGGCACAGGAATTGCTTGATCCAAATCGATATATCCATGCTGTGATGGATTAAAGGGGGGACAGCCATGCCCATTCAGGTGCTGCTTAACATCTTTATTGCTTATCTGTGGATGTTTCTGCAGGATGAAACGAGCATTATCAACTTTATTGGCGGTTACATCGCCGGGGTGTTTATCCTATTTTGCATCCGCCGCTTCTTTAATAAGCCGTTCTACCTCTTTACATTGGCAGCGGTAGGCAAGCTATTTGTGATCTTCATTTATGAACTGGTGATCTCGTCGATGATGGTGATGAAGCACGTGCTCCGTCCCAAAGTCGATGTGAAGCCGGGGATCTTTAAGGTGGAGACGGATTTGGAAGGGGATTTGGAAGTGACCCTGTTGTCCTTGTTGATCTGTCTGACACCGGGCTCCGTTGTGATGGAGATTACCCCGGATGCGAAGACACTATACATTCACGGACTGAATATGCCAGAGTCCAAAGAGTCGGTACTGAAGTCCAAATCCGTGTTCGAGAAAGCGATAAAGGATGTGACCCGGAAATGATTTTTCAGACGATCTTGATCATCGCGTTATGTCTGTTACTGGCGGCGATCTTAGCTAACTTGTACCGCGTCGTCAAAGGTCCGTCCAGTGTGGATCGGATCATGGCGCTGGATTCCATCAGCATCAATTTAATTGCGAGTATCGCGGTATTCTCGGTATTGCTGCATACGCATGCGTTCTTTGATCTTATCTTGCTGATTGGGATTTTATCCTTCATCGGAACGGTGGCGTTTGCCCGGTTTATGGAAAGGGGTGCGGTCATTGAGCGGAAGCGGTGAAGTTGTAGGGGCGATTCTGATCCTCGCGGGGGCTGTCTTCAGCTTGATTAGCGCGATTGGCAATTTGCGTTTACCGGATGTGTACACAAGGTCTCATGCTGCATCGAAAAGTTCTACATTGGGTGTGCTGTGCGCTATGGTTGGCACTTTGCTGTATTTTATCATCGCCGAAGGCTATTTCAGTATTCGCCTGATCTTGGGGATCTTCTTCGTCTTTCTGACGGCTCCGGTGGCCGCCCATGTCATCAGCCGTGCCGCCTATCGTCACTGCGTGCCGTTAGCGGAGGAAACTGCCCAGGATGAGCTTCGAGAATACTACCAGCAGGATGAGAATTTCGAGGGGGAAGATCAGGTAGAGCCGGTGGAGCAAGAGACGGTGCTTCAAAGTACCTCCTAAGCCGATATTCGCCCATGTGAGGATTGTCATAGATGACAGTCGTTAAAATTTTAGATAATAATGAAGCGGCACAGGCCGCAGGAATCACATTGGTAAAAAGGGGCAAGTAGTATGGCTGTTCATCGGGGACCCGTAGATCAAGACGTGGTCATTGAGAAGGTTCGGAGTTTATTTACATGCCGGGTGTTGTGGAGCGAAGGGCGTCCCTGCCTGGAGTACGACAGCCGGGAAGAGCTCGATCGGATCTCTGAATACGTCAGAACGAATTTTGGGATGGAGCTGCTTGATGTTTTCTTTACGGCAGTCGAGAGCTTGCCGGATGATGATTAATGGAATAATCGCTTTGTAGTTAGCACCCTTAGGGGTGCTTTTTTTCTATATGGAACGAAGTTCCAAGGGGATGAGGGAATGTCTGGCCCTGTCGGAGAGACCCTATCGTTAAGGAGGAGCTGGTGATGATTACGGTACTGAATACAGATGGTCGGGAATTAACCCCTTGTACCCTGGACCGAGCTTGGCGGGAGGTGAATCGATCGCGTGCCGTTTGGATTAATGAGCAGACCATTCAGTTGTTATACAACCCTTTTCTGTTCCGGAAATATCGGAAGATCGCCTTAAAAAGAGACCGTTACACATGCCTATGGTGCGGACAGCCTGCAACAACGGTGGATCATCTGATCCCCTCCAGCAAGGGCGGTTCGGATCTGCCGCGCAACCTTATTGCCTCCTGCGGCGAGTGCAACTCAAGACGGGGGAATCGCCCGGCGTGGGAGTATTTTAGAGAGAAGATGGGTTCCATTCCCCGTCCCCTCAAGCTTGGTTTTCATATTTTGATAGCTTTAGGCTGCTCAAAGATCAAACCAAGATCTCATTAAATAATTCTATAACCGGAAAGAAAGGATTTCCCGGCCTTTGGGTGGAAATCAGTAGTGTACGATCAAAACGATTGGCGCTAGGGGAGCGAACGCGCCTGTCGGCCTGGGGTTAGATTCGGCTATTCCGGGTATATTAATTATGAAGACTTGATGAACTGAATTGACAGTGAGAATCATTAGCATATAATAATTAATATAAATAACCAGAAGAAAACAATAAAGATAAAAGGAGAGTTCAAATCATGTCGTTGATTGGAAAAGAAGTATTGCCTTTTAAAGCGCAAGCCTATCACAACGGGAAATTCATCGAGGTTTCCAACGAAGATTTCAAGGGAAAATGGAGCGTTGTTTGCTTCTATCCAGCGGACTTCACTTTCGTATGCCCAACTGAGCTGGAAGACTTGCAAGATCACTACGCTACTCTGAAGGAGCTTGGCGTTGAAGTATATTCCGTTTCCACGGACTCCCATTTCGTGCACAAAGCATGGCATGACAGCTCCGAAGCGATCGGCAAGGTTACTTACATTATGATTGGTGACCCAACTCACACAATTTCCCGTAACTTCGATGTATTGATCGAAGAAGAAGGCGTAGCTGACCGCGCTACCTTTATTATCGACCCGAACGGCGTGATCCAAGCGATTGAAATTACCGCTGGTGGTATCGGACGTGACGCAAGCACGCTGATCGACAAGATCAAAGCTGCTCAATACGTTCACAACCATCCAGGTGAAGTGTGCCCTGCGAAATGGAAAGAGGGCGCCGCTACTTTGAAACCAAGCCTTGACTTGGTAGGCAAAATCTAAGGAGACCCACTATGAAACTGGATGCAGACATTAAACAACAATTAGAGCAATATCTTCAGCTTTTGGAAGGGAATGTTCTGCTGAAAGTCAGTGCCGGAACCGATGCGGTTTCGAACGAGATGCTGGACCTCGTGAACGAGTTGTCCACCATGTCGGATAAAATTACCGTCGAGCAAACGAGTTTACCCAGAACCCCAAGCTTTAGCGTAAATCGCGTGGGGGAAGACACCGGCATCACCTTTGCCGGTGTTCCTCTGGGCCATGAGTTTACTTCCCTGGTACTGGCTTTGTTGCAAGTCAGCGGAAGACCACCTAAGGTGGAGCAAAATATCATTGATCAAATCAAAGCGATTAAAGGTGAATACCGCTTTGAAACATATGTGAGCTTGTCCTGCCACAACTGCCCGGACGTCGTTCAGGCGTTGAACCTGATGAGCGTGCTCAATCCTGGTATTTCCCATACCATGATCGACGGCGCGGCTTATAAAGATGAAGTTGAGAGCAAAGAGATTATGGCAGTGCCTACGGTATTCTTGAACGGCGAGTTGTTTGGCAATGGCCGGATGTCCGTTGAGGATATTTTGGCGAAATTGGGCGCTTCGGACACATCTGCGTTTGAAGGTAAAGAACCTTTTGACGTGCTTGTGATCGGGGGCGGACCTGCGGGCTCTAGCGCAGCGATTTATGCTGCACGCAAAGGCATTCGTACCGGGATCGTGGCAGAACGCTTCGGCGGCCAAGTCAACGACACCTTGGGAATCGAGAACTTGATCGGTACGAAATATACCGAAGGTCCGAAGCTCGCAGCAAGCTTGGAAGAACATGCGAAGGAATATGACATCGACATCATGACGTCGCAACGGGCGAAGAGTCTTCGCAAGAACGACTTGGTTGAAGTGGAATTGGAGAACGGTGCTGTGCTGAAGAGCAAGACCGTGATCATCTCCACAGGGGCCCGTTGGCGCAACATGAATGTACCGGGCGAAGCGGAATTCAAGAACAAAGGCGTGGCTTATTGCCCGCACTGTGATGGTCCGCTGTTCGCAGGCAAACGCGTGGCTGTTGTTGGCGGAGGGAACTCCGGCGTAGAAGCAGCCATCGACCTGGCGGGCATCGCCTCGCATGTAACCGTGCTTGAATACATGTCTGAGCTGAAAGCAGACTCGGTTCTGCAAGATCGTCTGAACAGCTTGCCAAATGCGACTGTGATTAAGAACGCGCAAGTGAAGGAAGTCACAGGCGACAGCAAGGTGAACGGACTGACTTACATCGACCGGGAAAGCGGCGAAGAGAAGCATCTGGAGCTGGAAGGCGTATTCGTTCAAATCGGTCTCGTACCGAACACTGAATGGTTGGAAGGCACGCTGGAACGCACCCGGATGGGCGAGATCATCGTCGACAACCGCGGAGCTACAACGATTCCAGGCGTATTTGCCGCCGGCGACTGCACGAATACGGCTTACAAGCAGATCATCATTTCCATGGGATCTGGCGCGACGGCAGCATTAGGTGCCTTCGATTACCTGATTCGCAATCAATAAAATATGGCGTTATCGATAAAGCCCGCTCATTGAGCGGGCCTTTTTGGTGTGCAAATCTAACGTTTTTTGACTATAGTCTCAAGTTTGTTGTCTAGATGAAAGCGCTATCTCTCCAATAAAATGAGGGTATCCAGAACAAAACAAGCTGAAGTGGAAAGAGGTGACCGCGTATGGACTCGAAGCTAAATGGAAAGCGCTTACGGACGCGTTGGCGCAAGCAAGACACGGAGCTGACCTTGTTGGCTTTGCCAACCACAATCTGGTACATCTTGTTCAGCTTCCTGCCGATGTTCGGTATCATCATTGCCTTCAAGAACTTCAAAATCACCGGCGGTTTTCTGAGCAATGTATTCAAGAGCCCATGGGCAGGTCTCAAGAACTTTGAGTTCCTATTCAAGTCCAACGATGCCTGGATCATTATCCGTAACACGATCGGCTACAACATTATTTTTATCGTTCTTGGAATTGTGATCCCTGTAGCCTTGGCATTAATGATCGGGATGCTTCACAACCGCAAGGCAGGCAAGGCGTATCAAACGATGATGTTCCTGCCGTACTTTCTCTCCTGGGTTGTCGTCTCGGCTGTGGGCTGGGCGTTCTTGAGCTTCGATAAAGGGATTTTGAATCAAATGCTGGCTGGTTGGGGAGTAGATCCCATCAACTGGTATATGGAACCGCAATATTGGCCTTACTTCTTGATTTTTATGAATGTGTGGAAGGGACTTGGCTACGGTATGGTTGTGTATTTGGCGACCATCGCGGGTATCGATAAAACTTACTACGAAGCGGCCGTCATCGACGGCGCCACCCTTTGGCAGCAGACCCGGTTCATTACGCTTCCCCTGATGAAGCTGGTCATCGTCATGATGTTCATCCTGGCGGTGGGACGCATCTTCTATACCGATTTCGGGCTGTTCTTCCAGGTGCCGCGGGATTCCAACTCCCTGTTTAATGTGACCACAACCATTGATGTTATGGTTTACAAGCAGTTGAAAACCGCAACGGTGGGGATGGCCTCGGCAGCAGCCTTCGTACAGTCGGTTCTGGGCTGTCTGATGATTCTGGCCGCGAACTGGACGGTTCGCAAAATCGATCCTGACAGCGCGATGATTTAAGGAGGTGCAGATATGGCAGCAAGAACGGTGTATGAAAACGGCCTGGACCGATTTAATCGTCCAAGTAAAGGGGTGAACGTGCTCCTTCATCTCCTTTTCTTCTTCCTGGCTTTGATTTGCGTCGTGCCGATGCTGGTGGTGTTGTCGATCTCGCTGTCCAGTGAGCAATCGATCCGGGAGAATGGGTATCACCTGATCCCAACGGCGTTCTCGGGAGAGGCTTACGGGTATATCGCCAAGCAAGGAACGGTTATTTTGCAGGCGTTAGGGATCTCGGTCTTCGTTACGATCGTCGGAACGGTGCTGGGCATTCTGCTCACCACCTCAATGGGGTACGTTCTGTCCCGGCCGAACTATAAGCTGAAGGGGTTCCTGACTTGGGTCGTTTTTATTCCGATGGTGTTTAACGGCGGTTTGGTCTCCAGCTACTATATCAATGCGAATATGCTGGGTTTGAAAGATACGGTATGGGCGTTGATTCTGCCTCTGGCGGTCTCCTCGTTTAATGTCATCATCTGTAAAACGTTCTTCAAAAGCACGATTCCGGATGGGTTAATTGAATCCGCGGAAATCGACGGGGCCGGCCAACTCCGGATCTTCTTCTCGATCATCCTGCCGATCTCGTTGCCGGTGATCGCTACGATTGGTTTGTTCCTATGCTTTGGTTACTGGAATGACTGGTTCCAATCGATGTTGTATATCAACAATCAGGACCTGTATTCCTTGCAGGCGCTGCTGAATAACTTGATGAGCAACGTTGACGCGCTGGCTCGAAATGCCTCGAGCCTGGGGATCAGCTACGCCGAGCTGGTGGCCACGATGCCTAAGGAATCGGCCCGGATGGCAGTAGCTATCGTTATCGTGCTTCCTGTCGCCTTTGCGTATCCGTTCTTCCAACGCTACTTCATTTCCGGGTTGACGGTAGGTGCGGTCAAAGGCTAATGCGAAATAAGCTGAGCTTGTCTCAGTTTATGAAATATATATTCAAAGGGAGGATATATCTATGAAAAGGTCTTTGAAGCTCATCTCTACTCTATGTGCTGTGATGCTTTTCTTGTCCGTTCTTGCGGCTTGCGGCGGCGGTTCAAACTCCAATTCTTCGTCGTCCAGCAATACGCCATCGGACACTTCTTCCAACACCTCTACAGATAACTCGACAACAACAGGTTCTGGGGAAATCCCGACCTTGGTGTGGTGGACGATTGGCGGACAAATTCCGGATAACTTCGAGAAAGCCGTCGAAGCGATGAATGAATACACCGCAGAAAAAATTGGCGTTAAAGTAGATATCAAGGTAGCCAGCTGGGGCGAGTGGGACACCAAAATCAATACGATTGTAAATACGGGTGAACCTTTCGACATTCTGTTTACCAACGTCTCCAAATACAATCAGCAAGTGACGATGGGCGCATTGGCGGACATCACCGAGCTGGTGCAAAGTGAGACGCCGGAGCTGTACAACTTCATTCCAGAGAAAGTATGGGATGGGACGAAGGTTGACGGCAAAATCTATGCTGTGCCAACCTATAAGGATTCTTCGATGACCCAATACTGGGTGTTCGACCACAAATATGTTGATAAATACGGCATCGACTTAAGCAACATCAAGACGTTGAAGGATCTGGATAAACCGTTCCACGATATGAAAGCAGGCGAAGGCAAGAGCTTCTATCCGTTGCCACTGACGCAAGGCGATGGGTTTAACGGATTCTTCAATCGGTATGACGATCTTGCACTGGGCTTCCCTCCGGTTGGCGTGAAGGTAGACGACGCTTCCCGTCAAGTCGTTTCCGTGCTGGAACAGCAAGATATCATGGATGAACTGAAGATTTTGCACCAATGGTACAAAGATGGCATTATCAATCCAGATGCTCCAACCAAGCCTGAAGCCGACAAAGGCCGTCCATTCTTCAGTGCACAAGGCTTCCCAGGCGCGGATATCACTTGGCAAATTAACGAAGGCGTCGAAAAGTACGATATGACGCAAGTTTATGGTCCGCTCTATACGACGGCTACGATTCAAGGTTCCCTCAACGGAATCTCGGCGAACTCGAAGTATAAGAAGGAAGCACTGAAATACCTGGAGCTGGTGAATACGGATCCGAAGCTGCGTAACATGCTGGCCTTTGGTGAAGAAGGCGTGGACTATGTGAAAGTAGATGGCGAGAAAGTGGTTGAACGGATTTCTGATACTTGGCCGCTGGCCGCTTATACGCAAGGCACATTCTTCAACATGGCAACAACCAAAGGGGCTCCAGAAGATCAATGGCAACAAGTTCAAAAGCTGAACGAACAAGCAACAGCTTCGGCCTTGCTGGGCTTCTCGCTCGACACAACGAATCTGCAAACGGAAGTGGCGAACGTAAAAGCAACATGGGATAAATACCGTTACGAGTTGCTGACGGGCGCATCCGATCCGGAGAAGATGGTACCGAAGATTGTTGAAGAACTTAAGAAAGCCGGGATGGATACGATCATGAAGGCAGCTCAAGAGCAAATCGATGCCTTCTTTCAATAAGAAATAAAGCCCGAGTAAGTGAGCCCGGACGGAGGAGGATTCCCCGTTCGGGCTTTCCCATATGATGATATAATGGGAATGAATGAGGGCAATGGAATCAGCGCCGCAAGACTAACGGTGAAGGAGGCGCGGGAGTGGGTTCCTTTTGGCAGATTAAAATCTATCGCAACAAATTCATTGCCTATACGGTGTTTGTCGTAGCCATCGGTCTCGTGCTGGGCCTTATGACCTGCGCGGTGCTCATCTATCAGTGGATCGAGGGGGCTCGTAACGAGGCGGTCAGCGCCTTCGGCCGGGTCGAGAGCGAACTGCAGTATGATACCGATCGTATTGAGGCTTATATGCAGCGGATCTATTCCAATGACCGCTTGATGACGGATGTCCGATATTTCTTGGGAAACACGGCGGAAGGGTATCTGACGAGCAGACTGGAATACAGCTTGTATAATGAGCCGTTGGTTTCCTTCCCTGAAGATATGAGGGCCTTCTTATACAGCTCGATGAAGGGGGATCTCACGCAAGTCAGTTTGCATACCGAGAACGGGGCCAACCTCGTGCGGTTTAGCAACAGCGGCAATGTCAGCTTTCGGTTTGGCGTTCCGAATACGGATGAGATTTTTCGCGAGAAATTGGAGAAAGGATTTGTGTACCGGAAGAAGCTGTCCGATCCAAACCAAATCTCTCGTCAGATTGGGGAATTTCGCTTCCTGATTGGCAGCGAACCGTTATTCCGAAAGATTCTTGGCTATAAATTGGATATCGCCGCTGCCGTCAGTGGTACGGGTGAAGTGTACATGATCACCGGGATGGATCACGGAACGCAGGAGATGATTCTGCGCGCCGCTGAAGAGACCCGCAACAGCGGATTTTCTTCCCTTGGCGGATTAAAAAATGTCTTCTTCATGAACTTCCATTCCACGAAGTTTGATTACCGTTTGATCATGCTTGTGGACTTGTCCCATCTGATGCGTGAGAAAGCGGGCATACTAGCCACCATCGTTGGCAGTGTCTTGCTGGCCATGATCAGCGTTCTGATGCTCATCAGCTACAACATGCGAGATGACGCCAGATTTTTGAAGCATATTATCAATTCCATTAAACGGGTCAAAACGGCCGATTTCACACCGAATTCCCCTGCCCGATATCGCCGTAACGAGTACGGGATGATTGCCCGGGAATTGGACGATATGGTTCATGAGCTGGACAAACATATCCGTACGGAATATTTGCTAAAGCTCAAGCAGCAGGAAACCGAGATGAAAGCGCTTCAGCATCAGATCAACCCGCATTTTCTCTATAATACGCTGGAGTCGATTCGATCTACCGCGTTGTTGCACAAGGACGTGGATACTGCGGATGCGATCGCGACCCTAGGCTCCTTGTACCGCGATATCGTCCACAAAGATAATATTATTACGATCGGCGAAGAACTGGAGCTGCTGCAGAAATTTTTAAGCATCATGGAGCTCAAATATCCGGGAAGATTCTATTATCAAATTGATGTGGAAGAGCCGCTGCTTGCCATATCCACGGTGAAATTTTGGATGCAACCGCTGGCTGAGAACTTCTTCGTGCATGGCTTTAATCCGAGCAGTGAATTTAATTTGCTCGTCGTGAATGGCTGGGAGGAGGAAGGGCGCTTCGTTCTCGAATTTGTGGATAATGGCAAAAGTATACCTGAAGCGCGCTTGGAGGAAGTGAGACGATGTCTTTACAGCAGAGAGGATGCCCCCGTTCGGAGCATTGGGCTAAGGAATGTGTATACTCGGCTGAGCTTTTTCTATGGGGACGCTTTTCGGATGGAAATTGAGAATAATGAGGAAGCAGGAGTCAAAATTACCGTAATCATCTCAAAGGGGTGACTGCAGGATGTACAAACTTCTGATCGTAGATGATGAACCGCAGATTCTGGAGGGGATGAAGCGAACCCTGAATTGGGAAGAGTACGGCTTCCACCTGATCGAGACGTGTGAAACGAGGGAAGATGCGATCGCTAAATCTGTGGAGATTATACCGGACATCGCTATCTTCGACGTACGTATCGGCCCGGATCTCGGTTATGAGATTATCCAAAAGCTCAATGAGCTGCGTCTTCCAACCCAATATATCATTATGAGCGGGTACAGCGAGTTTGAATATGCCCAAGCGGCGATCCGTTGCGGCGTGAAGGACTATCTGCTCAAGCCCGTCGATCGTTCCAAGCTGCAGACGGTGATTGAGAAGATCATTGTGGAGGACCTGAACGGGGACTTGGACGGGATTCACAAGCAAGATCTGAATATAGACCCGATCCTGGGCATTCCTTACGAGGAACTGTCCAAGCTTACGAACCGCATATTGCTGATGGTGAAGGCGGAATACGCTCAGAACATTACCCTGAAGTCGGTAGCTGAGCGGTTTCGCATGAACAGCACGTACCTGGGGCAGCTGTTTCTAAAGGAAACCCGCATGAAGTTTTCGGAGTATTTGATGGCTTACCGGATGCTGCAAGCGAAGGAACAGATCCTGACCACCAACGAGAAGATTTCCAGTATTGCGCATAGTGTCGGGTATCCGAATTTGAATTATTTTTATACCCAGTTTCAAGGATACTTTGGCATGTCCCCATCAGATTTACGGAAAAAAAGCTAGTCTCCTCGTAGCGGAAAGGAGGATGTTATGCAGCAGCCCTCTTGGTTCAGACACCTGACCCTATGCGCGGTGGTCGCCGGCTTGTTAGCCTTGTTGGCCGTGGGTTGTTCCCTTTTTTCGGATAAAGGGGCTACGGCGCCCCATGGGGACATGGTCAATCTGGTCTACTATACGATTGGAGAGCCGGATCCGGATCTGGAGTTGGTGAATGCCAAAATCAATGAAGTGTTGGCCAAGAAAATCGGCATCACGATCACCTATAACAAGGTCGGATGGCAGGAATACGAAAACCGCCTGAACGCCATGGTATCGGCAGGAACTCCCTTCGACATCGCTTACGCCCCTGAGTTCACGACATATGTCAAACGCGGGGCCTGGCTGCGGCTGGATGACTATCTGTCCAATACGGGCAAGGATATGTATGATGTGATTGACCCGATCTTTTGGGAAGGGGTGCGCATGGACGACGGGGGGATCTACGGGGTGCCGACCAACAAGGAACTCGCGGTCCGCCAACAATGGATGTATCCGGAAGAGCTGGTGAGCAAGTATAACCTCGATATTACGAAGTACAACACGTTGGAATCCCTGGAGCCGTTGCTGCAGATGATCCAGCAGAAGGAACCTGAGTATCTGCCAATGGAGCTGGATAAAG
Organism: Paenibacillus barengoltzii NBRC 101215; assembly: GCF_004000745.1. GTDB lineage: Bacteria > Bacillota > Bacilli > Paenibacillales > Paenibacillaceae > Fontibacillus > Fontibacillus barengoltzii. The sequence goes on from NZ_BILV01000014.1 coordinate 55,445, forward strand.
ACTCCCATAACTTCTTCGCTTTACATGGTTATGAGTATGTTATTGATAAGGAACTCCCGTTGATGGTACGGTCACTAGAGCCGACCCCTCAGGTTGTGAACATCTTCGAAACGGAGGAAGCCCGGCAGGTGATGGATACGCTGCGGCATTATTATCAGGCCGGCTACATCAATGAGGATGCGGCTTTGAGGGAAAGTCAGGAACTGGAGCGGGGCAAAAAGGTGTTCTGGAAGGCGTCGAGCGGCGGTCCCTTGTCCGATCATAGCTGGAGTAAGGATCGCGGCTACAGAGTGGTGGCGCATCCCGTCACGACCGAGGTGGTCACGACCGAGGACGTGCGGGGAGGCGTTATGGCTGTGAGCGCCGATACGAAGTACCCGGTCGAATGTATCAAGTTCCTGAATCTGCTGAATACCGATCCTGAGGTGCGGAACCTGTTCAACTATGGGATCGAAGGCGTGCATTACACGATAGACAAGAACGGCCAAGTCGTGCTGATCCCAAGGAAGGATGCCGACGGTAACCCGATTCCGGACGCTTTGCCAGGGTATACGGGCGTGACCTATACCCAAGGCAACTGGTTCATTCTGAAGACGCGAGGCGGAGACGATCCGGAGCCGTTAAACAAATGGGAGGAGTTCCGCGCCTCGAACGCCCGGGCCGTGAAGTCCAGCACGTTTGGGTTTACGCCGGATTTATCAATGATGCCGATCCAGATCCAGAACATTAAGATGGTATGGCAAAAATATTATCCCAGCCTCATGACCGGCAGCGTAGACGTCGACACGGAGCTTCCGAAGTTTAATGAGGAGCTGAAGCAGGCGGGATTGGACGAGGTTCGGGCCGAGATCCAGAAGCAGCTGGATGCCTGGAGCGCCTCGAAGCAACAGTGAGTCTGAAAAAAACGGCGGTGCAAGGAGTTGGAATCCTGGCACCGCCGTTTTTGGTATTATTTTTTCCCTTTCGGGACTTTGACTGTGGCTTGAGCCGTCGTCTTATTGCCCGCCTTGTCGGTTGCTTCATAGGTGATGGTGTAAATTCTTCCGTTTCCATTGCCCGAACGTTCGGCACGAAGCAAGAACTCTTGATCCGCCGTCCCGTAGTCTGCACCTTGAATGTCGTTGGCCGTGTTGCCATCGCCCACCCCGTTATCGCTCTCGTTGCTGGTGATGGATACCAGCTTGATCGTGTCAATGCCGGATCCTTCGTCGCTGGCTTTCCAGGTAACCTTGATCGGAACCAGCTTGTGATTAGGCGTGGAGAGGACGGACGGGCTAACGGTCAGCTTCAAGACCGGCGGCGTCGTATCGACAGGGCCTTTGCCCGTCAGCGTTAGCACGCCGAAGACGGAGGGGTCCTGATACCCGTTGCCGGTGGCGTCGTTCCAGGCGGCTACACTTTGGCGCGCGCCGTCTTTGGCATCGTTGATCTGCGCGTCGAAGCCGATTTTTACATAATTCGCCGGGGTGATTGTTTTCAATGGGATCTTCATTTCCACCGTATAGTTCGTTCCGTTGACCCGGACTGCCGATACGAAGCCTTCAGCGATGGACGCCGGATTAAAGCTGGTCTCATTCGCGTAGTTCACGCGGTATTGTCCATCATCGGATTGGTAGAACGAGGTTTTGGCGTTATTTTCGTCCAGGAACACCTCGACGGAGTCCTGCTCCCATGGGTTGGGGCTGTTCTTATCCAGCTGCGCATCGCTCACTTGGATCAGGACGTACAGGTTGTGATCGTCCCAGAGCGCTTTGGCCGTACCGGTTGCGCCTTGCCAAGCGGTCTGGTACCGCTCGATCGGCATCGCCGGCGCTTGATTCCAAATCGCGTCGACGGCTCCGTCTACGGCAGGTGTGCCATAGAGGGCGGTGGATTGATTCGCCTCCGACACGTCCGGCTGGTGCTCTTCGATAAATTTGGCGGGGTCAATTACGCCGTAATAGGCTGGTTTGGCTTGCAGGTTCTTGTCGAACAGCAACGGGTTGGTCGAGGAGCGCCAGCTTGTGCCGTCATCCAATCCCCAGAAGGTCACGCGTGCAATATGATCCGCATGGGCTTTGAACAGCTGCATCAACTGCGCGTACAAATACCCCTGCGCATTAGCCAGCTTCTCCGACAGCTCATAGTTGCTGCCGGCTTGGATGTCCAGCTCGGTGATGCTGATTTCTACGCCCAAGGAGATGAAGCGCTCCAAGGAGAGCCGCACATTCTCCGGATTCGTGTTGACATTATAGTGACCTTGCATGCCGATGCCATCGATGAGGAGTTTGCCGGGATGGGTCAGTGCATATTTGTCGTTCAGCGCTTTGACCATGTGGTAGATAGCCTGGGCTTTGTTCTGGTTGTCCTCGTTGTAATCGTTGTAATACAGCTTGATATTCCATTCCGGATGCTGGTCGAGCACTTCTCTGGCGGCGAGGAAGGCCTGCTCGACGTAATCTGCGCCGATCGCGGTTTTCCATGGGGTTTCCCGCAAGGAAGCTTGCCAATCGCTAGGGTTCCCCGGGTTATCGTTCATCGCTTCATTCACGACGTCCCAAGAAATCACGCGGTCGCCGAAATGCTCCATAACGGTTTGAATATGGGTGCGCAGGTTAGCCAAGGCTTCTGCCCGGCTTAAAGGCACCGTGTTACCTTGCGCATCCGTTGTTGTGTTCATCCAGGCTGGTGACTGCTGATGCCATACTAAGACGTGGCCATGCATCTGCATGCCTTCGGCAAGAACTTGATCCACCAAGGCATCCGCTGCGGTAAAGGTGAAATTGCCTTTTGTTGGCTGCAGGCCATCGGGCTTCATCGCATTACCGGCGGTAGCAACATTGTGGTGCATGTTAAGCAGCTCCAGACGTACGCCTTCCAGATCCTCCGCCGAGATGGCGCTGCCGATCAAGAAGTCGTCTTGGTATGCTGTTTTGATCGGGACGAGATCCTTCTGAATTTCGATCGGGCCGGATCCAGTGGGCTCGAAACGGATGTCGTCAATGTAAAAAGAAGCGGTGGCATTGTTCGAACTCTCCACATAGATCGTTAAAAACTCGCCGCCTACGCTGTTATAACGGTAGGTGCCTTCAAATTGAACCCAATCGTCCCCGGTGTTGATCGTTTTGGAGGAGAGTTGGACGTAATTGGCGCTGCTGCCATCACCGATTTGCGTGGACAGCTGGATTTGCGAGCTGGCAGGCTCAATCAGCTTCACCCAGGCTGAGATTTTGTATTCTGCACCTTGGTCGACGTACTTCTCAACACGCAGCGATGGCCCGTGCCAGGTGTTGGTGCGGCCTTCCACCTTCAGCGCATAGGCACCGCCCGGTGTATGATTCGCTTCGTTCGTTACCGTCAACGTTTCTGTACCCGCCCGGCCTGTGAAGCCTCCGGTGGTCTGGTCTTCAAAGGTGATCGTGGTGAAAGGAAGGGCCGGGTCTCGAGGCGGTTGTTCGCCGCCGCCGGAGCTGTCTGCTTCTGTGATGCGAATATCTCCAATGTAATAAGGAACCGCAGCGCCTGCGGCGTTGGAGTTAATGCGCAGCGCTCGATCCGCGCTCGTATCTACGGTGAATTCCTTCGTCAACGTCACCGCTTGCCCTGCGACATAATCTGTCTCGGCATAGTTGCCATAACTGTCTACGGTTTGGAGCGCGGCTTTCGCGTCGGCTGGCAAACTAACGTCAGCGTCTACGTAAATCGTCACGTGTGCCGTATAGGTCTTACCGTTCGTGAGGCCAATGTCGCTAAACCGAAAATCAGCAGCGTCCCAGTTGTTGACCCGATTGCTGATATACAGGGCGCCTCCGTCCTCATTCCCAGTAAACACTTTGCCGCTGACATACGTTAGGGTCGCGCCCCCCGATTGAACCGCTTGGCCAATTCCACTCGCGAAGTCCTCATGATACACCGTCACCGTGTCGTCCGAAGCTGCGGTTCCAGCCTTCGTTACGTTGACTGGCCATCCTGCAGGCAGCAGCAACATCGCGGCGATCAGCAGCATGAAGGCGCGCTTCATCGTTTGATTCATGGACTCACTCCCCTTTGACATGGAATAGTTTGTTAAGCGCTTTCATTTTTTCTTATTAGAAGGCTCCTCCTTTCTTGCCACAAATCATACCATTCTGCTGTGAGCTTCGGCTTTCTCGAAATTAAAGAACTTTCCTTGGTTATTTTAGAAGGTGAAGGTGCGTTTAAGAGTTCTGTCTTCTTCAGCACAGAGGTTAGAAAATGGCCCCTATTTAGGCACTCATGGGTTTGACTGCTCTTAACCATCCTAACGCGTAAATCCAGCCCTGTATTAACGATCTAACTTGTTAAAGTCATCTTGACTTTCAAAATCCGAATCGCTACGATGTTCTGGTTGTGAAAGCAGAAACATGGTGGAGAGAGGTTTGAAGTTGGAATGAAGATGAGGAAGTATGCCGCGGATATTGCGGTCTTAATTGTAGGGGCCTTTTTATTTGCGCTGGCAGTCAATTTGTTTATCATACCGAACGACTTCGGTGAGGGAGGCGTCACGGGGGTCACGATCATTTTGTACTACCTGTTCCAGTGGTCGCCGTCGCTGGTCAATATCGTGATCAACGGGGTGCTGCTGATCGTCGGGTACAAATTTCTGGATCGGCGGACGACGATCTATACGATCATTGCGGTGGCGTTTAACTCGTTGTTCCTGCATTTGACGGAGAGCTGGCGAATCGCTTCAAACGAGCCTACCATTAACGCGGTATTCGCTGGCGTATTTGTAGGTGTTGGTATCGGTCTGATTGTCCGTGTCGGCGGGACAACGGCGGGAACCGTCATTTTGGCCCGGATCGCCAATAAATATCTGGATTGGAATATCAGCTACGCGCTGTTGTTTTTTGATTTGATCGTGGCGTTCTCTTCTTATTTCATCATTGGCCCAGAGAAGCTGATGCTGACAATCATTAACTTGTATATAGGCACGAAGGTAATGGACTTCATGATCGAGGGACTCAATCCCAAGAAAGCCGTCACCATCATTTCCGAGAAGCAGGATGACATCGCCGAAATGGTTGTCACCGAAATGGAGCGAGGCGTTACTGTCCTCTCAGGCCATGGTTACTATACGAAGAACCCGAAGGAGGTCCTTTATATCGTGATCAGTAAGCAAGAGGTATCCACCTTGAAAAAGATCGTCCGCTCTATCGACCCCTCTGCGTTCCTGACGATTCACGATGTGCGGGATGTATTTGGAGAAGGGTTTTTGGATATTTCGAAGTGAGGGAATTATAGTTAGATATTTATAGTAGTTGAAATATATCCCTAAAACGAACCGTCAGGATAATCTCCCTGATGGTTTTTTTCTTAAAAACACAATTTTGATGTATTGACAACGAATAGATAATCAATATACTTTTATTAAAAGCATTTAAAAAAGTATTATTTAAAATGAAGTTCAAAAGAACGAAGGAGATAGTGAACGTGGGGAAACCGCAAAATTGATGAAGCAGGGAGGGAGAGTATGGGAGAACCCATCAAGCTTAGGGTATCTCAAATTGAAAAGTCATTTCCCGGGGTCAAAGCGCTGAATAAGATCGATTTTTCCGTCAAAAAGGGGACGGTGCATGTTCTTTGCGGCGAGAACGGAGCGGGGAAATCCACGTTAATGAAGATCATCAATGGCGTATACCAGCCGGATGCGGGTGAGATTTATCTGGATGGGAAGCTTGTGAAAATTAGCAGTCCGCTGCAGGCGCGCCAACTAGGGATATCGATGATCTTCCAGGAGTTGAATTATGTGGCGGAGATGTCCGTGGAGGAAAATCTCTTCCTGGGAAGGCTGCCGGTCAATCGATTAGGGAAGGTCAACTGGAAAGAAGTGACCCGTCAAACCCTTCAACTGCTGCAAGCGGAGCAGCTACCGTATGACCCGAAGACGTTGCTCAAAGACTTGACGGTTTCGGACATTCAGATGCTGGAAATTATGAAAGCGGTATCAAACCAGGCGGAGCTCATCATTATGGACGAACCAACATCGGCCATCACGCAGAAGGAGGTCGACCGGCTGTTTGCGAAGATTCGTGAGCTCAAAGCCAGAGGCGTCAGCATCATTTACATCTCGCATAAGCTGGACGAGATTTTTCAGATTGCCGATGAAATCACCGTGTTCCGTGACGGGACTGTCGTGGACAGCAGACCCAAGGAGGAGCTGGATATTGAGACCGTGATCAGCTTGATGGTCGGACGTCAGTTGAAGGATACGTACCCGAAGGTGAAGGCGGCGATCGGGGAGGAAATTCTCCGAGTCGATGGACTATCTCGCAACGGGGTATTTCGCGATGTCAGCTTCTATGCACGGAGAGGCGAAATCATTGGTTTCGCGGGGCTGATGGGAGCGGGACGGACCGAGGTGATGCGATCCCTGTTTGGTCTCGATCCGTTAACCTCCGGGACGATCCGGATTAAGGATGAGGATGTGACCAAGTCCACTGTACAAGGCAGTTTAGAGAAAGGGATGGTCATGCTGTCGGAGGATCGACGGCGCTACGGAATTATTCCGGTTCGTTCCGTACGGGAGAATACGACGTTGTCCGTATTGGGGCAGGTGTTCTACGGGTTACGGCACCGTCCGAAGAGGGAGCAGGAGCTGGTCAAGGGGATGTTCGACAAGATGAGAGTGAAAACCCCCTCTTTGGAAACGCCCATTGCGTCACTCAGCGGCGGGAATCAACAGAAGGTACTGCTTAGCAGGTGGATGCTGCTCCAACCGGATATTCTGATCTTGGACGAACCAACCCGGGGGATCGATGTCGGGGCGAAATATGAAATTTACAAGCTGATCGGCGAACTGGCCGAACAGGGGAAAGCGATTCTTATGATTTCCTCCGAACTGCCGGAATTGATCGGGATGTGTGACCGCATTTACGTGATGGCGCAGGGTCAGGTGACGGGGGAGCTCGGCCGCGAGGATTTTTCCCAGGAGACCATTATGAGATATGCAACTGGAATGATGACCAGCGAGGTGAAATAGATGGATGCCACTCTTCATATCTGGCAATTAATCAAGCGGAAATACAGTATCTACCTGGTGCTGCTCGTGTTGTTTCTGATCTGTACGTTCGCGAATCCCAACTTTCTCTCCGTTACGAACTTAACGAACGTATCGACTCAGTTGGCGGTGACGACCATACTTGCATTTGGTGCCACGATCCTGATCATCTGCGGTATGTTGGACCTGTCCGCGGGCTCTGTACTGGCATTATCCGGGGTTTTCGCTGTATCTGCCTATAAGTCGACCGGTTCGATGCTCCTGGCCGTGTTGGTTGGCATATTGACCGGCGTTATATGTAACGTAATCAACGCAGTGATGATCAGTACGTTCAAGGCGCCGCCGTTTATCGCAACTTTGGCGATGATGGCCATGGCTCGGGGCGTCGCCCTTCACTATACGAAAGGTCAAAATATTCTCCAGCTGGGAGACTTCGTCGTCCTTGGGCAAGGGAAGCTGCTGGGAATCCCGATTCCGGTGTTATTTCTAGCCGCAATTGGCGTACTGACCTGGTATTTGCTCAGCCATACTCGATTTGGTCGATCCGTGTACGCTGTGGGAGGTAATGAAGAGGCGGCAGTCGCCTCCGGAATTAACGTACACAAGATTAAATACACCGCATTTATCATCAATGGTATTTTCGTCGGAATTGCCGGGGTGCTGTTCATGGCGCGGGTGAATGCAGGATTGCCCAATGGTGCAGTCAACTATGAATTCACCGCTCTAACCGCCGCTATTATCGGGGGGACCAGCTTCTCGGGAGGCGTTGGTACAGCCGGCGGAACCTTGGTGGGGGCCTTTATTGTAGGGTTCCTGGACAACATCATGAACCTCAGCGGTGTAAATTCCTACATGCAGCAAATTATTCGTGGCGCAATCATTGCCCTGGCGGTTATTTACGATATTCAAACGAAGAAACGGAAAACAAGAAGTCTGCTTGGCCGTGTGGAGGATAACCGCCAGACGATTCGGCAGAAGCAATCCAAAAACACTTCCGTTTAATGGTACCAAGGAAATCAAATATAAGATAAAGGATGGATGCAAAGTGAGAAAAATTAGATTTTCCACGGGAATGGTCTGCTTATTTGCTCTGATCTTGGCTGCCTGCAGCTCGAACAATGGGGCAGCTCCATCCAACGCTTCCTCCAGCGGCGAGACATCCGGTAAAACTTATAAGGTTGCCTATATTGCCCGGGCGCAATCCGATTCGTTCGCAGCGTGGCTGGCTAATGCGGTTAAGGATGAGGCTGAGAAATATGAAGATATCAAGCTGGATGTATTCGACGGCGAAGCGAATGACGAGAAAGAGAATTCGTTAATCGAAAATGCGATCACGAACAAATACGACCTGGTGATCGTTCAGCCCAACAATGGTGAGGCCCAGCGCCCTTATGTCGAGAAGGTCGTGCAGGCCGGGATCTTTGCGATTACGACAAATGCCCGGATATCGGGGATCGAAGGGGCTTCATCTGTAGACGCTCAGCCTTATGAGCAAGCGGCCGTGAATGCCCGGGTTGCTGTGGAACAGGTGCCGCAGAACGCGAAAGTCGTGGTCCTTCAAGGTCCGTCCGGCAATTTCCATGCCGATGAGCGTCGCAAGAGCTGGCAGGCAGAGTTCTTCGATAAACGCCCTGATGTGCAGATTGTCGGTGAGCAGATCGCGAACTGGAACAAGGATGAGGCCATGCGGTACATGGAAGACTGGGTGCAAGCTAACGACAAAATTGATGCCGTCATCTCAATGAATGACAATATGGCTGCCGGAGCCATTGAAGTTGTGAAGGATAACCCGAAATACAAAGATATGCTGGTTTACGGTGTGGATGGGACGGCTGAGGCAGTGCTTCTGATCAAAGAAGGGAAAATGACTTCCACAACGCTGCAAAATGCCTTTGAACTGGCAGAGAAGCTCCTGGATACGAGCCATAAGCTGCTCACCGGTGAAGAGAAGCAAATCGATACGGATATCGGCAATCCGCTCATTAACAAAGAGAATGTCGACGAGTACATTGAGTTGCTGAAGAAGGCCGGCGCAATTCAATGATGTACCCTATAACTTACTAGGAGGAGAAAACCATGCTGAATCGAGTTGCTTATATGACGGGACTACGAGATATGGAGCTTCGGACGAGAGATATCCCTGTGCCGCAAGATCATGAGGTGCTTGTTAAACTGGAATACGTAGGGATTTGCGGCTCCGATGTTCACTATTATGAAAGCGGACGGATCGGCAGCTTCGTGGTTGAGGGGGATTTCATCCTCGGCCATGAATGTGCGGGGACCATCACTGCGGTTGGATCCGCAGTCCGGCATTTGAAGGTAGGCGACCGGGTTGCCCTGGAGCCAGGGCTCACTTGCGGGAAATGCGAATTCTGCAAAACGGGCAGATACAACTTGTGTCCGGATGTGCGCTTTCTGGCCACTCCGCCGATTGACGGGTGTCTGACCGACTATATCGCTTATCCAGCGGATATGGCATTCAAGCTTCCCGATGGGGTCAGCACACGTGAGGGTGCACTTGTGGAACCACTAGCCGTAGGATTGCACGCTGCCAGCCAAGGGCATGTTAAGCTAGGCGATCGCGTCGTGATCTTGGGTGCCGGGGCTATTGGTCTTATGTCGCTGCTGGCCTGTCAAGCCTATGGAGCCTCGGAGACGATTGTGGTTGATGTGATCGAGAACCGGCTGGAATTTGCGAAGAAGTTGGGCGCTACCCGGGTCGTCCAAGCCAAACAGGAGGATGTCGTTGCCATCGTCGCAGCATGCACGGAAGGACAGGGTGTAGATGTTGTGATCGAAACGGCCGGGAGCGAGATCACATTGAAGCAGACTCCGTACCTCGTCAAACGGGGGGGATCCATCGTGATAGTAGGATTCCCGCCTAAGGATATCGTCGAGTATGACTTCATGCAGATTCTATTGAAGGAAGCCCGGATTGAATCGGTGTTCCGTTACCGCAACTTGTTCCCTCCAGCCATTGGAGCGCTGGCGGAAGGGCGGATTGATGTGAAGCCGATGATTACCCACGAGTTTGCATTTGAAGACAGTAAGCAGGCGTTTGACTTCGTCATCGAGAACAAGAACGAGGTCGTGAAGGCATTGATAAAATTATAGCTTTTTATAAAAAATGAAGAGGCGGACGCTTCCCTATGGAATGGGAAGGCGTCCGCCTGTTTGTTGTATTGGGGCCTGTGAAGGTCCCATTAAATCTCGTCGATAAATTGCTTCACCAACTGCAGAGCGGCGCCTACAGCCGTGGCTTCCAGCTTATATTTGCAGCATTGCAAATAAGTTCCATCCGGCTCAAACGTATTCCTGCGGGCCAGAAGCTCCTGAAGCTGGTCGAGGTGCTCGTCCATATAGGCTCCTACATAGCCTCCGACAATGACGTTGCAGTCGTACAGCATTCTTAGATTATTTATCGTAATCGCTAAATAAGAGAGATACTCTTCCCAAAGCGCTTGTTGCACAGGGGCTTTCTCGCGGAGTAAACGGAAAAACTCCGCCATGCTCCCATTTGTACTGTCCGACAAAATCTTCGCAGAACAATAGGCGTCTACACAGCCGCGTTGTCCGCAGTAACAGGTTCGCCCGTCCGGCACGATCGTCATGTGCCCGAATTCGCTGCTTCGCTGATTTTGTCCAGGATAAGTGCTGTGGCCAATAATGACGGAACCGCCGACACTGTTGTTAAGGGACAAATAAACAACGTCCTCGATGCCTTCCTCATTCCAGAATTCGGCCATCCCTGCGGCATTGGCATCGTTAATCAACACACAAGGATAAGGAATGAACTCCTCAAAGCTGCGGACGCTGCCCCCTTGAAAGTCGATGACAGAGGCGTATTGAACCGTCTCATTCCCATGAGATAAAATCGCCGGCAATGCAATGCCAACGCCAAGCAGCTTCTCCCGGTCGGCTCCGGATTCATCCAGAAATCGCTCCACGTGCTGGCCAATTCCTTCGAAATAAGCACGTTGGTTTATGAACGGATACGTACGGCGTTCATGGTGAATCACGTTACCACCCAAGTCGATCAAAACGATGCCAATATGATTGCGCGTCACGTCTAGTCCCAGTGCATATTTGGCCAGGGGGTTATAGGAGATGGCCTTGGCTTTTCGACCGCCCGTCGATTCAAATAGACCGGTTTCGATGACGAGGTCCCGCTCTTGGAGTTCCTTCAGGTTCTGCGTCACCGTTGGCAGCGAGAGCTGTAAGGTATGGGCAATTTCCTGGATAGATATCGGGTCGTGTCGATATAAGAACTGGTAGATCGTTTTGCGATTGATCTTCTTAACTTCAATGCTGTTAGCGCGTGGAGTCTTCATAGCGAGCAGGTTCACCAACTTTAATAAATGTCTTTTATTAATTACTTTATATTATACGGAACCGTCCAATCTTGCAAACTAATAAAGTCATAGTAGTAACAAAACAACCAGCCCTATCAGTGAAGGACTGGTTGTTTCTTTTATGCTGGGGTTACCCATACACTCGAATCTCAATTACTTCAGAAAACTGCGACCCGTTCGTCTCCTCAACGACCAGCTGGAGGGCTTTGACCGGGACGGCGGTATCCACAGACGGTGTACTCGCTTGCGCCGGCGGTTTGTCAATCCAGCCATGCGGCATGCCTCCTGTGAGATCGCAGGTGATCTTTTCCCCAAATTATTGCATAGGAAAAAAATCCACAGAGGCGTTGCCCCAAATTGCGTGGATTTGTTGCAAAAGGGCGGTGTTGGGGAAGGGGCATGATAAACGACAGATTAACAGACAGGGTTTCATGCTATAATTCACTTATGAATAGGGCCACCCAAAAGTAATGTGAATCTACCTGATGGAAGCTGCCGTATGGGATGTTACAGAAGAGGGGCATTTCACTGGTAATGTGCAGTTCAAAATGAAATAGTAGGAGATTCGTGGTGAAAAAATTTTTTTATGCATTTCGTCATGAATGTGATTAACTTGGTGCGAATCTGAAGTGAACATGATTTTCCTAGGAGGTTCGCACCACAAATTTCTTTTTATTTTTCCATTTTTACCATTAAATTCAAATGAATCGGCCACTTTTCGTGCATTATTTTCATAAATTGTTAATTCATAGTTAAAAAATATGCGTGAAATCGCAGTCGCACTCTATATGAGTGCGTAGATCGAAACAGGAGCCGTACTCCGGATGACCGGATTCACTTGTTACTGATTACTCGGGAGTCAAAGTACAGACTGGTCATGGCATTTGTTTGCTTGTGCTCCGGTTGGGAGCGGCTGTTGGTTGATAATTTACAGGATCATAGTCTCGAAGCAATGAATGGTCGCAAGTGTCTTTTTCCAAATAGGAAAAAAACTCCGCAAACGCATTGCGGGTATTGCGTGGATTTGTTGCAAAAGGGCGGCAGAATGGAGTGGGGGGGTGTAGATACTAGCCCCTGGAAAACATAGTTTCTTTCCGGAGGCTTTAAGCACCAAAATCTCTGACTTTTGATGCAAAAAGAACGAAATCTCCGAGGTGGTGATCAAGAATGGCCTGGACGATTTCGATTTGTATACTTCGATAATCGTGTACGGCTATGTTACTAAAACCAACCATGGCTTTCAGATTACGGTTAAGTTCTTTGTCAATCACTCCATTATCTAATAGAAGATCAAAAAGCCTCCCGACTGCTCTGAGGGATTCCCCATTTATTTTCTGAGACCAGATGCATGGCTAAATCGATACAAGCTTCACAGGCCCGCTGTAGGTTCAAGATAATGGAATCCTGTTTGGTGTAATTTTCGAGGTTCTCTCGCTTTCCTTCATACTCTTCATGGATCCGTTTCAGGCAACGGTTGATCGTTTCTGTTTTGTTCGCTAGTATATCGCGGTTCAATTGGCTCCCCCTCTCTGGTAATTCTCCATGATTTCTTTGCGCTCGTCGTTAAGCAGGGCATATTCCTTGAGGGCTTGCATAAATGCAGTCTGCCGGACATACGGCTCGACATCTTGCAGTACCTCGCCTGTTCCAATGATTTGTGCTTTGAAGACGGGATTGGCCAGAGGAAAATAAATCAGATCAACCTCGCGCCCTACCAGATTGGCAAGTTCAGAAGCGGCCATAAATAGTTCATACGCGGAGGGAGAGAGTTCCTCGGATATAAAAGCAATATCTACATCGCTGTCTTGGCGCATCTCTCCCCTTGCAGCCGACCCGAATAATATTACGGTATGCGCTTTGAAGTGCTCGTTTAAATAATTGATTATGGCGGATTTTTGCTGTGGTTCAAGTCTTGGATTAGGCATAAGACACCATCCATTCATTCTGTCAAATTGGAACCTTATCTTGAGCGTATCCAAATGTGCTTGAAAATACAAGTGTTTCGCAGATACGTACCACATGCGGCCACCGATTTTGCTATTCTTTTTTTTTCGATGCCATCCTTTCTGGAATCTCTCTACTACGGTCATCTCATCCCCGAGCAGATGGCCCCCAAAGACCCGCAATACCGCCAACTCAGCAACGCATTATCCGAAGCCAACAATGGCTTGGAGAGAGAAACGATCTGGTGAGGATTTTACCAAATTGAGGCGCTAATCGACTTACAGCAGCAAATTCAAGAGATGGAGATGGCAGCCGCGTTCGCGCAGGGTTTTAGGTTGGGTGTGGGGTTGATGATTGAGGTGCTGTTATTCGTGGAATGAAAAGAGGGGGCAATTTGCCCCTCCTAAAACACCCACAACACCACCCACAACCCCAACAACGTCGCAAACAAAATCGGGATCGTCAGCACGATGTCAACTTTGAAATACGTGCCCCAGGAGATGCGGACGCCCTTCTTGGCGAGGACATGGAGCCAGACGAGAGTGGCGAGTGAGCCGATGGGTGTGATCTTCGGGCCGAGGTCGGTGCCGATGACGTTGGCGTAGATCAGTGACTCGCGGATCGTGCCGGAGGTGGCCGTGTCGGCGATGCCGAGTACGCCGGTCATGACGGCCGGCAGGTTGTTCATGATCGACGATAGGAACGCCGAGATGTAGCCCATAGCCATCGTGGATACGAATAGGCCTTGATCTGCCACCGTTTGGAGGAGCTTGGCCAAGACTTCGGTCAGCCCGGCATTGCCGAGGCCGTACACGACAACGTACATCCCGATCGAGAAGACGACGATGTTCCATGGCGCGCCTTTCATGACGGCCTTCGTATCGACCGCTTGGCTTCGGCGGGCGATGGCCCAGAAGATCAAAGCCACGGTGTCGGCGAGCAAGGATACCGGAAGATGAAGGAACTCGCTCACGAGGTAGCCGATCAACAGGACTCCCATCACCACCCAAGATATGCGGAACAGGCGCTGGTCTTTGATGGCCTCAGATGGTGCTTTCAGCTTGGACGGGTCATAGGTGCGAGGAATACCTTTGCGAAAATAAAGCAGCAGCACCGCCACCGTTGCCCCGAGCGAGAACAGGTTTGGAACAATCATCCGAGCGGCATATTGCGCGAAGCCAATTCCGAAATAATCCGCTACACCGAGGTTCACCAGGTTGCTGACAACCAGCGGTAAAGAGGTAGTGTCCGCGATAAACCCGCTCGCCATAATGAACGGGAAGATCATTTTCTCCTCAAAACTCAAATGGCGAACCATCGCCAGCACAATCGGCGTGAGGATTAAGGCTGCCCCATCATTGGCAAAAAACGCCGAGACCACCGCCCCCAGCAAGCTGACGTAAATGAACATGCGGATGCCGCTGTTTTTTGCAGCCCGGGCCATTCGAACAAGCCGATCTCATCCAAGATCAGCGAAATGATGATGATTGCGATAAACGTTAGAGTGGCGTTCCACGTGATCTGCACGACTTCCCCCACATCGTCAAAGCCGACGACGCCGGCAAGCAGCGCCAACACCGCACCGCCGCACGCGGACCACCCGATATTCAGCCCCTTCGGCTCAGTTTGTCCCCGATCCATCAACGACAAGTAATAACATCGTATGACTTCCCCACTCTCGGCTTGTCACAAGGTGGCGGGTATTTTAAGATGAAAGTAGTTTTCTGAAAGGAACGGGGGGGCGAGAATGGAGTCTCATTTGCCGGGGTTGCCGGTGCAATCGTTGCGCGGGATACCCGAGTTGAAGTATGTCAATGCTGACAACGTGGTTCGCTACCGGGCGATCATGCGTTTTTTCTATCAGGAGTATAAAAGACTGCGGTATTGGCTGAAGCCGGAAGACGTCTTTGAAGCGGTCAAGGCTTGGAACGTGTGGCCGGATTATACACTTGAACTGTGCCAAGGCGACCTGGATCAATTGGTGGAGTGGCAAAACCTGACTGCCCGTCACGACGGTGGACGCTCCTCCACGCTGGAAGAGTATCTCAAAAAGAAGATGCAGTATTTGCTCCGCCCGTATTCCATCGAAATCGAACGGCTGCTGGAGACGCTGGAGAAGGTAACGGGGTATGGCGGTTCGCTGGAAGCTTCCTTATTCGACACGATTGCGGATAAACTGTTTGACATTCGTAGCCAGGTCGGAGAACTGGAGCCGGACGCGGCGCTGGAGCTGTGGAACGTCTTGTACCGTTCGTTTGTTAACCTCCATGAAAATGCGGCGGACTATATCGCTAGCCTGCATACGGCTCGGGCGGAAGAGATGATGGTGACGGAAGCTTTCTTGATCTTTAAGGAAAAGTTGACCGATTACCTGCAAAATTTCGTACAGGCGCTACAGCGGAGCGCTTATAAAATCGAAGGTAATTTGCAGCGAATTAACGATTCGGTACGGGATCTGTTTTTAGAGCAGGTCGTGGAAGGTGAGCTCCGAAAGCCGCGGCTGGAGGACGAACCGGATCGGGAGGAACTGCTGGAAGAACTTCGTCAAGGCTGGACGAATATCCGGCGCTGGTTTGTGGGCGAGGGGGCTGCGCCCAGCGAGCTCACCTTGCTGGAGCGGGCGACGAAGGATGCGATTGCCCGTATTGTACGCAGCGCGATTCGTATTCAGGAACGGAAGCGTTCGGGACTAAGTCGCAAAAAGGAGCTAGAGCACTTGGCCCACTGGTTTGCTTCGATCGAAACGGTCGAGGAGGCGCACAGGTTGTCCGCATACGCTTTCGGATTGTTCCCGACGAGGCACTTGCAGGGCGAGGATCTGCGCGACTCGGACCGGGCGGACATGTCGTCCTGGGAGGAGCGGCCGATGGTGCGCATGCTGCGTTCGCGCAGCCGCAAGCGCGGAGAGCGTCAGCCGGCGGACGCGGTGCGTGACAACGAGCGGCGGAAGCAGCGGGAGCGGGAAGCGTTCAAACTGCGGCAGGCAGAGGAATGGCGGATGATCGCGGCGTTACTAGAGCGGAGCTCCGTCAAAGTGTCGGAGCTCGGGCCGGTGACGGCCAAGGAGCGGCTACGGTTGCTGCAGTGGATCGGCCGGTGCATGACGACAGGAAATGGCCACTCGTTTGTTACGCCGGAAGGCGTGTTGATTCGGATGAGCAATCCGCGTACGGCGGAGCGGACAATCTTGCACGCGGAAGACGGCGAGTTGGAAATGGCAAACTACGAGCTGCATTTTAGGCTGACGGAAGCGGCGAATGGCTTGGCCGTGGGAACAGCCGCAAAGCAGGGGGCAAACGGGGCCGATATTACCGCTGCGGAAGCGGCTGCGGCGGCCGATACGGCAGAAGTCGAGGGAGAAGCCGGATCAAGATTTGAATCGGAGGTCCGATCCGAAAACGAGGCGGAAAGGCAGGGGCGGTAGATGGCTGGAGGTGCGCTCAAAAGACTAAGCAAACGGGGAATAAACGCCGAGCAGGCGGCCGAACGAAAGCGCGCGTGCATGCACGCGCTCTTGAACCGTCCGTGGGTTGCAAAGGAGGAAGACCCGGACTTGTATTTTGCCATCCGGGACCATTACGAGGAGCTGCGCGACTGGTTTATGGATAAGGCAGGTTTTCCGCTGATTATGACCCGGACAATCGCCAAGCTGGACAAGACGCCTGTGAAGGCGCACCCGTGGATGGGTTTTCCTGAGTTTCGCGAAAAGCGGGACTACGTTTTTTTTACCTATGGACTGTGGTATTTGGAAGGAAAAACGGAGTTGGACCAGTTCCTGCTCACCGACATCGTGGAGGAAATCCGCGAGCAGATGCTGAGCGCGGGGCTGGAGGCCGACTGGCGGAATTACTATGACCGCTTGTCGATGGCCAGAGCGCTGAAGAAGCTGCGGGCGCTTGGCGTGCTGCACAGCGTCGACGGCGATGAGGGCCAGTGGGCGCAGGACGCGGAGCGCAATGCATTGTACGAGTGTTCGCCTTTGGCCCGATATGTGCTTCGGCGCTTTCCGCGCGATTTGACGGGCTGCTCGCGGCTGGAGGAGTTGGAAGACCCCATTCCGTACGCCGACACACAGGACGGGCAGTCGATGCGGCGGCGGCACCGGATATACCGCCGGCTGCTATTGGAGCCGGCGGTGGTGGACAGGCACTGGGATGAGGAAGATTTGAATTATGTGCTGTGGCAGCGGCGGGCGATCATCGATCAACTGGAAAATATGCTCGGCTGGACCGGGCGGCGTTACCGGGAAGGGCTGTGGTTTTTCCATCCCGAGCTGACCGGCGAGAGCGAGCTGTTTCCGACGATGTCGGCCGCTTCGGATTTGGCGCTGCTGCTTGCGAGCGAAATCCGCAAGGAACTGGCGGAGGGAGGCGTATTGTACGTGGAGGACAACGGCACGGTCCGGTTGACCAAGGCGGATATCGAGACGCTTCTGTACAGGCTACAGCTTAAACATAAAGAGTTTTGGAGCAAGGATCTTCGGGAAGCTGCCTCCCAGGAACTGGCGGAACTGTGTATGAACCATTTAGCCGAATGGGGGCTGGGAGAGTGGGAGGGCGAGACTTCGTTCCTGATCTCGCCCGTACTGGCTAGATGGAGTTCGGAATATGCAAATAACGATTTTGATACTTAGGTGTGATGGATCAACATCCAAACGGGAGGATTTAACTGATGGAACAGCAAATGGTGGAGCAGGAAAGCGGTCTGAGAGCGGACGGGGCTTCCGGTCAAGGCGGCCGAGCGGCCGCAAGGTGGCAGATGCATCGCGTCGGGATTTTGAATTTCTGGTATTACGATGAAGAGGAATTTCAACTCGAGGAAGGCCGGCTGATCTTGCGCGGCGCCAACGGGTCGGGCAAGTCGGTTACAATGCAAAGCTTCCTGCCGCTCGTGCTGGATGGCGACAAGCGGGCGCACCGGCTTGACCCGTTCGGTTCGCGGGACCGCCGCATCGAGTATTATTTGCTTGGCGAGGAGGACGGCGGTAAGACGGATACGACGGGCTACTTATGGATGGAATTCAAGCATGGTGCGACCGGAGCGTACAGAACGGTAGGCATCGGGCTGCGGGCGAGAAGAAACGCGGCCCAGGTGCAGTTCTGGGGGTTTTTGCTGGAGGATGGGCGGCGCATCGGGCGTGACTTCTGGCTTTACGACCGTAATGGATGGCTGGAGGACGGCGTACGCATTCCTCTCGACCGCAAGGAACTGGAAGCGAAGGTGGGAACGGGCGGCCAGGTCGTTTTGGATCAGAAATCGTATCAGGATATGGTGAACAAGCATATTTTCGGGTTCGCGGATACGGATGCTTATCAGGACTTGCTCCAACTCATGATTCAGTTGCGGAGTCCAAAGCTGTCCAAGGACTTCAAGCCGTCGGCGATCTATGAGATTCTCCATCAGGCGCTGCCGCCGTTGATGGAGGAGGAGCTGCGGCCGTTGTCAGAGGTGCTGGAGGACATGGACCAAATGACCGACCGGCTGGACGAACTGAAGCGGCATCGCGCCGAGATGGTGAAGCTGCAGGAGCGGTACGATTTTTACAACAAGCATGTGTTGTATACGAAATCTGAGGACATGTTGGAGGCCAAAGCTGCTTATGATGAAGTCGCTGCCAGAGTAAGAAGGTCCGAAGAGACGCTGGCGCAAGCGGAGGCGGAAAAGGCGGGGGCTGTGACAGAGCGCAGCGGCATCCAGAACCGGTTGCAGGAGATTGCCGTCGAGCGCGAATTGTTGGAGAAGCATGAAGCTATCGGCAAGCAACGGGAGTATGAGGCGGCCGCGGCGGCTTTGGCGGACACGGAAAAGCAGTTGGAACGCGCAAAGGAAAAAGCGGGCAAGGCCCGCATAAAGCAAGAGCAACTTGAGCGCGGGCTGCAGGAGGCCGAAGCCAAGCGGGACACCGCCGAACGGGAGCAACGGGAACTCCTGAACGAGTTGGAGGCGATTGCGGGCGACATGGAGTTTGCCGGGCATGTCGTATATCACCGGTATTGGACAGCGAACGTGCCGGTGGATGATCTGTGGAAAGAGGCGTGGCGAAAAGATCTGCGCACGCATCGCGATGCTGTGGAACGGGGCCTGGCCAAGGCGGCGGAGGAAAAAATGGCGGCTGCGCTGGTCAAGGAAAGCGAAATCGAGTTGGGTGAAGCGAGCCGAGCGCGGGATGAGGCGGAGCGCGAGCGCGGCGAGCGGGATAAGCGGTTTGCTGACAGCAAGGAGGCGTTTAAGGACGAGATTGTCGCCTGGCAAAGCGGGCTACGGCAACTGCCTTTTAATGAGGAGGCGCTGCGCGAGACGTTTGGGGCGCTACGCGAGTACGGATTGGAGCAGACCTCGCTGGAGCCGGTGCGGGGGCCGCTGCTGGACCGGTACGAAGCGGCCCGGGATCGTTTGGTGGCCCGCCGGCTCGATATGGAGAAGCAGCGGAGGGATTTGTTGGCGGAGCGCTCGAGCTTGCAGGAAGAGAAGCGCGGCTGGGAGCAAAGTCGGGAGCCGGAACCCGGGCGCAGCACAGCACGTGCGAAATTCCGCGAAGCTAATGCAGAGCGAGGCGGGGCGCCGCTCTTCGCTGCGTGCGATTTCCGGCCGCACGTAGGCGATGACACCAAGGCGCGGATCGAGGAAGCGCTGGAGCGTTCGGGGTTGCTTGATGCCTGGCTGTCCCCGGACGGCCGGGTGCAGGAGTGTGGCAATGACGATGAAGAAGCCTGGATCGTACCTCGTCCGCAGGAATTCGGCTATACGCTGGCGGACATGTTGGTTGCCGATCCACCAGAGGGAAGCGGGCTCACGGCCGCGGCGATCGATGCGGTACTGCGCAGCTTTTTGTGGGACGAGGAAGGCGGCCTACTGGATGACGGCGACTGGAGCGGCATGATCGCAGCCGACGGCTCTTACCGGCTTGGCCCGCTCGCCGGGAAGGCGGCGGTGAAGGAGCGGGCGGAGTATATCGGCAAGGAGACGCGCCGCCGTACCCGCATGATGGAAATTGCCCGGCTGGGCGAGGCGATCGCCAGATTGGACGCCGTGCTGCGAGAGCTGGACGAACGGCTTGCCGGTCAGGAGGCAGCGGAAAGGCAGTTGGCGGTAGAGCGTGAGCTTTTTCCCGGAGGGGCGGACCTGGCTGGAGCCCTGCGCGAACTACAGGCAGCGGATTATCGGCTGCAGGCTGCGGCCCGGCAGGAAGCGCAGGCCAATGAGCGGTTCAAGGCGAAGTCGGCGCAGTGGCGCGAACTGCAGCGAGAGTTGGTAGAGCTGACCGCGAACTGGACCCGGTTGAAACGCGAGCCGGATCTTGCGGCGGCGGTTAACGCCTTGCGCGATTATGAAGCGTCGCTTTCGGACCTGCATTCCGCCTGGCGGCAGTACAGGGACGCTCACGCGTCTTGGGAGCGGTTCAAGGATGAGTTGGACGCTTTGATCCTGGAACTGGAGGATGAAGAAGCACTGGCGGAAGAGCTCGGCGAGCGGCAGCGGGATCAGCGCGCTCAGGTGGATACGTTGCGGAGGCTGATCGAGGAGTTAGGGTTGGCCGATGTTGCGCGGAGGCTGGAGGAACTGAAGCGCGAGCAATCTGCGTTACTTGTCCGCGTCAAAGAACAGGAGCGGCTGCTCGATGCGGCCAAAGACAAGGCATCCCGGGCGGAAGCACAGCTGGTGCTGCTGCGGGAGCAGGCAGAAGTGCTGCACGTCGAGTTGGAACGAACGCTGGAGCAACTGCTAGCAGAGCTGCGCCAAGGTCTGGTTGACGAGTGGCGGAGCGTAGCGACTGAGGCGGATACAGCGAACGCGGCGAACTCGGGCGCAGCCACAACTCGGGCAGTTTTCCTGCAGGCCTCTGCCAAAGAAATTCTGCGGCAATACGAACCCTTGTTTACCGGGCGTAATGCCGAAAACATCGTTAACCGTTTGTTGGAGCAGTTTAATGCCGCGCGCATGCTGCTGACGGAGTATGTGCTGGAGACGGTTGCGGATGAAACAACCGGACGTTTGTTGCTGCTTTCCATGCGTAACCCCCGCCAGCCGCTGCCGCCGCAGGCGTTGCTGGAAGAACTCGAACAGCAGGAAGCGGAGCAAAGCGCTTTGTTAAGTGAGAAAGACCGCGAACTGTATGAGGAAATCATTCTCCGCAGTGTTGGCAAAGCGATCCGGCAGCGAATTCACCGTGCGGAGCAATGGGTGCGGGAAATGAACAAGCTAATGGAGGAGCGAGACACATCAAGCGGTCTTCGCTTGAAGCTTGAGTGGCAACCTAAAGTCGCGGCGGGGGAACAGCAACTCGATGTCTCCGACCTGGTCGAACTGTTGAAGCGGGATTCTCATAGGCTGCGCGAGGACGAAATCGACGCGATGATCGAGCATTTTCGTGGGCAAATCGTCAGCGCAAAACAGGCAGCCCAGGAGGAGCAGGAATCGCTGCGTCAACATCTCTACCAAGTGCTAGATTATCGCAACTGGTTCCAGTTTGAACTGAAATACAAAAAAGGTGAGCAGATTGGTTACCGTCCGCTCACCGATGCGCGCTTCAACGTGCTGAGCGGGGGCGAAAAGGCAATGGCCATGTATATTCCGCTGTTCGCCGCCACATGGTCGCGGTATTCCGACGCGAGAACCGACGCGCCGCGGCTTATTTCTCTTGACGAAGCGTTCGCGGGCGTGGATGAGGAGAACATGCGGGATATGTTCAAGCTGCTGACGGATATGGGCTTTGACTATATGATGACCTCCCAGGTGCTGTGGGGTTGCTACGATACGGTTCCAAAGCTGGCGATTTATGAGATTTACCGGCCGAAGGACGTCGATTTCGTTACCTTGTTCCGCTACCGTTGGAATGGCAAAATCAAGGAATATATAGAAAGCGGTGCAGAAGAATGAGCGGCGGGCGGATGAACGATCGTTCAGATCAGGCGGCCAAAGCCCGGGACTATTTTTCTCGTCCCGGGTTCAAGAGAATGCTCGAAGCCGTCTGGAAGCGATACGCCAGTCTGGAGAAGGCGGGCGGGCACGCCGTCATCAGTAGATCTACTGCAGCGGAATGCGAGGCGATCAATACCTTTTTTGGCTGGTACAAAAAACCGGGGGACGATATCCGAGTACCACTTGCGGATTTTGAACAGGAATTGCTGGAATCGGCATTTACCTTCACGATTACCGAACTTCATGAAGTCCTGACCGGCGAGCCGCTGCGAACCAAATCGGATCGGGAATTGCTGGCGATGCAGGAGTGGGGGAGGTTGTTTGAGACCCTGGAAGCCCAGTTTGCGGAGCAAGGAACGCCACTCCAGCCGGCTGTGGCGGAATGGTTAAGTGGTTTGCGCCACGGCCGTGCAGCCGGTTACCGCACCTTGCGTGAGCTGTGGCGCGCTGCTCCCGAGACGGCGCAAAGAGAGCTGGCGAGTGCCACATGCGCGTGGAACCTGCTGCTTGCGGGGGATGCAACAGCAGGTTTGGGCGAGAACGGTAGCCCACCATCAGCTGTCCGCCTACCGGTGCTGGCCGCGCAAACTACCGGCGATCCGCATGCGCTGGACCGGAACGTCCCGGCAGGGCGGCTGCTGTTCCAGGCCTTACGCTCCAAGGAGCTTGGGAAGCAGTTTGCCGAAACGGATCAAACTGACCCATCAGATCCCGAGGCGATACCCGGCTTGTCATCCGGAGTGGATACCTTGGAGGCGCGGGAGATTTACCGCAGCGCGGGAATTTTTGATGACGACATATCTTCTCTCGTTCATATTTATTGCCCTTGGGACGGCGGTAACGGGCCATATGTTTTATCGTTAAGGCAAGTTGAGATAACCAGCGTGCTTTCTCCGATCACCGATTTTTATGTGGTAGAGAATCCAGCGGTATTTTCCACTTTGGTTGATTTGAATGAAGCCAATGAATCCGCCTATACTGCGGGACCGATGCTAGTTTGCACCAGTGGACCGGCAAGCGCAGCGGCATTGCGCCTGATCGATCGTTATTTGGAGGAAAACCTGGTTTCCGGCCACCTATATTACTCTGGTGATTTTGATGTTAAAGGGATTTCGATCGGAAATGTTCTGGCTTCCCGTTATGGGGACCGATTTACCGCCTGGCGTTTTAACCGGGAAAGTTACATGGAGGGGTGTGCCTTGGCGCTTCCCAATGGCGTAACCTTATCAACAGAAGAGCGGCTTCGTTTGGCTAAGATGCAGGCCATTTGGGATAACTCGCTGTGCAACACGATGCGCGATGTAGGACGTAAGCTATTTCAAGAGCAAATAATCGTAAATTTGATCAATGATTGGCGAAAAGCGGTCATAGGAGGGGAGATCGGCGGCCGTTTGCATTCCAAATGAAGTGCGCAATATCATGCAACGGATGTACAGAATTAAGCTGGACATTTATGAGCGATATGACGTTAAAGTGAAAGCTGTAAATGTATTCTTCTTAAGACCGGTGCTGTGGTTCTGTCTAGGAGCTGCCTCGTGCTGGTCTTATTTTTGTTTTCTGTTCTTTATTCCCATTTCTCGCGCCAACCCTGCATTCCTGTCCATATCGAGCACAAAGGACGTTCTCATTTCGGCACCGATCCCGTATGCTTAAAGTAACTTTGGTGTGGACAAGGACGGAAAGGAAGGTGATCTGCTTGGGGAAGAACAAGATCAATCTGCTGACCAAGCTGTTGATTTCCTATTGGCTTGTGCTGCTGTTTCCGGTGCTGATCATTTTGTTCTATTATTATCCGCAGTCGGCGACGGCGGTGAGAGCGAAGGAAATGGATTGGAACGCTCATATCACGGAGCAGTTCATGACGTCGATGGACACGTTCACGCGATATGTGTACAATCTGCCGTTCGAGCTGGCGCAGAATCGGGAGTTCCGGCTGTACCAGGCGGAGGAGAGCGATTACCAGCGGGTGCTAATTGCGAATGAAATGAAAAAATACAACGCCACCGATGCCTTCATTTACAACACCCTGCTCTATGTGCGAAACATCGGCATGTTATTCTCCAAAACTGGAAGCGCATACAGTTTGGAGGATATGGCCACTCCCGGGATCGGCTTCACCTATGAGGATTGGCAACCCGCCTATATGAAGGAGACGTTGAACACGTTGGACGCGCCTCTCGTCCGGCCGGTGGAGGAGATCGTCATTCCCGGCAACAACCGGGTGCGGATGCTGACCTTTCTGCAGCCGTTGCCGGTCGGCGGGTCCCATTCCCCCGGCGTGGTGATGATCCTGGTCCGGGAGGATACGATTCTCCGCATGATGCGATCGGTGTCCGAGCACTATCTCGGAGACTTTTTTATCCTCGATGGGCAGGGCCAGCCGTTGGTCGCTTCAAACGGTTCGCTGTACCGGAGCTCGGACGATCTGCCGAGTCTGGTGGAGCGAATGGAGCGGGAGAACGGCGGCGATCCCGTCTCCGGCATCCACCAAATCAACGGCACAACGTATATCGTCTCCTATGCGGTTTCGGACAAAAACGGCTGGAAATACGTCAGCCTGCTTCCGCTAACGGAATCGCTGCAGGATTTGCGCGCGATCCAGTTGAAAACCGCGCTGCTGGTCGGCTTCATCCTCCTGCTGGAGGTTATCGTGATTTACGTCTCGATCCGCAACAATTACCACCCGATCAAACGGCTGGTGGAGTTTGCCACCGGCTTGTTCGAGCCGCAGGAGCAAAAGCCGATGAACGAGCTCGAGACGCTCCGCTATACGCTTAGCGGCTTATCCGCCGCCAACAGCCGGCTGGACGAGGAAGTGAAGGGGACGCTTCCCTTGATGCGGGACAACCTGCTGCTCGAGCTGGTGAACGGACACTTCCTCGCTTGGGAGCCGTTCGCGAAGAAGGCGGCAAAGGTTGGGATCGGCCTGGACGGGCCGCTCCTTACGGTGGCCGTTATTTCCTGCGAAGCCGGGACGGAAGCGGCGGAGCGGATCTGGGGCGCTTGCCGAAGCGAAGAAGAGCGGTTTCCCGCAGGCGTGAAGGGGTATTTTTTCAAAAGCATCTATCACCACGAAATCGTGCTGGTCTGCGCCCATGGCGCGAATTTTGCACTCAAAGCGCATTTGGCGCGGCTGAAGGAGGAACTTCAGCGGCAGGCGGGCGACGGCGTCGGAGGAGGCCGGGCCATTATCGGCATCGGTCGTCCTGGCGAAGGGCGGAATCCCCAGGCCGCGCATGTTTCCTATTTGCAAGCGCAGCGCACAGCGGAGCAACTGAGGCTTCGCGGCGACAGCGCCTTGCTATGCTACGACGAGTTCGAAACGCCGTCAGCCGGGACGGTATCCTATTTCGCCGAGCTGCTGCAATCCCTGGAGCTGGCTATTCTGAAAAACGAAGCTGCCCAGGTGGAATCCCTGATTGAACGGCTCGCCGGTTACCTTAGCGGCAACGGGATGTCGCCGCACATGCTGCGCAGCGTGTACTTGAACACGGCCAGCGTGATCTTCAACGGGCTTCAGCGGTTCCGTCAGGACGACCAGAGTCTGCTGCGCCTGACCGACGCCGCGTTTGGGCCCCGCTACACGCTGGAGCAAATGGCCGGAATCTTGCGGGAGAGCGGGGACAAGCTGTGCGAGATGATCCGTGAGACGGTGCCCCAAAGCCGTATGGCTTCCCGGGAGGAATTGCTCGCAGCACTTGAAGAGATGGGCACGGACCCGAATTGTTCCCTGCAGCTAATGGCTGACTATTTCAGCATGTCGGCGTCTAACTTTAGCCATTATTTCAAGAAAACGGTAGGCCAGAACTTCAAGGAGACGCTCGACCGGCTGCGCATCCGGCAAGCTGCACGTTTATTACGGGAAAGCGAAGAGACCCTGGAGGCAATTGCTGCCCAGTGCGGATATACCAACCTCTCCAGCTTTATCCGCTCCTTCAAGAAGATTCTGGGCACCACCCCTGGCCAATATCGGCAAACCCACAAAGGCTAAGCATTCGTATCTATTTCTTTTTGAACTGGAGCCAGATCGGCGTTTTTTGAATATTTACAAAATTTGAATCGGGTTGAAAAGCCCGGTCCCGCAGTCTGGCTGATGACCCTAAAGTAATCGCTTTCAAAAAATGAAAATTGGTCCAAAACCGCCCGTTTACGCAGCTTGGCATTGCCCGTTAAAGTCTATGGTGCCTGGATTGGCCAGGCAAGGCAAAGACGGCGGCAGCCATCGTAGACGGAATCCGCGAAGAAATGTGAACGCTTTCGTACACGGCCGCCGCTCAAATCTAATTTGGGGGGAAAGGGAATGCGAAAAAAAGTAACCGTTTTCATGTCATCCGTGTTGGTCGTGGTGATGCTGCTGGCCGGATGCGGCTCGGGAGGAGGCAATGCCGGCAATACCTCGAGTTCGCCGGATGGCGCAGCCGGTACGCCCGGGAACACCACCGGGGAGAAGGTGAAGCTGACGGCGATCATGACAAAGCACCCATTAACCAAGCCGCTCGCCGAAATGGAGTGGCTGCAACAGGTGGAGGACAAGGCCGGCGTGGACATTGAATGGCAGGAGATCACGGCGGATTGGGGGCAGAAGAAAGGAACGATGCTGGCGAGCGGGGATATCCCAGATCTGTTCATCGGGCCGAACGTAATCACCGACGCGGATTTCGCTCAGTTCCAGGGGTTGTTCCAAGACCTGTCCACGATGCTGGATCAGGCCCCGAACGTGCAGGCCATGTTCGAGGCCAAGCCGGAGACCCGGCTGATCGCTACTCAACCCGACGGCAAAATCTACGGTTTGCCGAAGTACCAGCGGTTTTGGCCGGCCGCGTCCACCAGACAATACATCAACCAGAAGTGGCTGGATCATCTGGGGCTTCAGATGCCGACGAACTGGGATGAGCTGTATGACGTGCTTGTGGCGTTCAAGGAGAAGGACGCGAACGGAAACGGCGACCCGAACGACGAAATCCCGATGGATTGGCCGGGTGGGATTGGCGGCTACTTCAACCCGGCCGTACTGCTTGGCAGCACGGGGATGACCTTGTCCGACGGGAACGCGGAAGGCTACTTCGTCGAGGACGGTCAGGTGAAGAATTACCTGATCGATGACCGGTATAAACAGATGGTTGCCTTCCTGAGCAAGCTGTACAAGGCCGGGTTAATCAACCGGGAAGTGTTCACTCACGATTACACGAAATACCAATCCGTCGCCCGCGGGGAAGGAGATACGGCCAAGGTCGGCTTTACCTGGGGCTGGGTGGCGTCGGACCGATTCGGTGAGCAACTCGCTCCGCAATACACGTCCATGGCCCCGCTGAAAGTATCGGCCGCGGACACCGTAAAGCCCTCCTGGATGTACGATTACTACAACCTGAACTACGGCGTGAACCACATCGTCATGTCGGCCAAAGCGAAAAACAAGGAAGCCGCCATGCGCTTCATCAACGAGCTGTACGACCCCAAGGTCGGCATCCAGGTGTTGTTCGGCTCGATCGGCCCGAATATCCAGGACAACGGGGATGGTTCGTATAGCGTACTGCCGCCGGCCGATGCCAAGATGGACCCGGGTACGTGGAAATGGACGTCGACCATGGCGGACAACGGCGCTTTTTATATCTCGGACGATATGAAGCTGACCCTTGGCAAAGATATGCAAGAGGTGCTTGGCCAATCGGAACCGCTCAAGGAAGCGCTGCAGGTGGACCAGGAGAACGATATTTTCCCGGCGATGTTTATCAAATACTCTACGATGGACAACAACACGTTAAGCCTCAATAATACCAACATCATGAACCTCGCCAACGCTAATTTTGCCAAGTGGGTCACCAAAGGCGGCGTCGAGGCGGAATGGGACGCGTACGTGAAGGAAGCCCAGAAGGCCGGGATCACGCAGAATCTGGAGATCATGCAGAAATACTACGAGGAATACAAGAGCAAAAAGTAAGGGGGCCGAGTTGCATGCAGGTTCGCAAAGGGCTGCAGGCCCTCGTACGCGATTATCAATTATGGATCATGATCCTGCCCGCGATCGCCGTTATCCTCATCTTTAACTATATCCCGATGTACGGAATCCAGCTCGCTTTCCGCGACTACGATTTCAGCAAAGGGCTGACCGGGGGCGAGTGGCGGGGACTGGCCTACTTTCAGCAGTTTATCGACAGCTATCTGTTCACCGACCTGATGCGGAACACGTTTCTGATTAGCCTGGCGAGCATCGTGCTCGGCTTCCCGGCTCCGATCGTACTGGCGCTCATTTTGAACCAGATCCGGCGCAAAAAAATGAAGCAGCTCATGCAAACGACGGTGTATCTGCCGCATTTTATCTCGGTGATCGTGCTGGTCGGCATGCTGAATGTGCTGCTGTCCCCCGAAACCGGGGTGGTCGGCTATATGTTCAAATATCTGGGGCTCGGACATATTAATCTGCTGGCATCCACCGAGACTTTCATCCCGGTTTATGTGCTTTCGGACATTTGGCAGCACTGCGGCTGGAACAGTATCATTTACCTGGCTGCCTTGTCTACGGTCGATCCCCAGCTCTACGACGCGGCCAAAATCGACGGCGCCACCCGGTGGCAGACAGTTCGCTTTGTTGACTTGCCGGCGCTCGTGCCAACGATCATCATTTTATTCATTCTCAGCATGGGGAACATTCTCAGCACCGGATTTGAGAAGATTTTCCTGATGCAAAACGCGCTCAACCTCCCAGTTTCAGAAGTCATTGCCACCTACGTGTACAAAATCGGGATCGTGTCCAACCAGTTCAGCCTAGCTTCGGCCATCGGCTTGTTCAATACGCTGATTAACTTCGTGTTCCTGTTTGCCATGAACGCGATTTCGAAACGGGCCTCCCATAACAGCCTGTTCTAAAATCGGAAGGAAAGGAGGAGACGACAGGCATGGGCCAAATCGGAACGCAAATCGGGGGCAAGGGGCCTGCGGTGAGAACTGCCGGAGCGCGGTCGGGCGGCGGGGAGTTGGTGTTTAAAATCGTGCTCGGACTGGTCTGTACCGTCATTTTTCTGTTGATTGCTTATCCGCTGTATTTCATCGTCATCGCTTCGTTCAGCGACTCGACGCTCGTCTCGACGGGCAAGGTACTGTTCTTACCGAAAAACGTCAGCTTATTCGGCTACCGCGAGATTTTTCAGGACGGGCGAATTTGGACGGGGTACCGGAACACGCTGTTTTACACCTTTTTCGGCACGCTGGTCAACCTTCTGTTCACGCTGCCGGCAGCTTACGTGCTGTCCCGCAAGGAATTCAAGGCGAGACGGGTGATCATGTTCCTGTTCGTGGTCACGATGTTCTTCAATGGGGGACTGATCCCGACGTACCTGCTGATGAAAGACCTGCATCTGACCAATACGGTCTGGGTATTCATCGTGCCGTTTTGTGTGAACGTGTTCTACCTGATCATCGCGCGCACGTTCTTCGAAACCTCGTTGCCGCAGGAACTGCACGAGGCGGCAGTGATGGACGGGTGCTCGCATTTCACCTTTTTCGTGAAAGTGGCGCTGCCGCTGTCGAAGGCGCTGGTGTCCGTGATCGGCTTGTATTACCTCGTCGGGCATTGGAACGACTTCTTCACCGCGCTGATCTACATCCGGGACAACGACCTTCAGCCGCTGCAAATGGTCCTGCGGGACATCCTGCTGTCCAACCAGGTGTTCGCGAACGGGGCCGGCACGGGCGGCGACGCCGGCGGTTACGCGCAAAGGTATGCCGACCAGATCAAATATGGCGTTATCATCGTGTCCACGCTGCCGATCCTCGTGATTTATCCGTTCATTCAAAAATACTTCGAAAAAGGCGTGATGATCGGTTCGATCAAGGGGTGAGCGGCGGGTTGCCGTGAGATTACGATTTGCAAGCCCGGGGGCGGAGGCCTTCCGGGCTTTTTTTGCATGAGCGTGCCGTAAGTAATAAAGGTAAAAAAGGGCCTTATTCGCTCCAAAGATAGAGTTTGGCTTGAAATAGCGGACATTTTTACCCTTATCTTTGAAAAATGGGCGGTGAAGAGGTGAGTTTGACGGGAGTTCAGGAAAATAAGGCCACAAAATTCCCTTATTCAACGCAAAAAGGGACCAAAAGGTGAAATAAGGCCATAAAAGTCCCTTATTTCCGCCTGGGGTGACAATGTGCATGATTATGATGATTTTAATAAACTTCGCCATCTCCATTAATCCAGCGTAAACAGTCAAAACCTATACTCTTCTTGGGTCGAAATCAACAGAAATACATAGCGAACCCACAATAATCCACAGGGAGTGCATAGAAACCATGAAATTCGGATTAAAGAGGCAGTTAGCGCTGGGTCTGGTTTTATCCTTGTTTGTATTGATGCTGGCCGCTTGTGGTGCAGGGGGCAACGGAGGCAACGGGAGTAACGCAACTGCAACGGATACAAGCGGGGCGGCGCAGGCGGAAGAGCTCTCGCTGGCCGATCTGGAAGCGAGGGCCAAAGAAGAAGGTTCCGTCGTGAGCGTTGGCATGCCGGACACATGGGCGAACTGGAAAGATACGTGGTCGGATCTGAAAACGAAGTATTCGTTGGATCACATGGATACGGATATGTCGAGCGCCGAAGAGATCGCCAAATTCGAAGCGGAGAAGGATAAGCCGACCGCGGACATCGGTGACGTCGGTATCGCATTTGGTCCGGTTGCGGTGGATAAGGGCGTAACTCAACCGTACAAAACCTCGTACTGGGACGAGATCCCGGATTGGGCCAAGGACAAGGACGGCCACTGGGTCGTAGGTTACCAAGGTTCCATCGCATTCTTCACGAACACGGACCTGGTCAAAAATCCGCCGCAAAGCTGGGAAGACCTGAAGAACGACGACTACAAAATCATTGTTGGCGATGTGACCAAAGCTGCGCAAGCGCAAATGGCCGTGCTGGCGGCCGCCATCGCCTACGGCGGGGACGAGACAAACATCGAGCCGGGGATTGCTTACTTCGAAGACTTGGCGAAAAAAGGCCGCTTGTCCAGTGCGGAAGCTTCGCTGGCCAACATCGAAAAGGGCGAAGTGCAAGTGACCCTGTTCTGGGACTTCAATGCCCTGAACTACCGCGATCAACTGGGCGGCGCGGACAAGTTTAACGTGGCGATTCCGAAGGAAGGCAGCGTGGTCAGCGGCTACGCCACGATCATCAACAAATACGCGCCGCATCCGAATGCCGCCAAGCTGACGCGGGAATACATCTTGAGCGATGCCGGCCAAATCAACCTGGCGAAGGGCTATGCCCGTCCGATCCGCGATAGCGTGCAGCTTCCGGAAGACGTTGCTGCCAAGCTGCTGCCGACTGAGGCCTATGCCAATGTGAAACCGGTCAGCGACTACAAGGCCTGGGAAGAGACGGCGAAGAAGCTGCCGCAGCTGTGGCAGGAGCGCGTGCTCGTTCATATGAACTAATCGGGCAAATCACGGGCCCGTGTTCAACCATTTGAAGGGGTGCGTCAAACGTCTTGGACGGGAGGCGCCCCTTTTTTTAACAAGGAGGGTGTGGCGTGAAGCGGAAAAATCGCCGGTATTTGCTTGGGCTCGTTCCTTTCGTCGTCATGGTGGCCCTGTTCCAGCTGGTGCCAATCGTGTCGATGATTACGGGAAGCGTCAGCCTGGAGGACGGCGCCGGAATGACGTTGGGGTATTACACCCGAATTTTTCAAAGCGAGTATTATCTCAAAGCGATTCAGAACAGCTTGCTGATTTCGGTCTTTTCAAGCGTGATCGGGATTGCCGTTGGATTGGCCTGCGCTTACGCGGTGACGCGATTTGCACCGAGGATGCGGGACCGTCTGATCATGGTGTCCAATATGACATCGAATTTCGCCGGCGTACCGCTCGCCTTCGCGTACATTATTCTGCTGGGGAGTAACGGGGTATTTACTTTGCTCTTTAAGCAGTGGGGCTGGGACGTGCTTGCCGGTTTTAACTTATACAGCTGGTCGGGGCTGGTGCTGGTGTATGTCTATTTCCAGGTTCCCCTGGCTTTATTGCTGCTGTACCCTTCGTTTTACGGCATTCGTGAGCAATGGAAAGAGGCGGCATCGCTGCTGGGCGCAAGTCCTTGGCAGTTTTGGAGAACGATCGGGATTCCGGTACTGCTGCCAGCCGTGTTCGGTACGCTGGGGATTTTATTCGCGAATGCCATGGGTGCTTACGCGACTGCTTATGCCCTCGTCGGAAGTAACTTCAACCTGCTCGCCGTACGGATTGGCAACCTGGTTTCCGGTGACGTTGTAACCGAGCCGCAGCTGGGGAATGCGCTGGCAGTAATCCTAGGCCTGTCGACGCTATTGGCGGTGTACCTGAACCACAAGATGACTCAGCGGCTGCACCGGTTCCAACCCGGCTCGGCGGAACAGAAGGCACGCAACCATCGGAAATGGCCAAAGCTGAAGTCGCCTGCGCTGAAGGAGGAATTGTGATGCAGACCCCAAGCAAAAAAGCAGGGTGGGCACCGAGAACCCTGATGCTGCTGCTCATGATTTACTTGCTGCTTCCCTTGCTGGCAACGATGATCTACGCGTTTGCGAAAGAGTGGCAAGCAACCCTTCTTCCGGAAAGCTGGACGCTGGAATGGTTTGGTGAGATGTTTCAGGATGCGCGTTTTCTGGATGCGTTATGGAAGTCGCTGTACCTCTGCGCGATCAGCATCGTGCTTAGCCTAGCCGTCATGCTGCCGGCAGTGTTCATTATCACCGTCTATTTGCCCCGGATGGAGAGCTTCATGAAGGGAATTGTCGTGCTTCCTTATGCTGTTCCCGGCGTCGTTGCCGCAGTGGGGCTGATCCGAGCGTATTCCTCCGGCCCGATGAATATTTCGGGGACCGCTTATATTTTGATCGGCGCGTATTTCGTCATCGTCCTGCCTTATATGTATCAGGGTATCCGCAACAGCCTGCTCACCGTATCGGCACCAGAGCTGCTGAATGCCGCGGAGATGCTGGGCGCCGGCCGCATAAAGGCGTTTGTGACCGTGATTTTGCCAAACATCTGGCCGGGGGTGGTGACGTCGACGCTGCTGTCTTTTTCCGTCCTCTTTGGGGAGTTTGTCATGACGAACATGCTGGTGGGCGGTCATATTCAGACGATCCAGGTGTATTTGTCGCGGCGGATGAATGAAAGCGGGCATTTGGCCAGCGCGATTGCGATTTCGTATTTTTTGTTTATTCTGGCGTTGTCCATGGTCTTGATGAAGCTCGGCAAACAAGTAAACAGGGGGATTTCGGAATGAAGCCATATCTGAAGCTGGAAGGGATCCGTAAGCAGTTCGGATCGGCGGCGGTGCTGAATCGTGTGAATTTAGATATCCGCGAAGGGGAGCTGGTTACGCTGCTCGGGCCTTCGGGTTGCGGAAAAAGCACGCTCTTGCGCTGCATCGCCGGCCTGACGGAGATCGACGAAGGGCAGATCTGGCTGGACGATAAGGACATCGTCAACCTGCCTCCCCGCAGTCGGGAGATCGGCATGGTGTTCCAATCGTACGCCTTGTTCCCGAATTTGACGGTCCGCGAAAATATCGAATACGGCATGCGAATGCGCGGCATGGCCAAGGAAGCACGCCGCCAGAGATCCAGCGAACTGCTCGAGCTCATCGATTTGACCGATAAGCGGGACGCTTATCCCGCACAGCTGTCGGGGGGACAGCAGCAGCGCGTAGCGCTCGCCCGTTCCCTGGCCGTCCGTCCGAAGGTGCTGCTGTTGGATGAGCCGCTCAGCGCGCTTGATGCGAAAATTCGCAAAAATCTGCGCACAGAAATCCGCGAGATTCAGAAGCAATTCAACATGACCACGATCTTCGTCACGCACGATCAGGAAGAAGCGTTAACCTTGTCCGACCGGGTCTGCCTGATGAACCAGGGGAATATCATACAGCAAGGGACCCCGGAGGAGTTGTACGCCAAGCCCGCAACGGAGTTCGTTGCGCGGTTCATGGGCAGCTATAACGTGCTGACGCGGGCCGAAGCGTTACGGCTATTCGGCACGGTGCCCGGCGATGCGGAGAGTTACGCCATCCGGCCGGAGGCGCTCTCGCTTATTGGACCGGAGCAAGCGGCTGACCCGGCCCATGCGGGCAAGCCCATCGTGGAGGGCAACGTTCACTCGGCATCGATCCTCGGCAACGTTATTCGTTACGCCATCGATGCCGCCGGCATCCGCCTGACGGTGGATGTGCTGAACGATGGACGCTCTCGGCGGTTCGAGGAGAACCGCCCTGTCACCCTCGTTATGGATCACGCGCAATTGCTGCAGCTAGAGAAGGAAGGGGCTTAGGCAAGTTGTCAATTTCATCTGAGGAGCGCAAGCGCGTCATTATGGAGCAGTTGAAGCAGGAGGGACAGGTGAAGGTCCCGGAGCTGTCGCATCGTTTTACCGTATCGGAGGAGACCGTGCGCCGCGATTTGATCCTGCTGGAGAAAGAAGGTTTGGCTAAAAGAGTCTACGGCGGTGCGGTCCTCCCCAAATTGACCAGCTACGAGCCGCCGTATTTGCAGCGCCAGAAGGACAAGGCGGAGGAGAAGGAGCGGATCGGCCGCGCTGCTGCCGAGCTGATCGAATCCGGGGACACCATCGCCATCGACATCGGGACGACAACGCTGGAGATGGCCAAGGCGATCGCCGGCCGGGAGCGGCTGACGATCCTGACGAACTCGCTGGCGGTGGCGTATCACCTGATGGAGTCGCTGAATGGCGGGAGGTTTTCCGGGAAGATTTTTGTGGTCGGCGGGGAATTAAATCCGGAGCAGCAGTCGTTATCGGGGACAATTGGCGAGCACATTCTGTCGCAATTCCGGGTCGACAAGGCGTTTATCTCCATTGGCGGAATATCCTTGGAGCGGGGGATCAGCGATTATGACGTCGATGAAACGGGCATGTCGCGCCGGATGATCGAGGCGGCATCCCGTACGATTGTGCTGGCTGATGCGTCAAAGCTGGGCAAGGAAGCATTCGTGGAGATCGCGCCGCTGAGCCAAGTACACGCCATTGTCAGCGACGTTGCCGCCCCGAAGGAATGGCTGCAGACGCTGCGCGGCCATCGCATTCAATGGATCGAGGCCACTAACTGAAGGGAGAGAGAGATGGATGTCATTCGCAAAGGCAGAAGCAGAAGCCAAGAAGCTCGTTGTGGTTGTGCTGGATGGATTAAGATATGATGCGGCCCGCAAGTATCTCGGGTATATGGAGCATCTTGTAGAGCAAGGGGAGGCGGCCTGCTATCAAGTGCAGTCGCAGCTGCCGAGCCTATCGCGCCCGCTCTATGAAGTGCTGCTGACCGGTACGCCGGTGGCCCGAAACGGCATTACGGCGAACCATATCAGCAGGCTAAGCCGGGAGCAAAGCGTGTTTCACCTTGCCATCACCGCGGGATTACGAACGGCTGCCGCCGCGTACCACTGGGTTAGCGAGCTGTACAACCGTGCGCCGTTTAACCCGGTGACCGACCGGCATCAGCATGACGAGAAGCAGCCGATACAGCACGGGATTTTTTATTTCGAGGATCACTATCCGGACAGCCATCTGTTCCTTGATGCGGAGCATTTGCGCACAACGTACGACCCCAACTTCCTGTATATCCATTCGATGAACATCGACGATATGGGGCATAAGCACGGCGGGGAAAGCAAGCAGTATGAGGGCGCCGTCCGGACGGTGGATGGGATTCTGGCTACGCTGGTACCGCTGTGGAGATCGCAAGGGTATGAGATTATCGTCACATCCGATCACGGGATGAACGCGATGGGGCAACACGGCGGCACTCAGCCGGAGGAGCGCAACGTTCCGCTGTATGTGTTTGGTGAGCTGCCGATTCCTTCGCCGAAGCTCCAGGGCGATCAGGGGCTGTCACAGCTCTACTTGGCTCCGCTGATGTGCCATTATCTAGGAATCGAGCCTTCCGAGGCCATGGTGAAATGGGAGTAGACAGGAGGAGTTTGCGGGTGAAGGTTGATATGCATTTTCATCTGGAGGAAGGTCCGTATTCCTTGCGCTGGCTTTCGCGTACACTGCAAGGGTTGGCGGCGACCGAGCCGGGGCCGGATCCGGCCTTGGGGCATCATACGATCGAATATGCCGAGGAAATGACAAAGCTGTTGTCCCGGCGGATGGAGAAGGGATGTTATAGCGAAGAGTGGTTGGATCGCTACTTGATCCGGGGACGCGAACGCGGAATTCAGGAGTTTGGCGTCGTTGATCATTTATACCGGTTCCGGGAGTGTCGGCCATATTACGAAAAACACATGCTGCTGGACGACAGCCGGGTTGGCAAGCTGCAACGGGCCTGGTTGGATCAGGTGTGCGTAGCTTCCATCCAGGATTTCGTTGACTTTGTGACGGAAGCGAAGAAGACGCGGCCCGATCTCGCGCTTGGCATCGAGGCGGATTTCTTCCCCGGCGGCGAAGTGGAGTTGGGCGAAATTTTGGCGGGTTATGATTGGGATTACGTGATTGGCTCGGTGCATTTCCTGGAAGGATGGGGGTTCGACAATCCGGAGGCCAAGACAGGCTTCGACGGCCGGGACCCCGTGCAAACGTACGCAGATTATTATGAATTGCTGCGGCAGGCCTGCGTCTCAGGGTTGTTTCACATCATCGCGCACCCGGATAACTTGAAGGTGTTTGGGTTCCGGCCGGCCGATGAGAAGAAGCTGCTGCCGTATTACCGGAGCATCGCCAAGGAAATGGCGCGAAGCGGCGTAGCTACGGAGATCAATACCGGTCTCGCATACCGCTATCCTATCGCGGAGAGTTGCCCAAGCCCATTGTTCCTGTCCGTATTAGCCCATTACGGGGTCCCGCTGACGTTATCCTCGGACGCTCATTTTCCGGACGATATCGGTACGCTGCTTGATACGGCCTTGGCCGATGCGATCGATCAGGGATACAAGGAGCTGGCAGTGTTTCGAGACGGGAAGCGGCGGATGGTGCCGATCTTCGCAAATCACACAGCGGCCAAGTAGGGGGCTTGCCAACCTCGCCTGCATAGAACCACGCTTTTCCGCGCAAGTTACCTAAAAAACAGGGAGGAGCGTGCATCATGCAGCAAGATTACGTATTCACGGATCTGGAAGGCCGGGAGTCGTTAGTTCAGGAGATTCGGAAGCTGGAAGAAAAAATCGAGCAGTCCATAGGAGAGAAGGTCAATCTGATCGCATATTCCGAGAAAAAAGAGCAGCCAAATCACTAGAACGCCATTTGCGAATTTGAGGATCGGTTGATCCCATGGTTCATGCGGTCTGCGATAACACTTGTACGGGATAACGCCCTTAGGGGCGTTTTTATTTTGCCCTGCCTTTGGTACCGCAATGAAACCAATCGGTTGGATCTGATGTATTATTAAGTAAGTGACCAACTGAAGGAGGGACGGGAAGTGGGGATGTTGTCGAGATTTAAAGATGTGATGCGGTCGAATCTTTCCGCCATGCTGGAGGGTTCGCAGGATCCGGCGGCGACGGTGGATGAATACCTGCGTCAATTACGGCTGGATTTAGGGCAGGTCAAGGCGGAGTCAGCTGCGGTTCAGGCGGCGGAAGACCGGGCGAATCGCGCGCTGGACGAATGCGCCGAGGAAGTCCGGAAGCTGCAGCGGTATGCGGAGAAGGCGGTGGAATCGGGCGATGAATCTGCCGCGCTAAAATTCCTGGAGCGGAAGGCGAAGCAGGCGGAACGGCTGCAGGAGCTGCAGACGGCCTATGAGCAAGCAGCGAATCAGGCCGCCCAGATGAAGCAGATGGAGGAGAGGCTGGTCTCCGATCTGCAGAAGCTGGAAGCGCGGCAAGCGACGCTTAAGAGCAAGCTGGCAGAGGCCGCTGCGTTGAACAAGGCCCAGGCTGCTGGGGGAACAGAAGCGGCGCTTCGCGAGCTGGAGGCGAAGGCCGATCAAGCGTTGAATGAAGCGATGGCTTTGGCGGAGCTTCGGGCGGGATCGCAGGAAGACGATCTGGACGCTATCTTCGCGGAGCTGGAGAAGAGCAATGCTGCGGGAGCGAAGCCGGAGGAAGCAACAGCATCGACTCCTGAAGATGAACTAGCGGCGCTCAAGGCGAAATTAAATAAATGAGCTACCTGAACTTGATTTTGGATGGATTGAGGTGAACGATTTGCCGGTCATTGAATACAAATGTCCGAGCTGCGGCAGCGGCATGACGTTTGACAGCACAACAGGTATGCTGTCCTGTCCAAGCTGCGGTCGCAAGGACAACATCGAGCAACTTCCCGACCCATTGAAGCAACAGGTGTTCACGGAGGACGAGGTTCGGGAATACCACTGCGAAAGCTGCGGGGCGGTCATCGTAACGGAGCCGGAAACCAGCGCAACGACGTGCAGCTTTTGCGGTTCCGCTGTGGTGCTTAGCGATCGCCTGACCGGGAAGCTGGCGCCGCAGCAGGTGATCCCTTTTGCGATCAGCAAGGAAGAAGCGATGGCGGCTTTCAAGAAATGGTGCCGAAAAGGGCTGCTTACGCCCCGCGGCTTCATGACCGCGAACCGCATCCAGGGGATTACCGGAATGTACGTGCCGTTCTGGCTGTACGATTTGCTGAACAATATCGATGTTCGCGGCCGAGGAACGAAGGTAAGAAGCTATCGCCGAGGCGATTATCAATATACCGAAACCGATCATTACGAGTTTTACCGGAGAATTCGGCTGAATTATGTCCGGCTGCCGATCGATGCCTCGGCGAAGATGGACGATGAGCTGATGGATAAGCTGGAGCCTTTTCCCTACGACCAATTAAAGACGTTTAAGACGCCATATCTTGCGGGATACATTGCTGAAAAATACAACTATACCAGCGAGCAGCTTACCCCGAGAGCTCGGGAAAAAACGATGCCTTATATCGAATCCTATATTTCTTCAACCGTTTCCGAATACACGACGGTAAGCTACGCGGACAAACAGATCGATACGACGGTCAAACGAGCGAATTATGTGCTGCTTCCGGTCTGGATGGTCTATTACAACTACAAGGGGAAGCAGTACACGTTTGCGATGAACGGCCAAACAGGCAAAGTGGTTGGAAAGCCGCCGCTTAGCAAAGGGAAAATGGCGGTATGGTTTGCCGGCGTTTCGGCTCTCTCTTTTGTTGGACTTAAAACATTGGCATGGCTGTGGGGAGGCGTATTCTAATGAACAAGCGATGGGTTGTGGTGTACTCGCTGCTGCTCTTGATCATGCTAAATATGCTGTCCCCGTTAACGGCTCAGGCGGAATCGCCGCTTGCGAATAAGCAACTGATTTATGACGAGGCTGAACTTCTCTCCCCGGGAGAACTTGAAGACCTAAACGCGTTGGCGAATGAATATGGGCCCCCAAGAGAGCTCGACATCATCATCTATACCACGGACAATCCGGAAGGCGAGGATGTGGTGGAGCTGACGGAGGATTTTTACGATGAACGGGCTCCGGGTTACGACAAAACACATGGCAACGCTGTGATATTGACGTTGGATATGTTGAACCGGGATCTATATCTGGCAGGGTTCTATAAAGGGGAGAAATACCTGGACGACAGCCGTTTGGACAAAATTCGCGACAAGATTACCCCGATGCTGTCCGCTGGCGATTATTACGGTGCGTTTGCAGAATACATATTGACGGTCAACCGGTACGCGCAGTTTCGGCCGGGGGTAAATCCGGATAACCCGCTGCTCAACACCGGCATTCAGCTTGTGATTGCACTGGTGATCGGGGCGGGGGTCGTCTTCATGATGGCGTTCCGAAGCGGCGGTCGGATCACGGTGAGCGGTCGTACCTATGAGGATTCGGCCAATTCTGGCGTCATTTGGCGACAAGACAATTATCTGCATACGACGGTAACGAAGACGAAGATTGAGAGCAGCAACAGCGGCGGCGGTGGCAGCAGTGGAGGTGGCGGCGGCGGTACAACCAGCGGCGGACACTCCCATAGCGGAAGCCGAGGATCATTTTAAAGGAAGGGGCAGGAAGAGCTGATGAGTTTTTTTAAGAGCCAATTTGCCAATGTCGTGGAGTGGGAAGAATTCCGGGACGACATGATTTTCTGGAAATGGAGCAACCGTGAAATTAAAAAAGGGAGTAAGCTGATCATCCGCTCGGGGCAGGACGCGATTTTTATGAATAACGGGAAAATCGAGGGGATTTTTAAGGAGGAAGGCGAATATAACATTGCCTCGGAGATCGTGCCGTTCCTGTCCACGCTGAAGGGGTTTAAGTTCGGCTTCAACAGCGGGATGCGGGTTGAGGTGTTGTTCGTCAATACGAAGGAGTTTACCGTCCGGTGGGGCACGCAAAATCCGGTGTTAATCCCTACGCCGCAGCTCCCCGGGGGGATGCCGATTCGTGCGAACGGCACGTTTAACTTCAAGGTCAACGACTATGTGACCTTAATCGATAAGATTGCAGGGGTCAAGCAAAGCTATTTGGTGGAGGACGTCAAGCTTCGGATCACCTCCGTGCTCGATCAACTGCTGATGAAGTGGATTAGCCGGGAAGGCAAAGATATGTTTAATCTGCAGGCTAACGCCGCGGAGATCGCACGAGGCATTCGGGAAGACCTCGATATGCAGGTCATGGACGACGGGTTGGCCATCACAGGCTTCCAGGTGATGAGCTTCAGTTATCCGAAGGAAATTCAGGAGATGATCACGAAGACGGCGTCGCATGAAATGATCGGCAATTTAGCGAAATACCAGCAGGTCAGCATGACGGACGGCATCGCCTCAGGCAAGGTGCAAGGCGGCGGGGCCGCTTCGGATATGGCGGGGATGATGATGGGGATGAACCTGGCCAAGGAAATGATGAAAAACCTGAATCCGGAACCGGGTCAGGGGAAAGATCATCCGCAGCCGCAGTCCCAGTCGCAAAACTCGGGGGCGAGCCAACCGTCGCAACCTGCAGCGCCTTCCGCCTCGGAAGCGGACTCTAAGCGGCCGAACTTCTGTCCCAACTGCGGGAATAAGAACGAAGGCGCGAACTTCTGTCCGAATTGCGGGCAGAAGCTGGTGTAGGCGCATACGAGAAAACCCGCCTAAGCATAAACGGCTCGGGCGGGTTTTTGGCTTCAAAGGAGTCACTTCTCCTCCAACGCTCTTTGCTTTAACAAATCACGGATTTCGGCCAGCAGCACCTCTTCTT
This sequence comes from Paenibacillus barengoltzii NBRC 101215, assembly GCF_004000745.1. GTDB lineage: Bacteria > Bacillota > Bacilli > Paenibacillales > Paenibacillaceae > Fontibacillus > Fontibacillus barengoltzii. The sequence continues at coordinate 96,775 of NZ_BILV01000014.1, forward strand.
TGGAAGGGGCGGGCGGCGCTTCGGACTTGGGCTCCTCTTTCTCTTTGCGTCTCAGTTTGTTGATACCCTTGACGAAGAGGAAGATGGAGAAGGAGACAATAAAGAAATCGATGACGGTTTGCAGGAAAGCTCCGTACTTCAACACCGTGTCTCCGTATTGAAACTGTAACTCTTTCAAGTTAATACCGCCTACCAGCAACCCGATAACCGGCATCAGCATGTCGTTGACCAGGGAAGTCACGATGTTTCCGAAGGCGGCACCGATAATGACCCCGATGGCTAGATCCAGCACGTTCCCTTTGAGCGCAAAGGCTTTGAATTCTTTCCACATGACGGAGTACCTCTCTTTTTGGCATATTATTAGCAGTATACCATAAGCGAACCGGTGCTAGTCCATAGGAGGAAAGGCAGGGTGTTC
>NZ_BILV01000015.1 GCF_004000745.1 Paenibacillus barengoltzii NBRC 101215
CCCAACGTTCTCCCCATTTTACAAGGCACCTAATATGTTGCTATAATGACAGATACTTAACATGAATAGAACTGGGAGGTTCAAATGTCTAGTTTGCCGAATTGCCCGAAGTGCGGGTCCGTATATACCTATGAAGATGGGCTGATGCTCGTATGTCCAGAATGTGCCCATGAGTGGTCTGCGGAATCCGAGAATGACCCCGTTGCTGAAAAGATTGTAAAAGATGCACACGGCAAAGTACTGAGCGATGGAGACACCGTAACGATCATTAAAGATCTGAAAGTCAAAGGAAGCTCATCGACGTTGAAGATCGGCACAAAGGTGAAAAATATCCGATTGGTAGACGGCGATCATAATATTGATTGCAAAATTGACGGGTTCGGTGCAATGAAGCTGAAGTCGGAATTTGTAAAGAAGAGCTAACGTCTAAGGGCCATCCCACAAGGGATGGCCTTAAATCTTGCCGTTGAATTACATCATAATGCTCCTGCATCTCTTGCCGAATAGAACGAAGGGTAAATCGGTCGATACTGTAATTCCTCTCTGATCCGCGTCGTATCTACGATCATGTCCCATGGATCAAAGTCCTGTTGCAACGCTTCCGGTGGCACTTCGCTATGATGAAGTTGAAACAGCTCCAACACGGAGATCGGCGCATCATCGGCAACGTTATAGATTCGGCCATCAATCCCCGGCGTGAATGCGGCGAGCATCAAGGCTTGGCTTATGTCCGCATGATGTGCCATGTGAATTCGCTTGGCTGGATTCCAGTTCCGGAAGATCGGCAGCACTTCGGTGATGTGAGAATCGCCCTCACCATAAACAAAGGGAAATCGTACGATGCGCACGCCCAATCCCTGTTCGCGATGGAGCTGCAGCAGCGCCTCCTCGGCCTCAACTTTGCTTTGAGGATAAGCATGGGTGGGCTTAAGCTCGTCATCTTCACGGCTTGGTCTCGAACGAACCACCGAACCGTACACATTATTGGTGCTGGAAAAAACAAACCTTGGCACATTCGTTTCTAGTGCAGCATGGGCTAGTGCCAGGGTTCCATCGAAGTTTGCCGTTCGAGTGGTGTGCTCGTCTACTCCACGAAACTGTGCTGCCAAGTGAACGATAGCATCCACGCCCTGGAGGGCATCAATATAATGGTCCGGCTGCAAAAGATCGCCCTCAATGACTTCAGCCCCTTGCTGGTGAAGCCCATCCGCCTTGGCAGCATCCCTAACCAACAGTTTAACGTGATGACCGCGCTGCAACAGACGCGGAACAAATCGGCTGCCTACTTTACCCGTGGCTCCTGTTACAAAAACGTTCATTTTCATTCCTCCTGCATTTTATTCGGGTGCTACACGAGGAGTATAATAAAATGTGCAAGCCGCTTCCTTCCTGCGTTTATCGTACGATTGGAAGTGTCAGGATAGGAGGAGTGGTATATGGAGGAAGTTAACTCTAGGAAGGCGTTAGGTGAATTTTTACGTTCACGTCGAGAACGTCTGACTCCGGAAGAAGTGGGGTTGGTATCCTATGGCCGGCGGCGGGCCACGGGGCTTCGAAGGGATGAAGTCGCACACCTTGCGCACATCGGAACATCATGGTATACCTCTCTGGAGCAAGGTCGAAGCGTCAATCCATCAGAGGACGTCCTTAATAATATAGCTAAAGCGCTGCGATTGACCGAGGATGAACGTCGTCATCTCCATCACCTCGCAAGACCGAGTCATCCGGAAAAGGCAGAAAGTCATCAATTAACGGCAGGTTTGGAACGGACGATAAGGGCCTTGGATCCGCATCCGGCATTCATTATCGGGCGATATTGGGATTTATTGCTGTGGAACCATGCCGCCGAGCTTGTTTTTCGATTGCCGGTGTACTCGAATAACCTGCCCCAGCGTCCCCATTGGATGAGACATCTTTTGACGGACCCCGAGCTAGGCTCAAATATCAAGGATTGGGAAGTCAAGGCACGTGTCTTGATTGCGAACTTTCGTGCGGATTATGCGCGATTCCCGAATGATGCAAGGTTTCAGGAACTGATCGATGAATTTATGCAGAGCAGCCGGTTGTTTCGCGAGATCTGGCCGCTGCATGACGTTCAGGTCGCAACGGATCGCCGTAAACGGAGCTACGATCCTCGGATCGGTGAGATGGAGTTCGAGCATGTGGTTTTGCAGCCGCCGACCAATCCAGACCTGAAGATCATGATATACACCGCTTCAACAGATACCGCTGCACGTTTGCGAAGTCTATTGGATAGCATAAAGCAATAGGGAGGCTAAGTTCCATCAGATTCAACAGAGCGGAGTCAAATCTTCGCAAATACTTGCATCAATAAAGCTATAGTGATAGTAGGGGACCCTTGGGATTAAACGGGTCTCTTTTTTGCTATATCTTTCTGGCTTGATAACAAAAGTCCCAGGAAGCATCTTTGCTTTCTATTTGTTCAATCCATTTTTCGATTTCCTCCCCGCATCAGGATATACCAGAGCTTTTTCCATTATCAGGTTCAAACATAAAGTTTTCTTTAGGTTTCATTCAGGAGAGAGTCACTTTGATAAAGTAGTAGGAAGAAGTCAATTTGATGCAGGCTCATCAACAATTTATACGATATGACCCAATTTGGGAGGAATGACGGACATGGATACGGCTATAAAGAGAGTATCGAAGATTTTTCTAGTCTTGCTGTTAGGGCTAGGCACTCTACCCGGATGGTTCGCAGCCGGAGAAGGTAAGGCGTATGCGGCAGTAGGCAGCTTTGCAGGAGGAACGGGAACGGAACACGACCCTTATCAGATCGCAACCGCTGAACAACTAAACGAGGTTAGAAACGATACGGATTACAGCACTTATTATATACTGACAGATCACATTGACTTAGCCGGTTACGGAAACTGGGTACCGATAAGTGGATTTAATGGGAAAATTGACGGAAATGGGTATGTCATCTCAAACTTATCGATAAGTTCAGACTCAGACTACGCCGGATTATTCGCGGATATCGGGTATTCGGGGAAACTGATCAATATGAAGCTGGAGAATGTGAATGTTAGGGGACAAGGATATGTAGGCGGTCTAGCCGGTCAAAGTTATGGGCAGATCGATAAGAGCAGCGTGACGGGGGTTGTGTATGGTAAAAATAATGTTGGCGGACTCGTGGGCAATCTTGAAAATAGTTCAATTTCGGAAAGTTACTCGACGGCAACAGTGAGTGGGATAGATCTAACATCTGATAATGAGATAGGTGGATTAGTTGGATATGTTTATGAAGGAGTTATTCACAAAAGCTACGCAACAGGAGATGTGAATGGAAATCAAAGAGTAGGCGGATTGGTAGGTTTCTCTTATCGCAGCAGTACAATTAGCGAAAGCTATGCGACAGGGGCAGTAAGTGGTGGGACTTATTTTGTAGGTGGCTTGGTAGGTGATCACTTCCAAACGACGATCCGCAACAGCTACGCTGCAGGTATGGTTACTGGGAAATCCTACATAGGCGGATTGGTAGGTAATACCTTTCAGGGCTTAATAAGCAATAGCTTTGCGATTGGGACAGTCAGTGGACAGTCATTTGTAGGTGGATTAATTGGATCAAATTTTCAGACAACGTATAGTAACAGTTTCTACGACAAAGTGACAACGGGCCAATCTGCGGGTGCTGGCGAGGGCAAAACAACCGCAGAGATGCAACTGGAAGCTACATTTGCAGGCTGGGATCCCTTGGTGTGGCGTATTCTTCCTGGTCAATACCCGGAGTTGAAACCGCCGATTCAGCTAACCCAAGGGGCGACAGTAGGAACAACGAAGCTAAATGGTGTTGAAAGTGGTATGGAGTTTTCGATCAACGGTTCTGCAGCATACACATCGGTTACAAACGCAGTTTATGATAACATTCCAGTAAAAATTAGCGATACAATCACTATTCGTATGGCACCGCCAGTAACATCAGGCGAAATCACGTTAACGGTCGGTTATGTCGACATCAAACCTGCAGATGCACCTGCTGCGGCTTTGGAGCAGGGGTCACAGAGCGGAACGACGAGGTTGACTAGTGTGTCTCCTTTAATGGAGTACAGAGTCAATGCGGATGCTTACCAGGCGATAACCGGAACAAGCGAAGACAATATTACGGTTGCGGCAGGCGATAAAATATATGTCCGAATCAAGCCAACCGCACAGCAACCGGCATCGGCCGTACAGGTATTGAGCGTAACTTTAGCAGATATTAAGCCAATACCCGTAGTGCCTATCGGAACAGCAGCGATCACTGGAGTCACGGTGCCAGTGCGGGGGGCAACACCGGTTATAACACTGCCGTCAACGGCAGAATATACGGCAACGGTTGCGTGGTCACCCGCGGATTCAGTGTTTAAGGCAAATACGGTTTATACGGCAACGATCGTGGTCTCACCAAGAGCCGGGTATACGTTAACAGGTGTTCCAGCAAACTTCTTCACGGTAGCTGGAGCAACAACGACAAATGAAGCCAATTCTGACACAATTACAGCGGTATTCCCGGCAACAGCATCTGAGACAGTTGGCGGGGGGGAAAGCGGAAGTGGTAGTGGCAGTGGCAGTGGAAGCGGAAGCCCAGCGTCTCCAAGTAGTACTACACCATTGACGACTCCGGCAGATCGAGAGCAAACGCCAACAAAACCAGAGCCAGAGCCCACAATTGATTTATTTAAAAGAAGCATTGTCAATGCAGCCGATTTAGTAAAAACGATCGCATCCAGAGCAGAAGATGCGAAGAAAGCAAACGATACAATGGATTTTGTAGACATGCAGGGGCATTGGGCGGAGGAGACGATCAACACTTTCACCAAGTTGAAGCTGATCAATGGCTATGAAGATGGTTCGTTTAGACCCAACAATCCAATCACCCGCGCGGAGTTCGCAGTGATGCTGAATCGCGCGTTCCAAATCCAAGGCGGCAGCACAATGAGTCCGGTATTGAAGGACATAGGAGATTCCTGGGCTAAAGAAGATATTGAGATCCTAGTAGCGGCAGGGGTAATTAACGGCTACCCGGACGGTACGTTCAAGCCGAATCAGACGGTTACACGTGAAGAAATGGTGGTCATGCTGTCGCGGATCATGAACTTGGACAACTTGGAGAAAGATCAGACGAAAGGCCATTTCAATGATCTGAACGGTGCGTATGCAGCAGAGGAGATCCAAGCATCGGCTCAGGCAGGCATCGTTAGCGGTAAAGGGGATGGAAGCTTCAACCCTAAGAGTAATGCTACACGTGCTGAAGCGTTGCAGATTATCCTGAATGTGTTGAAGCTGAAGCCGGAGTTGAAGACATTGCTAGAATCACTTCGCTAGTATCCGTAAAGGACGCCGATTGGGGCGTCCTTTTTTCTTACTGTAGATGTTGCTGAAAACCGTATCATAAGTAGCGGCAAGTTGTCGGAATTGTCTGTACTGTTTAGTGTGCCTGGCTTAACCTAAATCTCAAAATCTGTGTTACCATGGTCGGTCAATTCAAACGGACCCGGTGTGACATCCGCCTCAGGTCTCTTGATCCCGAAAAAGTCGGAGTCGAAACGATATGGAGTGCCATCCGGTTCCTCATAGTTCATATCGGCGTGATACGTCTTGCCAAGCAGGTCGGTAGTAATCACCATAGGAGAGGCTCCCTGAAACAGATGGGGGTCGACCTGAATTTTCACCTTGCCGTGTTCAGGGTTAATCTCGACGTTTATGGCCTTCTGCACATAGATTTTCGCATTCGATTCATGAAGGCTGGGTACCGCATTGTTAAGATATACATTGCCCCCCATAGCTACCGGAAGAACCGCATTTCCTATAAAGAAATCCTTTGCTGCATCACCAAGTTCGGCAAGCTCTTCATTCGTGTATTCCCACCATTTTTTATCTTTGATATTAGGATGTTTATCGTACCCTCCGAGCCCCACAGCGTGCAAATAGCAAATGGAATTGTCCGGAACGCCATCCATGACGGTCTTTCCGTCCGCTCCAACCTCATCCCTTGGTTTCAATGGCAGATGTTCAAAAAAGGTTATTGGAACAGGTTCTGTAATCGTCTCGTTATTCCCCAAAAATATGTTGTTGTAGTATCTGTCATCTCCTCCAGTAATATTGGAGTATCCCGCCATTGCTGTTTCGTGAGGGAAGTGATACGGCGTAGTGCGGGTTATTTCAGAACGAACTACAAAATGACCTGCAAACAAATTATGGACAAATGCACCGCCCTGTGCCATATTTCTGAAATTCATAGGGGAGAGGAACAGATTATGATCGGCCAGATACGGACCATGGCAAACCTCAACGAAGAGATCTTCCGAAAGGTTGTCAAAAAATACATTCCGGCTGATGCGGGTGCCCTGTGCCTGCCAGTCAAGCCAAAGTGCACGGTAACAGCTATAGATGACATTTTCCCTAATTTGTGTATCTAGGGCAGCATGCAGTTTGATTCCAGCTACTTCGGCACCGTGTCTAATCCGTTTGTGATGAATATTGTAAATACGGTTCTGATAAATGTGGCTGAAGGCTGCTCCCATATGACCTACAATACCTGCCTGTTCGCAATCGTGAATCACATTGCCGCGAACGATGTGACTGCCCACGGTGTCCTTATGCCAGCCTGAGCGTAATGCCCGTAAAATCACCTCCTGCTCCCGTTGAGTACCGCCTTTACTGTGCTTCCCCGAAGTCTTCGCGTGACCTGTACCGATAGGAGTACCTAGACTGATTCCAACGCATTTGGATTCACTGATGATATTGTTTTCAATAATCCAACCCTTGCTCCAGTGAGGTCCAATCAAGCCTTCCTGGTAGTCTGTAGGTGGTGCCCATTGAGGAGAAGCTTGACGAAGTGTGAAACCGCTTACGGTTATATAGTTAAGCCCCGGTTTCTCAGGCCAGAAGCAATAAGGACGGACACTGATCTCCACGTTCTCCTTACGAGGATCTTTGCCGCCAAAATTGGCCCAGATCTTCGTTGTCACAGAACCAACTTCGGCATACCATTGTAACAGTGAGTCTTTGGGATATTTGGCTTCAGGCCACACTTCGGGATTGTAAACCTTATCGACACTCTCACATTCATATAATGATTTGTGATCTAAATACACATCACCGAGATGAACCGGGAAGGCTCCGTCAAATAGCCAATCGCCGCTCAACTCTACTTCAAAGGGATTACGAACGGAAAACATGGAATTGGGCACTTCTGTGCTCCAAACGTTGTCTCGTTCAAACTTCCAGTCGGTAATCCGTTCAGCACCTGTAATGACGACTTCTCCGTCTCCTGCGGAACGATATATGATTCGATGCTCGGCTGTTCCTCCGTTAGCCGGATTCACCCATTCCCTGTATACTCCTGCATGAACAATAACCGTATCACCGGCCATGGCTAGAGCCGCAGCGCGTGAGATTGTACGAAAGGGGTGATCCGCTGTGCCTTTTGCTTGATCATCCCCATGTATGGATACATGATATTCCATAGAAATGCTCCTTCTTTCTATCGTATTCTCACTGTACCAATCCTTAACTTCATCCTAAATTATCATAATTGTACTATACCTTCATAATATTGGCACATAATTTAGCTCAGAGCGAACCATTTGTAAAAAGTAACGGCCCCTAATCGGATGCAAAGCATCGAAGATGAGGAGCCGTTTATTCATGCTGGGCGGTTACTCTACGCCGAGATACTTCTTATATTCAGAAACCAACGCTTCTTCTGATTTTCCAAATGCATTCTGAAAAGCCGCTGCAGGCTGAGCGCCCTTCGAGAATTCATTAAGCAGGTCCAGGTATTGCTCGTGGCTATAGTTTTGTTCGAGGAAGAATACCATGCTTTCAAACGAGAAATACTCATCTGGATACGAGTTTAAGTCGGTAAACGACGTGATCTTGTTCCAATCGATAGGTGACCAACCTGAAGCGCTATTCCGTCTCTTGAGTTCGTTCTTGTAATAGGTAAGGTCACGCTTGTCGCCGGCGGGATCAGAGGAAGGACCGTACTGGGAATAGCCATTGATCTTCTTGGCAACGTAATCCGCTTGTCCTTCAAGCAACCAGCTCGTTCTGCCGCTTAGCGTAGATCCAAGCTTGTAGATATCCCATTTCTGATGCTGGTAAGCATGTGCCAGTTCATGCGCAAAGACAAAACGAACGCTTTCATCACCCGCCATATTATAGTTTTCTTCGACGGCAAGTTTTATGGCATTATGCTGTGGATTGTGGAACGATCCAGAGTCAATCTTAAAGATGCCGTCGCTGTCATGAATCCACACATCAACCTTTTTCTTCAAGGTATCCGATCCGAAAAATTGATCTTGCGCCTTTAAGATGTCCTCAGCCTCTGTGTAAAGATAATGGAACCTTTGGTCGGCCTTAGGTGTGAAATGAAGCATGAGATTCTTCGTTTCATAGGTGATCCAACCATCTTGAGCAGTGGCGGACGAAGAGGTTCCTTGATCCTTGAGCTGCTGTTCAAGCTCAGCGATTCGTTGCTCTGCTTCCTTAAGTTTCTCTGCATCGGTTGAGTTCGTGCTCGTTGCTTCCTGTGGGATCATTGAAATGGTGTTCGTGTTGCCGTTCCATTTGACGTTCTGATTCAAGGATTCTGCAACAAAACGAAGAGGTACGTAGGTTGTTCCGTTGTAAATAAATCCTTTATTATTTTCTGGTGCTTTCTTTTCAACGCCGTTGAAGAGGTACTTGATGTTACTGAAACTGACTTTGATGCTGGTTTCAGGACTAGAGGCGTAGGCTACACCCGTGGAAATTACTGCAAAAAGCGTGAAGGCAACGGTGATACGTGTTAATGATTGGTGTTTTTTCATGATGGCAGTCTCCTGAAGTCATATTCGGTAGATCGTTTTGCACATTGTTTCATTATTTACCGATATGACTGCGTGGTCAAGTCATAGATTGGGGAAGATACCCTTTTTTAGGTTGTTGCCATCCACAATGGGTCGCCCCCTAACCGGATCGGAAATCACCATAAGCAAAGGTTTACTTAATTTACTGTCTTATTGACAAAATCAATCTCAGTTCGGATCCCTTTGTGAGCGTCATTCCACAGACCCTTTGTCAGGCGAATGCGCAGCAGGCAGGTGTTAGGGTCTTCGTCGTTATTGGCTTCGTAATACCACTCAGCGAATATTTTGCGCAGCTTGGTCATCATCTCCACGTTTTTCTCGTCACATACCCAGCCCAGATTTTCACCAATACCATCCGCCGTAAAGTTCTCGACGATGATACAAATGGCCACTTCGGGGTTTTGGGCAATCTGCTGCATTTTGTTTGAGGTCGCGTAGGTGACAATGTAGAACGAGCCGTTCTCATAATAGGCGTCTACAATACGGGCGGCGGGGCGGCTTCTGCCACCCGCACCCGGTTCCAGTGCGATGGTGGACAGGGAGATGAGGCAGTCCTTGTTACCTACTTGTTCTTCCAGCAACTTCATGGCTTCATCGTACTTGCTCATTCAATTACCTCCTTAAGTAGGGTAAGGTATACACAATTAACATAGCATTGTAAAATCCTAGTGGATGTGAGAAATAATACGAAAAAGTGGAAGTGAACAAGGATGATGCCCGCCCCGGAAGCAGGAGACGAATATGATCAGCAGCCGGTAAGATCAGATGAAATTTCTTTAAACGAGGACTGTTTCCGCTTGGCAACCATCAGCATCGGAATGGCGATCGCCAGACTGACCACAACGGGAACAATAGAGGCTTCAAGGCCAAACGTTCCCCCAGTGAGAAGTGCGGCACCTTCTGCTTTCACCGTAAACAGACCGGTTGTTGTGTGCCCAGAAACAGGAATACCAAGCAAGCCCTCGACGGCATTCCAGCCGAAATGCAGTCCCATGACAAACCACAGGTTCCGCCGCCATATAAATGCCGCTCCAAGCAGAACGCCCGCCTCAATGGAAATAGCGAACGCACTCCATAGTGTTGCCCCTGTATTCCCAAGATGGGCTACTCCGAAGAAGAGTGAGGTTACAGCGAGTGCGAGCCAGGGCCCGGCCAATTTCGTAATGGCTTGAAACATAAGCCCGCGAAAGATGAGCTCCTCTACAAAGGCTGCACCTAAAGCTGAGGTAATGGAGGATGCCAGAATGGAGCTTGTATCTGCAGAGCTCGCCCATTGAAAGGTGTACCCTCCCGCAGCAACAATTATCAAAATGGACACTAGGATAAAGAGTACCCCTGTTACAAGCCCCATCCCAGCTTCAATACCTGCGCGTTGTCTTGTTAATTCAGGAGTTGGACGGTTAGCAAGGTATTTCATTGTCAGCCTATATACGAGAATAGCAATCGAACCTTCCACGAATGTAATCGCAAGGGAAGCGACTTCTCCCGCCTGATAGGCCAAGGGTCGAAATAGGGAATCGATCAAAATGATGCCCAAAGCCCCCGCCAACATCCATGTGATAGGAAAACGTGAGAACTTGCTGTTCATGGTTGTTTCAGCCCCTTTTTTTGCTCGTTTATTACGAGTGTAGGCTGAAAAAGTCATAAACCATAGTGAGTATTCGTCATTAAAAAGTCATATGATCCCTGAATCTCGGGCTTTACGGGCGGCCTCTTGCCGTCCTCCCACATTCAGCTTCGAATAGATCGTTGAGATGTAATTTTTAACGGTTCCCTCGCTAAGATGCAGGGCCTCGGCAATGTCTTGATTACGCATGCCTGAAGCCAGCTTATGCAGCACTTCAATTTCGCGAGCGCTAAGTCCGTATTCGTTAATTTGTGGGGCAGGGGTGAGGTTCAAATTTTTGATCATTTTACTGGCCATCTCCTGCGTGATTAACGTTCCTCCCGCATGAACGACACGTATGCCCGCAGCTAGTTCCTTGGGATGAATCGCTTTGAGCAAATAGCCTTCCGCGCCATGGCTTAATGCCGTCAACACATATTCCACTTCCCGGTAAGAGGTGAGTATAATGACTTTGGTTGCAGGTGTTCGCTCTTTAATCTTTGCTGTTGCAGCGACGCCGTCCATGACTGGCATATTGATATCCATCAGTACAATATCCGGCTGTAACTGCTCGCAGGATTTGACGGCTTCTTCGCCATTTTTGGCTAACCCGACAATTTCAAAATCCTCTTCCATCGACAGCACGATATGGAGACTCTCAAGAATTAATTCCTGATCATCCGCAATCAGCATTTTAATTTTGGACATGCAGGATTACTCCTTCCAGAGGAAATTGACAGCTGACCTCGGTAACCGGGGCCGTTCCGGCTTCAGATGATACAGACAGGGTTCCTCCCAAATGCTCAACCCGTTGTTTCATAGCAGTCAAGCCAAAGCCATATTCCAGCCGATTAATCGGCTTGCCGTTATTTCGGATGAATAGATGCACGTGGGTCTCAGAAAACCGAAGCTCCAGATGCAGTTGAGTTGCTTTTCCATGTTTTAATGCGTTTGTAAAAGATTCTTGTATGACTCGCAGGATGGTCTGACGTGCTTGGAAACGCAACGCTGGCTCAGTTCCTGACAGGTTTAAAACCACATCAGTTCCTGTATGTACCCGGAAATTGAACGCAAGTGTCTCAATCTGTTGGTAAAGATTTGATTCTCCTTCGTCGCCCATCTCATGGACGATGCTTCTCATTTCGTTCAGATTGCGCTCAGCTAATTCTCTTAAGCGATTTAACCGATCCTTGACTTCGGCCGGCTTGTGATCCAACAGGGCAATGGCAGCATCGAGGCTCATAATAAGCGATATAAAAGAGTGTCCAAGCGTATCATGAAGCTCCTTGGACAAGCGATGGCGTTCTTCAAGTAAAGTCATCTTCTCAACTTCCGCGGCGTAGTGGGTTAACAGCTTATTTTGCTGCTCCACTTCAGCTACCAGTTTATTTTTCTGATCGTACGCATTGGCTACGGAGCTTGCCCATACCCCGATAAAGCAAAAGATCAGGTTATCTGTTCCGATACCGAGGGTCTGCTCCCAAGACAATTTGAAGTGAGATTGAAAGGTAAAAGGAATCAAAGCAACGATAGGAATGATCCAGAGTGTGTATCGAGTGCACAAATACCCCATTGCAAGACTCGGCAACAAATAGTCTGCCTTGGATGCCAAATCAGGATGGAAAACCGAGTTCACATAATAAGAGCCGCCTAGCAGCAGTTCCATGATGCAGAACCAGGTTTTGTTCATCCGCCGCCCAGGGAACCAGAATAGGATAGGGACGATAAACGCTGCCAGCAACCAGATCATGTATAACGATGTGCGGGTTGAGGGCATGCCGTCAATGAAAAGCCGGGACAACAGCAAAATATAATGGTACGAACGAAGAGCGAATATGCCCCAATCCATGAAAGGTAGAATTTTTTTCATCATGATCTCCGAACTTCCATTCCGATAAAGATCTTCAGATCCAGTTTTATACATTATACGATTTTATGGTGCAAAGACAATTGAAAAATCGGGGGTTCGTTCTACTTAAAGTTTTCTTTACATTTCGTATATGTGGGAATTAACCATGCTAAATTAGAATTAATCCAGTTGAGGGAGTCAGGGCTTCATTCACAGTTGAAAACAGGAATCACTTAGATCGTATCTGTGAAGGATGCCTGGCAGGGGTGTCCTTCATTTTGCTGTATTAAGAGGGTGTTGATATTGAGGACAGAGAATGTAATGTGTGATGTATTAACGCTGCTTGTACCTAGTATTTTTTTATGGATTTTCGCTACTTACATCTTAGTTAGGTCGTACCCTTATAAAACGGCAAGATTCCTAGCGGCAGGAATTTTATGCAGTGCGGTTGGTTTTACAGCCGAGTTGATTGCCTTAATGGTGTCAACGGATTGGAGTCGCTCGATCCATCTTTATGTTGGGGTGATCGCCCTTTACTTAAGCTTTGCCTTCATTGTTCATATCCTCTATGACATGATACAAACCATGCAACCCTCCCATATGGCAGGGCTACCTCGTATCTTTTATGGCTTCTCTATTCTGATGCTAGGTATGGGGTATGTAGGAAGTACCATCATGACACAGCCTCTCCTTTCTACCTTGGCGAATATCGGATCGTGTACCGTTGTGTTAGCTCTTTTATGTATGGGCTACAAATATGTAATGTCTGCGGGACATCAACTCTTCTTTAAGGTATGCTTTGGTTTTGCGGCGATTGCGTGTTTCGGTATAGTTCTCTCGGGGATCCATGTCGTTTCCTTCCCGTTTGTTGTACCAGCAACACCAGGTTTATGGTTGTCGGCTATGGCCTGTACGCTCATTGCTTGCTTCATCGTAAAGTTGAATCTAGTCCCCAGTGCTGCCAAACGTTATTCTTCCCTCATGGAATCTTCTGCGACACCGATGGTGATTCTTGATAAACATAAGCAAGTGTTAGAGGTCAATGACATTGGAAAGTTGAACTATCAAATGAGGTTTCATACGGATTTTAGAAATTATTTTAATTATCAAAATGATCCCGATGCTTGGGATCAAATGTTTGCTCATTTAGATGAGAACTTCACCATCAAAGGTTATCGGATCCATTATTTAAATGAAGATGGCAACGAGAACATCGTTTTGATTGATGCTTCTAAGGTGAATCTGGGCTGCGAAACATATTATTATTGCATGATTCACGAGGTAACACAGGAGTTTCAGCTCAGAACCTTAAATGAGTACTTAGCTTATCACGATGTACTCACGGGTGTATACAATCGTGCCTACTTCGAAGGCGAAGTAAAGCGAAAGTTAGCTCAGGATCGAAAACCAGACGGTGCGATGATCATATGTGATTTAAACTTTTTTAAAGAAATCAATGATACGTATGGTCATCAAATTGGCGATCAGGTGCTGATTTTTACGGCGAGATTTTGGCGTGAACACTTGCCGAAACCACATCTATTCGCACGTTTAGGCGGCGATGAATTTGTGATGTTCTTTGAAGAAATCAATTCCGAGGATCTATTTCTTAAGCAAGTTAACAAGGTTCGGAACGCTTTCCAATATAACTTGTATAGACAGGATCAAATCCAAATCGAGATTGTTCCTAGTATTGGAGTTGCCTTTGTGGGCGAAGACGGCATGAATTATGAGCAACTCTATCATACTTGTGACACACGCATGTATGACGACAAGAAAACCGTAAAAGAGCAATATTGCATGAAGCAAGTGTGCTTCAATCGGCATCATATCTAGCATTAGGGCCTCTCGTAATGACGCAAAATGATTTAGCAATTCCTTGCTTGCCTTCAATTTTAAATACTTGGTATAATGAATTAATTTTAATAATTTCAATATAGAGAGGAGTTATCACTTGAAGAAAAAATATTTTGCGATTCTAATTGCGCTGTCTTTAGCGGCCAGTATGGGAACAGGCGTATTCGCAGGTTCGAAACTCCAGGAAATTAAAGCGTACTTAAACCATGATATCAAGATTGTAGTCAATGGAACTGCTGTGCAACTTACAAATCAAAATGGTAAGCAAGTCGTTCCAATCTCTTACGATAATACAACTTATTTGCCCGTTCGTGCGGTATCAGAAGCTCTAGGTGTTGCGGTCAGCTTCGATGCAGCAACGAATACTGTCAACTTAGGAGAAAAAGTTGAAGGAACATCCATTGCCAAAGGCTTCGATGATATGTACCATACGAAAGACCCTCAATATACAACTTATCAAGGCAAAGATTACAAAGAGGTATATTATAATTCTGCTTCCGGCGATCGTAGCAGCAGCTTTATGCTGTATCCCAAGAAGCAATATCAAAAGCTCTATCTTCAAATTGCAGCTATCGGGGAAAACATTGAAAAGTTTGAAATTAAAGATGCTGAAGGTTCAACGGTACTGAAAACTGTCGATGTCATTAAACCGGAAGATGGACTTGTGACGATCGAGGTTGATATTAGCGGTTTCAACTCCCTATATGTTAATGGGAATGCGAAAAATGGAGGAGCTGTCTTTGTTCCGTTGACTACTTCGTATTATCGCTGATTACATAAACACATAAGCAAAGCAAGAGGCTCTCGCAAATCGAGAGCCTCTTAATATTATCATGCTCACCCAAATTGCCCCCGCATCTCACCTGATGGTAAAATATTGGGAAATGATAGGAGGAGACGGACCTCCATTTGAGGGGAAGAAGATGAGTAAACCTGAAATGAACGTCGCATTGGTATGCGGGCCTGATTGCGATATGGAAGTTCAAGCCATTCGAGCCACGCTGGAGTATTTTGGTGCAAGAGTGTTTACTTATTGGGTCGGCAGACCAAGCGATCTGATAGATATCCTATCCGGCAAGGATCTATATCCGAATACGGACACGATCATTCTTAGCTTCCATGGCGACGAAGGCCAACTGATCATGCCAGAGTTGGAAGAAAGCATCTACGAACCGGAGGAACCTAAGGGGAACTTTGGGCCGGAGGAGATCAGACGCTTTGCCAAGCTGGCAGGGAAAACGGTCATCGGCACCGGGTGCTCAGTTGGAGCATTTGAGACGGCACAAGCATTTCTCGACAGTGGATGCGAATTCTATATTGGACCTAATGACTATCCAGATGGAAATGATGCGCTCATGTTTGTCCTGAGGTTCTTTTACGATCTGATTCAGAACAAACAAAGCGTCAGGGAGGCTTTCCAAAATGCTAAGGCTCTGGGTGCGCAGATGGATATGTTTCAGTTGTATGAAAACACGCAACGAGGTAATTGAAAGCGAATAAAAGACAAAGGTCATTTTGATGTTTCAAAAAAAGGATGCGGATGATGTGAACAAAACCGATCGAATGCTGGCCATCGTGATTGAGTTGCAGCGTAAAGGTGTACTGCGCGCCGAGGATTTGGCCGCCAAGTTCGAGACGAGTGTCCGCACGATATACCGTGACATCCAAGCGCTCAGCGAAGCGGGGGTTCCGGTGGCGGGGGCACCGGGAGTTGGTTACTCCTTAATGGATGGATACTTTCTCCCTCCGGTTAGCTTCACATCGGAGGAAGCGGTGGCGCTGCTTATCGGGGCGGATTTCGTCAACATGAGGTTGGACGCGGAGTACGGGGCGAAGGCGCGCAGTGCGCAGGAGAAGATCGAGGCGATTTTGCCGGAGAACGTATTCGAGGAGACCGAGCGGATTCGATCGACAATTCGACTGCTGAATGAACATGGAACGAAAACGCGCGGGCAGGAAAAAGAGACGTTCGAACAGTTACGCCAAGCGGTTCTGCGGAAGCGGAAGGTTCGGTTTGGCTACTCCAAAAAATGGCCGGATCCGGATGGAGATCGTCATAGCGTGAGGATGGTGCATCCTTATGGGCTCGTTTTTTCTCAAGGGGTGTGGATGCTTGTTGCGTTCTGCGAACTGAGGCAAGACATCAGGCACTTTCGGCTGTCTCGTATGAGCGAGCTTGTTGTACTGGAAGAGTCGTTCAACATCGTGCCGGGCTTTAGCTTTCAGGATCACCGATCTGTAGACGATCGGAATGTGACCGTCCGCATGTGGGTCGATCATGCCATTGCAGACCGGGTTCAGGAATCAGACAATTTCTATATGGAGTCGTTCGAACTGGGGGAGGAAGGCGGGTTGGCGACGTTCCGCGTTCGGCGGGTGGAGGACCTTCTTCCATGGACGCTTGGATGGGGAGCGGCGGTACGTGTACTGGAGCCAGAATCGTTGCGTGCCCAAGTTCGAGAGGAAATCCAAAAAATGCTGGAACACTACTGACAAACTGTTGTCAGTAGTGTTTAGGTATGCTGAATCTAACTTGAACAGGAAGGGGTTGGGTTCAGTAATGGATACGAAAGAAATATTGGGTAAATTCGAGGAGACCGTCACCACTTATATACGCGAATTGGATGGTGTAAGTCTGGATCAACTGCTATGGAAGCCGGCGGAGGACGAATGGTCACTGGGACAGATGTACATGCATTTAATCCGCTCTGCACAGTGGCAGTTGAGGAATGCCGCACTATGCCTTGAACCGGGCGGCGGCACGGAAGTCTCACGGGAGGGGAAGACGCAGCTGGGTGAGAAGCTGTTCACAATGGGGAGCTTTCCGCCAGATCGAGTCCGAGTTCCCCCGTCCCCACAATACACACCGCCGCAACCGGAAAGCAAAGAACAGCTTGTGGGTGGAATGCAGGATACATTACGCAAGATGAGCGAGATCGAGCCTGAGATTGCATTGGTGTTCGATCCGATTACCGAGGGCCGATCAGAATCGAGTAAAGAGATCGCTCGAAATACAGTTTCCCATCCGCAATTCGGCGGATTAAATGCGTTGGAATGGCTCCACCTGATCGAAATGCACTATCGCCACCATTTGCTTCAGAAGCAGCGTCTGGACAAGGCTTGGAGGGAAGCGCAGGGGTAGGTTGACCAGAGAGTTTTCTTGATGATGATCACGGTAGCGAGCGTGAGGCCATCCTATGAAGGATGGCCTTTAGTATGTTCTTGTGAACGGTACGGATAGCTGTATCATAGGTATTGTAAGGTCTTGGGAGGAGTTCGTATGTTCAAGATTGCCATTAAGCTGGTTACTTTTTTGCGTCTGCATGAAGATAAGCGAGGAGAAATTTTAGATTTACTTGTGCATCTATTCACAATAGAGAAAATTTTGCCGATACTTTAAATATAAGAGTATGGAATTCAAGGATTCATCTTTGATCTGATCCAATTTGTTGCGGGGACTTATGTAGCAGGATGATCAGAGCGAGATTACCCGTGCAGATTGAACGGGTTATTGTTAATTTTCAAGATTATGAAGCCAAGTATGACCGGATTCGAGCAGGAGCTAGCAGGTTTACACATCAAGATCGGATATCGTGAATAAAGATTACGGTTCGTTTACCTCAGTCCACAATCGATAGATTGTGGTTTTTCTACTAAATCTCAGGTCGAATATCTTGGCAACACACAAGGGCATCAAAGGAAATACATATATATGCAAAGGGTGTGTGGTAAGATGCTAGACAAATTTCTAAGTCCATTTACCTCAATCATTACGAGGCTCAAATATGGACAAAAATTCATGCTGATCAGTTTGTTATTTCTGATTCCGATTGCTATCCTTCTAGCTATCTGGATCTCAACGCAGCAAAATGATTTGAAAACGATGAAGAATGAGCGAATTGGCTTGGAGCAAGTCGAAGACTTGATGCCTTTCATCCTGAGGGTTCAAGAGCATCGCGGACTTGTAAACGGGTACCTGAACGGAAATAAAGAAGCCAAGGCTCAAATTGAGGCGAAGCAACAAGAGATCTCTCAATTGATTGAAGAAATGGACCATCATTTTCTTGAGCATGGTCTTCCCCAATCCTATGAAAAATGGAATTCTCTCAAAAAAGAATGGGAAGTCCTGCTCAGCTCTTATGAAGGCTTAAAGGCAACCGAGAGTTTTGATCGTCATTCTGATCTGGTGTCCTTGGCTAAAGAGCTGATCGTTCTCAGTGCGGATGAGTCGAGCCTATCTCTGGATAATGAGATTAACTCCTATTACTTGATGAAAATGACCGTCGAGGAACTACCTCAATTAATTGAGAGTGCAGCGGTCTTCCGGGGACAGGGAAATGGGGTTCTCGTCACAAGAAAACTGTCGAATGATATGGCAGTTCAGTTGCAAGTAGAAGTTTCAATGAGTGAGGTCGAACTCGACAATCTGAACAAGTCGCTGGCCAAAATTTACGAGTTGAACAACACCATGAATGAGGAACTCCTTAAGAAGGGAGAACAAACTGTACAGAACCTTCAGCAATTTCTCGGCTTGCTGGATGAAGAAATTTTAAACCCTAACGGGATGAGCATGGATGCTAATGTGTTCTTTGAGGAAGGAACGACG
The DNA here is from genome assembly GCF_004000745.1 of Paenibacillus barengoltzii NBRC 101215. GTDB lineage: Bacteria > Bacillota > Bacilli > Paenibacillales > Paenibacillaceae > Fontibacillus > Fontibacillus barengoltzii. The sequence goes on from NZ_BILV01000015.1 coordinate 18,774, forward strand.
GCCATTAAATCAGCGGGTGAGCTATTCGAGTTGGCCGCAATCGAATTGGACGATAAGCTTCAGGAACGTATCCATGATATTACGACGGTGCGAAATATTTTCTTATTAATTACAGCTGTGGTACTGCTGTTGGTATTCCAATTCTATGTATCCTTCTATCGAAGCGTGATTGAAACCGTTCGTACTTTAAAACAGCGTGCCGAAGCCATGGCCCAGGGCGATTTCTCTCAGGATATTGTCTTACCTACGAAGGATGAGCTGCAGCTTGTCGGGATTGCCTTTAATGAAATGCAAAGATCGATGAATCGGGTGCTGAGCAATAGTCAGCAAATTGCGGCAACCACATTCCAGGCTTCCCTGAAACTATCTGAAATCTCCAATGAATCTACCATGGCGATGCAGCAGGTGGCTGTTGCGGTACAGGAAGTGTCGGAAGGGACAACGTCACAGAAGAGAACGACCGCAGAAACGTCGGCTACCATGAATGAGATGGCGATTGGTGTTCAGCGGGTTGCTGAGGCTGCATCCGAGGTTGCCATGATCGCAATGAAAGCGAATGATCACGCAGATCATGGGAATCAGCAGTTGGTGGAGACCGTAAATCAAATGACAAGCATTAAGAAGACGCAGCTGGAGTCCTCCCAGATTGTAACTAAGCTCGATGAGCATTCCGCGCAGATCGAGCAAATCATTCAAGTTATTATGGATATTGCGAATCAAACCAAGCTGCTTGCGCTGAATGCCAATATCGAAGCGGCGCGCGCAGGGGAACATGGTCGTGGTTTTGCTGTTGTTGCACAAGAGGTTGGAAAGCTCGCTGAAGAAACATCCAAATCCGGGGAGACCATTTCGGAACTGTTAAATGTTATACGATCCCTTGTTGGAGATACCGTAGCTGCCATGAATTCGATGCAGACCGAGACGAATGCGGGGAGGGATTCCATTGAACGATCTCAAGCGGCCATCGATCGAATTCTGAATGAGGTCAAGCTCGTCAGCGAACGGATTCAGGAAGTATCTGCTACCTCTGAAGAAATGTCGGCCGAGATGGAGGAAGTAACTGCCTCTATTGCGGAGATCTCCGATATTTCTCATCAGACTTCGGATGAAGCGGAGAACATGGCGGCCGCTGCAGAAGAGCAACTGGCCTCTATGGAGCAAATCCAAAGCTCTGCCGAGGAGTTGAGGGACATGTCCCGGAAATTGCAAGAAGATTTAAGTAAATTTATATCGCGAGAAGATACTGCAGTCTGACAAGGCCTCGCTATGCTGAAAAAAGCCGGTAAACGATGCAACTCCCATGTTTACCGGCTATTTTTCAAATCAGGTTCATCTCACGCACATCAGTCTTGACAAAAAAAGGGTAAAGATTTATGTTCTATTTTGTAATGACCATTTCAAAATGACGCAGGGAGGTGAGCATTTGCGCCCCAAAGAGTTTAATCCAGACGAGATCGTGGATGCTGCTATGCATGTGTTTTGGGAACGCGGCTATGCAGCGACCTCTATTCAAGACTTAGTCGAAGGCACAGAACTCGGTCGAAGCAGTATTTACAATGCCTTTGGCAGTAAGCATGAACTGTATGAGCAATCGCTGCGCCGATACCAGGAGTTGAAGGCAGAGAAAATTGCGGTGTTATCTGGACCTGGTTCAGTTAAAGAGCGCGTTAGAGCTTTGCTGATGGAAGTGGTGAATGAAGAACTCAGCGATGATAAAGGGCTTGGGTGCATGACCGCCAGCGCAGCTCTTGAGCTTGCAAGCCATGATGCGGAAGTGGCTGCCATTGTGACGCAAAATTTAAAATCCTTTGAATCAACCATCTATGAGACCTTGTTATATGCCCAAGAGAGCGGAGAAATTGCTGCAGACAAGGATGTTCGCGCACTGTCTCGCTTTATCCTCAATGCAATTCAAGGGATGCGAGTGTTAAGTAAAGGGTATCTTGGGCAGGATCGGCGGCAAATTTTGCTCGATGTTGTGGAGGTCACTCTTCAGGTACTTTAATAATGGCTAACATCGCACCGCTCTAAATTTATCTTGAAAAAAACCTGCAGTACACCTTGCAGGAATTTTTTTGCAGAGTATTGTAATGAACGTTCCAAAAAAGAGGAGGTTATTCGAATGACAGCAGCAGAGACGAAATCAAATCCAAAAACGATCGCCGTACTTGGCACCGGCATTATTGGGGCACCCGTTGCGCGTAATCTGCAGAAGCAGGGCTTCTCTGTGCGTGTGTGGAATCGGACACGTGCCAAAGCAGAGGCGCTTGCCGCATCCGGTTTGGATGTTTTTGACTCGCCACAGGAGGCAGTGGAAGGTGCGAATATAATTCTTACGCTGCTGAAGGATGGGGCGTCCGTGCTGGAAGTGATGAAAAGTGCAGCCTCCGGTTTATCCCAGGGAGCGATCTGGATTCAGATGAGTACAGTTGGCATCCAAGCGATCGAAGAATTGGCGAGCTTCGCGGAGCAACATGGACTCAGACTGTTTGATGCCCCCATCCAGGGCACTCGTCAACCGGCGGAACAGGGCCAACTTGTTATCATGGCGTCCGGGCCAACTCAAGATCGAGATACCGTGCAACCCGTGTTTGATGCAATTGGCAAACGGACCGTGTGGGTGTCGGAGAAGATTGGAGCGGCCAGCCGGCTCAAGCTTGCATTAAATAGCTGGGCGTTCGCACTGACACATGGTGTTGCGGAGAGCTTAGCTATCGCCAAGGGGCTGGGCGTTGATCCCGCGTTGGTGGTGGATGTGGTGAAGGGCGGACCAATGGATAGTGCATTTTTTCAGTCTAAAGCGGCTTTAATCCTTGCGAATGATTATCCTGTCAGCTTCTCGGTGGCGAATGCGCTCAAAGACGCCCAACTGGTGATGGAAGCAGTGGAGCAGGCGGATCTCACTGCAGAAGTTGCCGCTGCCGGGCTGCAAAGATTCCGGCGGGCGCTCGAAGCGGGGCATCAGGACAAAGATATGGCTGCTTCCGGATTGGTGTGAGAAGAACGATAACGCTATGAATAAAGTTAAAAATATTGAATCTACACCAACAGGCATTCACTTTCAGGATGCACCTGCATCAGTTGGACTTCCCGTTTGGCGACTTCTGGCGTTCACCATGGCTGGTTTTATCGCCATATTAACAGAGACGATGCCGGCAGGGTTGCTGCCGCAAATCTCCAAGGATTTTGGCATCTCCGAAGCGATGGCGGGCCAGCTTGTATCGCTATATGCCTTTGGCTCGGTGGTGGCGGCCATTCCGCTGATCGCTGCAACGCGTGGATGGCGCAGGAAACATGTATTATTGTTGGCAGTCGGCGGCTTGTTTCTTTTTAACACGGTAACCGCGTTGTCTACCAACTATTACTTGACCTTGGGTGCTCGATTCGTTGCAGGTATGGCGGCAGCATTGACCTGGGGACTGCTAGCCGGTTATGCGAGAAGAATGGTGCCATATCATCTGCAGGGGCGTGCACTCGCGATTGTGGGCGTGGGTCAGCCTATTGCCTTATCTCTAGGTGTACCGCTGGGCACCTGGCTTGGCACTTTGCTTGATTGGCGGGGGATCTTTGGAATGATCTCCATCCTTGCGCTGGCTCTCATCGTGTGGATCCTTGCCGCAGTGCCGGATTATCCAGGCCAAAGACATGATCAACGGCAGCCTATCCCCGAAGTTTTCCTAATTCCTGGGGTTCGCTCGGTACTATTCGTCGTTTTTGTATGGATTTTGGCTCACAACATCCTCTATACCTACATCGCGCCATTTATGGCTCACATCGGGCTTGCGAATCGTCTGGACCTCATTCTGCTGATCTTTGGCTGCTCATCCATCGTTGGGATTTGGATCACAGGTCAATTTATAGACGTCCGGCTTCGTTTCCTGACACTGATCAGCTTGGCTTTGTTCGTATTGGGTTCCATCGCACTTGGGCTGGTTAGCGAAATCCATGCGATCACCTATCTGTGTGTTTCGATTTGGGGATTGACCTTCGGAGGTGCACCCACATTGCTGCAGACGGCTATCGCGGATGCGGCAGGCGAGGGAGCGGATGTGGCACAATCGATGCTGGTGACCGTCTTTAACCTGGCCGTTGCTGGAGGGGGCGTCGTTGGCGGACTGTTGTTGGATTCCACCGGGGCGGGATCTTTTGCTTGGGCCGTTGCACTTCTTGGACTGATCATCTGGTTTACGGTATGGAGAGGCAAGACTTACGCATTTAAGGCGGAGCGCCGTTCGCGCGGATAGACGTAGAGGCCGTGTCTAGCTTAATATCACGCTTGCAACCTGAGGTTGCGCTGGGATGTAACCAATCCGTTCTTTTACATTAGAGATGGCATCACTTAAAATGAGCTTATCAATTTCAGGAAGGCTGTGTTGTGATGATCTTTAGTGAGAAGTTAAAAGCGGAGCGAATGAAAAAGGGCTGGACTCAAGACGAATTAGCCGAGAAGTTGTTTGTCAGCCGCCAGTCAGTCTCCAAATGGGAGAAAGGGCTGAATTATCCGAGCATTGAAACCCTTTTGAGGATAAGCGACTTGTTTGATATTAGTCTTGATGAGTTATTAAAAAGTGATGAGGAGCTGACAAAAAAGGTGATCAAAGAAAGTAAACAGTTGGCTCATCCGAAACTAAAATTTTTCTTTGATGTTCTATTTTTGGCAGCTCTTGTTCTGCTACTTATTAAGATCGGCGTCCTCATTCTGAACAAAGTATTCTCGCTGGATATTGACCTGCTTGGCGGCAAATTCCTATGGAATTTTGGCCCACTGGTGCTGATGATTGTCTCCGGAATCGGGTCGGGTATTCTTAAGGAACGATACAAGCAAGATTAACATAAAAAGACGCAGCTCAATCTTGGGATGGGGAACGGGAAGTTGCTGGAGATAGACTTTCATTGGTTGACATATCAACCTAATCGATTAGGGAAGTTTGTTTCATCAATCCATAAAAAAAGGAGAGAGTCGTTATGCATAATAAACCGGTTGCCTTGGTCACGGGGGCAAATAAAGGCATTGGACTTCAAATCGCCAAAGACCTTGCAGCGCACGGATTTACTGTACTCGTCGGGTCACGCAATCTTGAGAATGGGGTAACTGCAGCGAAGAGCATTGGGGAGAGCGCACATGCCATCGAGCTTGACGTTACGAACCAGGACACTATCAACGCTGCGGCAGAACGTATTCGGAACGAATTTGGTCGACTCGATGTACTTGTCAATAATGCGGGTATCTCCCATGCCGGTAAGCCGGGCAGATCGCTCGAGGAGGTGGTGAAGGATAGCCTTCCGAGTGTTGCCAAGCTCGATGAAGTGCGCGCCGTATTCGAGACGAATGTGTTTGGCGTGATCGCTGTTACCCAAGCGATGCTGCCGCTCCTCCGTGAAGCGCCGGCAGGCCGCATTGTTAACGTATCGAGCGAATCCGGGTCATTAACGATGAACTCCGATCCGAATTTTCCGCATCGCTCGGTGTTCACCGCATCTTACAGCCCGTCCAAAGCGGCTCTTAATGCGATAACCCTTGCCTTTGCCATCGAACTTGAGTCGTCCGGCATCAAGGTGAATGCGGCGTGCCCGGGCTTCACCGGAACGGATTTTAATAACTACGCGGGGACGCGAACCGTTGAACAGGCCGCACGTGAACCGGTGCGTCTGGCGCTCCTGGACGAGAATGGCCCAACGGGCACGTTCTCCAACGAGTTTGGTCCGCTTCCGTGGTAATAGACAGATTCAAAATGAAGAGGGGGAGCAGGGCGCGTCGGAGGTAACGTTTTGGGCTGATCTTGGTGGTATAATTTAATACGGCCCCCGAATCTTCTCGGGGGCTTTATTTTTGTGCAATCTGTTTTGTTTGTCGTTACACTTCTTGATATTTATTTACCGCCTGCATGCGGTTCTTGACATTCATCTTGGAATAGACGATGGAAACATAATTTTTCACAGTTCCCTCTGAGTAATGCATTTGGGTTGCAATTTCTTTATAGGTTAGGCCCTTTGATAAGTAATTTAAAATCCCGAGGTATACCGAGTTTACTCAGCCGTATTTTTTATTCAGAGGGTTGCTGCAAGAAAGACTCAACTGGTATGTTAAACCTTATTTTGCGATCCCTCTAACCTCCATGATATTTGCGCTCATGCATGTGTCTCAGGGATCTGTGCAAATCGTGTCGATCGATTTGATATCGGTGTTCTTAGATAGTCTTGTATTTGGGATCATATACTATCAAACCCGAAATGTCTGGGTCTCCTGGCTTGCCCACTTTGCAGCCAACCTGCTGGCTTACTTTTATATTGCTAATGGGCTCTTCTTCTAATTAGCAGCGACAGGAGGCGTCAATCTTGAAGATCCCTGTACACGAATATACCCGCTCGTTCTTGGTGGCCGAGCATTCTGCGTCAACTGATCGGATCCTTGGGTTGAGACAGCAATTCTCATTCGTTTGAAACCCTTAATCGGGACCATGCCGTTCTGTTGAACCGGCTGTATCCCCTCCTGCAATTCTTACACAAGATGGCTTACGCAGTAGAGATGTGTGTGCTACACTAGACGGGACAAAATGATACAACAGGAGGGGTTTATCATCACCGCATCAAGACCCAACGTTCTCCGAACAAACCGCTCTTATCGCCGGTTATGGTTTGCACGGATCTTTACAACGACGTCCTTTCAGATGCTTACCGTTGCCATCAGCTGGCAAATGTATATATTAACCCATGATGCCTTTAAGTTAGGGCTGGTGGGTCTGGCTGAATTTATTCCGATGCTGCTGCTTACCTTAATCGCCGGTCAAGTGGCGGATCGATTTGAACGCCGCAAAATCATCTTTATTTGCCAGCTTGTAGAATGCGCTGTGGTGGCGCTGTTGCTTGTGTTAACGCTAGGCGGCTGGATTCAGGGTCATCATATTCTAATAGCCGCTGCGATTCTTGGAGCCTCGAGGTCTTTTGAGAACCCGACAAACTCGGCGATGGTGCCGGATCTCGTAGACAAGGAAGAGCTCCCTCAAGCTGCAGCTTGGTCGGCCTCGGCAGGGCAAACGGCCTCGATCATCGGCCCCGCCCTTGGCGGATTGTTGCTGACCTTCGGTCCATCGGTCGTGTACACCACATCCATTGCGGCTTTGTTGATTTCGGCCTTTTTGATTCTTTCCATCCAAGTCAAGCGTGCCGTACGGAAGTTGGAAACCATCAGTATGGATTCGCTGCTGAACGGTCTGCGCTTTGTCTTCCAGCGCAAAGTTATTCTAGGCACGATTTCACTGGATTTGTTCGCTGTCTTGCTCGGCGGGGCTACGGCACTATTGCCTATCTTCGCTGAAGATGTCCTGCATACGGGGTCATGGGGACTCGGGCTGCTCCGGACAGCTCCGGCAGTTGGCGCATTGCTGATGTCGCTGGTTATGACCCGTTATTCAATCCAAAATTCGATCAGCAAGTATTTGTTTATCTCGCTGGCGATTTTTGGCTTGTCTACCGTGCTGTTCGCCGTCTCTAAAAATCTCGTATTATCTCTGGTCGCCCTGTTCCTAATCGGCGCCTCAGATGTGGTCAGTGTCGTCATTCGTTCTACGCTGGTTCAGCTAAATACGCCGCGTGAAATGCAAGGGCGTGTCAATGCGGTCAACATGCTGTTTATCGGCACATCGAACCAACTCGGTGAATTCGAATCCGGCACGATGGCCAATTGGTTTGGTGCCGTGGTTGCCACCGTTATTGGGGGAATCGGGACACTGGTTGTGGCTGTACTCTGGATGTATCTGTTCCCGGTATTGCGGAATATGAAAACTTATTATGATACCAGTTATGAAAGGGAAGAGCCGGAGAACGGAACTCCTGAGCTGCGAAGTACACCTATACAGCAAAAATAAAGAGGATCTGACGTTAGCGGGTACCCTGCAAGGGACACTGAAATCATGGTGTCTCGTGCAGGGTCTTCTTTTTGACTTGAAATATGTCAATGACTTTAAATCTTCAATCCTAGCATATTTCAATAAAGCGTAATGGCAATAATTTCATGCGAAATTCCTTATCTCAATATCATTGAATGTGTCAGTGACATATTGTATGGTTATGTCAGCTTAAGCTAACGGATTGGTAGAGCACGCGCGGTTTACCAACTAAAAAATAATAAAGGAATGTCCGGACATGAGTTCTGAAAGCACTTCCAAAAGAGAGAAACAACAGCTGTATTTGCAAGTCGCGGAGAAGGTATTGGAAATCATCGAGACCCGGGGGCTTCAAGCGCATGATCCTGTACCCTCTGAGGGTGAACTGGCCAAGTTGTTTGGCGTCAGCCGAATGACGAGTAAATTGGCCTTGGAACAACTCGCCGAACAAGGCATCGTCTACCGCTTGCCGAGAAGAGGAACGTTCCTTTCCGGTGATCGACATGAAAGACGTCGTGAGCTATTACAGGAACCTGTACAACGGTTACCCGAAAAGAAGGCAAGCAAACAAGTTGCACTGATCATTCCGCATATGTCCGACTATACATCCAGAATCATTTCGGCTGTTGAGCACGAGTTACGCAAACATCAGTTTGAGCTCATTTTAAAAATTAGCAGCGACCAAGACGACCAAGACCGATGCTTACGGGAGCTTGTGGCTGCAGGGATCAGCGGAATCATCTTATTTCCTTGGGGAAGTCGAACCTGCAGTGATCAAGTGCTTCGATTAAAAACGGAACAAATTCCAAGTGTGATCATCGACCGGATTTTTCGTGAGATTCCGTTTGATTGCGTCTATCACGACCATTTTCAAGGCTCCTATGAAATGGCACAGTATTTGATTGCGAAGGGTCATCGGGACATTGGGTATTCGTCTAACATTTTTGAGAACATCACAAGTCGAGAGGAAAGATATCAGGGGTACATTCAAGCTTTGCTTGATCATGGGATTCCGGTGAAGAGCGAATATATTCATTTTAGAACGGAACGCTGTGAACCGGGCCGCTTTCATGAGTATGATGCCGAACAAGGGGAATTTATTAGAAGCAATCCGCAAATGACGGCGATCATGTGTGCGGACGACCAAGTCGCCATTTCTACTTTGTTTTCTGCACTTCATATGAACATATCCGTCCCGGAGAAGCTGTCTATCGTTGGATTTTCGAATACTTATCTTTCAGCATTAACACCCATCACGGCCTGCGGAAGTAATAATAGTGGAAATGCCGGCGGAAACTCGGCGGAATCCGGCGAAAATTCGGGGAGCCAGGTCAAAAATGAGAAATTGATCGTATATACCAATTCAAATTCGGACGGCCGCGGTGAGTGGTGGACGGAGCAAGCGAAAAAAGCGGGATTTGATATTGAAATCGTGGGTGCAGGCGGTGCGGATTTAACCAATCGCTTGATTGCAGAGAAGAATAACCCGATTGCTGACGTGGTATTCGGCTTAAATAATATTTTTTATGAAAATCTGAAGAAAGAGGAAGTTTTAACGAAATACGTCCCGCAGTGGGCTTCGCAAGTTGACGAGGGCCTAAACGATCTGGAAGGCTACTATCATGGCCTCGTAAAACAAGCGATTCTGATTGGCTATAATGCGGACATGTATACCCCGGAGACGGCTCCGAAAGATTGGACTGACTTATATACCAACGAAGCGTTTAAAGGGAAATATGAAGCGCCTACCCGACTTGATAGAGCTACCATGCGTCTGGTTGTCGCAGGGATTTTGTCGCCCCATCAAGACGCCAATGGAGACCTGGGCATTTCTGATGCAGGTTGGGACGCGTTAAAGCAACTCTACGATAATGGGCTTCCGGTCATTGAAGGCGAGGAGCTGTATGCGAATATGGCCAGCGGAAAAGTTCCCATCGGAACGATCGTATCCGGCGAACGCGCCAAGCGAGAACAAGAATACGGCGTCAAAACAGGTTATGTCATTCCTGAAATTGGTGTCCCTATGGTTGTCGAACATATCGCCATTGTTAATGGCACGAAGAAGCAGGATACGGCAGAACGGTTTGTGGAGTGGTTTGGCAGCGCTGAAATGCAAGGAGCCTTTGCGAAGGAATTTAATGCAATGCCCGTTATCGCAGAAGCAGCCGAACAAGCTCCGGATTCAGCTAAAGCTATGTTTGCCGAGTTGAAGGCGCAGCCGTTGGATTGGGGCTTCATTGCAGAACATCTGGATGCCTGGGCAGAGAAAATTGAATTGCAAATCATGAACTAAACAGCATGGATGGGGAACTGCATAGCGCTAGTTCAGGCTATGCAGTTCTTTCTTACAACAACCTAAATAGAAAAGGTGAACGTGATGATCACATTTCAGGATATACAAATTCATTTTGGAGATTTCCATGCCATTAAGAACTTTAATCTGAAAATCAACGAGGGGGAATTTTTCACCTTTTTAGGCCCTTCAGGCTGTGGTAAAACTACCATTCTTCGAAGTCTTGCCGGTTTCATCACCCCATCTGGCGGCAGAATTCTACTAAACGACAAAGAGATTACACATGCTCCGATTGAAAAACGCGGAATCGGTATGGTGTTCCAAAGTTATGCGTTATTTCCGACGATGACGGTGTACGAAAATATTGCATTCGGTAAGCGCGTCAAGAAAGCATCAAAGGCCGAAATCGATCAGGAGGTCCGAGACATTGCTCGTAAGGTCGACCTAAAGGAAGAACAGTTGCACAAGCGAGTCTCGGATTTGTCGGGCGGGCAGCAGCAGCGTGTAGCGATTGCCAGAGCACTCGTATTAAAGCCGTCGATTTTGGCCTTGGATGAGCCGTTGTCGAATCTGGATGCGAAGCTGCGCGTCCAGCTCAGAAATGAATTGAAGGAATTGCAGAAGCAGTTTGGGATCACGACCATCTATGTCACGCACGACCAAGAAGAAGCCTTAACATTATCTGATCGTATTGCGGTATTTAACAACGGTAACCTTGAACAAGTGGGGACACCATATGAAATCTACAATTCTTCGAAAACGGAGTTTGTATGTAATTTCATCGGTGACATTAATCAGATCGATTCGGCCAACAGTCCATTAAAAAATGTGGTTCAAGCCGGTAAGATCGCCTATATTCGCAATGAAAAAGTAAACTTAACTCCGTTGCCCGACAGTGAGGTGATCCGCCTGAAGGCCAAGGTTGTGGATCGGGAGTTTTACGGACTATTTAGCAAGTATGTATTAGAAATGCCCGGCGGCAGTCTGTTGAAGACCATTGAGAAGGAAAATGGGGCTGTAGGGCTTGAGGTCGGGACCGAAGCGGATGTGTATATTAGACCAGCGGATATCATGCAATATGATCGGACGGAGGGAGCGAATTGAACGCACAGACCCTAAAGAACAAATTTGCCTCCCTGAATTATGGGCAGCTGCTGCTGTACGTCCTGCTGGCCTGGTTCATTATCGCTTTTCTCATTTACCCGAACCTAAACATATATTATGAGATTTTCTTCAAGAATGGGAGCTTCTCGCTGGATGCCGTCAACAAGCTCTTGTCATCGAAACGTGCCATGTCCAGCTTGTCCAACAGCTTTGTGTTAGCCGTATCTCTAGTGTTTACGGTAAATATCGTAGGAATTACGTTAGTCCTGCTCACAGAGTACTTTAAAATCAAGGGTGCGAACATTTTAAAGCTGGGTTTCTTTACAACCTTGCTGTATCACGGTGTGGTCGTAGCATCTAGTTACAAGTTTGCATATGGTGAAAATGGCTTTATTACGCGCGTGTTAGCCAGCATTTTCCCCTCCTTTAATACCGATTGGTTCCACGGATACTGGGCCGTACTCTTTGTAATGACATTTGCGTGTACCTCCAATCACATCTTGTTTTTGGGAAACGCGATTCGCAAAGTGGATTTCCAAACGATTGAAGCCGCAAGAAGCATGGGAGCGTCGACTTTTTATATTTTATGGCGGGTCGTCCTTCCGGTGTTGAAACCCACGATCTTTGCTTTGACGATCTTAACCTTCTTGACGGGTCTTGGGGCGATGTCGGCCCCGTTGATTCTGGGGGGGACGGAGTTTCAAACGATTACGCCCATGATCTTGACGTTCTCGAAGAGCTCCACTTCCAAGGATCTGGCTGCTCTGCTCGCCCTTGTGCTTGGTCTGGCTACGATCATTTTGCTGTCGATCATGATCCGCTTTGAGAAACAAGGTAACTATATGTCTGTTTCCAAAGTCAAATCCGTCTTGGTGAAGCAGAAGATTAACAACAAGTTCGCGAATGTGATCACGCATATGATTGGATATATCTTGTTTGTTATTTACTTGATTCCTGTAACGCTGATCGTGATTTTCTCCTTTACAGATTCACAGAGTATTGCGACAGCGACGCTCAGCTTAGACAGATTCACCTTGGAGAACTACGGCCGCTTGTTTACCACGATGAGTGCATTCAAGCCTTACTTGGTAAGTATTCTGTATGCTGCGGCAGCGTCCTTCTCGGTTGTGGCCCTGGCTTTGTTTGCATCTCGAATCTTGCACAGATACAAGAATAGTAAACTGGCAGCAGCTCTGGAATACTCCTTGCTGATTCCGTGGGTTCTGCCATCCACGCTGATTGCGATCGGCTTGGTGGTTACTTATAATGTTCCGCGTTTAGTGACGGGGAATACGGTGCTTACGGGGACGCTTTGGATGCTATTGATTGGTTATATCATTATTCATATCCCGTTTACCATGCGAATGGTCAAAGCGTCTTTCTTCAGCTTGGACAGCAACCTGGAGGATGCTTCCAAGAACCTGGGAGCCAAATCGTTCTACACCTTTAGAAAGGTTCTGCTGCCAATCATTTTGCCGTCCACCCTTGCCGTACTGGCGCTTAACTTTATTAAAATACTGGATGATTACGATTTAACTGTATTCTTATATCATCCTGTGTATCAGACGCTGGGGCTTGTGATCAAGAGCAGTACAGACGCAGAAGCAGGGGTTGCGGCCCGTGCAATGTCACTGGTTTATTCCGTCGTGTTGATGATTATGTCGGGAATTACGATGTACTTTGTTTACGGTAGAAGTAATAAAGATAATTAAGTATCACTAGAATCTATGTGGATGTTTCCAGAAGTGGAGGAACTCAATGATGGCGAAAATTATGACATTTAACTTAAGATACAATGAACCATCCGACGGGGACAATGCCTGGCCATTTCGTGTCAGCGCGGTTGCTGAAGTGATCAAACGTCACGATCCAGACCTCATTGGCATTCAAGAAGGTTTGCATAATATGCTTACGGATTTGGAGTCATTACTCCCGGAATACGCTTGGATCGGAGAAGGGCGAGAAGGCGGGAAGCAAGGCGAATATACGGCCATTTTATATAAAAAGAGCAAGTGGAGTGCAGGGAGTGTGGGGCATTTCAGCTTGTCGGAAACTCCGGAACAGCTTGGGACGAAGAGCTGGAATACTTCAAACACGCGCATGTGCACTTGGGTGACGTTTAAGTCGCAAGCGGGCGCAGAAATTGCTGCGTTTAATACGCATTTAGATCATATCAGCGAAGAAGCACAACAGAAAGGCATGGAGTTAATTCGAGAACGGATGAAGCAATTTCGTGCGCATACGGGGCTTCCGGTTGTGTTAACGGGCGATTTTAACGTTGAACCGGCAAACGCTGTGATTCAAGGACTGGAGCAGGAAGGATATCGAAATGCCTATTCCGTTCTGCACCTGGAAAATAAGGAAGTGGGAGCGACGTTTCATAACTTTTTAGGCGGAGAATCGGGAGAGCCGATTGATTATATCTTTGTATCCCCTGACTTGCAGATTCAGAACGTTACGGTGGATCGAGAGCTGTATGGAGGTCGATATCCTTCGGATCATTATCCCGTGATCGCCGAGGTGTCACCCGTGTAGTGACCATGACGAGTAGATAAGGGGATGTCTATGCAATGAAACTGATTGACGCGGGTTTGTGGAACATTTCCTATGTGGACTTATCGCTGCGAATCGTAATTTCGCTTCTGTTGGGCGGCTTGATTGGCTTGGAACGGGAATGGCATAACCATGCCGCCGGATTCCGTACGCATATTCTCGTCTGTGTAGGGTCCACGGTGATTATGCTGCTGTCCATCTATGGGTTTGGCGACTTTTCGAACGAATATAACGTCCGGATGGACCCGGCGCGGTTGGCGGCTCAAGTGGTATCCGGTATCGGCTTCCTGGGGGCGGGCGCGATTATTCGCAACGGCTCCAGTATTTCAGGCTTAACGACGGCGGCCTCCATTTGGGTGGTGGCAGCGATTGGATTATGCGTAGGGGCAGGGTTCTTCTTTGGCGCGGTGCTTGTGACGGTACTGGTTATTATTATACTGGTGCTGCTCAATAAGTTTGAGAAGAGCTTCCACAACAAACGCAGTCGAAATGAAGTCACCGTTCGGATCCTGAATAAGGAGGGCGGCGTCGCTAAGGTTGCGGAGTTGTTCGAGCAGGAGGGACTGCTCATTGTGAATATGTCTCTAGAGGCTCCGAACGATGATCAGGAAGATGAAGGTGAAAGCGTGCGAACGCTGCGAATCAAGCTGCATAAACCGCGCTCCAAGGATCTGCTTCGAGTCTTCGATAAGCTGCTGACTTTGGATTGCATCCATTCCTTTGAAACGGCTGAGGCGCTAAGGTCACATCCGGCGCATTCCAGTATATCCGGCACCAGAACGCTGTAAGCCTGAAAGTTTAGAGCTATCTCTCTTGGGGTAGCTCTATTTTACTATTTTCAATCGATGATTAATCGCCAAAGTTCACAAAGGATGCAGTATAATAGATAAATACATCTTAGGACCTCTAGAGGAGTGAACCCGCTTTGCCGATCCAATACCGATATGATGAAACGCTGACGGACCCCGCTCTCCTGGAAGGGGTATGGGACTTGCTATGCCGTTACGATCATGAATTCATCCCGCCCTTATCCGCACGTGAGCATACTTATCAGTCCGATCTGACCGCTGGTGCAGCGGCAACCGCTTTACCCAAGCGATACTTTGACGAATTAAAGGAGCAAGCGTTCTTGCTGGTACTGGATCGAGAGCAAGTGATCGGATTTATGTCATTTCGCCCTCATTATGTGTTTGAACATGCGGACGAGCGCGTGGAGACGATCTATGTAACGACCGTCATTGTAGATGAGGCCTATCGCGGTCAGGGAATGACAACGCGCCTGTATGGAGAGCTGGAAGTCATCGCACAGCAGAAGAAGCGACCGATCATGACGAGGACTTGGTCAACGAATCACAGCCACCTTCGAGTCTTGCATAAAATCGGGATGCGGGAAGTCCAACGTATTCAAGATGGACGGGGGCCGGGCCTGGACACAGTCTATTATCGCAAGGCTCTACAGGAGGGACCAACATCGTGAATAGCAGACGATCCATTTGGCAGAAGCTCCAGGCGTACAAGCTTCACAACAATGTGTATGTCGTTATTATGTTAGCTGTCAGCGTGGCGGGGTCCATCCTCATCTATGTTTCACCGCTGCGAGAGAGCCGCTTCGTCCCGGAGTTGGCGCTGGCTTGCGCTACTTCGCTGCTCGCTTCGATCTTCCAACTCGTCTCGGATATTTATGTGAAATATAAAAACCTTGAAAACGACAAGCTCCTCGAAGGGATTCACGAGTTCGGCATCAATGATCTTCATTTTAATAAGCAGCAGCTGTTGGAGCATCTGTTGAAATCATGCGACAGGGAAGTCTGGGTGTCCGGCTACCGCTTGATCCTGACGAGTAAAATTTCTCCCAGCTTGTCGCAGGCCATCAAGCAAGGGGCTGTCCTGAAAATTTTGATCTCCCCTCCCTGGATGGACGGGTTCCCATTGGTATACGGTGAAAACGAACGCGTGATCGATAATTACTGCAAAGTGTTTAGCGCGATCGCCAAGGCTTGCCGAGAGGCAAATCGCCCTGTGGAGCAGGTGTGCGAGGTACGGTTTACGAAGAAACCTTTGTTTAGCGATACGTATAAAGTAGATCTACATATCGTGACCGGACCTTACATGCATAACCGGGATGAAGACGACCATCGGATTACGGCCAACGACTTTTTCACCTATAATTTGATCAAGAAAAGCCGTCTCTACCATTTAGTCGAGAACGAGTATATGACCGTATGGGAAGAAGCGGACAGCGTTCTCGTATGGGAGGAGTATGCGAAAGCTTCCGAGCAAATTCGAATCCAAGACCTGCGGGAGAAAGAGAAGGTTGAGCTCATGCAGGAGGCGAGCCGGCCGCTCAATCACATAGTCCCTATCCCCCTCTCGGTCTAAATCTGATGGTGGTAAATGAAATCAATGTCGGAGAACTTCTTTTCGTAAAAGACGAACTCCTATCTCCTTCTCGTCTCCAATGACCGATGAGTTATGCAGTTGAATTACGTCTAAATAGAGGAGTAGCAGGAATACTAGTCGTGAGGAGCTGAGGAACATGGAGACATCGGGAGGGGTGAACCCAATTACCGAAATCACCTTGTTTGTAGCAGATTTACAGCGGTCGAAGACGTTTTATCAAGAGGCGTTTCAGCTGGCGATTCATTATGAAGACGCGGATTGTGTGGTATTTGATTATGGTAACACCTGCATCAATCTCTTAAACCAACAGAATGCCTCTGAATTGATTGAGCCGGCTCAGGTGGCTCGGACAGGAGAGGGGGCGCGATTTCTGTTGACGATCCAAGTGTCGGACGTTGACCGGGTTTCTACTCAACTCGAACAGCAGGGTGTAAAATTGCTCAATGGTCCGATCACACGTCCCTGGGGGCGACGGACAGCTTGTTTTGCCGACCCGGACGGTTACGTATGGGAAATCGCCCAGTTGCTTTAAACCTCCCCTTCATCCCCACATGGCAGATGTTGCTTCCCGTGTGGGGATGATCATGTCCTCAGGAAGTTCCGATTAAGCCATCCTTGCCAAATGCTCCTCCAAGCGATTTGGATGCATTTATGTTCCTCCTATAACTCCAATCCCTGAGTTAATGGATTCCCTTCATAAACCCCTGAATTTTCGAAGAGAGGGCGAGGAGAAGGATGCCGAGGACAATCGCGATTCCTCCAATGACCCCGAAGTACGCCATTTCGGTGGCCGGCGAATAGAATTTCACCACTTGCGCATTAATCGCTTGGGCCGCCGCACTGGCCAAGAACCATAAGCTCATGGTCTGAGAAGAGAAGGCAGAAGGAGCCAATTTGGTGGTCGCCGACAGCCCTACTGGAGACAAGCACAATTCTCCCAGCACCACGATGAAATAACTCAGCACGAGCCATAACGGATTCACCAAGGAGTCCTCGCCGCCAAAGTAAGCCGGCAACAGAATCACCAGGAAAGATAAGCCGGCGAACAATAAGCCCAACGCGAATTTCTTCGGAATCGAAGGTTGCCGCTTGCCCAACTTGAGCCAGAACCAGGCAAAGACCGGGGCCAGTGTAATAATAAATAAAGGGTTTAAGGATTGGAACCAAGCCGGTGAAATATGAAATCCGGCATAATCCAACTGCGTCCGCTTATCAGCATAGTTCGCCAGGATAGTCGAGCCTTGTTCTTGAATCGCCCAGAACATGATCGCCGCAATAAACAGCGGAATATACGCGATCAATCTGGAGCGCTCCACCTTGCTTGTGCGTGGACTGCGGTACATGACTACAAAATAGGCAGTAGGGATCAAGAGCCCCAGGATGCCAACGATCACGATAAACGATTCGAAGGTTAGCCAACCCAGCGGGATGGTAATAGCGACAATCACCGCAAGAAGCAATACACCGAGGCCGATTTGCAGGAATACTTTCTTGCGTTCCGCCGGTGAAAGCCGGCTAGGTACGATCGTGCCGGCGAGGCCGAGATTTTTTTTACGCGTGAAGGCAAAAATAGCAAGCCCCAGGAACATCCCCACGGCGGCAATGCCGAAGCCTAGGTGGAAATTGTAATCCAGACCGACGGTGCCTACGATCAGCGGAGCGATAAACGCCCCCAGGTTGATCCCCATATAGAAGATGCTAAATCCTGCATCCCGGCGCGGGTCATGTTCACTGTAAAGCTCCCCGACCACACTCGATACGTTAGGCTTCAGTAGGCCTGTCCCCAAGACGATAAGCACCATGGATACAAAGAACAACGGGACGCTTCCCGGGATCGCCAAGGCGATGTGTCCCAGCATAATGAGGATGCCGCCGTAAAATATGGCTCTCGACTCCCCGAAGATCCGATCTGCGAACCAACCGCCAATAATACCGGACATGTACACCAGGGAGCCGTAGATGGACATAATGGCAAGGGCCACGCTCTCCTCCATGCCAAGTCCGCCTCGACTTAATTCGTAATACATGTAGTAGGTTAGAATGGCCTTCATGCCATAATAGGAAAATCGCTCCCAAAACTCTGTGAAGAACAAAGTGAACAATCCCTTGGGATGTCCAAAAAATCCTCGTTGCGGAACACTCTCCACAACTTGCTGTTTGTTTAAATCCGTCATGCTGTCATTTCCTCCCTAAGCGGCAATCACTATATAAGAATACCCCGAATCAGCCATTTTCAACTGGATACGGAAAATATAGTATATCATAAGATGGCAGACCTTAACTGTAAGATAGGTTTCATCTTGACCAGATCATTGGAGCCTTGTTGAAAAAAAATCGCCGTCCCCGATCCTGCTTGGATCTGGACGGCGATTTGATTTTGGGGGTCTCCTGTGGGACAGTATGTGCTATCTGTTGGGAGCGGTCGTTGAACCTGCTGCATTTAGGCCCTGATCGGGCAAGTGACGGCTGGCTCGAAAGGTTGCCGCCACGACAAGAATGCCGATGAGGAACGTAATGATACTAGCGACATGCAGCGCGGATTGAGCTCCCGAGACGAAGGCGCTGATGATGGCGGCTTGTTGATTAGGGGCTGCTGCAATCGCATCTGCAACTGTATGGGGGACGGCATGTTGCTGAAAATTTACTGGAAGATGCCGGGTAAAGGATTCAGTGAGTACCGTACCCACGATCGCGACGCCAAGGGCGCTTCCAAGTTCCCGGGTCGCCGATTGAAGCCCCCCGGCGACGCCAGCCTGCTCTGCGGGCAAGGCCGACGTAATCTCTGCGGTCAAGCAGGGCAGCGCAAGGGCAATGCCGACCCCGATCAGGACCAACCAAGCCGCGTAAGCGAGATAAGGCTGGTAGACGGCCGACGCCAAGCCGAATAAGCCAATGCTGACGGCAAGGAAGGCTGCCGACAGCGTTGCAGGGATGCCGATACGCTTCACCAGATCGGGAACGAATCGTGTTCCGAACATCATGGGGATGGAGATGGGAACGATGGCAAATCCCGCTTGGAGTACGGAATACCCGCGTCCATACTGCAGAAGGGAGGCATTGAGATAGAACAGACCGAAGCTGCCGAAGAACAGCACGAGCATCCCTAGGCTGGCAGTGCTGAGCAGGAGGATCCGGAACAGACGGGGATCCAGCACAGGGTGACGGACTTTTAGCTCAACCGCGACCCAGATCGCGCCGAGGATCACACTGAACGTAAATGCGGTAATGACCACCGAGCTGTTCCAGCCGTATTCCGGCCCCCCAATGATGCCGATCAGGAGAGCGACCATCGCGGCGACAAGTAAAATGGTGCCGGCGGGATCTAGACCGCGAGGGCTGCGCTCGCTTCGTTGAACGGCAAGGGACGTCCATAGCGCGAGAAGAAGCGCGAACGGCACGATGCCCCAGAACAGAGCCCTCCATGATCCGGCAGCCAGCAAGGCTCCTCCGGCGATATTGCCCACAAGTCCCCCCAAGCCCGTGGTCATCCCCCAGATGGCGAGCCCGTGGACGCGCCGGTCCGGTGCGGTTGCGTGTACCAGCACCCCAACGCAGTTGGGGAGCACCAGCGCGGCACCAACCCCAGTAATCGCACGTCCCAGCAGCAGGCTGGTCACATTGGCCGAAGCGGCGGAAATCGACGCGCCGACTGCAAAGGTGACAAGCCCGGCGATCAGAATGCCCTTACGCCCAAATCGATCACCGGCTGCGCCGCCCGGGATCACGAGGCACGCGAATAAGATGACATAAATATCAACGATCCAGAGCAGCTCGGATGAACTCGGATGCAGGCTGCTGGAGGCGAGGATGGGTACAGCCAGATTGGTGGCGGCGACCAGGCCCACGACTAGGACGGTACAGGCGCACACGCACGCCAAGATTAACCCCGGCTGCCGTGGTGGATTCAATCGGTTATCCAGTATCTTCATCCCGTGACCTCCTTGCCGCTTTTTGAGGGCTTTGTTTTTAGCCCATCGCATCGTCAGGATGCTGTCGACACCCGAAGGCATTGGCCGCTTCCATATTCGATATTTAGTCATAACGAACCCGTCTCATGCGCTAAAAAAGGCAGGATCGGGAGAGTAACCCAATCTTGCCTGATTTGCAATACCCTCGAATGCAGATAAAGAAGACTGATTCCATCCAATTCCCTCTATCCCCTGATTTGTCCTTTACTGTAAAATGAAGCTGTAACACATTAGGCTCATTTCGAGATCCATGGGGAAAGGTTGGGACGCCAATGAAGTTGGATGTTGTGAAACAGTACTTTCGTTTAACCGAGCAATTCCGAACGGCAGAAGCCGATTATGTCGGGATTCTTCACCCGGACATTGAACAAACGGAGTATCCGAATCTGTTGACGGCCCAACTCACGGTCAGTGATTGGCAAACCCTATTTCAACGGATGCCGGGCGGGGCTAAGCTTCTGGCTTCCCAGAACTACGATATTCAGCGCGCGTACGAACTGGAGGATACGTTGATCACAGAAGTGGTCTGGACAGCCGAAGTTGGCGCCGACGTCGGCCCCTTTAAAACCGGGCAGCCCCTTAAAGCTTATTTTTGCTGTGTATTTGAATTTCAGGACGGTTTAATCTATCGTCAGCGCAATTACGATTGCTTTGAGCGCTTTTAGAAGTTCAGCTTCTCCATCTCTTTGCCTCTCTTGTGCAATCCTTCCAAGACTTCCTTCGGCACTTTTCGGAACTTCAAATCTTCCCCCAGGAACAGCAGCCAATGAATCGTCTCGGAGAGTTCCTCGGGTTCGTTGACTTGGACAACCATCTTCAGCATGGCGGTGGTTTGATACGGATTGGTATAGGAAATGAATGCTTTTAAGGGATGATATTTTTTGTACTGGGCAATGGCATGAGGGCCGAGTTCCAGGATCAGGTTGTATGCTTCCTCTTGCTTGCCAAGGAGCTCCAGAATTTTCTTTCGGCTCATTCGTTTCTTGGGAGAGTAGAGCTCGACTTGAGTAAGCTGGTCGACGGAGAACATTCGTTTCTTCTCTTCCTGTAAATCCAATACTTCCATCCACCACAGACTTCTCTCACGATAAAGGTGCAACAGAAAAACCGGATACGAGTTGATTCCATCGCCTTCTTCCAGGGTAATCCATAAATAGCTGTCGATGAGCAGGTGTTGAATCAGCTTCTCCAGTATTGGATGGGGAAGGTCCGAAAGCTCCAATAGATCGGGATTATGCGGGTTGGTCCCTTCAAAGAGCAGGATTTCATCCAGGAGCAGGAGATCGTCCTGTTGGTTTTTCGAGATCAGCCCCAGCAATTTTTCGGCTAAGGATTGGCGACTCTTGAGATACGGAAGCTGGGCGTTTCTGGTGGCCATGAAGGCGATGAACAGCGCTTTGACCTCGTTATCCGTAAACCGCACGGCAGGCAGGATCGAGTTGTGCATCACCGAATAACCGCCGTCCCGTCCAACCTCAGCAACGAGCGGCATTCCTAAAGCTTCGATTTCGCGGATGTCTCGGATCGCCGTCGAGCGGGAGATGTTAAATTCCTGCATAATTTCTGTAATGGTAAAGTGGGACCGATTGTTGATATAACGCATGATGGTGTTAATCCGTTCAACTTTTTTCATCGTGACTCCTAAACAGGTTCATTTTTTGACATGATTTAAAGTTATGATAAACCCATCAAGAACAGAAAACAAATTTAAAAAGAGAGTAGGTTTTAAAACATGGCGAATTATGTTTTGGAAGAGAAGGACAGCTTTACGGTCTTTGGTCTGGGCACAGAATTAAAAAGTCATTACACGGATTTTGCCGGCATCAATCAGGAAAAATCGAGTTTCTGGCAAGCCGTCACTGAGGACGGTCGACTCAACCAACTCAAAGCGATTGCGGAGAACGATTATGTCTTTACCGTCAACGAAGCGGTTAATAACAAGATGATGTATTACGTTGGCGTACTTAGCCGTGAAACGCTGCCGAATGCCGAAGGCTCCCGGGTCATTCAGTTCCCGAAGGGAGAGTACGTAATTGTCAAAGGGGAAGGCACCGCGCCGGATGAACTAAGTAATCAGCTGGCGGGGATCGCTTTTGGCCAAGTTCTGCCGGAACTGAATCAAGTTGCTTATGTTGGCGGGCCTAACACCGCCGTCTTGATGGAACAAGCGAATGGCCGCGTCGCGGGAGAAATGTGGATCCCTGTCGTAAGGAAATAGAGAAGAAGAGGAGGGGCAAGCATGTCCTATGTCGTTGATTTCAAAAATGTATCTACTGTCGGTTTAGAATCCTCTCCTGTAGCAGAGGCATTAGCCGGACTGCGAGCCAATGAGGCGCGTTATTTTATGAACAAATATAAGCATGTGTTTACGGTTGAGCCAGCCAGCGAAAGCCAGGAAACCCTGGATTACGTGAACCGAATCTTAAAAGAAGAACGGGGGATCGAGTTCTCGGCAAAGCCGTTAGAAACGTCGTTTTTTCAGGTGGAAAACATCCGGTGGGCGTTCGTCTTCTACGAGGACGGCTTAGGGGTTAACGTCATGTACACCCTGGACGATCCAAAGAAACGGGCCGTGGGCTTTAAGCTGTCTGAAGGCATGGAGGTTCCGAAGGAGCTGGAGGAGAAGAAGTTCAAATTTGCCCGGCAGAAGTCGAAATTGGCCGGTACGATCCGGGGCTCGTTCTTCGTGATTAAGGGCGAGTATTCATATAGCTGACAGGAGGGCCGTTCAACGTTGAGCGGCCTTTTCTTCTTGATGCAACACCGGGCGAAATCAAGAAATTTGGGCTTCAATCGCGGCTTTGTCGATGACGGACCACACTTGCTTGATTTTTCCGCCTTCATACTTGTAAATGACATTTTCATAAAACAACACGCTTCGTCCATTGATCGGCAAACCCATAAATTGCCCCTTAGGTGTGACATCAAAGCGTAAGCGGCTCGAAAGATAGGGCGGCTCACAAACGAGAATATCGATATTAAAATAGAGATCCGGAATATCTCGGTAATCGCCCTCCAGCATTTGGCGGTAACCGGCTAAGCCGATTGGCTGCTCATTATAGCGAACATCCTCATGCACAAATCGGCCCAGTTGTGACAAGTCCCGTTTATTCAAACTGCTGATATATTCTCGGTAGATGGCTTTCAACAGAAATTCCACGGAAGTGACATCCTTTCTGTCCAGATTCAACACCCTCAATCCGAGTTATTGTATTCAACGAACTTCGTACGGATGCAAAACGGTCATAAAAAAAGCCCCCAATCGGGGGCCCTAATTGCTGGTGGTTGTGAAGCAGAATATCAACTTATTCACCTTTAGCAATCAGACGAACGGCCTTAGCAATAGCCTCCTTCGTTTCCGTCGGAAAGTTCACAGCATTCGGGTCGTGCGAAGGCCCGAAAGGATGAGTTGGCGTCCAGGCAGTTGCTAAAGCCATGATGGCAGTCAAAAGAAAGCCGGGAGTGAATGTCTTTCCCACCAGACCTTCGTTTTGTGCATTCATGATCGCTTTGATTTTCTTGTCACGCACGGAGGCGCGCTCGGATAGCGTGTCTTCTTTCCGCTCTAAACTATACCATGACATTAACCTTACAATTTGTGGATTTGTCATCGCCCAATCGAATACTCTTTTGGCATAACCCGCAAGATCCTCGGGCGTGAAATCAATTTCCTCATAAACACGTGTTAAGTGTCTCTCGAGGACGGTTGTAAATAGCGTTTCTTTATTCTCAAAGTAAACGTAAATTAAATTCTTATTGCAACCCGCGTTTTTAGCAATGCGGTCAACACGTGCTCCAGCAATACCATAGGCAGAGAACTCATCCAAAGCAGCCTCCATGATCCTCTCTCTTGTTGCCTCAGCGTTTCTCAATGGGTGCCCCTCCTTATTGAAGCCTGGATTTAGGATTTATTATATCATAAAAACACAGTTGACTAACTAGTTAATTAGTATTATTATATAACCAACCAGTTAGTTAATGTAGTGTCGCCTACTAGGATGATGACTAGTGATACTGGATAAACTATCTGGTGAATCCAATGAAGAATGGAGAGAATGCACAATGACACAAACCAATCCAAAGATTGCTATCGTCACAGGGGGAAGTCGGGGTATTGGCAGAAGTACTGTTTTAGCCCTTGCAAACCATGGTGTCGATTCAATCTTCACATATCGTTCTAATCAAGAAGAAGCAGAGAAAGTTGTCTCCGAGATCCGAGAAACCGGACGTAAGGCAATCGCCCTACAACTTGATGCAAGCAATGTCCGTACTTTTGACGCTTTTGTACAAAATGTACAAGATGCGCTAAAAGAAATGGGCGCTACCAAATTTGACTACCTCGTAAACAACGCGGGGATCTCTCACCATAACTCATTCGAGAAGACAACAGAGGAAGAGTTGGATCGTTTGTACGAAGTACACTTCAAGGGAGTCTTCTTCCTGACACAGAAACTGTTGCCGCTTATCAATGATGGCGGTCGGATTGTAAACATCTCCACTGGACTTACACGCTTTGCGGTTCCGGAGAGTGGTGCTTACGCATCCGTGAAAGGTGCTATTGAGGTTCTCACTAAGTATTTGGCCAAAGAGTTGGGACCACGTGGAATCACCGCCAACGTTGTTGCGCCGGGTGCGATCGCTACAGATTTTAGCGGACTCCGCACGAATGATGATCTCAAGAAGCTGATCGGGGGAATGACGGCGCTCGGTCGTGTCGGGGAACCAGAGGACGTTGCAGGGGCTATCGCTTCGTTGCTGTCCGACGAGAACCGTTGGGTTAATGCTCAACGTATTGAGGTTTCAGGAGGCATGTCTCTTTAATCTCAGAAGGGGGCGCATTTCTTGACCAACCTAAGAAACAAAGTCGCATTGATAACCGGATCTGGACGAGGAATCGGTAAAGCCATCGCAGAAAGATATGCGTCTTTAGGGGCCGATATTGCCGTAAATTATACGAGTGATAAGGCTGCCGCAGAAGCTACCGTTTCCAGCTTGCAAGCATACGGAGTGAAGGCGATTGCTATTCAAGCTGATATCAGCCAAGTAGCCGAGGTCCGGAAAATGTTCCAAATCGCACTCCAGGAATTAGGGAAAATTGATATTGTCGTTGCGAACGCCGGTATAGAGCTTGTAAACATCCCGACAGTTGATATTACGGAAGAACAATTTGACAGATTATTTCAAGTCAACACCAAGGGTGCATTCTTTACCATTCAAGAAGCGGCCAAACACGTAGCAGATAACGGACGCATCATCTATGTTTCATCAAGCACAACCACTAGTGCTATGGCTGGGTACTCCTTATATGGCAGCAGCAAGGTAGCACCGATGTATCTCGTCGAGGCGCTGGCGAAGGAAATCGGATACCGAGGGGTCACTGTGAATACGATCGTACCAACGGTTATCGAGGGTGCGGGATTATGGACAAACCCGGGAGATCGAGCACAACTTAGAGATGCTCTTATCCAAGCCCATCCTATGCGGCGATTAGGCACGTTGGACGATGTGGCCAATGTAGCTGAATTTTTTGCCAGTGACTTATCTTCCTATGTGAGTGGTCAACGTCTGTTAGTTAGCGGCGGTGCCCTTCAATAATGAGCGGTTTGCCCCGAGGGATGACATAACATATATTAAATAAGGTGACAGAAAGGCCGTCCAATATGGAACGGCCTTTCTATCTTTCATATGTTATTCCGGCGTTCCTTGAGTAACCCCGTGAATGTAGGTTTGCCATGGGGTATCGAGCGCCCCTTGCCCGGGGTTATAGGTGAAGAAGTACTCCACCACATCGCCTTGGCTTAGGTTGTTCACCGCATAGGTATAGTTGCCGTTCCCCACCGGGGTCATGGCGACATTGAGCTGCACACCGTTATTGATTTTATAGTGCAGATCCGCAAAAGTCGCGCCGTTGACGTAGAATAACAGGTTATCGCCGGTTTTCTTCAGTCCCTTCACTTGATCGCCGATCACAATCGTGGAGGGCGTGCCCGGATCTCCCGGGTTCCCGGGATTTTGACCGCCGCCGCCATTGCCGTTGTCCTTATAGACACGCACATAATCGACTTGCATCGTGGCCGGGATATCACCAGGTCCTGGGGCGATGCCGCCGTCGAAGTTACCGCCGATCGCCAGGTTCATGATGAGATAGAACGGCTGATCAAAAGGTGCATTCGGGTTGTTTGGCGCAGCCGTGGAATACCATTGATCCCGGGTGGCCTTAAAGAAGAACTTGCCGTCTACATACCATTTAATGTTGTCCTCTTCCCAAACGACGGAGTAGACATGGAAGTCATTGGCGATCGTTTGCCCGGATGGGAAGTTGTATTCACCCGAGAGATGGGTATTGGCCGGCCATTGTCCGCCGAAGTGAATCGCGCCGGAAGACTTGCCGGGCAGACGACCGCGAGCTTCCATAACATCGATCTCACCGGAAGCGGCCCAAGTGCCGTAGGCTTGATCCTGCGGCAGCATCCACAGCGCCGGCCAAATGCCGTTCCCCGTAGGTAGCTTCGCGCGGAAATCGACTCGGCCATATTTTAACGAGAAGTGATCTTTAGTGTTCACTTTACCGGACGAGTATTGTGCATAACGACTAGGATCCTGCGGGAACGATTTGGGATCGTTCAGCGCCCGGATATTTAACTTGCCGTCCTGAACGAAGACATTTTGCGGACTGTCCGTATAATGCTGCAGCTCCGCGTTGCCCCAGCCCCAAGTGCCCGGATCGTCATTCAGGTAGTATCCCTGTTCATAATTCCATTTGCTTAGATCCAGCTGAGTCCCGTCAAATTCGTCCTGCCAGATGAGGGTCAACCCGTCGATGTTCGGATTGCTTGGCGTACTCAGCGGGATATCCTCTTGATCGGAATCATCCGGCCGCGGGGCGTTAGGATTACCGATAAAGGTGTAAGTGACGTAGTTGTTGCCCACGTTACCGCCCTTTTGCCCATTTAAAGGATAGCCGATACGGATTTGCATATCCTGTTGGATCGGCTGGAACCACAGGCCATAGATGTAGTCAGCCCAATAGCCCCATTGGTTCGCGCTGGACAGGTGATTGTAACCATTCGCGGAATAGACGAACCCGCTTTGACTGGAATCCGCCAGATCTACCCACTGACCGTTGATGTTGATCTGATACACGAAGTTCTCCAGTTCCGAGGCAATGGGAGCGCCTCCGTCAATTTTCGGCAGGGGCAGACCAATGGCGCCGCTTTCATTTGCGGTGAACGTCGTTCCCTCATAAGGCGTTAGAGTGTACGAATTTCTTACCGGTTCATTAAAAATAATCGTATACACGAGGCTCGCTGATGAAGTTTTCGATTCCAATTTCACGTTGATGGACTCCGTGACGTTAAACCAGTAGCCGCCGCCGCCATCGGTGAATTGGCCGAAGTTCTGATCATAGATCCAGCCGCTGGCCGGATTGTTGTCGATGTCGATCCAGGTGCTGCTGTTCACCGGCTTCACATACACCTTCAAGTCGTCGGCAACCGCAGCATAAGGAATCGATGGATCGTTGTTGAACACGGGATAGGTGAAGCCTGCCCCGCCTGTAAAACCAGCGGTAATAACCGGACCTTGCGTAGGTGTCATTGATGTGATTGTGGTGGTGTTGATATTTTGGAAGACGAGAGTGTAGTTAAGGGTAACCCCGTTTGCCTTGGAGTAGAGCTGAATCTCTGTGGTTGCGGAAAGGACGAACCAATATCCGGTAAAGCCGCTGTCATACCAGTGGCCCCAGTTCTGGTTGTAGACAAAGCTGCTGACGCTGTCGATGTCGACCCAGTTGCCGTTCACTTTCACCTTAACGCCTAAATCTTGCACGACATCGTTCCAGGTTGCCGAACCGCCATTAAAAATAGGCATCACAAAGCCGTAGCTCGCTTGTCCAACTCCCGACTTGGTGATGACCGGCCCGTCTGCGGGTGAGAAGTAGCTCATCGATGTAATGGTGGTCTCGGCTGCCTGAGCCGGTGTCGGCACAAAACCGATGCCAACTGCCATGATGACCGCCAGGAGCATGCTGAATACACCTCGAGCAAGCCGCCTTTCTGCAAAGTGAGTCCGTTTCATAAATACCCTCCCTTTATTGTCCTCATTCTCCTAACCTGTGCACACTAGGAAAATCCTTACATAGGAGAACGCTTTCATTCTAACAATCCGGTCATCTGATGAGTAGGCACCAGATTTCGGGTAGGGTGCTCTTTTTTTAGGGAGGCAAGCAAGTGCTAAAAATTTTAAATAAAAGAACCTTCCTCTGAAAGGGATTCCATAGGAGAAATAGAATATAATAGAGGTATCTTCCGGATTTTTCCTGTCACCAAGGCGTCCTGGGCGAATCGATTTCGAATCGGAATCGAATGACGACAAGGGAGGAAATTGAATGCCGAAACCGGATGCTGTGACCGTAATTGAGCAGTATATGGCGAGTTTGGCTGAATATACGTTAGAGCAGTTGCGCTACAAGAGCGAAGAGGACGTATGGTCCGTCGGGCAAATGTAAATGAGATCCCCTATTTTTTCCTGTAAGGAGGCTTATATGAACGGAACCCCCCTGGACCTGCAGTTATTGGAAAAAATGAAGCCGGAGCTTACCGCGTTCTGCTACCGTATGTTAGGATCGATCGATGACGCGGACGATGCGGTTCAGGAGATTTTTATTCGCGTGTGGCAGAGCTGGAGCTCGTTCCGGCAGGATTCCTCGCCGAAGACATGGATCTATCGGATCGCTTCCAACCTCTGTTTGGATAAACTAAGGCAAGCGAAACGCCGGGTGCTTCCCATCGACCTGTCTGAACCGGCGAGCTCGATCGTGGAACCTCGGGAGACGTTACCCGATTCCGCCTGGATATGGCTGGCCCCTGATTTTGGGGGGAATCCCGAGGAGGCGCTCATCCGCAAGGATACCTTGCAACTCTGCTTCATTGCGCTTTTGCAGACTTTGCCTCCCCGACAACGAGCCGTATTGATTTTAAAGGATGTCTTTGATTGGTCATCCAAGCAAATCGCGGAGACGTTGGGGATGTCGGCGGCAGCCGTGAACAGTGCGTTGCAAAGAGCAAGGGAGACGATGAACCGGACCCAGCTTCGTTCCGATGAGCTCAGCCGCATGGAAGGCGAGCCGGACGCGGAGCTGCTGTCGCGTTATGTAGATGCCTTCGAGCAATTTGATATCGACCGGCTGGTCGCCTTATTCCATGAGGAAGGCTGCATGTCCATGCCGCCATTCCCGATGTGGATTCGCGGCCGAGAGGATTTGGCGAAATTCTTCTCGCTTACCCGGTGGCATTGCGAAGGTTCTCGGTTTATACCGGTAAAGGTTAACGGAGGGTACCCGGCGCTTGCGCAGTACATGCCAAGCCGAGAAGGGGATCACCTGGTGCCTTGGGGGATTCATGTCCTTGAAACGAAAGAAGATCATATTTTGCATGTGCAGAATTTTATTAATACGAAATTATTTTTGCGTTTAGGGCTGCCGGAGCAAATCGACCGATGAATTTCGAATTTGCATTACGTCTATAGGAATGTAAAGTCAAAAAACAATCCTATTTGAAAGAGGTGCCTTTGTAAAATGGAAACGAATCAACCAACCAAAGTTACTGTACAAACGGTCATTCAAGCCCCGGTAGAAAAGGTGTGGAGCTGCTGGACGGAACCTCAGCACATTACGAAGTGGAATCAAGCATCCGAGGATTGGCATTCGCCAAGAGCGGAGAATGACTTGCGCCCCGGCGGGAAGTTTCTGACTCGGATGGAAGCGAAGGATGGCAGTGAAGGCTTTGATTTTGGCGGTGTGTACGATGACGTGAAAACGCATGAGTTCATCTCCTATACGATGGGGGATGGAAGACGAGTGGAGATCACCTTCGCTGCCGAAGGCCAAGGGACGAAGGTCGTTGAGACGTTTGATGCGGAGAACACGCATCCGGTCGAATTCCAACAAGCCGGCTGGCAAGCGATTATGGATAATTTCAAGAAGTATGTGGAAGAATCCTAAGGAGTAGGCGCCCCAATGGGCGCCTTTATTCTTTTGGCAAGCTTCGTTAAACATAATTTTTCCCATAGACGAATCATTGATCGCGAGCTACACTAGGGAAGGCGTCAAAGCAAATTACCTAGTAGGAGCTCGTAAAAACGTGACACTAACTGAACGTATACCATCATGGAAGAAACTTAGCCTATTCGCTGTAACTTGGCCGATCTTTATCGATTCGGTGTTACGGATGATGCTGGGCACCGTTGACGTGTTTATGCTGAGCCGCATTTCCGATACGGCAACCGGCGCGGTGGGCTTAGCGAATGAGATTATCTATTTCTGTATTCTGATGTTTGGATTTGTGGGCATCGGAACGAGTGTGGCCGTTTCGCAGTATATCGGTGCTGGGCGAGAGAAAGAAGCAAGCCGCGTCTCGGCGCTGGCCATTACGATGAACCTGATCTTCGGGATCTTCGTCAGCCTCGTTCTGGTTGGCTTAGGCGAGCCGCTTCTGCGGCTGCTCAACTTAAATGAGGAACAAATTGGCATTGCCAGCCATTATCTGAAGATCATCGGCGGCTTTATGTGGATCGAGGCGCTGTCTTATGCCGTATCGTCGGTTATTCGTTCGAGCGGCAACACCAAAAGCGTCATGTATGTGACGCTGGGCGTGAATCTTCTCCACGTGACCGGCAACTATCTGCTGATCTTCGGGAACCTCGGATTTCCGGAAATGGGCGTGACCGGTGCAGCGATCTCGACCGTCGTCAGCCGGTTTGTCGGCATCCTTGTTCTGTTCTTCATCTTGTATCGCCGGGTTCCTGCTCCGATTCACGGGAAAGACTACGTGACTTGGAACGGGACGTATGCGAAGCAGATCCTAAGCGTGGGGCTGCCTGCGGCGGGAGAGCATCTTGCTTGGCAATCGCAGTACCTGATGATCATGGGCTTCGTTAATATGATTAGCATTACTGCATTAAATACGCATGTTTATGTGATGAACATCTCCAACTATTTTATGGCATTGGCCGCGTCGATTGGGGCGGGGACGGAGATTATCGTCGGACAAATGGTTGGAGCAGGGGCGATGAAGGCCGCCTACAAGCGATTGATGAAAAGCGTACGGATCAGCTTTCTGCTCACCTTGGCCATTGTGGGGACGGCTTCGATCTTCCGACATGACCTCATCGGGTTGTTCACCGAAGATCCTGCGATTATCGCAACCGGAGCCAGCATCTTCCTGCTGTCGATCGTGCTTGAACCCGGCCGGACCTTCAATATGGTAATCATTAATTCGCTCCGCGCCGCCGGGGATGCACGCTTCCCCGTTCTAATGGGCGTATGCTCGATGTGGGGCGTCTCGGTGCCGCTGGCTTACCTGCTGGGTGTTCACCTGGAGATAGGACTCCTTGGCATATGGATTGCGTTTGCGGTGGATGAATGGCTGCGCGGACTCATCATGCTGCTTCGCTGGAGAAGCCGGGCTTGGGAGAAGAAAGCACTCGTCAAGCCGGTGTCCGTATCAGAGGAAGGTGTAGGGTTATCTGCTTGAGGCCGCTCGGCAATGGAAAGGCAAATACGACATCCGAAATCAAAACAGACCCAAGCTAACTTTCAGGCTTGGGTCTGTTTGTTGGTTAAATGATACATTGACACATGAAAATTAATGTAATAAGATGAAAATGCACAAAAATTTAGTTATCATTAATAACTAATTTGGAGATTTTCGAGGTGAAAGGGGGATTTGATGAATTCTCCACCCCAAATATATCGTGATCTTGGGTTGATGATGAGACCGCTCGCAGTTCAAATCAACGAAATATTGCGAGAACATGGCATTCAACCTTTGGAATGGATCGTATTGGTTGAGTTGATTCAAGATGAGGCCTTAACAGCTGCTGATTTGGCCCAAAGGCTAACGATTGAAAAACCGAACGTTACAAGAATCCTCAAGGATCTTGTACAGGCAGGGTATGTGAGTGTTGAGATTTCCAGAGAAGACAAGCGCAAGAAACATCTCCATGTAACTGAGAAAGGCCGCGCTATATATAGACAAGTGCGTGTTTTTATTGATGCCTTAGACAAAGAGATTACGGCCGGCATCACGGAGGAAGAGCAACAATTGTTTTTGAACATCATCCATCGAATTCGACAAAATCTAATCAAGAGAGTTGGGGAGAAAGGCAGTGAGTGGAATTAAGGAGAAACTATGGACCAAAGATTTTCTTACCGTTTCGGTGATTAACTTCTTTGTCATTCTAATCTTTTACTTATTGATGGTTACGACAGCCTCGTTCGTCGTTAGTGAATATCATGCTTCAGCCAGTCAAGGCGGGCTTGCTACCGGGATTTATATCGTCGGAACCTTGATCGGCCGCCTGTTTACAGGGCGTGTGATTAACTCGGCTGGTACCAAAAAGGTATTAGTCATTGGCCTGATTGCCTTTATTATTACGACAGGACTTTATGTTGTGTATGCTGGGATCTGGCTGTTTCTCATCATACGTCTAGTGAACGGAATGGCAGCCGGGATTGCATCCACCGCTACGGGTACGATGGTTGCGCAAATTGTCCCTATCTCCCGGAAGAGTGAGGGGATTGGCTACTTCAGTATGAGCAGTACACTGGGTACGGCCATTGGGCCATTTTTGGGGATCACCCTGAGCCAGAATACGTCCTACACGAACATCTTCTTGTTCTGTTTGGCATTGGCTGTTGTCGCGTTCATCATTAGTTTTATTCTGAAGGCACCTGCAGTACCGACCTCCAAAGCCCATACGGTAACCGAGAAACCCAAACAGGCTTTCAGCTTTAAACACTATATTGAACCGAACGCGATTTCCATCGCCATTGTGACCTTCCTGATGTCTTTTGGCTATGCGGCCATCCTATCTTTCATTAATTTCTTTGCCCAGGAACGGGATCTTGTCACCGCATCGAGCTTCTTCTTCCTAGTCTATGCCATAGCGATCTTGTTAACCCGTCCATTCAGCGGCCGTCTGATGGATACCAGAGGATCGAACTATGTGATGGTTCCATGCTTCATTCTCTTTGCAGGGGGCCTTGTCTTAATTAGCGGTGCCTACTCTGGGTCTATTCTATTGGTCGCGGCAGCAATTATTGGCGCTGGATTTGGGAATCTGCAATCAGGCGCGCAAGCCATAGCGGTTCGTGTTACGCCCGCCGAACGTACGGGTCTGGCTACATCCACTTTCTTTATTGCCTTAGATGCAGGGCTTGGCTTTGGCCCTTCGCTTCTCGGTATTGTGGAACCGATCATTGGTTATAGTTCCTTGTTTGGCGGGTTAGCGATCCTTGCCCTCCTGTCACTAGTCATTTATATGCTTCTGCATGGTCGGAGAGACAAGCAATTAATTGCAAGAGCAAATTAAGAAAGAATGATCACGCATAATAAACAAAAAGGGGCGCCTGAGCGGGCGTCCCTTGATGCATTTACATTTAGTTTGAGGCGGCTGGCTTGCTGTCCGTGGAGAAGGCAATCTCCTTTTGAGCTTCAAGTTCGCTTCATCCCGAAGCGGCTTCTTCTTGTTACGCTCCATTTCCATTACTCAATAGAATCTTTCGTGGCTTGGTAGAGCTGTTCCGTATATTTGTCGATATCGTCGCGGGACATCCGCAGGCGGGCAACCGAAGAACCGTACCCAATTTCCTGCTTGCCTTCGGCTAAACCTTGGAAAATACCTTCCGTGAACGCATCCAGCGGTTCCCCATGGGTATGCAAGCCGCCTCCTCCCAAATCGGTGTTTACTGCCGGAGGAGCAACTTCAATCACTTCAACGGATGTGGCAGACAGCTGGTGTCTTAAGCTCATCGTGAAAGAGTGAAGCGCGGCCTTGGTTGCGGAATAGACTGGTGCAATCGCAAAAGGAGTATACGCCAAACCAGAAGTGATGTTCACAATGGCTGCCGATTCTTTCTTCGCGAAATATGGAGCGAACAACAGGGACAAATGAACCGGTGCATCGAGGTTCGTGGTGATCTCCTTGCTGTATTCGCGCCAGTTGTCTCTCACATCCGCTTTGAGCACGTTGTAGCGCAGTTGAATCCCGGCGTTATTAATCAGCACGTTCACGTCGGGATAGTTGGTTGTTACCCAATCCAACAAGGCGACACGATCGCTTTCTTGGGCCAAGTCGCACACCCGGGTGATTAAACCGGGAACTCGCTTCCGAGCTTGCTCAAGCACGCTTTCCCGCCTGCCGATAACGATGACCGTATTACCGCTTTGCACAAATCTCTCTGCAAAGGCAAGTCCGATCCCGGAGCCGCCGCCAGTAATCAAGATCGTATTTCCAGAAAGTTTCATTGGTTCTCTTCACCTCGTAGTTGTTTTTGATAAAGATCGATTTTATAATCAATCTCTTTCAGGTGTTCCTGCATTAGCACGATTTCATCGAGCACATTTTGCTTATGCTTCAATAGCATGTCGAGTCGGTTCTCTACTGTAGAATCTCCCTCTACAACCCAGTCCATATATTGCTTAATCTGGTTGATGGGCATATTAGTATTCTTGAGGCAGGTGACGATTTGAAGCAACGCCAATTGACGTTCCGAAAATAATCGTCTGCCGGCCTCGTCCCGTTTGATAAACGGGAGAAGACCTTTTTTCTCATAAAAGCGCAAGGTGGACTCTGGTATATGATACATGGCTGCAGCTTCGCCAATGGTATAGTACTTCATCATGGAGGCCTCCTAATCTTAAGGAATTCTTGTCGACAACCCATATGATACGACTTAAACCTTAGTTTAAGTCAACTGTGCTTCTTCGCATTTACGTTTGCCTGTCTAAGTGCAGTATAATAAGGGAGGAGTGAAGACCAAACAAAGAGAGGAGCCAAAAGAAAATGGCACAATCCTTAAAAGGAAAAGTTGCGATCATCACCGGAGCAGCACGGGGGATCGGTAAAGCAACCACCGTTGCCTTAGCGAAGGAAGGCGTTCATATTGGATTAATGGCAAGAACGGAGTCGACGTTGAAGCAAGTTGCTGCTGAACTGGAAGGGCTGGGGGTTAAGGTCGCTTACGCGGCAGCCGACATCGCCTCGAAGGAACAAGTGGATACGGCGGTTGAGAAGCTGAAGAACGAGCTGGGAGCTGCGGATATTCTAATCAATAACGCGGGAATCGCCACGTTTGGTACGGTGTTGGAGATGGATCCGGCTGAATGGAAAGGCATGATCGACACCAATGTATTGGGTACCTATTATGTAACACGAGCTGTACTTCCCCAAATGGTCGAAAAAAATAGCGGAGACATCATCAACATCTCTTCGACGAACGGCCTGAACGGGGCAGCCACCGCAAGTGCCTACAGCGCTTCAAAATTCGCGGTGATCGGGTTTACCGAGTCGCTTGCGCAAGAAGTTCGCCGCAACAACATTCGGGTATCGGCACTAACGCCAAGTACCGTAGCAACGGATTTGGCCCTGGACTTGAATCTGATCAAGGACAACAATGAGTCCAAATATATTCAAGCGGAAGATTTGGCGGAATTCATCGTCAATCAATTGAAGCTCAGCCAACGCGTTTATGTGAAAACAGCCAGCTTTATTGCGACAAATCCGTTTTAAGCGATAGAGTACGTTGTTATGTTTTTAATAACAGGAAGGAGTTGTCCCATAAGTGAATAATAATCACTTGTAGAAGACAGCTCGTCATGAGAAATCAAAGTACTTAACTAAAAGATGAGGATGGCGCAGAAATAACCTGCGCCATCCTCAGTTTGTTTCGGTCTATAGCGGTCTCCCGTCATACGTATGTGCCTAATGTTTGTTCGACCCTCACTACGTATACGGACGAAGATGACGGGTCAGAGAAGCGAATCTAACGATTTCTTGAGCTCTGGGTGAAGCTGCAGCGCGTTCAAGATTATCCGCAACGCTTCTGCGCGCGTGGCACGGCTCTTCGGTTCGAATCTTCCCGCCCCTTTGCCGCTGACGATACCTGCCTGTGCTTCCGCTATGATCTTCTCTGCTGCATAAGCACCGTCCAGATCATTGAAATGACCTTTGATCGTATCCTTCTCCAGTACGTCCAGATTGACAATAAACGATATCATGACCACCATCTCTTCACGCGTGATCGTCTGATTCGGCCTGAACGTACCGTCTGGATAGCCTCTTATTACACCCGCTGCCGCAAGCTTCTCAATATCCTCTTTAGCCCAGCTCCCCTCTATATCCTTCAATTCCATGCTTATATTGCTGCCGTCTCTATTATGAATATGGAACACGCGATTTAGAATCCTTGCAAACTCAGCCCGTGTGATCGCATTGTTCGGCCTGAATACGCCATCCGGATAACCGGTAATCAACTTCAATCGGTCGAAGATCTCAATGGTCTTTACAGCCCAATGTTCCCTCGTGTCAGCAAACTCGCTTTCCGCATTTGCTTCCTTCGCTTCTGCCGCTTTGATTTTAAGCCTCTCTACGAGTTCATCTTCATCAATAATGTATTTATTATAAATCGTATCCTCTTCTGTTGCGGGCTCAGGATCTGCCGGAGTTTCGCTTGGAGGTGGATTATCTGCCGGAGTTACGGAAGGTGCATTGCTGCCGCCGTTGTCACTTACCGGGTCTGACCCTGTTGCCGGAAATACAGCCGTCACCACCCCCGAATTCACCGCATTCGTCACCGATGTCGCACCTGCTACCGTAAAGGAATCCGCCGGAACCCCCGTTAACGTGTATCCTATGTTAGGCGTAACCGTAATCGTTGCGATGTAGACCGTATTCGCCCTAAATACGCTATTCGCCGGCGACCACTCGATCGTTGCCGCATATTCAGACGTCCCCGGCAATGTTGAAACCGGAATCTGCCCCCTCGCCGGCACCGTCACCCCAGTAATCTCTGCTATGCTGATCGTTGCCGCAGGCTTGATATCCGCTGATGTTACATTTAATATTCGCACTTTCGAAGCGGGTTGCAGCAGGGTCTTCTTCATTCGAACATATATCTGATCGCCTTCATCGACTTCTATATTGTCAACGAACGTATCTGATATATCCTGATATTCGCCTGCGTTAACGCTATACTCCATCAAATCGGAGACGCCCACCAACTTCGTCGTACCAGACGTTGAGCCCTGTTCCAATAAGGCCGCAGGTGCTTCTGCCGGTTGGATGTCGATATATCTGACCGTCTTGGTTACACTACCCAATTCTGGTTGCGAGGCGAATTGAATCGTAATTCTATCCCCCACGTTAACCGGAATGTTATCGTATACTGCACTCGTAATCGAATTGAATGATGAAGCCTCTACCGAAAATTCCATTCCATTCTCAACTTGCGTCAGCTTCGTTGTTCCTGCATCCGTGCCTGGTGTTAACTGAATATTTCTGATTTCCGGATATTGACCATCTTGTATACGCCAGATGACATGATTCCAATCAGCAAACGTAGATGCCAATTTCATATCTTCGTTTGACTTGCCTATACCTTTGCCTGAATCCGATTGTCGAGTCGTATTGATGTCATAGAAGCTGTTTTGAACCGTACCATAGTTATATCCCGTCAAACCGCCTGTAAACGTATAACCACTTACTGCACCCGTTGCAAAACTATTTTGAATGACACCATGGTTATATGCCGCCAAGCCGCCTACATAACCCCCACCACTTGTATTTACCGCTGCATAGCTGTTTCGAATGGTACCTTTATTATATCCTACCAAGCCGCCGTCAAAATCAGCACCACTCACTGTCCCCCTTGCATAACTGTTTTCAATGATGCCGCCGTCAATCCAACCTGCCAAACCGCCTACATTACCTACACTGTCACGATGAACACTGATGTCCTCTAGCCAAATGTTCTTCAATGTTGCCCCTGTGGTTCTTTCAAATAAACCTACATTGTATTGAGTTGAATAGATATACAATTTCGAAATCACATAACCATTGCCGTCAAAAACCCCCTGAAAATTAGGGATTGGCACCCAGTTACCCATACTTGAAAGATCAATATCAGCTGTTAGGACGAAATATTTGCCTGCTGTCGAATGGTTTCTGACCTCATTAAGCTGTTCAGCAGTTGCGATCTGGTAAGGATCATTGGCCGTTCCTGCCCCTCCGGCAAAGCTCTCTGCCGCATACGCTTTGCCCTCATATTTCGTGAACAATCCTGGTAAGCTTCCCATCACCATCAGAATGATAAGGAATGCCGGGATTGCCCTTATCATTGTTTTCTTCATACCGGTCCCCCCAATCTCCGGAATAAGTTTCCAAGCTCTATTTAATACTGTACGGTACAGTTTTATTATTACTGTATATAGGGCTACAATGTCTGTCAAGTTAAGAACGACAAGAAGAGGCTTCCCCAAAGTCATCCTAGACGATAACTTTCGGGACAGCCTCTTTTTTTGTTAGGAGACATTGCTCTTAAACTATCCCTATTGTATAGAGGAAAAATATGCTAATTACTCAAGGGAATTGTCCAGTCGTGATTATGAACTAGCTCATACATTGGAGCGTATAGACTTATATCCCAAGAAAAGAGGTGTTAAGCCTTTGACGGCTGTTCAGGACATACAGCAAAAGGCGACGTACGATTTCGGCAAGTTGCCGTTGACCTTCTGGGAATATACGGAACAAGGATCTTCGGCGACAGGGTTTCAGACGAAGAAGCCCGGCTTATCGATTTACTTTGCTCCAATGGAAGTATTATTTGTAAGCAAAGGAGGCGGAAAATACGAGGAGCTTGTTCTACAGTTTCTCGAGTCCAATGCGAACGTAACCATGGAAGGCCGTGACCCTGCGGAGGGAAAGATTCATTATTTAGTTGGGAACGATCCCGGGCAGTGGAGGAGAAACCTGCCAACCTACCATGAAATCATCTATCGTGACTTATGGGCAGGTATAGATCTGATCTTCAAAGGCGACGGCAATAAGCTGAAATATGATCTTGTGGTCCATCCATCAGCGGATATCGCTTCGATTCGCTTGGCGTACCGTGGTGCAGAGAGCCTATCCCTAGATAGGGATGGGAATCTTCAGATCCATATGAGACAAGGCGTAAAGCAGGAAGCTAAACCGGTAAGTTATCAGGATATTGATGGTGAACGAGTGCCTGTAGAAAGCCGGTTTGTTCTTCATAGCAATGCTCAAGGCTGCCATAGCTTTGGCTTCCAAGTGGACTCTGATTATCATCCCGAATATCCCATCATTATTGATCCGGTCTTAATTTACTCTACTTATCTTGGCGGGGATAATATTGACTCAGGACTTCATATTGTTGTTGATGACTCAGGCCAAGCGTATGTTGCTGGAAGCACCTCTTCTGACAACTTTCCGACCACTCCAGGTGCCTTTAGTCAGACCTTTGCCGGGGATACAGATGCGTTTATTACCAAGCTGAATGAGACAGGTACCGCACTTGTTTTCTCCACTTATCTGGGTGGCAGCGCCTTTGATAGAGCGACGAGCCTTGCCATTGATGCGGCTGGTAATGTGTTTATTACAGGAGAGACGCGATCACCAGATTTCCCCGTTACGCCAGGGGCATTCCAAACGACATTTTTGGGGGTCAACTCCGTCTTTGTCACCAAATTGGATGCAACCGGGTCATCCTTGATTTATTCTACCTATCTGGAGGGGAGCGGTGATGAGACCGGTAATGATATTGCGATTGATGCCTCAGGTAATGCTTATGTCACAGGGGTAACCACGTCGAGTGACTTTCCGGTCACACCCGGGGCATTTCAGACCTCTGCACCAGGAATCATTAACGGCTTTGTCACTAAATTAAACGCTGCTGGGAGTGCGCTTGTTTTTTCAACCTACCTGGGCGGATCCTCCTTTAATTTTGGCACGGGAATTGTCATTACAGCGCTAGGGAATCCGATTGTAAGCGGAAGTACTTTCTCGGATGACTTTCCAGTCACGGCAAACGCAGCTCAACCCGCGTTTGGAGGAATTGAAGATGCCTTTGTTACAAGGTTCGATCCGACGGGATCCACACTGGAATTTTCCACTTACATCGGCGGCAGCGATTTTGAAACAGGGGATGCCATCGCGATTGACCA
Source organism: Paenibacillus barengoltzii NBRC 101215 (assembly GCF_004000745.1). Taxonomy (GTDB): domain Bacteria; phylum Bacillota; class Bacilli; order Paenibacillales; family Paenibacillaceae; genus Fontibacillus; species Fontibacillus barengoltzii. The sequence continues at coordinate 58,993 of NZ_BILV01000015.1, forward strand.
ACAAGAAAACGTGTATATCACCGGCTCTACAAGCTCCATGAATTTTCCGACAACGCCAGGTGCTTTTCAGACGGTACTTGGGGGTTCAATGGATGCCTTTGTGACCAAGCTCAATGCTTCGGGTACGGCGTTTCTTTACTCGAGCTATTTGGGCGGTACAGACTCCGATATAGGCTTAGACATTGTCGTTGACACAGCAGGTAATGCCTACGTAGTAGGTTCAACAGAGTCCGCTGATTTTCCAATAACTCCAGGGGCCTTTCAAAGTATATTCGGCGGCACGGAGGATGCCTTTGTGACAGTATTCAATACGGCTGGCAATGCGCTCGTCTATTCTACCTATTTAGGGGGAAGCTTAAGAGATGCGGGGAATGGAGTTGCCGTAGATAGCTCGTTTAATATTTACGTAACCGGCGCTACTTCGTCTGTTAATTTCCCGACGAGTCCTGGAGCTTTTCAAACCTCCCTTATGGGGGATCAAGACGCATTTGTCACCAAACTGGGTACTTTCTCACCGGTTCCCGGTCCACCCGGTCCTCAAGGGCCCCAGGGCGAACCGGGTCCGCAAGGTCTGCCAGGGGCTCAAGGTCCCCAAGGGCCACAAGGAGAACAAGGCCCGCAAGGTCTGCCAGGGGAGCAAGGCCCCCAAGGCCCTCAGGGGGTGCCCGGGTCGCAAGGTCAACAAGGGGAACCCGGTATGCGAGGCCCTCAGGGAATGCAGGGTGTACCTGGTCCACAGGGGCCCCAAGGAGTTCCTGGCCCACAAGGTGAGCGGGGCCCCCGAGGCTTTATTATCATTCGGAAGAAACGGAAACGCTGCAAACGGAAGGGAAAACCGCATGTTAGACAATCCAAAAGAAAGATAAACCCAAGAAAGAAAACATTGAAAATTATTAAGATGACAAGGAAAAATGCGCGAAAACAGAAAGGAAAAACCTATAAATTCAAGTTTCGTGCAATAAATCATGTGCGATTTCTCTTGAGTTACAATCACTATCAGTTAAATAACAAGGGTATGCAGAGCAAGAAATATGTTTAGAAATAACGTTCTGATTTTTCTTCTTAACGAGCATCCGTTAGCGATGCTTGTTTTTTTATGTAATAAAACCAGCCCATTCCATCTGAATGAGCTGGTTTTGCGTCTTAAGGCTATTTCGCGATTTCTTTCAGTGAGGCGACCTCGTAGGTGATCAGCTGGCTTTCGAGAATCGGGGATTCTTTGACCTCCCCATGGGTGCCTGGTTCCGGACGCTTATGGGCTTCTTTAAAGCTATCACTGTTTCTCCACGCTGTGAAATCGTCCATGGATTCCCAATGCATGTTCACATTTAGCTCATCATGATCTGCGTGTTGCGCCAGAAGCACTTCAACTTTCACAAGCCCCTTCGTTTGATCCAGCGAACCGGAGGCCGTAAAGCCAGGAGCCATAACCGCTCCCATTCCCGTTCTTACCTTAATTCGGTTGGTGACGACGATCATTTTCACCCCTCCTTATGCCCAATTTAGTGTGCCAGATGCACCTGTGTAGCTTGCTTCAGTTTGCCATCCTCCATGCGATACACCTTATCGCAATATTCGAGCATGCGCTCATCGTGAGTGACCATTACAGCTGCAATCCCGCGTGTTTTCACTTGATTCGCGATCAGGTTGACCACTTCATGCGCACGCCGAGTATCCAGACTGGCAGTAGGCTCATCGGCCAATATCACGTTAGGTTGATTCATCAGAGCACGTGCAATCGCGGTACGTTGCTTCTCGCCGCCAGATAGTTCCTCTGGGAAGCTCTTCAGCTTCGCACCCAGCCCTAATTCCTCCAGCAGCTTCGTCGCGAGGGCTTTATCCTCTGCGCGGATCTTCCCTGACATCTTCTTCACAACCAGCAGCTGGTCAAGTACGGTGAGATAAGGCACCAGGTTCGAAGACTGCATAATAAACCCGATTTCCTTTAATCGGATACTGGATAACTCTTTATCCGAGAGCTTAGAAATAGGTTGTCCATTTAAGTGAACTTCACCTTCAGAAGGTTGAAGCAACGCTCCAGCAATGGATAAGAAGGTACTTTTACCCGATCCCGAAGGGCCGACGACAGCGACGAATTCCCCCGGCTTCACGGTGATGGATACCTTGTCCAGCGCGCAGACCCGAGTGCTGCCCTCGCCATAATATTTCGATACATTCGTAAGTTGCAAACCTGTTGTTGTCATTACTCTACCCTCCCGAGTGCTTGAAGCGGATCGATTTTGGTGATTTTACGAACCGAAACTAAGGAACTTAGCACGGCAATGACCAGAAGGACAATCGAGTAGACGACGACAAGATTAGTGTCAAGATTAAACGGCATGCCCTTTGGCATGATCGCCGCTGTCCCGTAGGCTAGAAGGATGCCGATAACAATACTAACCAGGGAAAGGATAAAGACTTGAGACACGATCGCTTTGCTTAAAAATCCATTTTTGGCACCGATCGCCTTCATAATGCCAAATTGATTGGTCTTCTGCATCGTCATGACGAAGAAGAACACGCCCAACACAAATGCTGAGATTACGAATAAGAAGGCCAGCATCATTAAGATGGTGCCACTCTCTTCCTTGTAGCCCGGCATGCCTTGTACCGCTTTGGCACGTGTCACAGTGTCGATATTTGCAAGTTTGCTGTTGATTGTATCCGGATCAATATCCGGTCCTTGCAGCATAATCGCGTTAACCGGCCCCTCAATGCCTTTGTCGGAGCCTGGGGCAGCAAAGGCAATTTCCCGCCATTTCGGCATGGGGATAAACACGGCTGGAAGGTGGTTATAGGTTTGATTCTCAACAAAACCGATAATCGTTAATGACACGGTGGATCCGTCCAATTTAAACGTATCGCCAAGCTGGAACCCCTCGTCTTTCATGTTGTCATTTACGATCACACCCGTTAGGTTATCCTCGGACAGCTTATCGCCTTCAATCACTTCCGGTTCAAGGAAGCTGCCAGGCAGAATTCCCAAGATTGCGATATCCACTTTATCATCACTCTTGGAGCTGTCCCCTTTCAGAGCGGTGGCCATCGTGCTCCCCATAGGAGCTGCTGCATTTACATTTGGCAGCTTCTCAGCTTCTTCCACCAATTGATCGGATAACAGGGACTTGCTCATGGAAGACTGGGACCCTTGCTCGAAAATAACATAATCGGCCTGCATATTCTTGAAAGCTGACGCCGCCAGCGAAGATAGGCCATTGCCCAAACCGGACAGGATGAATACGAGCCAAGCCATCATCACAAAAATAATGACAATCATGGCAAATTTCATTTTGCTGTGCATGATCTCTCTCATGGCTAGAAACATGATGTTCAACTCCTCATTGATTTTTGACACGTGTGTCGAATTTGGTACGAGCTTAACAACTTCTCTTTGATTAAACACTATTTTGACACGTGTGTCAAAATAAACTTATGGAAAAAACCCCTCTTACTTCTTGGCTCCTCCCATCCATACGTCAAATAACATCTGGCTCCATTGGGGAACTGGAACGTTCATCATATTTGGCGTATTAATCAGGTTGAAAAAAACGCCGATATGGACAGGAAGCGGGATATCGTCTCTTAATTTGCCTTCTTGCTGGGCGCTCTGGAACAGACGGGTCAGCTGAACTTTGAGCAATTCGTGGGCCTGCTCCACATATTCGATATCCTGACGCGCTACATCGGAATTCGATGTCTTGATTTTATAGGCATCGTTTAAGAGCTGATGCAGCTGGTATTCTTCGAGATAGATGCCCAGCAACTCCTGAAGAGCCTGCATTGGGTCAGTCTCGTCCAGGGCGGAGGCTTTATCAACGATGGATGCAATCACGCGTTTCATGCATGCAGCAACGATTTCATCTTTATTCGCAAAGTACTGATAGATTGTGCTTCGAGCGCCTGGCAAGTGCTCTGAGAGCATTTTAAGATTAAACCCATCATAACCATGTTCTAACACCAAACGTTTCGTAATGTTTAATAATTCGGAATGGGAGTAAGATTGTTTTCTGCCCAAGGGAAGGACTCCTTTCTTCTGCCGCCAGGCTTCAATTCTCTATCTTAGTTTAGCACAAGGTCCGCTTTTGCAGTGAACATTCAGCCAGCGTTAAGTTTTCCCTGGGGTACATAAAGACAGCACTGGGATATGCGCTGGCTTTAGCCGGCTCATATCCCAATTCATGCGTAGATGCTTACTGAACTTATCCAAGTCGTCCCTTTACCCGCTTTAATGCTGCGACGATCAAGAAACTGATAATGACCAGCAGCAACCAAGAGCTGATCTTGCCAAGATGGACGAGATGCCAGCCGTCGGCTTGGTTCGGGTACCTCCAGGCGCTAAAGAAGGTGGCCACATTCTCTGCAATCCAGATAAAGAACCCGATCAGCACAAACGAAAGGGTTAACGGCATTCGGTAAGGCTTACCGCCAACCTCATAGGTAACCCAAGTCCGCCAGAAAACGATCAACACCAGTGCTGAAAGCCACCACCGAACATCAATCCAATAATGATGGGTGAAGAAGTTCAGGTAAATGGAGGCAGCAAGCGGAACCACCAGCCAGAGCGGAGGGAAGCGAACGAGATCTACCTTTAGGCGCCGCCAGGCCTGGCACAGATAACTAGCCACGCTCGCATACATAAATCCGCTGTAGAGGGGAACCCCGTTAACCTTCGTCCAGCCCTCCTCCGGATACGACCAAGACCCCATATGCACCTTAAACAGTTCCAGCGCCAAGCCGATCAGGTGGAAGACAGTAATCACCTTTAATTCATCGCGGGTTTCCAGTCCAGACCGAACCATCCAGACCTGCATGGCGAGGCAGATGATTAGAAGCCAATCATAGCGGGGCAGCCAAGGAAGAGGAATCCACTGCGTCAATGCCAGTGAAGCGAAGATCACAACGGGAAAAACGCAGGACAACGCTTGCTGCCAGCCAAAGCGAACCAACTGCTGCAGAGCATATCCCAAATGTACGCCAATTAGAGGCACCCTCTTATTTTGAATCGAATTTGAGTTACTCTTCATCATCTCGATACTCCAGTATATCTCCAGGTTGGCAATCCAGCGCCTTGCATATCGCCTCCAACGTGGAGAAGCGTATGGCCTTGGCCTTCCCGTTCTTCAGAATCGACAGATTCGCCATCGTAATGCCCACTTTCTCCGAAAGCTCTGTGACGCTCATTTTCCGTTTTGCCAGCATGACATCCAAATTAATAATTACGGCCATGGATTTCTCACCTCAGATCGTTAGATCGTTTTCCGATTTGATGTCGATGGCATTTCTTAAGAGCCTTTGAAGCACGGCAGCAAAGACGGCGATGACGAGGGAAGCGAAGCAGATGACCAGCCCGATTGCGGCGAGTCCCGGAGCATCATCCTTCTCCGCAATAATGAATAGAATCGGCAAAATGACCGCGTACAAGATACAGATTGCGATCGCGCAGTTTCGAATGCTCTTTAGAGCTTTCACCGAGGCTTCGGAGAAAGCGGTATTTTTATCGATATAGCCCAAAAGCTTCAGCGTCTGGTAAAGCGCATAGTAGAACGGAATAGCCGAAGCATACATAGGAATAAGCAGGGTCAGATAAATGTATGGCGGATAATACTCCACCATTTCTTTGGCTGCCAGAGGGACCGCGAATACGCAGACCGCAAGGATCGCGATGCCCATCAGGAAGACGACGCCTCTTAAGAAGAGGGTAGAGCCTTGTTCACGTTTCATATCACAACAGCACCTCGCGTAGGATTAGTGTGAGGTTAATTTATCATGTTTTTTATCGATAATCAATAAATATTTATTAATAAAAGAGGTGTATGTATCGAAAAAGAATAAATTTGGAGGAGTGAAGCGATAAGTTCTTTTTGGATAGCTTAAAAAAATCAATTATTAATATTAAAGAAATAAATATTTCAATCCCTCACTATTGTTGTTACACTTAAAATAGATCACTAATTACGGAAAAGGTGTGGGCCAGCTCGTCTCAAAGTTTGCAACGAGGATAAATCGACAGCGCTTACATCCTTTCAGCAAAATAAGGTCATAAGGGACGGTAAACATGAATCACGGACAAACAAGTACAGATGTTATTTTGATTGGTGCCGGAATTATGAGTGCGACGTTGGGGACCCTGCTGAAGGAATTGGCGCCGGACTGGAACATCAAGGTGTTTGAACAACTTGCGCGGGCAGGGGAGGAAAGCTCGAACGAGTGGAATAATGCGGGAACCGGTCATGCGGCCCTGTGCGAATTGAATTATACCACCGAGCGACCTGACGGAACCATTGATATTAGCAAAGCCATTAAGGTAAATGAGCAGTTCCAGGTATCGAGACAGTTCTGGGCTTATCTGGTTCAGCGTCAACTGATCCACAATCCGCAGGATTTCATCATGCCGCTTCCCCATATGAGCTATGTGCGCGGGGAGCAGAACGTTAAATTTCTGAGCAAACGTTATGAAGCGATGTCTGCCCATCCGCTGTTCCAAGGGATGGAGTTCACCCAGGATCCAGGGAAACTTAGGGAATGGGTTCCTCTGATGATGAAGGATCGGAAGCTGGAAGAGCCCATTGCGGCGACGAAGATCGATTCGGGTACGGACGTGAATTTTGGCGCCTTAACCCGCATGCTGTTGAACCACTTGAAGGAGAAGGGCGTGGATATCCGTTACAAGCATAGCGTGAAGAAGCTGAAGCGGACGACGGACGGGTTGTGGGAATTGATGGTTAAAGACTTGAACAGCGGTGCTACCGAGCGTCATACCGCCAAGTTCGTCTTCATTGGTGCCGGCGGCGGGAGCTTGCATTTGCTGCAAAAATCCGGCATTCCGGAAGGCAAGCGGATTGGGGGCTTCCCGGTCAGCGGTCTGTTTATGGTGTGCAACAATCCGGAAGTGGTGGAACAGCATCATGCCAAAGTGTACGGCAAGGCTTCGGTGGGAGCTCCACCGATGTCCGTTCCCCATTTGGACACCCGGTTCATCGACAATAAGAAATCGCTGTTGTTTGGACCGTTTGCCGGTTTTTCGCCGAAGTTCCTCAAGACAGGCTCCATGTTTGATCTGATTACCTCTGTGAAGCCGCATAATCTTCTGACGATGCTGGCAGCCGGGGTCAAGGAGATGGCATTAACGAGATATTTGATTGGGCAGCTCATGTTGTCGAAGGAACAACGGATGGAGGAGCTGCGGGACTTTGTCCCCGGAGCCAAGAGCGAGGATTGGGACCTAATCGTCGCGGGTCAGCGGGTACAGGTCATCAAGGATACGGTTGAGGGTGGAAAAGGGACACTGCAATTTGGCACCGAGGTGGTCAGCGCTGCGGATGGCTCGATTGCCGCATTGCTTGGTGCGTCCCCGGGAGCTTCGACTGCGGTGCATGTCATGCTGGAGGTTATTGAGAAATGCTTCCCGCAGTACCTCGAAGCTTGGAAGCCGAAGATCAAGGAGATGATTCCTTCGTACGGCTTGTCACTGTCGGAGAATCCAGAACTCTTCCGTACGCTTCAGCAATCAACCGCGCAGGCCCTTGGGTTATCGGGAACGAAGCAAGAAGAAGCTTCAGTGTCCTAATTTCAAATAAGTGAAATGTTGAAGAGCTAATCCGTGGTTAATCTGCGGTTAGCTCTTTATTTTTGTGCTTACTTTTGAGGATTATCCCGTTGCATCAGGTCATAGAAAGAACAAGGTACGCGGATCAAAAGGGATAATGGTGGCAAAGAGGCATGAAAAGAGGTACCCAAATGAAAGGTCGAAGGTAACCTTTATTACAACAAGTTCGCAGCCAGCCAGGGCTTGATCACAGGCAGTACGGTCTCTGGCTGCATCGCTTTCGTATGATCCATCACGTTCCCCGGTATAATCACCACATCCCAGCCGAACTGCCGCAAGGTGGGTTCATTTTTTCGTAAAGCCCCAGCGATGTCCACAGTCACCCTTCCAAAGTTCTCGCCATAAACGATACGGTCGGCTTCGCCCGCGAAAGCCAGCTTGGGCAACGAGAGATCTCCATGCACAGAGGTGTCATCGAAATCGGACAAGCTTTGGTATAGAGTCAGAAATTGCTTCGTTTGTGCTGGATCTAATGTGACTTGAACCTGATCCCAATCGTATTCTTCTGGGCTGACGGCGTCCTGATGTGAATTCTGAGCAGACGAGGACGGGGACGATTGCAGCGCTTGTTCGTGAGTTTTGGCGGTGACCGTCAACATCTCCTGATAAGGTCCTTCATAAGGCGGGAATCCCCCCATTATCAAACTTTCCAGCTGATTGGTCCGGAGTGCCAGCTGTAAGCCGGCTAAGGCTAACCAGGAATAGCCGTAGTAGCTGAACGTATCCACTCCCATCTCATCAGCGATGTGTAAGAAATCATTGGCGATATACTCCGCTGTCAAATGATCAGGCTGGGGATGCTGAAACCGGTGGCCTTCATAATCAAAATGCAGCATCTGGAACAGATCGGACAAGCCCTCCACAAAGTGTTGGCCTAAATCAGGATCGACGCCCCACATTTTCAAACTTTCTGCTTCTTGGTCCGTGACGGATTTTTTGGCGATGGGCAACATGATGATCGGACGGGAAGGTTTCCCGGCCAGACCAACCTCCAATGTTGAACCGTCAGATAAAGTAACAAGCTTGATTTGACTCATTCATATCACTCCCTTACATGTGATACCTTCAGGATATAACATTCATGCAATCTTTCGGTTTTGCTCGATGGAATCCCCAATGTTATAGTCATCTAAAGATGAATAAGTTAACGTAGTACTTGAAGGTTTTACTTTAAGCAAGGGGGTCGTTTTATGACAGATACATATACACCTGCACAAATTGCCGAGCGGTTGAATATTAGCACAACGACCTTGAGAAGATATGAAGAACAAGGATTGATTCCGGAGGTATGTAGAACGGCAGGCAACCATAGAGTCTATGCGAAGGTGCATTACCAGGCATTTGTCGCCATCCGGACCTTGTTAGAGGGTTATGACATTCCCACCGTCTATGAAGTAATGCGGAAAATCAAAGCTGGTCGCGTCACGGAAGCCCTATGGTTGATTAATCATCAACTGGCCCAAGTTGAGGATGAGAAGCAGCGGGTGGAGGAGTTGTTAACGATGGTTCGCCATGCGGACTTCAGGGTATATAAAAACCGGAAGCTGACGAATGCGATGACGATCGGGAAGGTAGCGGAGCTGGCGGGGGTGAATCCGTCTGCTATTCGGCATTGGGAGAAGGAGGGGCTGGTCACCTCGACCCGGCACCCGGTCAGTGGGTATCGAATCTATTCGGTGACTGAACTACGCAAGATTCTGGTGATCAGTAGTTTACGCAAAACAGTATATTATATCGAGAATCTGCGGAAGCTATTGCAGGATGTGGAAATGTTCCGGTTGCCTAAACTCGATCGTTCCTTTCAGGTGGCACTTGAGAAGCTAAATGAAAAGCTCAGGATCCAATATCAAGGAATCGCTGAGCTCATGGCGTATATCCGTATTCTATCTCTGACTTGACCTTTTATTTCTTCGCTGCAGCATTCACTTGTTGCAGCAGCAGGTTGATGCTTTCATTCAACTGGTTAATCTCTTTAAGATCCATGTCCGTGGCGTCAATCAGCGATTGCGGAACGCAGGATGCTTTCTCTTGCAGCGCCTTCCCCTTCGGTGTGATCAACACATTCACCACGCGCTCGTCAATGGAATCGCGTTGTCGCTCAATGAGTCCGGCAGCTTCCATCCGTTTGAGCAGAGGCGTTAAGGTGCCGGTGTCCAGATCAAGGGCCTCTCCGAGCTCTTTAATGGTACTCTTCTCCCTCTCCCATAAGGTGACCAAGACCAGATACTGCGGGTAGGTCAGCTCCAGCTCATCCAGATAGGGGCGATACATCCGCAGGATGGCCCGGGAGCAGGCGTATAGCGAAAAACAAAGATGTTCCCCTAATTTTAAGTTTTGCTCATTCGTTTCCAAGATGATGCACCTCGATTGGCTTTATTTATAGGGTGTAACTTCATCATAGCAGATGATTCAAAAAGAATATACATTTTTCACAATTTAATTGTTGACAATATAACATAACAAGAGTATGATGTGAACATAAACATTGTGCACAATATAATATTAAAAAATATATTTGGAGGGATTTCAAATGGCAAAAGTAACAGTAGGGCAAGAGAATGGACATCCGGTAGAGCTTCATTATGAAGATGTAGGTTCCGGGAAACCGGTGATTTTAATTCATGGATGGCCGCTGAGCGGCAGATCTTGGGAGAAACAAGTACCTGCGTTGGTGAATGCCGGCTACCGGGTCATTACGTATGATCGCCGCGGGTTTGGTCAGTCGTCGCAGCCTTGGAACGGATACGATTATGATACGTTCGCTGCCGATCTGCATCAGCTGATTACACATCTGGGCTTACGTGATGTGACTTTGGTTGGTTTCTCGATGGGCGGCGGGGAAGTGGCCCGATATATTGGTACTTATGGGACAGATCGAGTGAAAAGAGCAGTTCTCGCGGGTGCGGTTCCGCCGTATCTGTACAAATCTGCAGATCACCCAGAAGGAGGACTCGACGATGCAACCATCAAAGCGTTCGAGGATGGTGTGAAGGCAGACCGGCTGGCTTTCCTGGATACGTTCACGACGAACTTCTTCGCAGCCGGCGACCGTACCGATCTGGTCAGCGAACCATTCCGTTTGTATAACCGCGATATTGCGGCATTTGCTTCTCCGAAAGGGACGCTGGATTGTATCGGGGCGTTCTCCCGCAAGGACTTCCGCGGCGATCTGGCCAAGTTTAACATCCCAACGCTGATCCTGCACGGGGATTCGGATGCGATCGTACCGCTCGAAGTCAGCGGTCAAAGAGCGCATGAAATGATTCCTGGTAGCGAGCTTGTAGTGATCAAAGGCGGCCCGCATGGATTTAATGTAACGCATGCCGATGAGTTTAACGCGGCATTGGTGAAATTTTTGCGAGACCATGATTAATGAGCCGATAAGGCCATCCCAATAAATAGAAAAAGTCGGTCAGGAGGATATCCTGATCGACTTTTTTATGCAAAATTGATTTATAGAACCGACTGCAACAGGAAGTTCACCAGAAACAGGAACGAGATGACGAACATGGAGATCGACAACTGTTCCCGCTTCTTCGAGAACATCTTAAGCAGCGGATAAGCGATAAAGCCAAAAGCAATACCGTCAACAATACTATACGTTAAAGGGATCATCAGAATCACAAGAAACGCAGGGAACGCTTCGGAAAAATCGCTGAAATCGATCTTCGTGATATTCGTCAGCATCAATCCGCCGATGATGATCAAGATCGGAGCGATGGCAGCGTCCGGGATCATTTTGATCAAGGGCATAAAGAACAGAGCGCCCAGGAACAACAACCCGGTCGTCACGGAGGTTAACCCGGTTCTTCCGCCTGCGGTAATACCGGCAGCTGTCTCGACCGTCGAAACCGTTGGGCTCGTGCCCAAGATACCGCAAGCCACTGCGGAGATCGATACGGCCTTGAGCGATTTCCCATTCTTCTCCGGAGCATTCAGCATGCCATCCACTTGCGAGTGAACCAGCCCGATATTTTCGAAGACCAGTACCAGCACCAGTGAGAAGCACGCCGTCAGGAACGGAATGCTGGCCATATGGCGGAGGTCCGCGCTCATCCAGACGTCACGATAGCTTTGAAACGACAGCGATGCGGATGCGAACGATCCCAGGTCAACGATGCCGAACAACCAAGCCACCAACGTTCCTAAAATAATGCTGATCAGAAAATTCCCCGGAACCTTCTTCAAGAACAGGAACAGCGTCAGGATCAGGTTGATGATCGAAGCGAGAACCAGCGGTGCGGACAAGTCCCCGAGCGCCACAAAGTGACTGGGGTTACCGGTGACAATGCCGCTCTTCTGCAAGCCGATGAAGGCAATGAACAGCCCGATTCCCACGGAAATCGATTCCTTCAGGGAAGCCGGAATGGCTTTGGAGATCAGGGAGGACAAACCGGTAAAAGCCACCACGACGAACAGGATGCCCGCAAGCACTGTTGCGCCCAAAGCTTCTTGGTAGCTGAGTCCCATCGAACCTACTATGGTATAGGTAAATAAAGCGTTGATCCCCATGCCGGGGACGAGAATTAACGGTGCGTTCGCTACGAACGCGACTAACAAACAGCCGACAAGCGAAGACAGCACGGTGGCCAATATCCCGGCCTCCAGCGGAATTCCTGCATCCTTCAGGATGTTGGCGTTGACGGCGATGATGTACACGATCGAGAAGAACGAGGTCAATCCAGCGATGAGCTCTCTTCTCACGTTCGTTTGGTGTTGCTTAAGCTTAAAAACTCCTTTCATGATAAAAATCACACTTTCAAAATATCCCTCTCCCACCCGCATCAAACGTGGAATATGCATTCCAACCGTTTATGCCAGAGGATATTATACCACGGTTTGTAGTGGAATGCCCTTTACAAGTTGTTCCTTGGCATAGAATGAGAACAAGTAGTGCAAAACTACACGGAACTTTTTTATATCAAGAGTTAGTTTGTGCTCCCTATTGGAAGATTCGGCAACGGATGTTCAGACGCGGCAAGTTTCTTCAAGCCTGCCGCATACAATGGACCGTGCACCAGAATCGTTGTCAGGATGCGCGCCATTTCCTCGGGCGACTCTTGCCCGCCGTTCTCCAGCCATTGTTGAATTACACCGATGTGCGCCCATCCTACATATGTAGCAAAATACTTGGGCGGAACGAGGCATTCATCTTCATTGATCAGGACGTCCGCACTTTTCCATCAGGTCGTATTTGTCCTGATAGTGAGCGTAGAACGTGCCGCTGCTTTTATCATCGACATCAAACCCCCTTACGCCAGCTACCAGGTGCCGGTTGATTTGGCATCGCTGATTCCGGGGTTGACGGACTTGCTTGCCGCGAACCATCTAAAACCTGAGGATATCAGCTTCAAGGTCACCTTGACCGACAAATCTGACGACAAGGACATTCTGGCGGCGTTCGCAAGCGGTGTGCCAGAAGGCAAAGTCCTAGGCGAGATCGTAGATTTGCGCACGGATATCATCAACACCAAGACGAGAGAAGTTGTCGTTACGGTAGATTCGTTCAGCAAGGCGCTTACCCGGATGATTCCGATGCCGAAGAATGGCACCGGCATGTCGGAGCAATGGGGGGTGTTCCGCTATAACGAAACGACGGAGAAGTTTGATTTTGTCCCCGCTCGAGCGGTAAAAGCTGACGATGTGTGGAATGCGTCGATTCATTCTTATTTCAACGGCGTATTTATTGCAGCGCAAAATCCAGTAAGCTTTACCGATGTGAAAAATCATTGGGGTAAACCGTATATCCAACTTGCTGCAGCTAAAGGGCTTGTTGAAGGAGTGGGCGGAGGACTGTACGACCCTAACAGATCCGTAACAAGGGCGGAGTTTACCGCCATGTTGGTCCGGGCGCTTGGACGCGACATTTCTACTGATAATCCAGCTCCCTATGACGATCTCAAGCAAGGTGCATGGTATTTCAACGAAGTCGTTAAAGCCAAGGAGCTTGGACTGCTGGACTTTGTGAGCGGGACTCAATTCAAACCAGATCAGCCGCTTACGCGTGAGGAGATGGCGAGCATGTTAGCTGCAGTGATTTCCCTTGAGCAGCTGCCGATAACCAAGGAACATATGACTCTGAACGAATACAAGGATCTGGCAAGTGTGAACGCGGCCTTCTTGGAGGACGTTCGTCTGATGGTTAAGCTGGACATCATGACCGGCACAAGCGAGGATACTTTTAGTCCGAAGGGTGAAACGACACGTGCCCAGGCTGCCACTGTGTTCGTGAGAATGCTACAAATTCTTGGCATGATCGATTGATGGACTCTAGATAGACTGATCCCCATAGACTAGACGCTTTGAGCAACGTGTTTAGGCTATGGGGGTCTTTTTTGTGCCATTCTACTCCTGCGAAAAGGTCTATGTTATTATACCAGCATGAGATAAGCTGCATTGCACCTAGACGCTTCTTCATGAACCCTAAGCAAAGGAGTGAGGTCAATGGATTATCTGCATCACCCGTTTGCATCCAAGCGTTATACCGTTTTTGCAAAAAAAGGAATGGTGGCGACGTCCCAGCCGCTGGCAGCACAGGCCGGGCTTGAGATTCTGCAGCAAGGGGGGAACGCCATTGACGCGGCGATTGCGGCTGCGGCGGCGTTGACGGTCGTCGAGCCGACCTCCAACGGAATCGGCGGGGATGCGTTTGCCCTTGTCTGGACGAAGGGGAAGCTCCACGGTCTGAACGCGTCCGGGCCGGCACCGGCTTTACTGACGGCGGAGGCCGTGAAGCAGCGGGGGCACAAGCAAATGCCGAAGCTGGGGCTGGTGCCGATTACGGTCCCCGGAGTCCCAGCGGCTTGGGCAGAGCTGGCCGAAAGGTTCGGCAGACGTCCGCTGACGGAGAGCTTGAAGCCCGCGATTCGATATGCCGAGGAGGGGTATCCTCTGACACCGATCCTGGGCAAATACTGGGCTCGGGATTACCAGGCGTACCGCAAACAGGAGGGACCGGAGTTCGAAGCCTGGTTCCACACCTTTGCTCCGCAAGGCCGGGCTCCCGAGATCGGGGAAGTGTGGAGCTCGAAGGGTCATGCGGAGAGCTTGCGCCGGATTGCAGCCAGCGGAGCGCGGGATTTTTACGAAGGGGAGCTGGCCCAGCGAATCGAGGACTTGATGTTGAAGCATGGCGGCTTTTTAAGGAAAGCCGACTTGGCTGCCTACCGGCCGGAGTGGGTTGAGCCGATTTCGACGAACTACCGAGGCTATGACGTTTGGGAGATTCCGCCAAACGGGCAGGGGATGGTTGCGCTGATGGCCTTAAACATCTATGAGCAGTTGGAGCAGCCTGAGTGGCTCAACGCGGAGACCGTGCATCGTCAGATTGAGGCGCTGAAGCTCGCGTTTACGGATGGCCAAGCCTCGATCACGGAGCCAGCGGATATGCCGGTCTCTGCCGAATATCTGTTGTCCCGGGAATACGCCTCGTTACGGGCTCAACAGATCTGCGACAACGCACTGGATCCGAAGCCGATCGATCTGCCGAAGGGCGGGACCGTCTATTTAGCTGCAGCCGATGAAGAAGGCAATATGGTGTCCTATATTCAAAGCAACTATATGGGCTTTGGCTCAGGTGTCGTAGTCCCGGGAACGGGAATCAGCCTGCAAAACAGCGGGGCCGACTTCTCGCTGGATGAACGGCATCCGAACTTCGTGAAGCCGGGGAAACGAACGTATCACACGATCATCCCCGGGTTTCTGACCAAGGATGGAGAGGCGGTGGGCCCGTTTGGCATCATGGGCGGATATATGCAGCCACAAGGCCATATGCAGGTGATCATGAATACGGTGGATTACCGGTTGAATCCTCAAGCGGCCCTGGATGTGCCGCGTTGGCAGTGGGTTGGCGGGAAGAAGGTGCAGGTGGAACCGGAGTTTCCAGGCGAGCTCATTGAGGCGCTCCGGCAAAAAGGGCATGATATCGAAGTGATGCCGGACGGAGGAGCCTTCGGACGCGGCCAAATCATTTGGCGGGATCTGCAAACCGGCGTGTTGGCCGGCGGGACGGAATCCCGAACGGACGGCATGATCGCGGCTTGGTAACGTCTAAGGGAAGTGAAGACAGATGAAATATGGGAACATTGTGCACGGGCGGTTTCAGCGGCGGATGAACCGGTTTATCGCTGAGGTAGAAGTGGATGGCGTTATAGAACAGGTGCATGTGAAAAATACCGGTCGGCTGAAGGAGCTTCTGCGGATGGATACCGAGGTGCTGCTGGAGGTGTCAGACCGGCCTGAGCGGAAGACGAAATATTCCTTGATTGCAGCGGCCAAGGATGGAGCCTGGGTGAACGTTGATTCGCAAGCGCCAAATCCGGTGGCGTTCGAGGCGCTGAAGGCGGGGTGGATCGCGGAGATCGGAACGGTCAGCCGCGTGAAGCGTGAAGTCACCTATGGGGATTCTCGGTTTGATCTCTACTATGAAAAAGGCGAGGAACGAGGGTTCATCGAGGTCAAAGGCGTGACCCTCCAGCAGAATGGGATCGCCATGTTCCCGGATGCTCCAACGACGCGGGGAACCAAACATGTCTTGGAGTTGGCTAAGGCGGTTCAAGAAGGATACACGGGGACGGTGCTGTTCGTCATCCAAATGCAGGGATGCCGCGAATTTACCCCTTACCGGGACATGGATCCGGCTTTTGCGAACGCTTTGGAGGAAGCCTCCCGGCAAGGGGTGCGGCTTCTGGCATATGAATCCATAGTGACAGAACAAGAGATTGTATTGGGAGCCGGCCTCCCGGTTCATCTATGAGCGGGGTTCGCAGCAGGGCGGCGGAATTGCATTCTGGCTGACTTTATGATGAAATTTACGAAGATGGAGTAAGACAAGAGAGGGGAGTTCCATGAAATTAAGAGTATCCGCTGTCCAATATCATTTGCATACGATTGGCAGCTTTGACGAGTTCGCCCGGCAGGCCGAACACTATATCAAAACTGCGGAGGAATTCAGCGCGGATTTCGTGCTGTTCCCTGAGTTTTTCACTACGCAGCTGATGTCGATTGGAACACCGGAGGGGAGAGCATTGACCATCCAGGAGCTGCCGGATTTCACAGAGCAATACCGTACGCTGTTTAGCGGATTGGCTCGACAGACCGGCATGCATATCATCGGCGGGACGCATGTGCTGCGCAAAGGCGACCGGTTGTACAACGTCGCTCATCTGTTCTATCCCGATGGGCGAATCGCGGAGCAAGCCAAGCTGCACATTACGCCTACCGAGGTGACGGAATGGAACATGACGCCGGGCGATGGCCTGGAAGTGTTCGAAACCGACAAGGGTAAAATCGCCATGTTGACTTGCTATGACATCGAGTTTCCGGAGATCGTCCGGATGGCGAAGGCGAAGGGGGCGGACGTAATCTTCTGTCCATCCTGTACGGACGATCGCCACGGCTTCCACCGGGTACGCTACTGCTGCCATGCGCGAGCAGTTGAGAACCAGGTATACATCGTCACTACAGGGACGGTCGGCTCGCTGCCGACGGTGGACTTCATGCGGGGCAACTTCGGGCAGGCGGCGGTGATCACGCCAAACGACGTACCGTTCCCACCGCGCGGCATTTTGGTGGAAGGTGAGATCAACGACGATATGATCGTAACCGCCGATCTCGATTTGGAGCTGCTTTATCAGGTTCGGGAGAAAGGCTCGGTGACCACTTGGCGAGATCGTCGGACCGATCTGTACACCGATTGGAACTAAACCAAGCCACACAGGTTGTCCATGGAGGAGAGACATGATGTATCGGAAAGAATGGTACGTGTTTAATGATCAAGGCCGGCCGGTGCCGGCGGTCATTCGGAACTACGAAGAGAAGGATTTTCCGGGGTTGATCCGCATTCAGCAGGAGAGCTTCCCGCCTCCTTTTCCTTCGGAATTATGGTGGAACGAGGAGCAGCTCCGCAACCATGTGCGGTTGTTTCCTGAAGGCGCGTTATGCGTGGAAGTCAACGGGGAGCTGGTAGGCTCGATGACCGGGCTCAAGGTCGATTTTGACCCCGGCAAGCCGGAGCACGCCTGGGCGGATATCACCGATGAAGGGTACATCCGCAACCACCGGCCTGATGGAAATACTCTGTACGTTGTAGATATCAGCGTTCGTCCGGCTTATCGGAAATGGGGCCTAGGCAAGTGGTTAATGCTGTCCATGTACGAGTTGGTGGTGCAGCAAGGCCTTGAGCGATTGCTGGGCGGCGGCAGAATGCCGGGCTATCACAAGTATGCAGAGGAAATGACGGCGGAGCAGTATCTCAATGCCGTTGTGAGCGGTGAGCTGAAGGATCCGGTGATCACCTTCCTGCTGCGTTGCGGCCGTACGCCGGTCACGGTCGTGCGTGATTATCTGGAAGATGAGGAGTCACGGAATTACGCCGCATTGATGGAATGGAGAAACCCGTTTCTCCAGCGCAATTTTAAATAGGAGGCAATGTACCTTTATGGAATACATCCGAATTACGAATATTCAGGATCCTTTATTCAAATCGATGCATCAGCTGATGCAAAACGTGTTCCCGCCAGAAGAAGTGCTGGAATTCGATTTGTGGAAAGAGCCGCTGGAAGACCCCGGCATTCGCGTCTTTGTGGCGGTGCACGAAGGTCAGGTCGTTGGGGCGACGGAGTATCGCTATTATGAGGACTTCAACGTGGCGATGACCGACTTCACGATTATCGGCCAAGCTGGGCTGGGTATCGGGCGGTTCCTGGCAGATCACCGGTTGCGCGATTTACACGCATTAGCCGAAGCGAACGGCAAGAAGCTGCGCGGCATGTTCGCGGAAATTTACGATCCTTACCAGGTGGAGCATCACGAATTCGGCGGCGTGAAGCCGATGGATCCTTATGTACGCCGCGAAGTCTTGTCCCATCTCGGATATATGCGCCTGGACTTCCCGTACGTACATCCGTCCTGGAACAATGACGGAGAAGCGGTCAGCGGGCTCAACCTCTGCTTCCTGCCGATGGACGGCAACGAGGACAGCCTGGAAACGGCGTTGATCGTGCAATTCCTGGAGCGGTATTACACGGTGCTGCCGAACAAGCCGCAAGCGTGGTACGACATGGTGGAAGGCCTGAAAGCGAAGGATCGCATGAAGCTGCTGCCGATTTAGTTCAGGAAGGGAATTCATCTTCTGATCCACACTTTCATTGTTATCCCGTTGCTTCAGCAACAGAGGCGGTACCCGTCATTGGACAGGTACCGCCTTTTGTGTGCCTTTATGGAATCACCAGTTATTTCCCGAAACCCGGATCACATTGAAATTCGGCGTTTGATTCTCGCCATAGATGGCCGTGATTCCCGGATTGTTGACCGTAACATTGGTGAAACGAGCTTCGCCAACCACAGGTCCTTGACCTTGTTCGGCTCTCACGACCAGCTTAATGCCGTAGCGGGTTGGGTTGTTAATCGTGATGTTCTCCAGCCGTACGTTCTGCATGGGCAGATTCTCCGGCGATTTGGATTGGAACATCAAGCCGAAGTATACCGGGTTATTAATGTCCACATTTTTCACCAGGATGTTCTTGAAGTCCCGGTCACCGCCGAAGAACCAGATTGCCCCGAAGTTTTGATAATCGTTAATTTTGTCGTCCGCCCCGACACTGGTCCAGAAATCACCGCCAGTGCGATCCAGCGTAACACCGTCGATCACCGTATCCTGATCTCCGAAGCCCAGCGTATTATAGCCGAAGCTTAAGCTGCTGATGGTCACGCCAGGATACGTGAGCGTATCTGCGCCGTACAGGTTCTGAAACAGGTTGTTCTGACCGCCGTAGACGGCGAAGGCGGCAGCCCGGCGTACGTTGACGGCGGTGAGGTTTGTGTACTTGTTCCCCACATTGTACGAGCCGCCGGCGTCAATCGCACTAAACAAGGCGAAGGCGTCGTCCCCCGTACCGCGGGCATAGTTGTTGTCAATCACGTTGTAGGAAGAGCCGTTGGTCATGTTGATGCCGTCGGCGAACATATTTTTGATCCGATTATTCTTGAAGGTATTGTAGGAAGAGTTCACGCCCCAGTACAGGCACACGAAATGCTCCGCCCAAATGTTCTCAATCGTCACGTTCTGCATGCCGTTCCCGTCAATGAATTTGCCGGGGCCGTCCTGACGGTAGACATAGTTCCCCCAGGCGGACAAGTCCTTGATGGTGGATCCGTTAGCGGTGGAGCTGATGTTAAATCCAACGTCGGTGTTCGTTTGGTTTTGCGGTGCAATCAGCTTGGTATGCCAAGGACCGGCGCCAATGATTTCCGTTGCCCGACCATACAGGAAAATCTTCGATGAGATCGTCCACTCTCCAGCCGGAATGAAAATCCCTTGCTTGGACGGATCCTGACGGAACTCGTTCAGCGCCTGCTCAATCGATTTCGTACTCGACACTTCAACATATTTGCTAGGATCCGGATTGGAGGCTGGCGGCGCTACGTTCTCCGTCTCGATCATATCCACGTAAATCCAAGGAACGTCCCCCGCATCCTTCTGGATTCGAATCTTCGTTCCAGCCGGATAGACTTGGTCCAGCAAGAGCTGGGAGTCTTCGTACAGCCAGTAAGCCTTGGAGCCGGAGTTATTGTACCCTAACTCTCCAAGCGTGGAAGGTGTGGCATACACGTAAGCGAATTTGGAGGACACGGTAAAATTGCCTTGATCCACACCGTTCGCATAGATGCTGATCGTACCGGTGGTATTCTCGGCTACGGCGCTGCGGAGCACGAACGCATTGGCCGGCTGAGTCAGCGTAAATTCCACGTATTCGCCGGTAGCATCCAGATAAACGGCTGAACGTCCAGAGGCTTCACCGGCAAAATCACCCGGCGTAAAGTTTGGCGCCAGCCGCGTTCCATTGGTGCTGTTCGAAGGAGCTTCGGCCTCCAACACAGTAAACGGCATGTTCGCGCCGCGACCGGAATATAAGCTGACGGTGCTGCTGTTGTTATCCCGCTTCACAGCGACCTCGTTAGCATCGTCTGCTACCGTTGTTGTTACCGTGTAGCTGCCGTCCACTGCAGTCCATGTTCCCATCGTCACATTGACGGATGCTCCCGGAGCCAGCGTACCGCTATACGAACCGTTTAGCGTGCGTACGGTTGTTCCCGAGCCGTTCTTCAGTTCTAAGGTGATGGGGTGCGCGCCGCCGGCGGATGCGATGGTGCCTTGGTTTTTCAGGTTCACGGTAAAGGTGACAGTCGTACCTGCGCTCGGATTCGAAGGCGTCCAGGCTGGCGTCGCGATCAGATCAGAGCTTTGTACCTGGTGAATTGTCAGCGGCGTGGGATGGGTGTAGGTGTTGTTGGCTTCATTGGTTTCAAGGACCGCGTTGTTCTCATCCACCTTGGCAATCACGACGTACGAACCGGCGTCTTTGGCGCCCATTGTTGCGGAGACGTTCGTCGTAGCTCCAGGGGCAAGCGCACCTACGGGAGCTGTACCTACCAGAGTGCTGCCAAGGTAGAAGTTCACATTCGTAGCGCCGGATGCAACAGTTCCTGCATTGCGAACCGCAGCCGTCAGCGTAACGGATTGGGACTCATCCGGTGTCGTCGGCGACCAGGACAGGTTGGCTATGGTCAGATCCGGATTGGGTGCCGGTGTGCCAAAGATCTGGAACTCCGCGACCTGCCCGCCGGGGGCTCCGGAATTGGCGGTAAACCGCAGCTGCACTTGGCTCACGGTGGCGCTGACCGGAATGGTGACGGTGTTCTGGGTTGCCGGATTAAAGGTATAGGAAGCGGCGGAGACCAGGTTCGTAAAGGTGGTGGAATTTTGGTCATGCCCCAGCACTTGAATCGTTTGCGTTCGTGTTGCCCATTCGCTGGAAGGGTTCAGTTTCAGGACAATCGACGTGATGTTGGCATTGGCCCCCAGGTCCACGGTGAGTGTGCTCGGATGACCGTTGCCCTCCCAATAGGTCGAGACATCGTTATCGTTGGCATTGTCGGCCACATAAATATACGTCGAGGAGGATGCGGTAATCGTCTTGCCGATGGCGAGGTTGGTTCCGGCCTCTCCGCCGGTTCCGTTTCGCGTCACAGTATTGCTTGGCGGCGAAACGTTGCCGGCTGCATCCTTGGCGACGACATAGTAGGAGACGGTAGCACTTGCTGGCTGCGAGTCGGTGTAAGTCAGCGTGGTTCCGCTGACACTGCCGCGAAGCTGACCGTTGGCGTAAATGTCGTACCCGGTTACGCCTACGTTATCCGTGGCGGCGTTCCAGGTCAGCTTGATTGTGCCAGAGGTTGGTTGTGTGAAGGCCAGGTTGCTCGGCGCCGTTGGCGGCTGCGTATCAGCGGAGCTTCCCTGCGTAAATTGGATCCAGTTGATATTAAAATCATATCCGCTGGCATAGACGCGAAGGGTTTGCGTTCCGGCATTGAGCGTTACGGTGGCCGTTACGGTCTGCCAGTTTTGCCATCCCCCGGTGTTGGGTACGGTCGTTGTAGCCAGCGTGGTTGCGCCGGATTTCAACTGGATTTCGCCTGTACTTGCATTGCTGGCAACCCGGTATTCGACGGTATAGGTGCCCGAACTAACGACGTTGACGTTATAGTCCATCCAATCCCCGACATGAATCCAGCCGACGTTCAGCCCGCCGCCTGTATCCGTGGTGGGTTCCGTCTGAATGCCGTACATCGCAGAGTAATTTTCCGCCTCAATCTTGCCCGGAATCGCGGAAGGTGCGGCTGGCGAAGCGCCGTAGACCTCCACTTCGGAGAGTTGGCCCGCCGGCCAGACGGTATTGGCCGTAATGTGAATCCGCACGTAACGAACGCTGGCAGCTGCAAAGTTGATCGTCACCGTATTTCCCGAAGCCGGGTCAAACGTGTAGCTGGCGGAGGCTTTCAGATCGGTGAAGCTCGCCCCGTTGGTGCTGCCTTGTACGGATAAGGTTTGCGTCCGACTTTCCCAACTGGAAGGCAGCTTTAAGATGACTTGATCAATTTCTACTGTATTGCCGAGGTCGATCTGCACCCACCCGGGTAAAGCGTGATTAGTGCTTTCCCAATACGTACTGGCATTGCCATCCGTGACGTTGGAGGCGTGATAAACATCGGCATGCCCGGATTCCGTCGTTGGCTTGCCTGCAGCCAGATTCGCCCCTCCTGCCGCCTGAACCGGTGCGGACCACCCCATTGAAGTAAAGAAGGTTGTGGCGAACATCGCGACGATACATATCCATGCGATAATGCGTCTTTGGCTGTTCACGTCATGCATTCTCCTTTCAGATTTGAAGATTTCTCCCTTTCTTACATCTGGCAGAGTTGTCGTGGTGAGCCTCGCTGCATGGTTAACTAATTCTGTTTAATATACCAATGTAAGCGATATCACAAAAAGGCGTATTCCCCCCTCTTCCCAAGGATCGGTATAAGTCCCGCACTTCCATCGTAAATGAGGAATCCTTTCCAAATAAAGGTGTAATTCTATGGAAATGGTGTGCAGGATTATGGTTTTGGACAAAAAAAGAGACCGCCCGTCATTTCATTGACCGGGCAGTCCCCGCTTAAGCGATTGAGGTGCTTTACGCCAACCGCATTTTGAAATCTTCATAACCAAACTGATGTAAAATTTCGCAATCGCCGTCCTTATGCTGCAGGACGAGCGCCGGCAACGGCATACCGTTGAAAGTGGTGTTCTTCACCATCGAATAGATGGCCATATCGCCAAACACCAGGCGGTCGCCCGGCTTCAGCGGCTCATCAAACGAGTAGTCGCCGATATTATCCCCGGACAGGCAGGTTGGTCCGCCCAGCCGATACGTATACGGCTTCTCGCCAGGTTCGCCCGAGCCAAACAGCGGCGGACGGTACGGCATCTCCAGCACGTCCGGCATATGGCAGGAAGCCGAGGCGTCCACGATGGCGATATCCAAGCCATTTTTCATCGTATCCAGCACCGTCGTGATCAGGTAACCGGCGTTCAGCGCCACCGCTTCACCTGGTTCCAGATACACTTCTAAGCCGTATTTGTCCTGCATCCGCCGAATGCACGCTTCCAGCAGCGGAATATCGTAATCCTCGCGCGTGATATGGTGGCCGCCTCCGAAATTGATCCATTCCATTTGCGACAGCCATGGACCAAACTTCTCTTCCACCGCGTCCAGCGTCGTGGCCAAGTCGTCCGAATTCTGCTGGCACAAGGTATGAAAATGAAAGCCAGAAATGCCATCCAACAGCTCCGGACGGAAATTCTCAATCGTCACGCCAAACCGCGAGCCATACGCGCAAGGGTTATAGATATCGTGGCCCACTTGGGTTGAACATTCCGGATTGATGCGCAGACCGACTTTTTTGCCAGCCGCCAGCACCCGATCGCGATATTTCTCCACTTGGGAGAACGAGTTGAAGATCACATGATCGCACAGCTCGATGATTTCGTCGATTTGATCCTCTCGGTAGGCCGGGGCAAAGACGTGATTCTCCTTGCCCATTGCCTCGTGGCCAAGCCGCGCTTCATACAAGCCGCTGGCCGCCGTGCCGCTCAAATATTTGCCGATCAGCGGGTAGGTCGTGTACATCGAAAATGCTTTTTGCGCCAAAATAATTTTGGCCCCCGTCCGCTCCATAATTCCGGCCAGGATCTTCAGGTTTTGCTCCAAAAGTTTCTCATCGACCACGTAACAAGGTGTTGGCAGTTCCTCGAAGCGCATATTATCTAACGTACTCCGTTTCTTTGCGCTCTTCGGCGACTTCCTCTTCCGGATAGGCATCTACCGGTACCGGATTGAAGCTTTCTTTCCAAGGCAGGCCCCACTTGTTCAGCGCATCCATGAATGGATCTGGATCGAACTCTTCGATGTTGTAGACGCCCGGTTTGTTCCAAGTGCCGTTGAGGATCATCATCGCACCGATCATGGCTGGAACACCCGTCGTGTAAGCTACGGCTTGAGAGCCAACTTCTTTGTAGCATTCTTCGTGGTCGCAGACATTGTACAGGTAGTACATTTTTTCTTTGCCGTCTTTTTTCCCTTTGAAAATGCAGCCGATGTTCGTTTTGCCCTTCGTGCGCGGTCCGAGCGAAGATGGATCCGGCAGGACGGCTTTCAGGAACTGCAGCGGCACAATTTGCTTGCCTTCGAATTCAATCGGCTCGATGGAAGTCATGCCGACGTTTTCGAGGCATTTCAGGTGGGTCAGGTAGCTTTGACCAAATGTCATGAAGAAGCGGATCCGTTTGATGCCCGGAATATTCAGGGCCAGGGATTCGATTTCCTCATGGTGCAGCAGGTACATATCTTTCTCCCCGATTTCCGGGAAGTTGTAGACGCGTTTGATTTCCATCGGCTCGGTTTCGACCCATTGGCCGTTCTCCCAGTAGCTGCCCTTCGCAGACACTTCACGGATGTTGATCTCCGGGTTGAAGTTCGTCGCAAACGGATAGCCGTGGTCACCAGCGTTGCAGTCGAGGATGTCGATGTACTCGATTTCGTCAAAATGATGTTTTAGTGCATAGGCGGAGAATACACCCGTTACGCCAGGGTCAAAGCCGCTGCCCAGCAGTGCAGTAATGCCGGCTTTCTCAAAGCGCTCGCGGTATTCCCATTGCCATTTGTATTCGAATTTCGCCGTATCTTCCGGCTCATAGTTCGCGGTATCCAGGTAGTGCGTTTTGGTTGCCAAGCAGGCTTCCATGATCGTCAAATCTTGATACGGCAGAGCCAGGTTCATCACGATGTCTGGTTTCACTTCGTTGATCAATGCGATCAGCTCGTCGACATTGTTGGCGTCCACTTGAGCTGTCGTGATTTTGGTTTTGCCGCCGTCCAGCTTCGCTTTCAGCGCATCGCATTTCGACTTGGTGCGGCTGGCGATGCAGATTTCTTCAAATACCTCGCTGTTTTGCACGCATTTGTGGATCGCTACGGAAGCCACGCCGCCGCAGCCGATGATTAATGCTTTTCCCATTTGTCCATCTCCTACCTTCTTTAAAATTTGACAAGTGCTGTGAAACGTAAAAAAGCAAGTGATTGAACGCATAACCTGCGCATCACTTGCTTCTGATATAGTCAATATTAAGAAAAGCTCCATCACAACGGACGAACGCCCGTCTTCATCGCCGCACGAAATGACTTCGCACGAACGCACGCTCCGGAATTCTTAATATTCAATATATCATGTTTGATCAGAGTCTATTTAGCAAATAATTCGCCTTTACCACTCTTATTGACCGTTTCACAAGTTGATGTGCATTATGCACTGGTTGTAAAGTAACCAACTTATAAAATTTGAGCTTTTAACTCAATCAATAAGGCAACTAAGTTGCCAATCGGCATTTGACCCGGCTGTCCGTATGGCCTTAACTTTCCGAAGAAAGTGGTCAAAAAATTATCTGCTTGGAAAGACTCGCGATATATTGAATACAACCTTTCCAAAAATCATGCTCCTTAATATTAGCAGGAACTGATTCGGAGGGCAATAGTAAATTTAAAATATTTTTTTGGTAAGCGAGGGACTTGTTTACGGTTTGAGTTTCGTTTCGCAGTTTCGATTGGAGTCTCGATTGGAGTTTTGCTTTGAGTGTCGTTCCGAGATTTGTTCCGAGTGTCGCTTCGAAATCCGTTGAGTGTCGCTTCGAGTGTTGCTCCTAGTGCCAAGTGTTGCTCATAGTGCCAAGTGTTGCTCCAAGTGTCGCTAACGCTTACCAGGCGTCTTATTTGGCGAAAAACAGGGGGGCTGGCGTTCTAACGCTTGTCAGCGTGCTTATTTGCGGAAAAAGCGCGGTGAAATGCGGAAAATGAAGCAAATAGAGTGTGTGGCAAGCGTTAGATTTAGAAATCGGGTATTTTGGCGGCAATAGCGTTTGTCATAAGCGTTAGACTTACGAGGGGTGGTACTACGATCAATAGGTCGCAAAGAGGTGGCATTCGGCGATCAACCTGTCGCAGGATGTGGCATCGCGTTCAATCCACCGCAAGAGCTGGCATCACGTTCAATCTGTCGCAAAGGCTGGCATCACGTTCAAACCGTCGCAAAAGGTGTTATCCTGGATCAATCGTGCGTGAGGCGGTATCGCGAAAATAACCGTTGCAAGTGGCAGCATCCTGATTACGTTATCGCGAGGGCCAGCACGGCACCCTGAACAATCCGCCGCTCCACCGCGGCTGGCCGGCTGGCCCAGAGCTTCTTAACTCTAGGATATCTTTAAATTGACGTGAATCAAGGAAAGCCCCTGGAACCCGAGTTACGATGAAGCCATCGATAACCGAAAGGGGATATGTCCAATGATCACCGTTAAATGGAACGTAGAAGAGTTAACCTGCCCAAGCTGCATCAAGAAAATCGAAAGCGCGCTGTTGAAACAACCGGGGGTACAGGAAGTTAAAGTGTTATTCCACTCTAGCCAGGTGAAGGTCCGGTTCGATGAGAACCTGGTGCAGGAGGAGCCGCTGCAGAGCATGCTGGCGAAGCTGGGGTATCCGGTGCTGGCGGGGGGAGGGCATGGCGATGGCCAAGCCTCGTAAAGCGGCGGCGCTGTTGGCGTCGGGGCTGCTACTGGCCTTGGCGGGGTTGTTTCACCTCCTGGGATGGGAGGTGGTTCGAAGCGTCGCACTGCTGCTGGCCTCGGCCCTATCCGGTTGGTCGATCGCTGTCCGAGCCTTTCGATCGCTCCGCATGCGCGTCTTCAGCATCGAGCTATTGGTGACGATCGCGATGATCGGGGCGGTTATCCTCGGCGAATACGTTGAGGCTGCCGCGGTGGCCTTCTTATTCCGGCTCGGGGCATACCTTGAGGTGATCACGTTGGGCAAGACGCGCTCCGCCTTGAAAGCCTTGATCGATCTGGCCCCGGCGGAAGCCCTCGCCCTGCGGGACGGCGTTCAGGTCAAAGTGCTCGCGTCCGAAGTGGTGCGCGGGGATCGGGTGCTTCTGCCGTCCGGCAGCAAGATCGCGGTCGACGGCCAGGTCGCTTCCGGCCAAGCCCTAGTTAACGAAGCGGCGATTACCGGCGAACCGGTACCCGTCGGCAAGCAGGTCCGTGACCGAGTGTTCAGCGGAACGACCGTGGATACGGGCTACCTGGAAGTCATTGCCGAGCAGGTTGGGGAGGACACAACCTTTGCCAAAATTATTGAGCTGGTGGAAGAAGCCCAGGAATCTAAGGCGAAGACGCAAAGGTTTTTGGACAAGTTCGCTTCCTACTATACGCCGGGGATGCTGCTGTTGGCGGTACTGGTGTTCCTCGTCTCTCGGAATCCCGAGCTCGCGCTGACGTTTCTGGTGATCGCTTGCCCGGGGGCTTTGGTGATTTCCGCGCCGGTCTCAATGGTTGCCGGATTGGGAAACGGCGCCGCAAACGGCTTGCTGATCAAAGGCGGGGAGGTGCTGGAGAACCTGGCCCGGGCGGAGGTAGTTGCGTTCGATAAGACTGGGACATTAACGGAGGGGAACCCTTCCGTGGTTGCGGTACACACCTACGGCGGCGTGCAGGAACGCGAGCTGTTGGAGCTGACGGCTGCAGTGGAAGCGGCCTCGGAGCACCCGCTTGGACAAGCGATTGTAAATGCGGCAAAGGCTCGGAAGGTAGAGCCGGCGGATCGACCGAAGCAGGTGGAGGTACACAAAGGAAGCGGGATTTGCGGTGAGGTTCGTGGACAGACGGTTCGGGTCGGGAAGCGGGAGTGGTTGGAGCAGCAAGGCGTGTCCATAAGCAAGGAGGTATGGGACGAGGCAGAACGTCAAGAGAAGCGCGGGGGTACGGTGGTATTTGCCGCGGTTAACCGCATGTTGATTGGCGTTATCGCCATCACAGACCCGATTCGTGCCGAAGCGAAGGAAGCGATCCAAGGGCTCAAGCGGCAAGGCGTGAAGCGGGTGGTGATGCTGACTGGCGACAATCGACATGTGGCTAGTAAGGTTGCGGATCAGCTGGGGGTGGATCAGGTGCACGCCGGGCTGCTTCCAGCAGATAAGATGGCGTTGATTCAGGAGTGGAAGCGGCAGGGCTACCGTGTGGCGATGCTTGGCGACGGCGTCAACGACGCGCCGGCGATCGCCGCCGCGGACATTGGGCTGGCCATGGGAGGCACGGGGACGGACATTGCGATAGAAACTGCGGATGCGGTCATTATGGCGGACCGGCTGGATAAGCTCGTATATGCCCGCCAGCTGGCGAAGCGCACGGTTCGCAATATGAAGCAAAACGTATTCTTTGCCATCGTGGTCGTGGTTCTGCTGCTGGCGGGGGTATTAACGAGGCGGATTTATTTAGCCTCGGGGATGTTTATTCATGAGTTCAGCGTGATTTTGGTGATTTTGAATGCCCTTCGCCTGACACGGCGCGGGTGGGGTTCCAGTATCGACCGGGACATGCTTCGGATCGCGGATCTAAGACGATAATTACAGATGTCTCAACCGCTCCAGGATATCCTCTGGATCAGGACGTTTCATGTAATCCGGTTCCACATAGGCGGAGCGGATGATACCCGACTCGTCGATCATAAACGTGGACGTAATCGGCAGAATCCAGCGATTGGTGGCATTGTATTCTGCCAGATCCAAGTTGAATTTGTTCAGGAAAATGTCCTTAATATAATCCGGTACGTCGTACAGAATATTGTAAGCTGCGGCGACTAATCCGTTCGTATCGCTCAACACCTGAAATTCGAGCTCTTCCTTCTCTTTTTGCGTCAATGTGTTGTCTGGGCTTTGCGGGCTGACAGCGATCAATTGGCCGCCGATCGACTCGATTTGCGGCAGTACCTTCTGGTACGAACGCAGCTGCATATTGCAGAACGGGCACCAGCCGCCACGATAGAAGGTCAGCACCACCGGACCCTTGGCCAATTCGTCATAAAGATTCACGGGTTGCCCCAGCGTGTTATTCAAGGTGAAATCCTTCGCCTTCTGGCCCACCTCCAGGCCAAATGCCTGGCCTGCTTGCTGCTGTTCAGTAATCAAGCGGTTGATTTCGTTATACACATCCGCTGGGGAATTTGCGACATACTCTTGTCTCATTTGTTCCAATTCTTGTTTGAACGTCATCTCTATACACCTCATTTTCGTTGATTACGGAGGCCCATATTTATAGCGTGCGATTGGCGAAGGGTTGATGGGAGTTCCGCTCTTTTTTTTGGAGTAAACACTCCATTTATGAATGAACTCATTGTATTTTAAATTTTTTGGATTGTCAACTCCATTTTTTTCGGACTTTGGCATCCCTCCAATTCTGAAAACGCAAAAACCCCGCAACCCAGCGCTTTCCGCCGGTTACGGGGTGATAAAAATTACGGATTTCCCTCCTTCTAAAGTGCCCTTATTCTGTTTCTATTTCGGGTGTGTCTAAACTAAATGGGTGCGGATATGCTCCAGTATCGCGTCGAGCACGGCCTCCAGGGCTTTGATATCTTTGCGAACCTGCGTCATGAGCAGGCCGCCTTGCAGCGCCGTCAGCAGCGCTAATGCCAGTTGGTCCGGATCGGCGTCGGTGCGCATTTCTCCGCGATCCCGCATCGCACGAAGCCCTTGGCTAATCGACTGCTCCCACTGCAGGAAGCAGGTAGCCAGCGCAGCGCGGGCTGCGGGTTCCATATCGGCCAGTTCGCTGGCCAATGAACCAATGGGGCAGCCGCCCTGATACTGCCGTTCAACCTGCGATTGGATGACGGCGTCGCGCCAGGTCTGCAGCGCCTCCATGCTGTCCAGATGGCTAAGCAACGGTTCTTGTGAACCTAACACCTGCTCGCTCTGGTACAGGATGACGGCGAGCACCAGGTCTCGCTTCTCCTTGAAGTAGTGATAAAGCTGCGAGGAGCTGACCTTGGCCTCCTTCTGCACATCCTCTACGCTCGTTCCCGCGACTCCGCGTTCGAACATCAGTTTAGCGGCGGCCGCAATGATGCGGCTGCGCGTTTCTCTCCCCTTCTTCGTAAGCTTTGGTTCCGATTGGGTTGTAGTTGTCGTGGTTTTCATAGTCTTAGTATAACAAGAATGGAGTTAACCATCCAGAAATGATTGTCCCCGAAATGGGAGTGGTCATTGTACACCCGCGCGGCCAGGGGCAGGGCTACGACTTCGTGGCCCGCGTCCCGCTGGACGCTTGGGCCAGCTTGCCGGACTGGGAGGCGACGCTCCGGCCGAAGCACCAGGTTGTCTTATTGGCAGCCTGGTGCTTTTTTTGAGTTTTCAGCTAACGGACCGTATGGCCCTTATTCTCTGATTTCCCAGCGATTTTCTGTTCTAACGGACCGGAATGCCTTTATAAGGCGGGTACGGGCAAGAATTCGACTGAAACAACCTAAATAAGGGCTGTGGAGTCCGTTAGGTGTTAGGAACCAAACTATTCCGCTCCAATAACGGCTCTCCAGTCCCTTAGCTCATTCGCACTCCTTAGCTCATCCGCACACCTTAGCTCCGCTAGCCACCGGAGTCCCCTTCATCCCCTCACCTGCCCTAGTTTCTGGCTTTCTCCGTTTTATTTGACCCTAAGCTGTACCCTAGACTATTGCACATTAAAAAAACATATGTTACTATTAACATAGGTTAAGATAAACAGAGGTGGTTCATATGTCGATCAATTACGCGATTTTAGGGATGCTGAGCGCCCGGTCGCTAACCGGTTACGATTTGAAGAAGATCATTCAGGATTCGCCTTTTATGCCTTGGTCGGGCAATAACAATCAGATCTACAAGGCGTTAGTCGAGCTGCTGGAGGAGGGCTGGGTGACGAATGAGGTCCAGCATCAAGACAGTGCTCCATCGAAGAAGATCTATACGATTACCGAAGCCGGGCGGGAAGCGTTGAAAGCTTGGGTACTGTCACCGCCGGAGCTGCCGGAGTTCAAAAACACCTTCCTCGTGCGCCTCGCCTGGGCGGATGCGTTGGGGGAAGACGAACTGGACGCCCTCCTTACGGGGTATGAGCACGAATTATATTTACAGCTTGCCGCAGAGGAGGAGAAGCTCCGCCGGGGGGAGTTTTCGCCACGCCGTACCTCTCGGGAAGCCTATCTCTGGGATCAAATCCGTGGCCGAGTTCTGGAGCAATACCGGAGTGAGCTGGACTGGATCCGCCAACTTCGCGAGGACTTGGGGATTCATTCGAAGGATCAGAAAGGGGAGAAACCTATGAAATATCATGTAGTGGAGAACAATAACCAAACGATCGTCGTTGTCACGTCCGCCGAACCGCCAATCGCCACTGGTCAGGACGCGATTCAACTGATCGAAGCGTGCATTGAGCACAACGCTGGACGGCTTATTGTTTATGCTGAGGCGCTGTCTGCGGATTTTTTCAACTTGAGAACGGGATTGGCCGGAGAAATTCTGCAGAAATTCGTGAACTTCTCGCTTCGTACGGCCCTTGTGGTTACGGATGGGAGCCTGATTAAAGGTCGGATGAAGGAACTGCTTGCGGAATCCAAGCGAGGGAATACACTTCGGGTGTTTGCCAGCCAAGCTGAGGCGGAGAAGTGGTTAGCGGAAAGTTAAGGAGGGCAGGATTTCAACGCCGACGGGCTTCGCTGGTGATGCATGTCCCGGGGATGGTATAATTTTCTTATGGACAATGCGCTTGGGAGGCCAATCAATGAGAGAAGAGCTATTGGAACAGTTGCAGACGTGGCATGAAGAGGATGAATATGAAAAGATCGTTGAAGCAGTCACAGACATACCGGAGGAAGAAAGAGATTATGAGCTGATCAGCCATCTGGGGCGTGCGCTGAACAATCTGGAGCGGTATGATGAGGCGATTGAGCAATTCCTGAAGATTGCCGATGAAGGGCAGGATGACCCGCTGTGGCATTATCGAATCGGCTTGGCGTATTACTATTTGGAGCGGTATGACGAAGCGCGGACTGCGTTTGAGACGGCAGATCGGTTGGAGCCGGGAGACGAGGATACGTTGGAGTTCCTGAGCTGGATCGAGGAAAAGACCGCTGCAGGCGATGCAGGGGACGAGGAAGCTGCACCAGCGTCGTCTGCGTCTGAGGCGGCGGAAGCTGCGGGTTCGGAAGGTGAGAAGATCGCAGCGGAACCGGTTGTTTTTGAAGGGGATTTTGATGCGGAAGGCTTCTGGGACGATGACAATCCTGCGGCAGAGAAGTACGTCTCGGCGCCGCCTACAGATGCGCTGGTCGAGTCAGTGGAGGAGTCGCTGGTGTTCCGGTTGCCGGCTTTTTACGTGAACCTGATGAAAGTGCATAATGGCGGTATCCCCCGTAACCGTTACTTCCGGAGCCAAACGGGCGAGACCATCGAGATTCTGGGAATCATGGGCATCGGACGGGAAAAACCGCACTCTCTGTGCGGAGCGGCCGGCAGCCGCGCTACGATCGAGCGGGAAGGGTATCCTGAGTTCGGTGTCGTCCTGTGCGATACGCCGTCGGACACCGGGGTCGTGATGCTCGATTATCGGGAATCCACCAACGTCGGCGAGCCGGAAGTGGTGTACGTGGAGAAGGCCAGCAAGAAGGTCATCCCTCTTGCGCCGAACTTCGAGGCGTTCGTACGGGGATTGACGGGGGGAACGACGCAAGAATAAGTAAGTCACACATGTATGTAATCCTGACAACGAGGTTGTCGGGATTATTTTTTTTGGCTGGGGCACGGGACTGAGCTAACGGACACCTGAGACGTTAATTGCGCTTGCAGGGACGTTAGGCCATTC
>NZ_BILV01000016.1 GCF_004000745.1 Paenibacillus barengoltzii NBRC 101215
ATTGTCCGTCTCTGGCAGTTCGTACGGAAAAGTGCCATCCTCAGGTATCTCCCGGGGAGCCTGGGTTGGGAGAGCCTTGGCGGATAAAGCTTTCGGTGGAGATGGTTCCACTTCGAACCGTTGCCGTGCTTTTCGCTGCGAGAGCGGAACATCAATGGATACAGATTGCGATTCAGCCGTCTCCATTTTCGTATTTGATAGGAAAGGGGCTTCTTCCGTCTGAAAAACAAGCGTTCTTCCCAAGCTCGAAAGGGCAGCCGTGGCTTCCAGCTCGGTTTCACCCGCCGGTATAAACCGGGAAAACAGTCCGTTCGTTTCTTCTTCCGCTGTCACCGTTCCGGCAATCCCCAACGATTCGGTTTGTTGCTCTCCCCAGTCACTATGGTCTTCTACTAGCAACACGACCGGCACTTCTCTTCCCTGGACAAGCCGTACGTAGTCCTTCCATTTCCCCACCATGGCATCTACCACGACAACGCTCATTTCCGACGTGATCCGTTCGGGATCATGAACAAACTTGACTTCGTAACCCGACCGGCGAAGCCGCTCCACCCACATCTGTCGTTGACTCAGACGAAATAGTGCGACCCGCAACTCCAACACCTCCTTGCCATATCGATCACCGTTTCCTCCGTGGCTCCAGTCTTTTGTCTCGATAATAGACGTCCACTTTCAGGCGTGCGGCCAAATAGAACGCAAATTCTTCCGCATCCGCAAATGTGTTACGCCTGTCCATCTCATGCGGATTCCCGTCTTGAACAAACAAGACGGCAAAGATACTTCCTTGATCTGCAATTTGTATCTTGTCCATAGGATTATATCCGTTTAAGAATTGATTCCACGGTACGATAGTCGATGACACAAACATAGCGGGCGTAATCGTACCCCTGAGGGTCAACGGCAAGTACCCGTTTACGATCTGTAAAGATAAGAATAGGCTCACGGCAATACTGCCGGATCAGTCCATCCGATTCCAGGGCAATGATGTCCTCCAGTCGTTGTTCGGTAATCACAAAAACGGGTGCGGAAACATAAGTCTCGTGCGGTCTTTCCGCATTCATTTCGTAATGAGGAAGAAAAGGTTGCTTACGGTATCGATTAAAAACGCGGACATCAACTCTCAAGTTCATCCCTCCGTTTGCAAATTGGGCGTATAGTTCATAATGAACAGTTCCTTCACCGGCTGCCGTCCTTTCGTTTGCTTCGCAATGGAATAACGGGTTTCAACGCCCTCAATTACAAAAGGGGCGTACCACTCCCGAATGGTCGGATGATCGTTGATGCTGAGCAAGAACTTGCCCTTGATGCCGCCAAGCAGCTCTCGCAATTTCCGGTGATCGGATTCGTCGAATTTGTACAGATAACCGGAGAGTCCCAAGTAAGGCGGATCGCAATAAAAAAAGGTATCCGCCGAATCGTACCGGGCGAGTACCTCTTCAAAAGATCGGTTTTCGATATATACACCAATCAGCCGTTCATGAGCAACTTTAAATTTTTGTTTGACGTTGGACATATCGTATGCCGGCTTGCTTCGTGTGTACCCCCAATCGTCGGCGTCGTTGTACTTTCCGCCAAAATGCGAGTAGACACGGTAGTAAAAATCATACGCTCGGGTAACCGGGTCGCGTTCCTGATCCCGTCGTTTCATGATACGCTCAAATTCATCACGGGCATAGAGTGCCCACTCAAACCGTTGGGCAAGCCCTTCCCAATCTTCTTGAATCACCCGAAAAAAATTGACCAGTTCCGCGTTGATATCGGAATAAACTTCCACTTTGGATCTTTCCTTGCCAAAGAGTACCCAGCCCCCGCCCCCGAATACTTCCGCATAAACGACATGCGGTGGAAAGCGCCGGATAATCTCTTCACGCAGCCTGTATTTGCCGCCTTGCCACCTGATGGGACTTTTCAGCACAGCTTCACGCTCCCTTCAATATTCACCAAACATCGATCCTTCCCGGCTTTAACCAGAGGAAAGCAACGCCTCCATGCCTGTTGCCAGCAACGTGGTTGCCGTTTGACCAAAAATATGCAGCCGATAATCCGGAACCTCGAGCAACTGTGCCAGATCCAGCGCGTGCCGGACCGCCTGTTGCCGCTCTTTCCGGCATCCAAGATCAAACAAATTGACGCCCGGCAGCAAACCGATGATCTGAATCACACCGCGCATTTCAATCACATAGATCTCAATGTTTCGCACGTCATCCCCTTCTTTCTTTATTCATGGCTCATCCAATTGCCGGAAGTAAGGTAGTGGATCCACTTTTTGCCCGTTCACCCGAATTTCCAAATGCAGGTGAGGACCGGTTGATTTTCCCGTACTGCCCACCCATCCAATCACTTCGCCTTGCAGCACCTGTTGCCGTTGACGTACGCCAATGTCCGTCAAATGCCCATACAAACTGACCAAACCGTTTGCATGTTGCAACAGAATCGCGTTGCCGTATCCGGTGCTGCCGCGGATGACTTGCGTAACCGTTCCGCTTAGCACGGCTAACACCGGTGTACCCCGCGGCGCGGGAATATCGATTCCTGCATGAAATGCTCCCTGCGCTCCCGTAACCGGATCTACCCGATAACCAAATGGACTGGAAATCGTCGTGTACCCAGCCAACGGCCATAGCCACGTTCCCGATCTGGACAGCAGGGCCGCATATTCCGCTTCTTTCCGATACACCAACGCCACCTCTTTGCTGCTTCCGAACCAAACAACGAGCGCTTCTTCCGGGTCCTGGGCGGTCAATTGCAAATAATTTGCCAATGAAAAAATCGCATCGTAAGGATTATCCGGATCGATCTTCCCGTCGCTGTCCCCATCCACGCGATAACCCTCCCACAATGAGCGCGGAAATCCTAAGGCTCCGATCGTGTCGCTTCGTTTGGCTTTCTTCGCCCCAAAATCGGTTGTCACCTGATGAATGGCCGCAAGCCGCGCCCAGGAGGCGTGCTCTTGTTCGGCCTGGATGTAAATCGGCAGCAGGAATAAAGGAATATCGAATTCGGGAGTGTCAGGTACCTCAATGCCCGCCATTTTCGAGGCATCCGATGTCGTGACCAGCGACCCGAGCAAAGCAAAAACAAGAATGAAACCAAGCAATAGGGCCGCGATGCCGGTCACGCCCAAGCTGCCGACGATCCACCAGATGACTCGCTTTCTAAGTAAGCTCCCCGTTTCCATCCGTTTCACCTTCGGCACATAGTTAGATTAATCTTTCTCGTACTCTCGGAACATGGCCGAATCGTCGAGCACATAGCCATTAAACGCAAGCTCCAAGGCCTTCTTTCGACTATGCCCTCGCTTCTCCAAATCCTCCACGACAAAGCGAATCATCGCATCTCGGCGGGCGAGCCGTTCCATCTTCACCGGGTCAAAATTCGTACGCATACGGTCCTCCTCCTTTCAAAATCCAACCCGCTCCGGTACGTAAATCCCCGTCGTGCTCCAAGAGCGAGCAGCCGGATGCTTCACCCATACATGGCCCGAGGATATGACCAACAGATCAATGTCCCGTCCTTGTACGTTTCCTCTGAGCAAATGCCCATGCGTTTGCCGTTCCACAAAACGAACCGTATCCAGCTTCAGCTCCCGCTTCAGCCAATCGGCCAGTCGTTCCATCGTCCGCTCCCCCTTCCTTTATTTCAATTTTTTTATGATTTTTTTGGCGCGACCTTTGGCTTTTTGCCACGATTGCTTCACTTCTCCAACATGGTAAACAATCTCGCGTTTTGAAACGTCATACATCTCATGCGGTGTTGGGGCCTGGAAGATACTAAGCATTTGTTTTAATATCTTTTTGCGGAACAGGAAGGCGCAGAAAAAGAGTAGCGCCACAAAGATTTGCTGCAGGATCAAAATACCGGAGCCGCGCGCCACCACATCGGCGACAAGCAGCGTGAACCCCATATAGAAGCCGTAAATTACTTTCGTGCCAAGCGTCCCGATCAGCCAACCTACCCAACGGCGGACAAAAGCAAAGCCGCGCTCCGGAAACAAGCCGAGGAGCAGCACCACCGGTGCGAGGATGAGAATGGCCAGCGCCATTTCCTGTGCCAAGACCAGAATGAAAGATACGGTTCCGACAAAAAGCAGCAGGGTCAGCGTAGCGACAAGGGCAAGTACCGCAACCAAACACCGGATGGCCGCCGAACCGCCCATAAACAAGAGCGCCGTATCCGCATGGTCGCCATGATCCACGTTTTCGTCGCCCATGACTTTCCGCAAAATGTTCCGTTGATCCATACCAGGCGCATACTGACGCATCAAGTGCGCCCATTCATCCCCAACCTGCGCATCGATCGTCACCTCTTCTTCTTCCGCCAGGTCCTGAACGGCTTCGACTTCCTCGGCAGTCATGCGAACGTCGTCCGAGTCTTGACGATTGAATTGACCGATCAACCAGGGACGGTCAACAAACAGCTGCCAAAGCCGGTTGGATGTGGCCAACAGTTGCTGGTCCGCGGCGCCGGCAAGTCCCACCTTCAGTTCCTCACCGGTAACACGCTGATACGGTGCGGCAAGCGCCCCCATCGTCACCTGCGTCAGCTGGTCCATCGTCTGTGATACCGCGCGAATGCTTTGCCCCGCGTTGGTGAAAAACCAGTAGGTGCCGACCAGCACGACAATCGAGCCGATTACGCCGGACGTCAATCTTGTCGTCTGGTTGTTCCAGTAGCCCACTTTCACCATCCATGCAGCCAGCAGGACAAGCGCCCACGGTAAAAACTTGCTGAATAGTCCGGTGCGCATGCCGTCCATTACCGGCAAAATCAGCGACAATTGTTCATTGACCAAATCCGTATGAAACCCCAGTTGCATAAGAAAAATACACAATCGCGTAATAAACGCATTTAGCATAAACAGTCCGTTCGCTATCCAGTTAAGCAGTAACGAAAAAGGATCATTCAGCTTCATTTTCCATCCGGACCACTCAATCAAATCGTAACCTAAGTCCCAGATATAGCTATCGACCGGATACTGGCGGTAATCTAATGTTCGATCTCCCGGTTCGATGCCCATTTCGCGTTCGCCGGGCAGCAACTGATCGAACATATCCTCAGGAGCATCGGCATAGGCAGGAATGGAGCTCTGAAACACAATCAGGCCAGCAATGAGCAGCACCGTCAATAGCCCCAAGCAGCATCGTCGTCTCAACGGTTCTCCCTCCCTTCCATATCGCCGGCTTTCGGCGTTGTATTAAAAATGTTGAGCAAATCATCCGGCGTCGGCTCAATATGCACCCGTCCGATTCGACCTGTGATATCCTTCATATAGCAATCGCCGGCTTTAAGCTCCCGGAATGCCTGGATCATGTCCTCGTCACCCCGATCCAAACCGAGCAGCGTCAAATTGTCCGCAATCGCACGCGGATCTTCCGTCCGGAAACAAAAAATGGAGCCGAGATTATTTCTCGTCTCCTCGTCCGCCACATCGCCGGGGTTTTGGGTCGCAAGTAAGGGCACGACCTGAAAGGAACGACCCATCCGAATGATTTCATCGATAAGCAGTGCGCCTTCCGGAAAGGCGCGGAGTATCCAACTCTCGTCAATACCGAAAATTTTGAGTTGATCGCTTGGACGGTGAAACATATATTCGCGCCCTAGTGCCGCGACCAAATACATGATACCAATGCCGAACCGTTCGTTTGGCGTCAACGCCTGCTGCAGCCGTTCAGTTCGTTTCTTCGGCAAAGGTAACCCGGCAAGCGTAATGACGATAAACCGTGCACCGCTCATATTCGCGTTTTCTTCCCCATCATGGGCGAAAATAAATTTGCCGAACGGACTTCGCGAATAGGACAACAGCCGGTTCACACAGCGCCGCGCTTCCACCCGGATCGCATCCACCGGCGAATCTTTCGCAATCCGTTCCATTTCCGTTATGAACACATGCAAATCCCGCTTGTCCTGCTCGAACGTACGCTCCACTGCCTCCATAATGGCGTCGGCCCGCTCGTCGTTCCGAGTGCCCTCCAACAGTAGGCTGAGGAAATCCAACACGATGCTGTGCGCGCGTTCTTCGCTTTTCGACATTCGGAACGGATTGAATTTGGTCGTCGATTCCGCCGAAAAGTTAAGCCGCACCATGTTTTTTTGAATATCCGGGATGAGCGCAAAGCAGCTATCCTCATCCTTGGGATCGATGGAAAAGACGATGCCGCCTTGATTGTAGCCGTGGTAAAACAACGTCTTCTTCAGCACCGACTTGCCCGAGCCGAGCGTACCGACAATGACGATTGCCCCGGACCGGTTCAATTCCTTGGACATCGGACGCTTCAGGTCGAGCAGCACCGGGATACTGTGCAATGTCCGTCCGATGTAGTCCCCGTCCGGGTCGCCGATTTCCCGGGATCCGTGCAGCATGCCCGCCGCCAAAAACTTCGGGTCCATCGGGATGCGATTTAGCTTGTCCATCGCCGATCCCGGCAAAAAAAGTTGAAACGCCCGCGCCTGATCCGCCGGAGAGCGAACGATGCGAATTTGCTTGGTCGCGTACAGCTGCAGCAACTGCGCTGCGCGCTCCTCCAGTTCCTTACGAGAACCTCCCGACACATTAAGCCATGCGGACGACCAAACGAGCGGCATCCCTTTTTGCAATTTGTTCTCCAACACACGCCCGCGTTTGCCCGCCCATTCCAACGTGATCGGCGTCTCTTCGGACGCTTCGGCATATTCCCGGCGCTGGTCTTTCAGCACCTTCCGGTTGCGCTGCAGACCACCGGCCGCCTCGTGCGGCGTCTGTACCTGAAAGTGCAGGCTGACTTCGGCGGGAAACGGCAAGTCCTCGAGCGCATACAGCCACTCTTCGCCAATCACCGTAATCTCCTCCGGTACATCGACAACCGAAAAGAATGCTTGATAGCTTCTTAAGCTTTCTTCGTCCTGATCGTCATGATGGACAACCAGCGTCTTCATCTTCTCTTCGCTGACCAAATCGGAAGCGAGCAAAATCGGCAGCGATTTTTTCGGGCGGAGCAGCACTCTGTCGCCTCTTACCCGCACTTCACGCATCGCTTCCGGCGTCAAGATCAGTTCCGGTTCCCGGGAAAGTCCTCGGAAGAAGCCCCGTCGAAGCAACCATTCAATTTCTTGCGGACCGCATCGTTCGCCGTTTAAATGATGGTAAACGTGATTGAACTGCAGGCTCTCGGCGGATTTGGCCATATGCAGGCGCTCTTCCTCCAGCTCGCCGCGCTGACGGTACCAGAACTGCTCCTGAATTTGGCTCAGAAAAGCGTCGGCCAGTTCCTTTAACGTTTGGCCCGTTTTTCGAAACCCGGACAAATCAACTTCGGGAAACTGTTTTTGCACGTCGGAAAGCTGCACAATCAAATAAAGCGACCGCTGCCACGGACGACGTGCGTCAAAGCGTTGCATGACCGCCTTCACATACCGTTCGTGCTCCGCGCCCTGCCCTATTCGCCGCCGTCGCCAGTGTTCGGCATCCATCATCCGGGTTACCGACAACAACTGTCCATTGCCATGATAGCTATGCAAAAACTGCTGCATCTGGCTGACCGTGCCGCGCTTTTTCTCCGCGGACTGGTAGGCATACGGCTTCAGCGGTATGCGATACACCGCCCACGGTTTCAGAAGCGAATCGAACAGCAGGTTTTGCTCCCAGTACAACACGGGGCATTTCAACTTACTTCACCTCCTGTCATAAAAGGAGGGCACTTACCGGATCCAAATGCGGTGCCGGTCGGCAAAATCGTACATACGCTCGAGCCATTGATCCAGTTCGTCCGCTGTCCGCGCCGTGCGAAAATTCGCTACATACGGGAACGAATGGAAACAGGCTTTACGGCTGAGCCGATCCGCAATCATCCGCCCTTTTTGCTCCACACTCATCGACTCGTCCTCCAAAATATCATCGATGCCGATCGACACATGATGACGCCAGTTCCCCATATCCGGTTTCACCTCGCATGGATGTCGGCTCTTACTTGAGCCTTCCAATGTTCTTTGCCATTCTCTTTGAACTCCCGCTCCAATTGGATCGGGGTGGCCGCGCTCCCGTACAACACACGATGTCCTTCTAGCCAGGTAGGCGGCACAATGGCTTGTTTCGGCTGCCGTTTGAGCGGCATGATTGACAAACGGCCTGACTTTACTTTCCAGCGTATGCGTACTAGTGCGGGAAGGAGGAGAACCCGAAAACCTTCCACCGTTCCAACCAACACTCCCTTGCGGCCGCACCACTCCTCGCCTCCCTGTTGTAGTGGCAACCGTTCGTAAGGACGGCAGTGCCCGATAAACCGAATCCGATGGATTCCTCCGGGTTGGCGAACCGCTTGCCAACGGACCACCCATTTGGGTCGAACCAGAAAATGAACAATGTCCCGCAAATAGCGGGGCACCGTTTTGCCCGCCGGATCCAGTTTGACCGTATAATAAGCCGCGGCGACCGGACCGACCGTCATTGTGATCGCCCGATCAAACGGAAGCACCGTAAGTACGGGCAAGATGTAACAAAAAATGAAAAAGACGATAAGGAAGACAAGCCACATGACGACGCCATCCTGCCGGATCGGCATCCATAACCTTATATCCCCAATATGGTAGATGAGCGGACGAACCCGATATAAGGCACGATACGATTCCGCTTTCTCCTGCTCGTTCATCGTGTCAGCCCCCCGTCGTATCCGTCAGCCCGTCCACCGAAATGCCCAGCGTTTTGAGTACATAAAAAGCTAAATATTTGGCAATACCGGGTGCGAAAACGAAAATACCGAGAATGATTGAAAGCATAATGTGCGACCAAAGCCGATTCGTTTCTCCATTGGCATACATTTTCACACCACGGTAGATAGCGATCGTCAAGAAAATCGCCTGCAGCAATCGTTTCAGCACAAGCAAACCGGTTTGGACAAAATCCCCATCCATATCCCTCACCTCCAGGTCTAACCAATGAATCGTGGTCCACGCGATCATTTTGATGGCTCGGATTTCGGGTAAGTTATTACTACATAGCCGCCACAAAAAATTTTTGATTTTCTTCCGTTACCTTCATCCGCCACACCTGCGCCAAACGAAAGCCGGTCGATGCGTCCTCGGCGGTAAATGAAACCGTAACGTCGTAAGGTCCTTCTCCGGTTGCTTCCAAACGATCTAACGCTACAAAACGCAACCGGCCATTTAGCGGAACCATTTTGGCGTCTGCCGTTACATAATTGAGCAGGCCGCCAGCATCCTTGCTTTCGCATATCGTTTTCAGGAAACTTTCCATGGCCGGCCGCATCCGCTCTTTCACCGCGGCGGATGCCGCTGCTGCTTGCGGAATCTTCGGAACAACTGGTGGTTCCTGTAATGATCGAATGATCGGCGGATCGGTGACCGCTGCCCCTTTTGCTGCTTGAACCCAAACCGGCACTTCAACCTCCCACATCACCCGCTCCGGATTGGCGGCTATTACGCGAACCCGGACCCGATAAGACGATCCGCCGCTAGCGGCGATGGTCAAAAACTCCGATGCAATCACCTGTTGACTTCGAGTGTTTGATTCGGCCTGTAAGGCAGCAACACGGGCAAGCGCATCCGGATCGATATAGGGCTGCAGCCGCTGCACTCGCTCTTCCGGCAATTCCCCGCCGTCCCAGAGCATCCATTCCCGGGCAAACCCAAGCGCCGTTTGGATCGCCATCTGCTGCTCGGCCGTTCGTGTGAGCAAGGCGGGGACTGGATCGGTTTCCGAGCGAAACAGCGTAGAAACCGCCCCCAAACAGGAAAACATTAGCATGCTCCACAGGAGCAGCTTCGGCAGCCAACGAAATTCCAAGTCCATTCACCTCCCTGCGATCGGGGACGGCTCACGCGGCTGTTTGCCGAGAAGCGGCAGATCCGCCTCTGCGGGCGGCAGCAGCGGCATCTCTTTCAACCGGATGCGCGACTCTCCCACTCCCCACCAAAGTGCTTCCTCTACGCCTTTTCGCTTCCATTCGCTCTCGCTGATTGCCCAGACGTTCGGCAACGGACGACTAAGCAGCGGCCCTTCGCCGAGTGCAGCCCAAAGACGCAACAGACGCTTCGGACGCGACTCGATCTTGGTCACAAACAGGACATGGACAGCCGCAACCGACCTCCATGCAGCGGACAACACCCGTCCGTACAGCCACAGCTTGTCCTGCAGCTTCCACTGGTTTTCGCTACCGGTATCGTACTCCACATGCAGCACAAGCCGCCCTCGTCCCGGAAGCACATATGTGCACAATCCGTCCGGACGCAGCAGCATCGTTTTTTTACCGGAGTCTTTGAAATGGGCGTATTGTTCTGCGGCTTCCCGGGTTGACTGCCACTCCGTTATACCTTCGCCTTCATGGCGCAAACTGTGCTCAATGAGTGAAACAAAAAATGCGTTAGTGCCGTACACATGCTCCAGTTGAATCGGCAACTTCTCCCATGCTTTAGAACGGTAACCATCTTCTTCACCAGCAAGCAGAGCAGCGGTTTTTGCCCCTTGGGCGGTCAGGCCGTATCCTACATGATTGAGCCGAAGGAAGGGAAGCGGAATACTGCGAATCAATCCTTGCCGGTTCAATTGACTGGCCATTGCGTAAAGAGTAGGCAACCGGTAATTCAGAACGATCGCCGCCTGCTTGGCGGTCATCGGTCCGTATCGGTAGATGAGCGCAAGCAGCTCCTTTTTTGCCGCTTCGTACATGTCTCTCTCCTTTCCGCGCAGATGAGAGCAAGTCCGGATCAGCGCGACCGCCGGCTCATGCGCCGGTTGCGGTTTTCGGAGTTGGTTCCATCTAACCCGCTTATCTCCATCTTTATCTCAGACTTGATCTCAGTTTTGATCTCTGACTTTATTAGGCATGAGCCTTACTCCGGCTCATCGCGTCGCCAACCGTTTAGCGGGGACTGCGGTCCTTCTCCGATGTTCATTTCCCGCTCGACCGACTCGATCGACCGGCCATCCTGCTTGTCCGAATGCGCCCATGCTTCCCGGATCCAAGCTTCGTGCTTCACCTGCACAATCTCGTTTTTCACCGTAAATAGCTCAAGACGACCTTCATGTCCTTTCGTGCGTACAATGGCGTGCAGTTCGGCCAGGTTCATCAAATCGGTATTCGTCACCTGGGGTTTCAGCCAACGCGACAATTTGTCCGCATCCGGCCCTCCGAGCTGCAGCAGCATCAGCGTACCGACATTGCCGAGTATCGCCTCCAGAATGCGATCGGATAATTGGGTCAAATACTGGGTGGCCAGAAAGAGTGACAAACCGAACTTGCGATCCTCGGCCAATATTTTCGTCAAGATGTCCGTCGCAAACAAATGGACTTCGTCGGCAAAGAAAAAATGCGCTTTGGACTTATGCTGAGGCCGCTTGCGGCAGGTGAAATGATAGTCGATGAAAAACAGGCTGGCCAGAATCTTCAGTAAATCCGG
The DNA here is from genome assembly GCF_004000745.1 of Paenibacillus barengoltzii NBRC 101215. Lineage (GTDB taxonomy): Bacteria > Bacillota > Bacilli > Paenibacillales > Paenibacillaceae > Fontibacillus > Fontibacillus barengoltzii. The sequence continues at coordinate 11,389 of NZ_BILV01000016.1, forward strand.
GACGCAGCCGCTGCCGTCGATGAGCACGATATGGCCCTCGTCCATCGCCCGCCGGGTGTCGATGCTGCTGCGCTCTTGCCCCAGCATCCGCCGCGCGGTCGGGTACGTCGTTAAGGCACCGAGCTTATTCATGATGGGACCGAGATGATCCCCTAAATTTTTGATTTGCGCGAACTCGTCCAGCCAAAAATGGCGCAAATGCAGGTCGAGCTTCGGCAGCAATTTTCTCCGGTAGTTCTCGTTATAGAAAATATCCATAATACCCAGTACCGTTTGCGGCGGCACCGACAACAGACTTAAAACGGCGTTTCGTAAATAATGTTCCGCCCGCGGGCGCGAACCCGGGAACAATTGCTGCAAGGTGGTCACGAACTCCCCGGTCAACGACTCCCGTACATCCGAATGCGCGTCTTGAAACAAGTTGAAGCCGCGCGGCCGTTCGGTAGCCCCGAGCGGAATCAGGTGCAGCTTCGGATACAACTTTTTCGGGATATAACTCAGCAACGTTTCAATTGCCCCGCCGTGCGGGTCGAGAAACGTAAAACCGGGCGCTTGGTCCGACTTCCGCTCCAGATCTTCAACCATACGGGTCATGATCGAGAGCAGCGTAGACGTTTTCCCGGAACCGGTCGTGCCGGCGAGAAACGCATGCTTGAGCATTTGACCCAGCGGCATACGAAGTTCCCGTTCCTGGCCCGGTACGTTGCTTTTCCCGATGTAGAGGCCGTGGTCGAGCCCAGTGGGAGCCGGTACAATTTTTGCATGCATCTTCTCCATATGCGCGGCGGCCGGATCGCCAAAAGCAGGAATGCGCAGCCAGTAGCCCAGTTCCTCCGAAGCGAGCAATAACTGCTTGGATGGCGTTCCCGGTGCGAATACCTGCTTTTTGCCTTTTACCGGCCGCAGGACGATGCCATTACCGCTTCGCATCGATTGCAGCATATCGTTCATCGTTTGCAGTCGCGCTTTGGCCGAAGAGGAACGAATCAGCACGCGAAATCCGGTCCACAGCCCGATTTCATCCTCATCCTGTTTGCTTTGCAGCGTCCGCATCACGTTTTGCTGGTAGGCGGTCAATTCCCGCGGCCGTGATTTAGCCTTTTGGTTCGTGTTCATCTCCCGCCAAATGGACTGTATGGACACCGGCTCATTGGCCGGGGAACGCAGCCAGTTCTCGGCTCTGCGGACACGGCGCTGAAGGAGCCGCTTGCCCGCTGGCGCAAATGCCAGCTCCAGCCACACCTCCTCACCTTCCGCCAGTTCGCCTGCACCCATCGCGGCGATCATTTCGTTCAGCGGATCTTTGCCGGTCGGATGGATACTTGCAACGGAAAGAGCGCCCTTATACGCCGGACGGCCTTCGGCAACGATCACGTTTTTGCCCGAACCAGCGGTAAACACGGGTGTCTCGACCGGAAGCAAATACATTCCGTACACCTGTGTGTGGAACCCGGTACGAAATCCCATCCAGCGAATGTCGGGGACAGAAACGTAGATCCGTACCCGTCCAGCAGGTCCTGCACACTGGATCAGGAAACGAAAATAGAGTTGTCCATACCGAAGACGCTGGAATCGGGGAAGCCCAAGTCCGCTGATATGCCGGGCAAATCGCGTTGCATTGGCAAACTCCATAGGCGTGGCATTAAGGGAGGATTGAATTTCGAACCATAGCGTTCGCTTGTGCTGACCTTGGCCGGGCTCGCACCAGCTTGGAAATAAAAAAGAGAGCATCGCTGCTCCCCTCCCCTCGATCTTCCGCTCCTCAATTGTCGAGATATTGGATGGATCCATCACTCCTTTCCCTTCAGGAACGACCGGTGAGCCCGATCAGCCCTGAAAATGAAAAAGACAGGCCGTCCGGGATGCCCGGGAGCCTGTCCACACCTTTTTGACACTATCAGATTAACAGGATTACGTGACCTTGTCTTGTCCCTTTTCCTGATCATTTTGTGACCTTGGATTGACCTTTGATTTTTGGTAGCTTTAGCCCTCTACTCGAGTCGAATTATGATATTGACTCACTTATCCGACTCAAATAAACCATCTTAATTCTTTTCGAAAGAAAGGAACCCCTTCCGTATTTTCATAATCATAAACCATTAAATAGAGTTTACTAACTTGATTTGCTAACTGAATTATTAGCTGGTCTTTTTCTATTTCTCCCATTTTCAAACCACTAACATCGAGATATGCAGGATATACAGCCGTGGACAAAGATGAACTCTTGATCAAATAGGTAAAAAACTCATTTTCAATAACCTCCCTTTCATCACCTTCTATTTCAAAACACCCTAGCTGGCGATAATCATTCTGAAATTTTCTACCTAGAATAAAGTGGCCAATTTCATTGTTAACCAGTTTTTCTTTAATCATTCTTTCAAAAACTTTATAAGCTATATCTTTGGCGTCATTAACTTGAAGACCGCATGGTTCCCCGTATTTGGTCTTTGTTACAGTAACAGAATCAAAAATCATGCTAAACATTAAAGCTTCATCATCCACTTTATTAGTGATAAAGAAGGAGTAATCTTCTATACTGGAGCTTCCTAGTTCTCTTTGATAAAAATAATGCCTAGCCAGAATCCCTTGAATATTGATCATGTTGATCAGGATTTCTCTTATTTGCTCTTCATCAGTCGTTGAAATAACAGGCAGTTTACGAACAACGAGCTGGTTTGGAGAAAAAAAGGAAGTGTGGTTTTCTTTCATTTCGTTAAAACTAATCTTTTTCATATCCTCACCATTTTCTTTAAAAATGGAAATAGGTGAACTAACTACTTAGTAGTTAATTCACCCAAGTCCTCCCTAATTAATTAGCATTAGCAGTTTCAAAAATAATAGATAGAGGTGCGGGCGATAAAGGGTCTGTCTCTAAAAAGGAGACCGTTAAATCACTGGCCCTTACTCGAACCTTTTCAACATCTGAAGGTATAACAAAATCGTCACCAACTTTTGCTGTACGTAGTCTTGTTGCCGTAAAAGTTGAATTTACATCTTTATCGAGGTATGTGGCAGGTGAAAGTACAGAAGTATTTGTAACAGTAAAATTCCCTTTTAACCCTTTCAACCAATCACCTGTTACAACCATCGTATAAAACAATTCATATTTGTTTGTACCAACATAGTTGTACAAACTCATAGTTAATCCTCCAAAGACAACATCACTAGCGGTAATTGAGCTATTAGGTTTTACTAAAGGAATAGTTGCATGGAAGTTGCCGTTTGCATCACGTTGCAGGACAACTCCATCTTCCTGAAATTGGGCAGGAAGCATTTCTTGTAATGGTACTGTTGTTATCTTTGCCTCTTTACCAGCCACTTGCTCTTCATAAACTGTACCGGCAACTTGAGTGGTTTCACCCATACCATATGCGCTTGTCGCAATAGATACTACGAGCATAATACAAAACAAAGCAGACGAGAATATCTTCTTCATTTAGATTCGAAACCCTCCCATTTTTTGAAGGCTGGCCAGCGATCAATTATTATTTTGTAACAATTCCATTATATCCCAATATATCAAGTTTTGTTATAACATAAATACAATTATTTCGAATATTCTATGTCATTATCCAAATATAGAATATATTTCATAAAAACATCTAGATAGTGATAAGTTATATAATATGTTAATTCTAGTGAGTTTAACTCTTTCTGAGAAAATAGGCAAATCGGGTGAAGATTGACCCGACTCATGGCAATCATTTAGCAAGTTCCAACGGACGACAGAGCCCTGATCCACCACAAGCGGAAAGCCTAACCGTTCGTCTGAAGAGCACCAGTATTGAACTTACCACCGGATTGCCAACCGCTACCATAATTCAAGGAGAACAAGGTTCCTAATCATTTTGTGACCTTCGATTGACCTGACCTTATTCCGCGGAATCGTCCGATGAATCCACATCCGAATTCGCTTCTTTATCATCCACGAATAAAATGGAAGCCTCTCCGCCTACAAAGCGGTAAATGTGACTGAGCAATCGTTTCCGCCGCTTATAGAACATGCGGTGCGTTAAGCCCAGCTTTTCCATGACAAGCATGGAAGGCAGACGGCGCATGTAACGCTCTTCCACAAATTGCTGATCTTCCTCTTGCAAGGAGTGAATCGCGGCTTCCAGCACATCAATCCTCAGTTCCATTAAAGGGATTTCTACATTTTGCAATTGTAAACGGCGGATTATCTCGTTTAATATTGCTTCGTTTTTTTGACCCTTGCCGTAGATCGGGACCAAATCGAATTTTTGTGTAAGCCCCGGGATACGTGACAACTGTTCCCGCATGGACTCCAACTGCGATTTCCAAACCGGTAAAGTGAATAACCAGTTTTCGACGCGAGTGAACGGGATCGGTCGGCTCACTGCCCCCATCCCCGTTGCCGGATACGATGACGAACTCTACCATACCAATCGTGACGCATCAATTGGGCGTAAAAGGCTTGCGAATAGCTGGCTCCACTCCGCTTTTCAGGCTTGTTTGATTGACATTGCGCCGGCAAATTCGGTTTATCCGTCTCGGAAAGAGAAACTTCCCTGAAAGACTGCCCCGCATTAACGACTTCGTGCTTCCCCATCATTTTTGCTCCCTTCAAATTCATGAATGGGCGCGCGCTTGACCTTATTGTACGGGGAAGGTCACGTTTCGGTAAGGCGACTCTTTTTGTACAACCTTTTTACAAAAGGTTGTATATTTTCCTGGAACCCCCATGGGGTATATGCATAAGAATATCAAACAAAAATAGCACCTGCCAACGTGGTTGAAGGTGCTATTCATGGCTTTTGTGCAGTTTCTTAATCCTACTTAAAGTTTAACAGCTTTGATAACGGCCGATTGAATGTAATCCTCCATGCTCGCCCCAGGAACCCAGTCCTGAATGAATTCGCGGGACTCATCTTTCGGCTCAACAACAATATCGTTAAATCCGCTCGATTGAAGCATTTCCCTGACTTCAGCCACGGTGGACGCGCCGGATATGCAGTTTGCTAATGAATCAAGATCACCCCGGATCTCTGCCGGTAATTCCGCTGTCGTCACGATATCCGAGATGGCTAAGCGCCCTCCTGGTTTTAATACCCGGAAAGCTTCACGAAAGACTTGCTCCTTATCGGGAGAAAGATTTATGACACAATTAGAGATGATGACATCGATCGAGTTATCAGCTATCGGGAGATGCTCGATTTCGCCAAGCCGGAATTCAACATTCCGGTAGCCGTTCTTTTGCGCATTGTTGCGGGCACGGCTTACCATCTCTGGTGTCATATCAACACCGTAAACTTTGCCGGTCTCTCCCACTTGCCGGGTAGCCAGAAAACAATCAAAGCCTGCTCCGCTTCCCAAATCCAGAACGACTTCCCCAGGCTGAAGCGATGCGATCGCTTGAGGATTCCCGCAGCCTAGACCAAGGTTTGCCCCTTCCGGAGCCGCTGATAGTTCTTCATTGGAATACCCCAATTTCGCTGAAACTTCATCGGCCGTACCGGAGTATCCGGATGCCGATGTGCTAGCCTGGCAACAACTTGCATTGGAATTGCTTTGGATCGCAATTTGCTTGTATCGGTTTCGTACATGCTGGCGTACATCATCATTCTTTACTTGGCTCATGGAACATCGCTCCTTTTTTAATATATCAATTTTTTTTGATTAAATGTACGGATTAAAAACCCACCATGTGGGCTTATGAACAGCATCCGCTTGAATCGTCCAGTTTGCGGAATATACAGCACAACTCGGGAGATAGCAGTCGGTTAACCTCCGCGTGATTTAACTCATAATAGCTCCAAGTTCCTTTCATTTCTCGGAAGATCAAGCCGGCATCAAGCAAGATTTTCAAGTGATACGACAATTTAGATTGCGGCATATCCACGATTTCTACTAGATCACACACGCATATGCTGCCCTTTTGTGTAAGTTCATACATAATTTGCAGACGCTTTTGATCCGCGAGCGCTTTGAATTTGGCTTCAAACTTGGCAAAATCGATCGTCTCTCCGTCTTGTTCAAGGATGGGAAGTTGTATCATCATGCCCTCTACCTCTCCTTAGCAGCAAGCGGCGCAACAAGCCGCGATCGGCTGCAAGACCACCGACGTCGAATTGTTTTTACTTCCCTTAAGGCTATTGGTATCCAACCACTTCCACGCCTGTCGCGCCCGCTCTTCGATTTCTTTTTGCTGAAATTTCATCAGTTGTTCCATCACGTAATGGTTCATCATCGGACGAACCTCCATTCATCAAAATTTCTTGATGAATAAATCGTAGCATGCAGAGCTGGTAAAATCAAGATTAAATCAAAAATAATTGATTTAATATCGTGATGGTCTCGATAAGCACTACTGCAACGTAACTTTATTGAATCTTAACGTCATCAAACGGCACTGGGGATTTGATGCGAGACGTGAATAGAGCTTTTTTTATTAATTTATCCCCACAACTTCGCTTCGTCTCTCCATAAATAGAACATCTCTCCAAACACCATTCATTTTGCCGATCTTTTCCCGACGACCTACCTTACGAAAACCATGCTTCAAATGAAGAGCTAAACTTGCCGAATTTTCAGGAAATATTCCGGTTTGAATAGTCCAGAACCCTCTATCTTCGGCGATTTCTATCAATCGACCAAGAAGAATATTCCCCACGCCTTTACCGCGTGCATCCTGCTTGACATAGATACTATTCTCTCCGACACCCGAATACACACATCTTGAGGATACAGGGCTCAATGCTGCCCATCCGACGATCTTGTCACCGTCAAGACAAACAATACTGCACTCCAGGTCATGGCTGGAGTACCACTGTTCTTTAGAAGGTGCGTTCATTTCGAAGGTTGCGTTACCTGTCATTATGGCTTCTTCATAGATAGATTTAATGGCTTCCCAGTCTTCACTGGAAACGAGACGAGTTAAGAGCATCATATTCCCTCCACTACTTATTTAGCCATATTATAAATATTATTTTTATCGCAGGTAGTTCGGATTCATAACCGGTCACCCGATTGGGACGGAACAACATTTGTTGGATTTCAACATTGCTTCATTCAACAACTTAATAGAGTGAATTACAGTATCTTTTTCAAAATCGCTCATCTGCGAAAAAATTTCATTCAAATAGTCATTCATTTGTTGATCAATGGTAGCAGCTACGTATTTACCTTCTGTTGTAAGTGAAAGAACAAAAATTCTTCGATCCCCTGGATCGGGAGTCTTCTTTACAAGATTCATTTTAATTAACGTTTGTATTTGACGACTAAATGTCGTAATATCCGTACCTAAAGCTTCCGCTACTTGCTGAATGGACGGATTATGCTGACGATCTATTTCGTAAAGAATGTGACTTTGAACTAAAGTTATGTCGCAACCACCAGCTGAACAACAGTTTTTATTCAAAAAACCAAAACGGCGTGTCATGATTTGAAATAGTTCTCGAACGTTTTCCATTCCACTCACCTCAATTTTATTTATACTTTATACTACTTGTGTTTTTCAAATATATTGTTTATCGACTGTTAAGATGATGCGAAAGCCGTTTCACAACAAACTTCGCATCCGGTCCGACTCCTCTTAATGTTGCGGAAGAGAAAGAGCGTTGTCCCTCGAGTCCCACATAATAAAGTCCAGGGATCTTACTGATACCGGCTTTATGGATTGGCCTTCCTTCTCCATCCAGAGCGCCTATCGCTCGTAGGTAGGGGAATCGCGGCCGATAACCTGTCGCAAAGATGACTGAATCCACCGGTTCTTTTGTCCCGTTTGGCCATACAACTCCATCTTCATAAAAAGAGGTAAACATCGGCTGTTGATCTGGTTTTCCTGCAAGGATACGCTCCTTATACCGTCCCGTATCGTTCACCGCACTTGAACTTGGTGCCGATTTCCCGAATCTCCAAAATGGGAAAGTATCAAAACCAATAATTCTAACCCAAAAATGAATATCCTTCCCCCAAACCTTTTGATTCATAAATTGAACCGGCTGCAAAACAGCGAGAGACGTTTTACTCACCTCAGCCAGTTCAACACCAATTTGTACCGCCGAATTCCCTCGTCCTACCACGACTACTCGCTGATTTCGAAATGAGCCCGGATTTTGGTATTCCGAGGAGTGAAGTGTTCGTCCTCGAAACATCTCCTGACCAGGTATTACCGGCTTGTACGGATTATGAAATGAGCCGTTTGCATTAATGATAGTACGAGCTTGAAACGTATCTCCTGAAGTTGTTTGTATGGTAAATCCATGCTCATCCTTTTTAACCGATTCCACGCGTTGATTCGTTCTTATCGGTAACTGAAATTCCTTCTGATAACTCTGCAGATAACGAATAACTTCATCTCTGGCAGGGTAATGATTTGGATCTCCGGGGAACTTCATCCCGGGCATGGATGAAAATCGAGCTGGCGAGAATAATTTTAGGCTGTCATAATAGTGCGGCCATGAACCGGTTGCTTGGTTATTTGCCTCTAGTATCAGAAAACGTAGCCTTTTCTTTTGCAAATGATATCCTGTGGCCAACCCCGCCTGACCTCCTCCAATCACGATCGTGTCCAGTACATCCATGATGTAAAGCACCTCCATTATATTTGCATTCTACAACTTAAAATAGATAAAAATACCTCTTCATTATTGCGATAAGTCCAAAATACTCGCTTAATAAGTGTAGGGACTATGTATTATATATACTTCATAAATTTGCAATATGCAACTTTTATTTTATTTTGTATGAGTATCTTTTAACAAAAAAAGAAGCCTCCAATATATCAGGCTTCTTTTATTGAATGATTAGTTCCGATTCGGGTATAACGTTCTAAGAGCATCACGCATTTCCGGTTTTATCGCAATTTCAGAACGAATGGACTTGACCAAGCTTTCTGCTTCTGCAACACTGGATGCTTGGCCGAGTTCAAGCATCAATCCGGTAGCTACAGTCCCTGTCCGATTGCGGCCGCCTGAGCAATGAAAATACACTTTCTGATCATGGTCCAATCCTTGTTTAATCGCTTGAATGGCTTCTGCGATCGAAGTTTCTTGTCCGCATGTATCTTCGACAATAGGATAATGATGCCGCATAACACTTTTTGGAAAATCATTTGGCTCCTTACCATCATCCCTTAAGTCATACACATCGGTAATGTCCTCATTCCGCAGCGCTTCCTGCAATCCATCAATTCCACCAATAAATACTTTGCCTTTAACCAGTTCATGGTAATGAGCCATGTTTTCTCTCCTCTCCATATATCAAGCTTAGCAGCAGTTGCTTCCGCCGCTAATCACTAAGCCTGCACCTTCTTCATCTTGTTCAAGATCCAATGTCACTTGGCTTACCAATTCTTCAACTTGAGGATCGATCGCTACCTCAATATTATTGATGCTTTTTACAATATCCGTTTCCTGAGCGTTTTCGAGCGCCAATTGAAAGCTCGGACCGCAGCAACCGCTAGCAAGAACAAATCGCAGCGTCGTGACTCCGGCTTCCTTCATCATTTCTTCAATATAACTTTTGGCTCCATCTGTAATAACCATGACATATCAACCTTTCCAATCTAATTAGATTCCTCATCCAGCTAAGTAGGCTCCGCAATCAGTTTTTTCAACTGCGTATACCCTTTAATTTCCTCAGGCTCCCATGGAATAATCACCGTATGGTGGTTTGACGTTTCATTAATTTCCTGGATCCAGGATTGTTCGGACCGTGCGCGACTTTGCAGGACAGGGTCAGTCGTTCCAACAGCGGCAAAGCTTTGATTAATGACCCACCATTTTGTCGGTATGCCGGCGCGTTTCAAATCATCATTCAATCGAACGGCCTCATAATAAGGAGTAGCTTCAGCCAAAGTGACGATGACCACACTGGTTTCTTTCGAATCCCTCAAACGAGGTAACAACTTTTGAACGGATGGCGGTATCTGACCGGATGAACGCTCAATTTCCTTATGATATTCCTGAGTGGCATCGAGCAGCAACAAGGTATGACCGGTTGGAGCTGTATCGATCACCACGATTTCCTCCCCGCTTCGGTCTACCAATTCAGCAAAGGCTCTGAAAACCGCGATTTCCTCCGTGCACGGTGACCTTAAATCCTCTTCCAAGTATGCGAGTCCATCCTCATCAAGCAAATCCTTGTTTTGATCAATGATTTCCTCCTGGTATTTTTGCACTTCCACCTTGGGATCAATCCGGCTCACCGTGATATATTCAGACTCCTGAATGACAAAATCAAGATGTGCGGCAGGATCTGTCGTACTCAGATGCACCCGGTGACCACGTTCAGCCAGCCCGACGGCAATCGCTGAAGCGACCGTCGTTTTGCCTACCCCGCCTTTTCCCATGGTGAAGACCACGCGGGTTCCGGCCGAATCCAAGTCTTGAATGAGTTTTTGAAAGGACGGTATAGATATCTTTTGATGTACCCCTGGAACCGTTTCTGAGACATTGGGCTCAAAGAAATCGCGTAAATTTTGCAGCCCGGTTACATTAAAAGGAGCCATAGGAATTTGGTAAGTCGGAAGCGCTTGGATCACCGGCGGAATTCGCTCCATCGCTTTCAACTGTCTTTCGTAAACCCCTTTAGATACGGGGTCGCCCGGTTTATATTGATTCAGAACACCGTTGATCACGAGATTCTGGTGATGAATACCGATCCCTTTTAATTCAACAGACGCCCGGGCTGCCTCGGTAAGCGGGGATTCGTCCGGTCTGGTGACGATCACCAGCATGGTTTGTTTCTCATCCGTTAAAGTTTGGACCGCTTGCTCATAAACTTTCTTTTGATTTTGCAAGCCGGCAAGCGGGCCTAAACAAGAAGCACCATGTGTGCTCTCATTAAGAAATCCGCTCCAGGCCGTGGGAAGCTGCAGCAGCCGCAACGTATGGCCCGTCGGTGCAGTATCAAACAGAATATAATCGAATCGATCCTTAAGCTCTTGATCCGTCAACAGAGCCGAAAATTCATTAAAGGCAGCAATTTCAACAGTACAAGCACCCGATAACTGCTCCTCCATCGTTGCAATCACCGTGTCGGGCAGTTTACCCCGATACGGATCGACCATGGACGCTTTGTATTCCGCTGCCGCGGTTTCGGGATCCAAATTTGCGGCATACAGGTTATCCACTCCATCTACTTGGACAGGATGATTCGTAAACGCCATGCCAAATACGTCCTGCAAATTCGAAGCTGGGTCCGTGCCGACCAATAACACCCGCTTACCGGAATCGGCTAAAGAAATAGCCGTTGCGCAAGCCGTCGAAGTTTTCCCTACCCCGCCTTTACCAGTAAAGAACAGGTAAGGAGTTAGTGGTATCGACAGTGGATCAAACCGAGTTGGCATCTTCAAATCCTTCTTTCCTTTACGGTTGTACTTTGATTTCCAGACGAACCTTTGGTTTCTTGATGAGTTCATCTTCGGATAGTCCCGTCCAAGCACACAACTCTTCATTGCTTGGATAGTTTCGTTCCTTAACCACTTGTCCGTCCACGATGACAATCGGTAACACATCCGGACCTTTGTCGGAAAGCAACTGCTCCACCAACGAGTTAGCCACAAAAGCTGCAGGTTCACTTGCCAAATTATAACGAGTCACGGTAAATCCTTTTTTGTTCAAATTGTTTACCGCGATGGAAATGCGGATCAACTCAGGATCTACACCAGGGCCGCAAACTCCCGTTGAGCAACACATCGCCGGATCATAGATTTCCATATTTCTCATGAAAAAGCACGCTTCCTTTCCCATAGAAAATAGCCGAGAGTCCTCTCGGCTGTTTTGTTTATTACTCGCCAGTTTCGGCAAACTGTTTGATACGCGCGCCAACTTCATCGCGTACTCTTTGGAACACGGCCCATTTCTCTTCGTCCGTGCCTTGCGCTTTTGCCGGGTCGTCAAATCCCCAATGCTCGCGTTTTACATGCGGAGGGGTCATCGGGCAGCGATCTGCAGCGTCGCCGCACAAAGTGACGACCATATCGGCATTGTTAAGCAGTTCCATATTAATGATATCCGACGTTTGTGCGGAAATGTCGATGCCTACTTCCTGCATGGCTTTAACGGCATTAGGATTCAGTCCATGGGCCTCAATGCCTGCGCTATATACGTTCCATTGATCACCCAAATATTTTTTGGCCCATCCTTCAGCCATTTGACTGCGGCAAGAGTTCCCTGTGCACAAGAAATAGATCGTTTTCTTTTCCATGATTCATTTCTCCTTTATGGTTGGGTTAGTTCAGCATCAAAATACTTGCGTTTGAAGCGTAAAGCCACATTCACTAATGCGATTAATACCGGCACTTCCACTAGCGGTCCAATAACGGCCGCAAAGGCTACACCCGAATCAAGGCCGAATACGCCGATCGCCACCGCAATGGCAAGTTCGAAATTGTTACTGGCTGCCGTAAACGACAGTGACGTAGCAACGGGATAGGATGTCCCTGATTTTTTGGAAAAGAAGAAGGACACTACGAACATCACCACAAAATAGATGATCATCGGAATCGCAATGCGTACAACGTCCAGAGGCAGCGTTACGATCAGATCCGCTTTTAATGAGAACATGAGAATAATCGTGAACAATAAAGCGAGCAGGGCAAGCGGGCTGATCTTGGGAATTAGCACTTTTTCGTACCATTCCGAACCCTTTAATCGGATCCCAATCACGCGCGTCAATAATCCGGCCAGAAAGGGAATTCCCAAATAAATCAGGACGCTTTCGGCAATTTGCCCCATGGAAATATTCACTTCAGCCCCTTGGACCCCAAACCAGCCGGGCAAGACCGTGATAAACACATAGCTAAATACCGAGTAGAACAGAATTTGAAAGATGGAGTTGAAAGCGACTAACCCTGCGGTGTACTCCGGATCTCCTTTAGCTAAATCACTCCAGACTAGAACCATAGCGATACATCTAGCCAGGCCAATCATGATGAGTCCAATCATGTATTCCGGCAAATCGCTCAAAAACAGGATGGCCAAGAAAAACATTAAAATCGGACCGATGATCCAGTTTTGCACCAAAGAAAGCAGCAATACCTTCCAATCTTTGAAGACTCGGCCCAGCTTCTCGTATTTCACTTTGGCTAACGGCGGATACATCATAACGATCAGGCCGACCGCAATCGGAATCGAGGTGGTTCCCACTTGCATCCGCGACAATATATCCGCAAAATTAGGAATCAACGTTCCGAGGATCAGTCCAACTCCCATCGCCCCAAAAATCCAAAAGGTCAAATAACGGTCGAGAAAGGACAATCTTTTTGTTGCGCCTTGACTCATTTCAAGTACCTCTCCTTTATTTCTGCCTTAAGAAACCCTTCATATAATATAATTATACACTTATTATTATATAAGTAAATAATAATATGTTTATGATCGTTCACAAGGTTCCCGGCGCTCTTTTAGTTCTAATTTCTCGACTTTATTCTGTACGCTTGGTAATTGCTTTAATGCATAAGCAACAGAAGGTTTATTTTCAATACGCAGAGAATAAAAAACCCATTGTCCTTTTTTGGTCTCGGAAACAAGCCCCCCAGCCTTTAGTTTTCGCATGTGCTGACTCACATTAGGCTGGGACATCTGCAACAGCTCAACAATTTCACAAACGCAGAGATCTTTTTCTTTCAAAAGAGCCAAGATCATTAACCGGTTTCGATCACTCAACAATTTGTATACGTCGGATGCTTCTTGATAAGTGTCCATGATTCCCCTCCTCTTATATTCCCTTCAGACACATGCATCATGAAATAATAATATTATTACTTAATTATATTATCTCCAGCATGTTACTTTAAAGTCAACTTATAACCGACGGAAGGAATCGTCTGGATTTCAATAAACGGAACCGCAGCTTGCAGCTTCTTACGAATGGCCGAAACCAGAAAAATGATTCGATTTGTTTTGTAAACGTAAGTTCCAAAAACAACTTCCTGTAATTGCCGAGTGGAAAATACCGTCCCCGGTTTTTTTAACAGATGAAAGAGCAGCGAAAATTCATCCTTACGGAAGGCGATTCGATGATCCAAATAGGTTATTTCCCATCGTTTAGGGTAAACTTCGATTACACCAAAACGAAACACCTCATCTTCTTGAACGTTGGAAAGAGGATAAAGTACATTCTCGGTTACCCGCCGCATAATGGCATTGATCCGAGCCATCAGTTCGGAGTAGCCAAAAGGTTTAAAAATCACATCCTCCGCTCCCATCGAAAGAGCACGAACAACTTCCTCTTCCTGACTCCAATCACTAAGAAGAATGACAGGAAAATCCCCTATCTTACTCAGCTGCGCCAATGTCTCCAACCCGTTATGAAGCGGACCGCCGACATTGAAAATCACGATTTCGAAGGAAATGGATAAAGCCGCCCGGGGCGCTTCCTTTATATTTTGAGACCACTCTACTCTGTTTCCTTGCCTCGTCAAACTATATCTAAGGAGCCTTCCAACGGTGAGATCCTCATCGATTAAAAGAATGCGAAAACTCATCATTAAGGATTCAGTTCAGGACGATGGCCGTTTACCAGAAAAACTACATTCTCGCCTATATTGGTTGCATGATCAGCAATCCTTTCAATGTAGCGGCAAACAAAAGCCAACATCAAAATTTGGTTCATTTCATAAGGTTTTTCTACGATATAAGAAACAAGCTCCCGAATAATTTGACTGTATAGATGATCAACTTGATCATCGTCCCTGGCCATTTTATAGGCTAAATCCACATTCTCATGAAGATAGGCCTGGATAGAGTCATGAATCATCTTCTTCGTAATTTCACCTAATCGTAATATATCGGCGCGGGAAACTTGCATTAGTTTTTGCTCTTCCATTTGCAGTACAACTTCCGCGATATCTACCGCAAGATCAGCCATACGTTCCAAATCACTTGATATTTTAAACGCAACGAGGATTTTACGCAGATCCTTAGCTACGGGTTGCTGGGTTGCGATCAGTTTGGTCCCTATCTTCATGATTTTCTCTTCCAGCTCATTGATATCGAGATCGTTTTTGATAATCTGGTCGGCGCTGCTTATATCCTGCTGATCCAACGCCTGAATCGCGTCATTTAAAACGGTTTCTGTTTGTTCCCCCATTGTTACCAGCAAGGTTTGAAGCTCCGCAAGTCCTTGATCAAACTCTTTGCGCCTCGTCATTGCTTGATCTCTCCCCTATAATGATAATCTTGGCATCAGCCGAATCTTCCCGAGATGTACTCCTCCGTTCTCTGCATTTTGGGGCTTGAAAACAATCGTTCCGTTTCATCATATTCAACCACTTCACCGTTCAGAAAGAACACCGTTTGATCAGATACTCTGGCAGCCTGATGCATATTGTGAGTCACCATCACAATCGTATACTTTTCCTTCAGTTCATTGACCAGTTCTTCAATTTTCAAGGTTGAAACGGGGTCCAGTGCGGACGTTGCTTCGTCCATGAGCAGAATGGCCGGGTTTACCGCAAGAGCTCTGGCTATACAAAGCCGTTGCTGTTGTCCTCCTGACAGACTATATGCGGAACGTTTCAGGTGATCTTTGACCTCATCCCACAACGCGGCTCCGCGAAGACTTTGTTCCACAATACCATCCAGTTCCGCTTTTTTGGTGATCCCGTGAATTCTTGGACCGTAAGCCACGTTATCATACACTGTTTTCGGAAATGGATTTGGTTGCTGGAACACCATCCCTACCTTCTTGCGAAGCGCTTCGGCATCAAGGTCCCCTTGATACAGATCCACTCCTCCGATCCTGACCGAGCCCTCTATTTTCACATCAGCAATCATATCGTTCATCCGGTTTAACGTACGAAGCAATGTGGATTTGCCGCAGCCGGATGGGCCGATGAAAGCTGTTATTGTATTGGCCTGAATAGGCAAGTTAATGTCCTTTAGCGCGTGATAGGTCCCATAGTGCAGATCAAGGCTTTGGATGTCTATAATGCCACTCATACATGTTTCCCCCGGTTAATTTTTATTTTGGTATTTATTACGAATCAATACTGCGGATAAATTCATCAAAATCAGAAGAGCAAGCAGCACCATAATACCGGCAGCAGCCAACTCGTGGAATTCAACTTGGGGCCTTGCGATCCAATTATAAATTTGGATTGGTATCACGGTGAATTGATCCAGCGGATTATCCGGAAGAAACGCCACGAAGGTTAACGCACCAATCATTACAAGCGGTGCCGTCTCGCCAATCGCTCTTGAAAGAGATAAGATGACGCCGGTCAGTATCCCTGGAATAGCCGAAGGTAGCACAGCCCTCTGCACCGTCTGCCACTTGTTCGCTCCCAGGGCATAAGAGGCGTCTCTTCTGGATCTCGGTACGGCGCGAATAGCTTCCTGTGCAGACACAATGATAATAGGCAATACTAATAAGGCCATCGTTAGCGCTCCGGACAAAATACTACGCCCCATCGCCAGAGGTTCAAATCCGCCGGCCCGGACGAATAGAGTCAAGCCAAGAATGCCATAAACGATGGAAGGCACGCCGGCCAAGGTACTGATATTGATTTGAATCAGTCTAGTCAAACGATTCTTCGGCGCATATTCCTCGAGATAAATTGCTGCCCCTACTCCAAAAATCAGTGCGACCGGAGCCATAATGGCAACCATGTAGGCGGTTCCTACAAGCGCGGATAAGAGTCCGGCTTCCTTAGGACGCCGTGAAGGAAAATTCGTGAAAAATTGCGGCGATAAGGCATGAATGCCATCGATCACAACGTCAACGATCAAGGCCGTCAAGCAGACAATGCCAAATGAGGTGCAGACGATGAACAGCAAATGCAAGTAAAGGTCAGTTTTTCGACGAGCCCGGTTAAGTCTTTGATTCTCCAGCTCAAGCATGACTAATACTCCTCCTTAAAGCGTTTAGCCATATAGTGGGCAAAAATATTAAGCAGGAACGTGATCGCGAATAACGTCATCCCGACCGCAAAAATGGTTCCATACTCGACAGATCCGTGCGGCGTATCTCCAAGACTCACCTGTACGATATAGGCCGTCATGGTTTGAATGCTGTCCAGCGGATTTCCGGTTAATGTTGGGGTGGATCCGGCTGCCACAGTAACGATCATCGTTTCGCCAATCGCTCTGGAGAAGGCCAGTACAAACGAAGCCACGATACCGGATAACGAAGCAGGCACGACAACTCTAAGAGCGACTTCAAGCTTTGTTGACCCTAGAGCATAGGCTCCATCCCTAAGTGAACGCGGAACAGCCAACATAGCGTCTTCGCTAAGCGAAGCAATCATGGGAATGATCATGATCCCTACCACGATACCCGCACTTAATGCGTTGAATACAGGGACATCCTGGCCAACGGTTTCGCGAAACACCCACTGAATCATGGGTGTAACAAAGCTAAGCGCAAAGTATCCATAAACAATGGTGGGTACCCCCGCCAGAACTTCCAAAATGGGCTTGACGATCTTTCGAACCTTGCTTGGGGCGTATTCGCTGAGATAAATCGCACTCGCCAAACCGATAGGCATCGCTACGAGGCAGGCAATAACTGTAATCAGCAGCGTACCGCTTAATAAAGGCAACACACCGAATGATTTGGGTTCAATTAAAGGGGCCCATTTCGTAGAAGTGAAAAATTCTATAGGCGATACAAGCCGAAAAAAATTGATGGTTTCTGACAAAAGCGTGTAGACAATACCGATGGTCGTCAACACGGATACAGATGCAAATAGAAATAACAACTTGGGTATAAACCAATTCATAAGTGATTTTCGTTCATTTCTAAAGGATACGATTGGGTTTGCGGTTTTTGGTTCATGTTCAGCGCCCAAATGGATTACTCTCCTCACTTATAAAAATTCCTTTGGGATAGGGATGAAAATAAATCCCCCTTCAAAGGATAAACATAAAAATGAAGGGGGATGTCCCGTAATGACTATTGGCTTAATAATTATTTCAATTTAGCTTTTGATTCAGCTAACTTATCGTCAGGAAGCGGTACATACCCCACCTCAGTC
Organism: Paenibacillus barengoltzii NBRC 101215; assembly: GCF_004000745.1. GTDB lineage: Bacteria > Bacillota > Bacilli > Paenibacillales > Paenibacillaceae > Fontibacillus > Fontibacillus barengoltzii. The sequence continues at coordinate 29,333 of NZ_BILV01000016.1, forward strand.
GCTAATTCACCCGCATGATCAACAAAGAAATTCACGAACTCTTTAACTTCAGGGCGTTCATAAGAGCTCGTTTTAACATAGATGAAAAGTGGACGGCTCAAAGGCGTGTAAGATCCATCTCGAACTGTCTCTACAGTAGGTTCTACAGCGGTACCATCCTCATTAACGATGGCAACCGTACGCAGTTTATCCTGGTTTTCCTCATAATAAGCCAAACCGAAATAACCTAAACCATTCTTGTTTCCGGCAATCCCTTGAACCAGGGCGTTATCATCCTCACTAAATGAAACCTGGTCGTCATTACGGCTTGCCTGGGCTTCACCATTTACAGCTTCCGTAAAATAATCGAATGTTCCGGAATCCGCACCTGGAGAGAAAATGTTGATCTTTTCATTCGGCCACCCCGGTCGAACATCGGACCAGTTAACCACCGTACTTTCCGGTTTGAAAATCGCATTCAATTCTTCCACGGTCACTTGGTCTACCCAATCATTTTGCGGATTGACGATGACAGCCAAACCATCATAAGCAACCATCAATTCGATATATTCAATTCCGGCAGCCTTAGCCGCTTCCGCTTCCTCGTCCTTAATCGGTCTTGAGGCATTACTGATATCGGTCTCACCGGCAATAAATCGTTTAAAACCGCCGCCGGTTCCCGAAACACCAACCGGAACCCGCACGTCGCTGTGCTCTTTACTAAATTCTTCGGCTACAGCTTCTGTTAATGGAAACACGGTGCTGGAACCGTCGATTTCAATTTGACCCGACAGTTTTGTCTCTCCTGCAGAATTCGATGGTGCCGCTGAACTTTGTCCATTCGTTTCCGTGTTACCGGCTCCTTGATTAGCCTGATCATTGGATTGACCGCATGCCGCAAGTATACTCACGGTGGCAGTGATCAGCAAAATCATTAACCCTTTCTTCAACAACAAGACCCTCTCCCATTCAAATATAATTATGTTACGATGTGATCGTATATCTTGAATGTTTGAAGAATGTTCTCGTTTTGTAATCTCTATGTAAAATAGATAGTTTTTGTTCGATTTCCTAAAATATTTTCTAAATTCGTCTTGAATTTCATATAAGATAATGTTTATATAATTATGACATAACATGTTGAAGAAATAAACTGCTAAATGAAGATGATTGGAGAAGCGTTATATGAAAAAGGAGGGAACCCCGTGACTCATAGAGCCCTTATTATCCAGGCTGAAACACTTACCGGTGAGTTCATCGCAAAGAAACTATCCGAGAAAAATTATGTGCCTGAAGTTATTCCTAGTGGAGAACTCGGCCTACACGCCGCGTTGACCGCTCCGTTCGATATTGTTATTCTTGACCTTATCGTAAATGGTGAAAAAAGCGGATTTCAGATTTTGCGAACGATAAGACAAAAGAACAATCGCGTTCCCGTTATTATTTTGTCGGATCAGAATCAGGAAAAGGATATCGTTGAAGCTTTGGAGAGTGGGGCTGACGAGTTTGTAAAGAAGCCGTTTGGAATGGCTGAGTTTATGGCTCGAGTCGAAACCGTGATCCGAAGAACCCATAAAAATAAACGTCCGGAGCAATCAGCCTACTCCAGACGTTATTATCAAATCGGAGAATTAACGATTTCCCCGGATAAATATGAGGTTGAATCAAGCGGACAAATCATTGAGCTAAACCCGAAAGAATTTCAGCTCTTGAATTTTCTTTCCCAACGAGCCGACTTGCCCTTATCGCGTAAAGTTCTTCTCGACTCCATATGGGGAACGGAGTACAAGGGTAGTCCACGAATCGTAAATGTTTATATCAGCTCACTGCGCAAAAAACTTGAACCGCATCAAAACACGATACAAATTAAACGCGTCCAAGGTATCGGTTATAAACTGGTTTTATTGAACCGCAATTAGTCACAAACCGAAGCGGCCGTTTGTTGGTCCAGCCAATCAATCATCGCGGCTTGGGAAGGAATATGATTCAAAACGTCTTTAACATAAGGCTTATCCTCAATCGTCAAGGAGTAATAGGTCCACTTCCCTCTTCTGATTTCGCTTACCAATCCCCCTGCCTTCATTTTACGCAAATGTTGGCTTATGCTTGGTTGTGACATCTGAAGGATATCCACAATGTTGCAAACACAAAGCTCCCTTTCTTTCAATAGTCCCAGGATCGTGAGTCTGGATTTATCTCCTAACAATTTAAAGGTCTCGGCCATTGTATCTAATTTATCCATGAGTGTTCCCCTCCAGAGATGGCGCTATTTTTCAAAAACACATATTTATATAATTGTATTATAATATATAATTTGCAAAAAGTCTTTATATCGTGATTGATTTGTGGCGCTCCCTAACCTCAGTAACGTATTAGCGACCGGACAACGTTTGGGCATTGTGATGGTCTTTCTCTTCTCCTTCCCTGTACTCGACCCGACCATAGTCACATTAATGGCTGCCACCTGGGGAGCTGACATAACCCGTAATGTCACTACTATAACGTTTCAGTTGCTAATGCCTTATAGGTGTTTCAAGCTGAGCATGTACCTTTATCAGCCCCTACTTAATATTCCGACCTTGGTTGTTCAATAATTCACGTTTATGAATAAATTCTTCATCATTGATTTCGCCTTTGGCATAACGTTCTTTTACAATCTTAAGGGGACCGTCTTCAACTCTATATTTCCTTATGAGTAATCGTGTTACTACATAAATTGTTGCGCCAACAGCAATGATTAGAATAAGTAACCAGATTCCCATGATAGTGCACATTAAGACCATTACGGAACCATTCATCATCATACATACCTCCCGATATTAGAATCTTCATTTTTTTAAACCGAATATTCCTTGAGATCGCCTAAACAAAAAACAGTAGCCTCGCAAGGCTACCGCTAGCGTCCTCAATCCCTATGAAGGTCTGTTATTGACTTAATAAGCGACTTTCTAGTTTAAATAAGGTAACGGATCCACTGGTTTCCCGTCAACTCGCACCTCAAAATGCAAGTTATTCCCCGTTGCAGTTCCTGTACTTCCGACCTCAGCAATTTTTTGTCCTCGTTTTACCGTGTCCCCTTTTTTCACTTTAATTCCATTATTGCGAATATGGGCGTAAAGCGTCCAAACGTTGTCTCCATGGTCGACAATAACCGTGTTGCCATAACCACTCCACCATTCTGCAACAATGACAACGCCACTTTCGGCAGCCTGAATTTCCGTTCCCTGAGGGGCTGCATAGTCAACACCTTTGTGCATTTTAACTTCCCCGGTGACCGGATGTACTCGAGTTCCGTACTTTGAAGATAAACGAGCCCCCGGAATCGGTAGGGACATGGCTCCCGAACCACTTTTCACTTTTTCTGATGAAAAATTAGAGTTTGCACTTTTATATGTGTAAACTTGCTCCGACTTCAGCTTGTTTTTTTCTTTTTCAAGTATTGCTCTTTTTGTAGCGAGTTCGATCAATAAAGTCTCCTGCTCTTCCGAAATATCTTCAGATTCTTCAATCTCCTCGCTGTATCGGGCAATCAGTTGCTGCTTCTCATCCTCTTTATTTTCCAAAACGCTTTTCCGCGACTCCGCTTCAACATACAAGGTCTTTATTTTCTCATAATCCTCCTTCAATTTCCGTTGCTGCTCTAATAGACGCTCCTTGTCCTTATTATATTCATCTAATAACATTCGATCCTGATTGGCTATAGCTTGCAATACTTCGGCACGTTCTAAAAAGTCAATAAAACTTGTCGAGGACAACAATACGTCCAAGTAAGAAACATTTCCGTCTGTATACATCAACCGTATTCGAGAATCCAGCCATTTGGAGCGCTCCTTGACTCTTTGCTTGGTTTTGTCCAACTTTTCGTTAGTCTGGCGTAATTCTGCCTCTGCTTGCTCAGTATCAATGGCGATTTTAGTCAATTCTTCGCTTACGGAGTCGATCTCAATCAATATTTGTTTGATATAGTTTTTATTTTTATTAACATAATGCTCGGCTTCCTGTTGCTGTTTTTCTGCAGCTTTTTGCTTTTGCTCAGCTATTTTCGCCCGTTCTTGAAGTTGTTTCAATTCGTTGTCTAATTGGCTAACGGTTTTGGCATAAATATGATCCAAAGGACGGAACAAAAATGTGATAAAAATCACAAATACGGTCGCAGATAACCATTTTCTCAAGTTCAACTACATTTCCCCATTTTCTTATGTTTTTTATTTCTCATTTCATATTAGTATTGTAATTAAGAAATATAGAGAAAGAATGTAGAAAGTACGAAGAAATAACTTGTTATTGAAGCTACTCATTCAAAAATTCTATTAGCTTTTTTACGCCCTTTTCAAACGACTTAAGCTCATTTTCATTAAGCTCATCTCGAATCCATTGGTCAAATGGCTTAACAAAAAATTCCTCATTGGCAAAATATACTGATTCTCCTTTATCGGTTAAAATTACAGTCACCTTATTAGAACCACGCATTAGGAAACGCTGAACTAAACCTTTGTTCTCCATTCGATCAATGATCTGAGTAATAGCTCCATTCGTTACACCAATTCGGTTAGCTAATTGTCCCATAATCATTCCTCTGCCAGTACCGATAGTTTGAATGACATGGATTTCACTGGGAGTGAAAGAACCGATCGAACCCAAATTTCTCGGTTGTCGTTCGCGCAGCCGGATTTGATGGAGTAATCGTGTAAATAGAAAGCTGGTTGTCGTTCCAGGTAGTCCTTTCCCCAAGGCCAAAGTATCCGAACTTTTGCTCATTTTTCCTCACTCCTTAATGAATTTTCATATCTTTTTACTTTCTAGCAATAGATTACTAGAAATAACTAAGATAACCCTGAGATTATCCTTAGAATTTGATAAGAATTTTCTCACGAACTAATGCTCTATCCAAAATACAGATAGAGCATTAGTTACTTTCAAGTTATGATTTTGGGTAAACAGACTTTGAATAGACTTCCTTGGCCTGGTGAGCTTGTCACCTTGATAGAACCATCATGGATATCAACGATACTCTTCGCAAGTGCTAAGCCCAAGCCTGTACCTTCGGATGTGTACATTCTTGCCGGTTTACTTCGGTAAAAGCGGTCAAATATATGGGGGATATCATCCGGCTCGATCCCAATACCTGTATCGTCAATCTCAACACCACAATAATCTGAATCCTGAAAAATCGTTAGGGTAATTTGCCCGCTTTCCGGCGTATATCTTATCGCATTTTCAAGTAATATAAGGATCAATTGTTTGAGGAGATCTTCATTGCCCCAAGTCATTACTGAGGGTTGATATTTAAAAGTGATTTCCACTTTAGGATTGGAGGATAGAATTCGTGATTCCAATTCCTTTAAAATATTGGATACATCAACGATTCCTTTTTGAATCTCATGTCCGGCATCCGCCCGAGCCAGAGATAGCAAATCGCCTACAAGCTTTGACATCCGTTTAGCTTCTCTAGATACGTCGCTCAAAATATCGGCTTTTTCTTCTGAAGGAATATTCGCATTCTTCTGCAGAATATCCAAATTTCCGCGTATCGCTGTCAAAGGAGCCCTAAGCTCATGCGATGCGTAAGAAATAAATCTACGTTGGCCGACAAACGCTTTTTCCAAACTATCTAACATTTCATTAAAAGTTTCCGCCAGGTGGCCTAACTCATCTTTGGCCCCCGAATATACAACCCTTTGGTTAAAACTTTGTGATTCCGTTATAGCCTGCGCCGTTTGGCTAATGATCTCTACTCCACTTAATGATTTGCGGGCCATGAACCAACTGGCGATGGCTGCCAGAAGTAATCCTGTAAACGTTACGCCAAAGATTGACCACCCCAAACGTACCAAGGAGGCATCAACTTGCTGTAGAGAAACCTCAGCTTGTATATAGCCGACAATATTTTGCCGATAGCGTATCGGCGTCACCATCACACGGAAACGATTATTTTCTTGATCTGTATAAGTTAGCAAACGATCTTGCGTCTTGTTGAAATCCGTGAATGGAGTATCTGGAGCTCGATAAGGATTGGCGCTCTTCGCAATATTTTTTCCTGTTCGGTCCCTAACGATGACATAAACGCCATTTAAAGAAAACTCCTCGAAGGAAAAATTCGCTTCGGTTAAAGGGGTTCCTTCAACTAATCCTTTCTCCAGTTCCTCCCGAATATGCAAGGACACACTGGTAAGCAAACGATCCTGGTCTCTATAATATGAAGCGTGATGCATAAAAAAGATGGATGATGTAATTCCGATCAACAATATTCCAAAAATAAGGGTACTCCAGAGGGTTAAGCGCATTCTTATCGGCATCGCATCATTCCCTCAATACATAACCGGCGCCTCTGACAGTATGAATAAGGCGAGGTTCATTCTGCGCTTCCAGCTTACTCCGCAAATAGCCTACATATACCTCCAAAACGTTTGACTCCCCTCGAAAATCGAATCCCCATACTCTTTCCATAAGCAGCTCCCGGGTCAAAACTTGCTGAGGATGTTTCATGAAAAAACAAAGGAGATTAAACTCGGTTGTGGAAAATTCAATCGTACGCGATCCTCGAAATGCCTGACGCGTTGAAAGATCGAGTACCAGATCAGAAAAGATCAGTTTTTCGTCTTCCTTCTTCTGATGATCAAGTCGCCGTAACAAAGCTTTAACCCTTGCAACTAACTCTTCAAACGCAAAAGGTTTAACCAAATAATCGTCAGCGCCTGTCTCAAGGCCATGGACCCGATCTGCAATGGAATCCATACCGGTAACCATAAGAATTGGAATGCCCGCATCTTTCCGTAACCTTTTGCAAACTTCCAACCCATCAAGATCAGGCATCATGATATCCAGAATGATTAAATCCGGCTCATCTTCCAGCACCAGATTAAGGCCTTCTTTCCCTCCGTTCGCAACAGTGACCTCGTATCCTTCATATGTTAATCCCCTTCGAATCATGGTCGATATCGTCTTATCGTCATCTATTATAAGAATTTTGGCACCCACTAACTTTTCACCTCTCCACTGCCCCCATGACTGCCTGCATTATTTATTGTAGGCCGAAGGTTTTTATTTATACTTTTCTGTTGTGTCTCGAACAACCATTGTCCCTTGGTACCTTCCCATTTGGCTAGTAAACCGGTAGCTCCCTGCTTCATTAGGAAACAGCTCAACTATAGCCTTTTGTCCGTACGGCAGCACGATACTTTTATGATAATGGGGGAACATGACCAATTCTGAATAAGCCGTCTTTTCCTCCCTGATAAATTCCATACGGACAGGTTTACCACGTTGTACAACAATCGTATTCGGTATGTACTTTCCATTCACGCGGATCTTTACTTCTTGATAACCTGATGGGCTGAGAATAATGTGGTGTTTCTTTTTTTTCCTAAATAAGAAACCGATACTCCCGACAATAAACAGTAGAATTAATAAAGTACCTCCCCATTGATAAATGCTCATGGAGTTCCCCGCTTTCAAAAATTTCATCTTTATGCCAGTTATTATAATCAACAAAGATAAGTTTGTTATGAGATTAACCTGAGAAATAAATAAGAAGTAATTTCGGCTCAAGCCAACCTACCATGATATCACTACCGCAAAAAACAAGCACTCAATCGAGTGCTTGTTCGTAACTGGCATTCAAAGAAATATTGAACTAATCATTTAATTTACTTTATAGCCTGTCTTGTTAATGGCTTCTTTAATCTCATCCAAAGAAACTTTATTATCGTCGAACTCAACTGCAACGGATTTGGAAGCTAAATCAACTTCACACGATGCACCAACATTCTCTACTGATGTTTCCACCTTTTTAGCGCAGCCTCCACAGTGCATACCTTCAACGATTAAATTTGCTTTCATGTTTGTTACCTCCATATTTTGATTTCGTTTTTGAATTCACTTTTTATAATTTTACTCTTTGCAGACGAAGCGAATTAAGCACGACGGATACAGAACTAAAGGCCATCGCTGCCCCCGCAAGCCATGGGGCTAAGAACCCCAGAGCCGCAATCGGAATTCCCAACGAGTTATAAGCCAAGGCCCAAAAGAAGTTTTGTCTAATATTGCTCATGGTTTTACGACTCATATAGATCGCATCCGGAATGCTGTTTAGATCTCCCCGCATTAAGGTAACATCCGCTGCTTCCATGGCCACATCGGTACCTGTACCAATAGCCATACCTATGTCCGCAGTAGCAAGAGCAGGGGCATCATTAATGCCGTCACCTACCATCGCCACTTTTTTGCCTTGAGCTTGCAGCTTCTTGACTTCTTCTGCCTTACCTTCAGGCAAAACCTCCGCTAATACGTGTTCAATACCTACTTCTTTGGCGATGGCGTTAGCCGTTCTTTGGTTATCCCCTGTAATCATGACAACTTCAATACCCAGTTGTTTTAATCTCGAGACAGCTGCTTTTGAGGTTTCTTTAATTGTATCGGCAACCGCAACCAGCCCAGCATAGGCACCATCTATAGCAACCAGCATTGCCGTCTTTCCTCCCGTCTCCAGGTCCTCCATATTGGAAATCGCCTCAGCATAAGCGATATTCCGAGAAGCTAGAAGTTTTCGGGTTCCAACCAGCAGCTCGCGGCCATCTACAATGGCACGAATTCCATGTCCGGGTATCGCTTCAAATTGCTCTGTTTCCGGAATGTTGATTCCTTTGGAAACTGCACCGTTTACGATAGCTTCGGCCAGCGGATGCTCCGACTTTTTCTCGGCAGCCGCAACCAAACGCAAGAGCTCATCTTCGTTTAATGCGTCTGTTATAACATCCGTAAGCTCAGGTTTCCCTTTTGTAACCGTTCCTGTTTTATCCAGAATAATGGCATTAATTTTATGCGTCGATTCTAAATGTTCACCCCCTTTGAATAATATCCCCGCCTCAGCGGCGCGTCCGGAGCCGGCCATAATCGAGGTTGGCGTCGCCAACCCGAGGGCGCAAGGGCAGGCGATGACAAGAACGGCAATCAATTTTTCCAGCGCCTCCGCAAAATTGCCTGGCGCTACAAAGAAATACCATACTAGAAACGTTACTACAGCAATAGCTACAACGATTGGCACGAACACGCCTGAAATCCGGTCGGCCACTCTTTGAATAGGCGCCTTCGAGCCTTGGGCTTCTTCAACCACCTTAATAATTTGAGCCAGGGCAGTTTCTTTGCCAACCTTGGTGGCCTTAATCTTCAAAGAACCATTTTTATTGATTGTGGCTCCAATGACGCCTTCACCGGGATTTTTCTCAACCGGTATGCTTTCACCCGTGATCATGGACTCGTCAACCGACGAAGTGCCTTCAACAACTACTCCATCAACCGGCACCTTCTCCCCCGGTTTGACAACGATCAAGTCGCCTACGATGACCTGCTCTACGGGAAGAGATACTTCTTGACCGTCACGTATAACCAAAGCCGTCTTGGCCTGTAATCCCATTAGAGTTTTTATCGCTTCAGAAGTACGCCCCTTGGCAAGCATTTCAAACAATTTACCCAGGATGACCAAAGTGATGAGGACGGAACTTGTTTCAAAATAAAGCTCAGCCGTTCCATGATGCCCCCCCATAAACTGCCATTCAAAGGTCTTATATACGCTATAGAAGTAAGCCGCTGATGTGCCAAGGGCAATTAGAACATCCATGTTAGCACTTTTATTTCTAAGCGCTTTATACGCTCCCGTATAAAACTCTTTCCCGATCCAAAATTGCACAGGAGCGGCTAATACCAATTGAACCCAAGGGTTTAACAGAAACCCTGGAATCCACATAGAGGAAGTCCATTGGAAATGCGCGATCATTGCCCATAGCAAAGGCAAGGAAAGTGCTGCGGAGATAATTAGTTTCACTTTTTGTTTCCGGATCGCCTTGGCCCTATGGTCCTCTTGCTTTGATTCGCTTTTCGGCGTGGCCTGATAACCCAACTTCTGTACCCGTTGGATCATATCCTCCACTGTAACCTCGGATGGTGTGTATTCCACGTGAGCCGATTCCATGGCCAAATTTACGTTAGCCTTCGTTACTCCCGGTAGCTTATTAAGCCCCTTTTCGATTCGTGTAGCACATGCAGCGCATGTCATTCCCCCAATTTGGAAATCAGCCGCAGACTTCACAGTGCCATATCCAAGATCAGAAATTTTTTTTTCAAAAGCCTCAACGTCGGTTTTATCCGAATCAAAATGTATCGTTGCTTTCTCTAATGCTAAATTGACATTAGCCGATTCGACACCGTTCACTTTGTTTAATCCTTTTTCAATCCTTGTAGCACAAGCAGCACATGTCATACCTGAGATCTGCAAAGAAACCTGTTTGCTTGCCATGTCCGACCCACCTCGTTTTATTCAAGTAACTTGCTTAATCAAAATATACCCTACAGGGGTACCCTATGTCAATGCATTATTTTTATTTTGTTGGTGTTCCTTTTATCAACATTCCTTAGTATTGCCCACTTTTGAAGAGGAGAAGTATAATGGGAGAAGTTTGTATTACCATCGGAGGGTGTTATGAAAGAATTGATTACAAAATTAGCTAATGAATATAAGCAAGATAAAGAATCCGTTTACCAAATATGGTTTCTGAATAATGAAGAAAGATTAAAAGCATTTCGCACGATTAGAAATGGGTTATTCGAAGTGATTAACGCCATAGAGAATAGAACTTTCGGAAATGATTTTAAAGGCTCGCTTTTAGAAACAGTTATTACAGCAATTTCTGAGCAAAAACAAGTATTTACTGGAGCAGCCCATGCTTTTTATTGGAAACCAAAACTTCGTATACCCGACATTTATGAAAATGAAAATAATCAGTTAGCATTCGGGCGTTTTTTGAAAGCTTGCATTTCAGCCACCAATGAAAGACAAATTCTTCAGGAGATTGTGAAACTTGATCAACTTCAAATTAAAGGACTTGGTCCTGCTGTAGCTAATATCCTTTATTTCTTGCACCCCGCTCTCTTCCCTCCATTTAATACTGCCATTGTTAATGGGTTTAACACTCTTTTTGACATGAAAATAAAGTTAGGATCCTGGAGTGCTTATTTGCAAATGAGGGAGACTATTATCTCAATAAATGAGAAATACCGAATACATTTTTCTAAGGATTTGGGAGCTATTAGTGGTCTTTTGTTTGAAATTGGCTCTGGTCGTTACATTTTTGAGCAGGATGCCGTAAAATTTGTTGCATCTTTGGAGAATGCCCAAAACGATAATTGGACTAAAAGACACCAAGAAGTAGTTCAGAACATCCTAGAAGAAAATGAACATTCTGAAATGCAAGCACATTTAGCTAAAGTTGGTTCGGCATTGGGTTATAAAGTTTGGATTGCTCAAAATGATCATAAAAGGGAGTGGAATGGTATAAAGCTTGGTGAATTTTCGATCCCTATATTGGATCTGCCCGCTATGCCAAAACAAACGGCACAAACGATCTCCCTTATCGATGTCTTATGGATAAATGAAAGAAATCAAATAGTAAGTGCGTTTGAAGTGGAGAAAAGTACATCAATTTATTCCGGAATTCTTAGACTACATGACCTCTCCATATCTATAACAAGTCATGAAAGCCGCCTATATCTTGTTGCCCCTGAAAAAAGGGAAAAGGAAATAAAGGCCCAACTATTAAGACCATCTTTCCAACAAGGAGTGCATTTCCCGATTTCTTATATCTTTTTTTCTGAACTACGTCAGAATTGTGATGCAATGTGCATGTTCGGTTCAGATTTGAGTGTATTGGGAAAAATCGCCAAGACTGTGTAAAGTTGTTATACCGACTTTACTGTAGGCTGGAATATGAACAAAAGGATATATATGGCTGCTCCTATCCATATGGTGACTGTAAACCCAAAGGTTAGTGATACCGCTGCGGCAAGTAATGAGCCGACTACGGTCATGACTCCATTAACCCCCCAACTCATTGCAACTTGTTCACGTTTCAAATGAGAAAGTCCATGGGGAAAAGGCATCCCCATAAAGAAACCTAGCGGGAAAAGCAGTACGACAATTATGAACATGCGGTAAGTTTCCGGGATTTCCAAAGAATGATCGAATAAACCAACCAGCGTGTTTGCCAATAAAGCTAAAAATCCAATGATTAATAATGGGGAATACCGTCTATAAATGGTTTTCCCTCGCTTTGAGCAATAACTTCCTATTCCGCCGGCTACCAAAAGAACTCCTAGAACAGTGACAAAGGATCGAGTTGGATGGCCTAATGGCAAGCTTAGTTTTTGGATAAATGTAACTTCAAGTAACATAAACCCAATAGCAATACCGGAAAAATAAATGGCTTGTCCCGAAGATAATACCCGTCTACGCAGTAAAAACGCTGCCACTAATGTGGCAATCATAATCGCAACGACAAGTCCCATAGGGAAGTGATTAGTTTTATTATAAAAGAAGGGCCTGTTGTCCCGATTAGAATTCACGTTGACATGTTGTGTGTTAAATAATGCTTGTAGTGTCCCGTATTGATCGTTTACATAAGGGATATGAATCGGAATTTGTTGAATATGTAAAGTTGAATCCAATAGCGACTGACCCATTTCTCTATCCATAGGCTGTTTCTGGAGTATAAGTAACGGCCGATTTATGACAGGCCCTTTCATGCCAACAAGAACATGGCCTAAATGCTGGTAAGTTCCCACCACAGCAATATAGTTTTTAAAAGATTTTTCATACATACCCTGCCCCTGATAATATTTCTTCGCAGCATACATCATTTTATTCAATTCCGTGTCATCATGAAGCAAGAAGGCAAGTCTGCCATCGCTATTCAGTCTATTCATATAATCCTTTAATGCTTCCTGCGTATAGATGAAGTTTTCAGTTAAAGCCAGACCAAGCCCATTTTCGGATTGCTTTTTAACCAGAGATAAATAAATGAGGTCATATTTTTTGGTGGTTTCTTTTATGTAGCTTCGCCCATCAGAAATAATCTCCTTAACGCCGTTTTGACGAAAAATATCACCTGAAAGCCCTGCTAGAGCATGAACCGCATCAAAACTCCCCTTATTAATATCGACTGCATCGATTTCTTGAAAGCCGGACATTTGAGCAGTCAATACTTCCTGACCTCCTCCTGCCCCGATAATCAATACACTTCTCTTAGGACCATGCTGAAATGCAAGTGCACCGGTTGTAGTTAGTAAGTAGTCCACTTCTTTGAGTTCTTTGGAATACTTAGAAATTGGTGACAACGCACTTCCATCAATCGTCATATAAAGCAGTTCATCTTTAGTGTCGTAAACATCCGTTCTGGAAAACGCATCCCAATGTGTATAAACAATTTCTGCATCCGGTCTCTTTGAAAAAACGGTAAATGGACTGGTTCGATATGCTTTAAATTCGATGAGGTCCAAAAGGGGATACACCAAATTAAGGCCGAGCCCCATCAAAACGATAGTGTAAATGAGCTTTGACCATCTTCCTGTTTTACGATAGCTTACAACTAAATAAACAAGAATCAATACAAATGTTATTAGAACTATAGTTTGAATAGGGTTAATTGCATTCATCAAGAATATGGCTCCCGCAGATCCTATTCCTGCAGCAACTAAATCAACAAAATATAAAATATGGACCTGATTCTTGCTGGATTGCATAGTGCCAGCCAGAATAAGCCCACCTAAAATAAAAGGCAGTATGGCGCATAATGCATAAAAAACAATGCCCTGATATGGTAATGCATACATGGCCAAAACCACGAGTATCATTGAAACTGAAAATATCCCCAAAATCGAAGTGTTCATTTCAAGAAATCGTTCATTCCATTTATAAGCCAGGTAACCACCAACGCCTATCCCTAATGTAGCTAAAGAAATAATTAAAAAAACATAATTATAATCCAAAATGACAGAAAAGAATCGGGAAAGAAATATCTCGAAGATAATCATTGCTAAGGAAGAGAAAAAAACTACCGTCATATCTTGGACAATTGTTCGTGGTTGTAATCGATACATCGATCAATACTCCTCGTGAAATAGATACGATTACAGTGTGATCAATTGCCATTATTTTATTCAGTTAGATTTATTCTTCAACCAACTCATCACTTCATTAATTTGTTCACTGTCACCATAAGTTCCTTCACTACATTAGTATCTCCCTCCTGGATCCGCTCAATAACACAACTCTTCATATGATGCTCTAATAACAATTTTGCAACACCGTTTAGAGCAGATTGTACCGAAGCAATTTGGTTTAGTACATCATCACAATAGGTATCCCGATCAATCATTCCTTTTATTCCTCTAATCTGACCTTCGATCCGATTCAAACGGTTGGTTAAATCGTTTTTTGTACCCTCTGAATGATGACTTTTTCGATCTGTATTTGAGCAACAATCTTTATTGTCATTCTCCGTTGCTTGATTCATAATATTTGTCGCCGAATTCATATTGCCCACCTCCACATTATTATAAATAATATACTCCCTCCCCCTATTTATTGCAATTATATAAGTGAAGCGCATATTCTAACGGAACAAGCCATATTCATGAAGTATAATATAGACCTAGGGGGTATAAGCATTGATCTTCTTCCCAATAATTGCATTGTTTTTTCTTCTAACGGCATGGGTTTATTTGTTTATCATTTCTTTTCGTACACGGTTAAGTAGTATGACCGGCATGATGACAGCGATGGCAGTGGGAATGTCTGTTGGTTTAGGAATGGGCAGTCTTCTGGCAGTAATAATTTCAGACGACTTCTTCATAACAACTTTGTTTAGTATGTTAGCAGGTGGCCTTACCGGTACGCTTATTGGATGGCCAAAAGGTCTTATGGCGGTAATAGACGGATTACTATCCGGAGTCATGGGCGGAATGATGGGAACAATGCTTTTGGTTATGATCCCTCCATCTTCAACCCATACCATGTTGAATATTATTTCTTTGTTTACGATCGCAATCCTGTTCCTGGTCTTTATTTTGTTACAAGGTGAAATCGCCCCCGAAGATCTTTACAAGAAATCGTTCCTTCTATCCAATCCCGCTTGGATGTTTACGACGATTTGTTTTTTTCTGGCTGTAGATTTTTTTATCATGTAAATTCAATAACATTCCAGACGAATAAAACCCTAAAGCCCGACAGAAACGGGTTTTAGGGTTTGATGATTATGCGGCCATTTTACGGCATGCTTCGGCACATCTAAAACATGCTTCGGCACATTGTTGGCAATGTTCTGGACCATGCTTTTTGCATTCGTTTCCGCATGCTTCACAAACATCCGCACAGATCTTACAGATCTGTTTCGCATAAGAACTGTTCATGGACATCGCTTGCGCAGAGAAGGCGCAAATATCAGCACACTCCCGATCCAATCGTATACATTCTTTCATCATCCCGATATTGTCTTCTTCTAAACAGGATGTGTAACAATGGTTACATGCCACCATGCAGCGCAGACACTCATCGATGCAATGTTGAAACTGTTCGTGAGACATTTGTAACTTTTCACCTTCCATTCCAATTAGTTGAAATACATGAGGTATTATGCTCCAGTGTAGTTTTTTTATTCAGAAATTCGATGATTAGAAATTGTTCAGGATATCACATCATTTCTACAAAGAAAACACATATTTTTCAGATACAATTTAAAGAGATATTATTTTGGGGATGACCAACAGATGAACCATAAGCTGATGAACCATAAGCTTAAAAAGGGTGATTTAATCTTAATTGTTTGCATTATACTACTGGCCACATTTATATTGGGAGCCAGATGGCTTACAAATGATGCCGTAACGAACATGAACGAGGATTATTACGCGACGATTAGAGTGGATAATAAGATCTTCAAGACGGTGAAGCTTACTGATGAACCCCAAATTATCGAAGTGAAAACAGAAAGAGGTTATGATATCCTGAAGATCCATGACAAAGGCATTGAAGTCATCGAATCCGATTGTCCGCAGAAGATTTGCTTCACTTTCGGACTGATTTCCAAACCCAAAGAAGCCATCATTTGTTTGCCATTACGAATGTTTATAGAGGTCGATGGATCAGAAAAAAATAATGCCGAAAACGAGATCGATGCTTATGTAAAATAAGCTGATCTATAAACGGGGAGTGCTAGATATTGAGAAAAAAGACGGTTTGGGCAGTAGGATCGTTATTCATCATTATTGTTGTTTTAGGAGTTGGCAGCATTTTTACGAATAGATCTTCTAATAATTCAAATTCCTTTTCCTTTGATGAAAAAACTTATGATTGGCAAAATAACGGTAAAGAAAAACGGTACATTACTCAATTACTCGAGGGTAATGTGGATACTTTATTGAAGGGCACCGTTAAAACAGATACGGATTGCGAAGCAGACGAAACTGGAATTAGCAGATGCCATAATCAAATCGAATTGGAGAATAAAAAAAACAGTAACGGTTGTTAACATCCATAATATGCAAAACTTCGCCTGTTTCTCCCCTGGTGATGAGGTTGAAATTCAACCATTAACCGTGGGATGGGTGACAACCTTAAAAACAAAAGGTGCCAGCGTTCATGATTCGACAAATTAAAATGAATTAAAAGGGTCCTACCTGAACACCCCATCAAATTTACATAAGGAGTGATAAAAAAAATGGATAGTTGTTGTCAATCATCCACTGACCAGTCGACAATACCTACTCAATGCCCCGTATGTCATCAAAAGGGGAAGGGTATTCAATTGATTACACTCAAGGCTATGCTTCAACCAATTGCATTAGAAATCATCCATCCAGAATGTGATTACTTTTTTTGTATTAATTCATCTTGTGAAGTTATATATTTTTGCGAATTGCAGACCTTTGAAAGAGATATGCTAAAAGTTTCGGTATATCAAAAAGACGATTCAATGGCTGTTCCTGTTTGCTACTGTTTTGGGTGGACAAGAGAACGTATAGTACAAGCGGTTAAAGAAAACCAGCAACCAATTGACCGTATACGGGAACAAGTTCAGGCAAATCGTTGTGGATGTGAGGTTAATAATCCTCAAGGTTCTTGTTGTTTAGGCAATGTCACGACGTTTATTCGAAGTCTTGACAAAAGCTAATCTCTTGTCTTCTCATTAGCAACAATTCTTATGAAAAAAGTGGAATTTAAAGATGAGTTTCTCTTTTAAGAGACAATTCATCTTTTATTTTAACTTTTTTGGAAAGTGTAATGTAAACCTGGTGCCTTGATTGATTTTACTCTCGACATGAATACTGCCGCCGTGCGCTTCTACGATGGCCTTTACGATAGCCAAACCGATTCCGGCACCGCCTGTTTTGCGATTCCGCGATTTATCTCCACGATAGAAACGCTCGAAAATATGTGGCAGCTCATCGGACGCTATGCCCGAACCCGTATCCGAAACGGTTACGTTCACTTGATCTGCAGCTTCAAAAATTCTAACATAAATTGAACCTTCGCCAGTAAATTTATAAGCGTTATTCAACAGGTTCACAAAAACTTGAATCAGTCGTCCAGCATCGCCGGTGATAACAACAGGAGTTTCTTCCTGAATGATGAGATCGATCGGTTTCTCGCTGAACTGAGCTTTTACCGTTTTTTCGGATTCTCTGATTACCTCAAGCAGTCTAACCGGTTCTTGTTTTAGCTTGAGCATCGGATTTTCGACCGCTGACAAGTTCTCCAAATCATGAATAAGCTTTACTAACCGGATAACTTGCCCATGACAAACCTCCAATTTATCGGGCGTTGCTTCCCATACACCATCTTGAAAAGCTTCAATATGGCTTTGGATCGTGGCCAGCGGTGTGCGTAATTCATGGGCGATATCGGCCGTTAAATTTTTGCGCAACTGATCTTGTTGCTCCAGTGCATCCGCTAGATGGTTTAAAGCGAGTCCCACCTCCTCGATTTCCGTTTGACGATGCGCCAGTACAACACGGGAAGACAAGTTCCCTTCCTTCATTTGAGTAGCTATTTGTTTAATGCGTAATAAAGGCCTGCTTAGGCTATTTGACATAATTACGCTAAATATCGTTACACCGGCAATGGCTAAAATAAACGCCACCCAAAGTAACGTGTTAAACAGGTTCAAAAACTGTCGGTTTTGTATTTCAAAATTGCTTGCAAGTCCCTCAATTTCGATCCTGCCAATCTTCACATGATTCTTTGTAATCTCTCGCGTTATTACTTTCGTATTTATAGTACCTTTTTCAGTCAGTGTAGAGGCATGCATCATTCTCCCCATGGATTTCGTATCCCAGATCAAATTGCCTCCGGCGTTATAAATGCTCACGTTATAGTTCCGGAGCATAGCTTGATGGGAGATAGACATTAAAGAATCCTCAGACCATCCCCTTGAACTTTCATCATAGGATCCTTCCAAATCTTCAACAATCGTATCTGCCTCTGCCTGCTGCTGGGTTTGCGTATACCTTCCAAATGAGAAAGACATGACGAGATAAACGATGACCATGATGAGCAGCAGTGAACCGAGGCTTACGCCTAGATGCGAAATTAACAGTCTTTTACGCAGTCCTCCGCTATTCATCGGGTACCCCCTGAAATTTATAACCCACCCCATAGACCGTAATAATAAACGATGGATTTTTCGGATCATCACCGATTTTTTGGCGGATGTTCTTGATATGGACATCGATCGTGCGTTCCATGCCTTCAAAATCATCACCTTGGATCAGATTAACCAGTTCGAAACGGGTAAATGCTCTTTTAGGATGTTTGGCTAAAGTTTCAAGCAATTTGAATTCAATGGGGGTAAGCTGGACGGTTTCGCCTTTAACTATTACTTCATGCCGTTCTGAATCGATGGAGAGGCGGTTCCCACCGAAAGAAATCTTTTTTTCCTGAGTCGTATATCCGGCGGACTTCGATCTTCTTAGCAAGCTGATCACTCTGGCCATCAGTTCCCGAGGGCTGAACGGCTTGACAAGATAGTCATCAGCTCCTATCAATAGACCGTGAACAAGGTCATCTTCACTGCTTTTTGCGGTCAACATGAGGATAGGTATATCCGATTTCTTTCGAATCGTTTTGCAGACATCCTCACCCGAAAGGTCCGGAAGCATTAAGTCCAAGATGACTAAGTCAGGCTGGAGATTTTCAAAAAGCCGAAGCGCCCCATACCCCGAATCTGTTTCGTAAACCAGATAATCCTGTTTCTCCAGGTAGGCTTTAATGACGTGTAGAAGGCTTGGCTCATCATCGATAATTAAAATTTTTGTCCGTTCCATACAAATCCTTTCATTAAATAAGACAAGACCTCACGTAACTCGCGAGGCCTGTCTAAATTCGTGATTAGAAGTTCATCATATTGCTGCCCATCTGAGTATTGTTCATCATACCTTTCGCACCTGAGCCACTGCCACCATGACAGCTATTATACATCTCCCGAATTTGTTCCTCGGAAAGATCCGGGTGCATTTGTTTTGCATGCGGCAACATTTGTTCAAAGGTGCTTTGGTTATTTACTTTACCACTGTCTTCGGTACCGTTTTCGGCTGTAGCCGCGTAGGCACCTGCCGTTCCAATTCCCATAACCAAAGCCATCGTTGCGATTCCAATCCATAGTTTTTTCATTAGTATCTCCTCCTTTTGAATATAATATAAACGATAAATATGAAGAACTAATTTATACATTGTGAAGAAGTTATAAAGATCAAACCATTGTATTTAAGGTTAGACTTCTGACGATTGTAGAAAACAACTGCTCGTTTTGTTCAATAGCGAGTCCCGCTTTTTCCACATTTTCCATCGTTCTTCGATTGATGTTCGCCCCAGACAACCTCACAGTGATTGGATTAAGCAGATCCATGATTTTTCCCACAACCGGGTTATCGCTACGCATATGCTCCAATAAACGAATTTGTCCTTCCGGCTTACATACACGAGCCATTTCTTTCATCCCTTGTATAGGGTCTGGAACAGAGCAAAACACGCAGGTAGCTATTACATAATCAAAGGTATGGTCCGCAAAATCCATGTGCTCTGCATCCATTTCAATCAAATCTACCTTCATGCCGAGTTCTTCAGCGCTTAGCTTGGCGTAATTCAGCATACTGGGACTAAAATCTATTCCCGTTAATGAAACGGAAGAAGGATAGTAGGGAAGATTAGCTCCCGTACCAATGCCAACCTCCAGAATATTGCCGCTTAATCCTGATAATAAGCTGCTTCTCCAAGTTTTCATCATTTTACTGTCCATTTTGTGGAACAGAGGGGCTACGCGATTGTATCGCCTTTTTATTTTTTCGGTTTGGACCTTATTCAATTTTTTCACCTCGGATTTGAACTTAGGGAACCGATAGGAGTTAAGGTTTGTTTCTTTGCGTGAACCAATATACGATACCAATGATCGTCGCTATCACAATCATCGATAAGCAAGCCTGCCCGATGGAAAGCCCCATCTGAGTAAATGACATGCCACGAAATGAGAAAGCCGATACGATTAAACATGCCAGCCCCATAGTTATGAGAACAATGACTATAACCCAATCCGCCTTCTTCATATTCGTTCCTCCTGGTGTTCAGGCACAAAGCGGATCTCAAACCTAGTTCCGTGGCCTAACTTACTAAAGACCTTGAGTTCCCCGCCTTGCAGCTCCACCAACTTTTTAGCGATTGGCAAACCGAGCCCTGTACCACCATATTGCCGTGAGCGGGACTTCTCCACACGATAAAAACGGTCAAAGATGTACGGAATCTCATCCTCAGGGATACCCATACCGGTATCTTCCACTGCTATATAAATAAAGGAGCGGTTTTGGTCCAGTTCAACGACGATGCTGCCCTTCTCCGTATAGCGTACAGCATTTTCCAACAAGTTAAGAAGAACCTGCTCCGTTCTCAAACCGTCACCGTAAATCAATGGAATGTTGCTGTTGATCTTCGTTTGGAGAGATAAGTTCTTCTCGCCGGCTTTAAGCTTAATTTTTTGAACCGCGTTATCCGTAATTTCCGCTAAGTCAATCCACTCCAGCGACAGGCTGACTTTTCCTTCTTCCATCTTAGCCAAATCGAATAGATCATCAACGAGGTGCTGTAAACGCATGGCCTCTTCATGAATAATATCTAAATATTTATCCTTCTCCTCCTCTGTTTCATATAGACGCTTCTTGAGGACTTGTGCATATCCTTCCAAGTACGTGATCGGAGTTCGCAGCTCATGAGATATATTCGCAAAAAATTCCTGCCGGGTATCCCTATATCGCTGTAGCTCGATGGCCAGATGATTGATGGAATCCGCCAAAACACCAATTTCATCATCTCGCTGAATCGTTAATCGAGTTTCCAGCTCACCCGCGGCAATTTTCCGGGTTGCCGCTTGCATTTGCAGCATGGGTCGGGATAGGATTTTGGCGATGATCCAGGTGATTCCCAGTGCCAGTAGAAATGCCCCTAGGCCTGACAGTACCAATACGCTACGAACGGCCGTGATGGATTCATCCATATGCCCGGTTGAAGAAAGGACATAAACCGCGGCTTTAATATTTACCCCCGTGGCATCCAATACGGGTCTGGCCGCCACGAAGTAACGTTCTCCATTAGCATCGGTATGTTCAAGCTTTACGGCTTTCCCGGTAAAAAGAAGCTTCAGGTCCTTGGGTTTAATGAATGTTCGGTCCGATATTTCATAGGTTCCGGAATTTGCCAATATGTCTCCTTGTTCAGAAACAAATAAAATACTGACGTTTGAAAAATCGGCAAACTTGAGCAGCGTCTCTTCGGACAACATCTCAGGCGATTGGCTCATCGCTGTGAAGTGAGTCGTGAGTTCATTTACCTCTGTTCTCATTTCCGAGTTATAGAAATTCGTGAACATTCGATCAATCGTCAATCCTAAAGAGAGAATCACGACAACAAAAGCGACGAGAATCATCAAACCAAGCCTGAAGCCAATTTTATTCCTTCTCATTGGAAGTACCCGCTCCGTTGAACTTATACCCTACTCCCCACACCGTTTGAATCGGATTATAGCCAAGCCCTGCCTTTTGAGTCTTTTCCCGAATATTTTTGATATGAGTATCTACGACGCGAACTTCTCCCTCGTATTCGTCTCCCCAGATTAGATTCACCAACTCTTCGCGGCTGAACGCACGTTGTTCGCTTTTCGCGAGCGAGATGAATAAATCAAACTCTTTCTGTGTGAATTCAACGGAATGGTCATGGATAATAACTTCTCTACCTTCCGGTAATATTCTCAGATGGGGAAACTCTAACGCAGCCTCTTGCCGCCTGATGGATTGTGTAATCGCCGAACGGCGGATTAAGGAATAGACCCGGGCAAGCAATTCCTCAGGTTCAAATGGCTTGGTCAAATAATCGTCCGCGCCGATGCCAAGCCCGTACACTTTATCTTTCGTCTCCGAACGCGCGGTGAGCATCAAAATAGCTACATGATCCTTCTCCCGGATCTTTTTGCATACTTGCCACCCGTCCATATCCGGCAGCATAAGGTCCAGCAGAATAATGTCGAAATGATGGTTAGCCGCCATTTCCAAGGCTTCATTGCCGTTTGTAGCTTCCTTGACCTCGAACCCTTCTCGCGTTAAATAAATCCGCAAGAGATTGCGCATATTCCATTCATCATCTACAACAAGAACCTGTAGTTTTGGCACGCCGCCACCCGCCTTTACCGATTGACTCATTTTTACATAGTGATTACCTTTGTCTCTTGGTTGCGCTTAAAGAAGAAATACACCATCAAGGCCATAGAGATCAGGAAGATACTCATACTGGTCCATTGTCCGGCAGTCCAATCCAAGGCGTACCGTGGTGAATCCCCACGAAGGAATTCCAAAGAAAACCGGACCAGTGCATACATCATATTATAACTTAAAAACAGCACCCCTACGGGAAGCTTGATATTCTTCATGGCTATGAGAACTCCAAATACGATCAAATCGAGCTGACCCTCCCAAACTTCGGCCGGCCATAGCGGAACGGAACCATACCGTTCAAAAGCGATGGTACCTTCAGGGTAAACAACCCCAAAGCCTGTCCCAGTCGGAGCTCCAAACGCATCACCATTTAGGAAGCAGGCAATCCGGCCTACGGCCTGACCTAATATGATGGCAGGAGCCACAATATCGGCGAGTTCCCAAAACGAAATTTTATTTTTCCAGGTATAAACAGCCGTTGTCAGGAATCCGCCAACCAATGCTCCCTGTATGGCGATTCCGCCATTCCAGATGGCAAAAATCTCAGATAAATGGTTCGAGTAGTATCCCCATTGAAAAAAGAACACATGCCATATTCTGGCTCCTAGAATGGCACCAAGAAGTACATAGAACACCAGATTAAAGATATGTTTTTGATATTGCGTCCCTCTAGCTAAATAATACGCCATGCCCACGGCAAGCAATACAGCCAAACCCACTACGACGCCATAGGATCTAAGGGAGAATCCCCCGATTTCAAATAAAATTACTCTCACGTCACTATCCCCTTATTATTATGGAGTAACACTAATTCCATTTGGCGTTGTGCCTACTTTAATCGTTGTAATCACTTTATTGGTTTCATTGTCGATCACGGTTACAGTGTTATCGAACATGTTTGTCACATATATTTTACTGTTATCCGGGCTCACTACCACGCCATGCGCCCCTTTGCCCGTCTCGATCGTGGCAATGACCTGATTTGTAGCCAGGTCAATTTTCGAGATACTATTTGATGGATTTTGTTCGGTACCTTGATTCGCAATAATCGCATACTTGTTGTCGGATGGAATATACACCTGCGCAGGACCGTTACCGACAGGTACTTTGATCATTTTCTCGGTAGCTAAGTCCACAATTACGGCTGCATTCTCTGCGTTTAAAGGAACGACCAGGGTTTTACCGTCACTCGTTACGCCAGTCGTTACAGGCGTGCTACCGACCTTGATCTTTTTCTCCTCAACCATGGTCTGCAAGTTCAACACACTAACGGTGTCTTCGCTCATATTTGCCACATAGGCAAATTTACTGTCCGCCGACACTCTAAAACCATGAGGGCCTTTTCCTGCTGGAATCGTTCCCACCGTTTGAAACGTCTTGGCATCCAGTACCGTTACATTATTTCCTTCATTATTGGTAACCAGAACATTTTTCCCATCCATCGTAAAAACGAGATGAGCCGGGTGGATACCTACTTCGACTTTCTTGACGAGTTCGTCTGAAACCGTGTCATAAAAATTGGCATAACCGCTCATTTCATGATCGCCATCTTCGCCATGTCCGCCCTCTTGATCTTCCGCCTCCGACATTCCTTCCATGTCCGACATTGATGGAACAACCGTAGCTCCTACCAATTTCCCGTCGGGAGAGACCTGGACATTATGAACGGCCCCTTCAACCTTAATGGTCTGCAGGACTTGATTTGAAGTTGCATCTATCTTAGTAACACTTCCCCCTTCATCGGCAGTGTAAAAAAACGCCGGCGCAACATTTTGTGAAATTGGGGCTTCAGCTTTGTTTTCAGAGTTATTCGTGGTTTGATTTGGTTGTGCAGCATTGTTATTCTGTTGTGCAGCATTGTTATTCTGTTGTGCAGCATTGTTATTCTGTTGTGCAGTACCACAGGCAGTAATACCAATGGCTAAAACCGCTACAGAGAGCGTTATCATCCAGTTTCTTTTCATGTTATTTATCCCCCTAAATTTATTTATTCTCATTTTTATATTTATCCCCAAAAAATATAGTGAGCGTGCTCACTATATTTCTCGATTCAGTTACTCACTCCAGGATAAAGAAACCGTTTCTCCATTGGGTCCGTCAATTTTCATTTCGACCTGAGAGGCTTGCTCTGTTTTTGGAAACCAGGCCAAATAAAAAGGATGGTGTGAGTCGTTGCTTACGGAAACCAACCGAGAAGGAGACACATATTTACCATTTAAGCCTTGCAGGCTAATCCTCTGCTCATTTAACAAATCAGAAATATCGCCAGAATGAGCAGCTAATGAAATTCCATAGATATCATTTTGTTGAAAATCCTCCGCTTTGATATCCGTAAAATTCGGATCATTCCCAAGGTCAGTTGCCTTTAACCTTTGCACCATGATTTGAGCCGAGCCAAGCGTTCCCTCCTGAACGGATGGATCCGGACTAATGTCAGGGGCGGTTACGTTCGAAGCTTGGACAGGAACAATGATATCTTCCAGCGATATTTCATGCGGTTCGGAACCTACCGGAATTATGGCTACGACCTTTCTGTCTTCTCGGTTGATCTTTACGATATCGTTCGATTGCCGATTTGAGACAAAAGCCCATACCCCATCAGGTGAAAAGCCTACGTGATTTGCATAGGAACCCGTTGAAATCGTCGCTAAAACACGAAAGTTGTCCGTATTGATCACTGTGACATCGTTCGATTTGTTATTGCTGACCCACAATTCTTTTCCGTCTGGGGAGACAGTTACCCCATGAGGAGCCTCTCCCGCTTCAATATCCTTGATCACTTGCATGGTTTTCATATCGATGACAGACACCGTATTCGACTCTACATTGGCAGCAAAAGCATATCGCGAATCCGGCATAACCGCCACCTCGTTAGGTACTTTCCCGACAGCGATGGTTTTGACGACTTTTGCCGTTGTTGCGTCTACGATGGAAATCGTATCATCATTCACATTCGCTGTCCAAACTTGGGAACCATCCGCAGTAACTGCCACATGCGCCGGGCCTTCTCCCGTCTCAACCATGGATTTTAGATTGAGATTCGCCGTATCCACAATGGCTAATTTCCCGCCCGTTTTACCAAGCCCCGGATTAAGGGATACGTATAAGTTTTGACCGTCCGGGCTTATATCGATGCCATGAACGCCTTCGTCAAAAGCAAGTTCCTTTATTTTCTTTTTGGTTTTCGTATCGATCGCTATCAGCGTTTTGCCGTCAAAGCCGGTGCCGACGTAAAGTACTTTTTGGTCTAAGCTTAGTGCAATACCATGGGAAGCTTGGTCTGTTCCCAGTTTAATCGTGTCCACTGCTTTTCCTTGTTCATAATCAACAACGGAGATGGTTCCGTCTCCAGCGTTTGGTACATAAAAAACTGAAGCAGGAGCTGCTTTCCCTTCTGGCTGTTTTACGAAAAGCCAAGTACCGGCAACGAGCAAAAGGAAAAGCAAAACTCCCCCCCATCGATAGATATTTTTCATGAACTCATCCACTCCATGTTCTCGTCATTGGGTTTGTTAGTGTCGTTTCTTACTCATCATCGGCATCAAAACCAGGTGTGACAATGGGCAAATCAGCAGAAGCAGGAATGGAATAATGTTTCCCGTTGAGCCTGTTATTCCGTTAAAAAGTAGCATTGCAGCGAATAGAACGATCGGCAAAACACAGCACAAGATCATCATCCAATTATGTTTTTTGGAATGGCCGGAATGCTCCCCGCCAGCATGATTATTTCCGTCATGGTTGTGATTACCACAGCAACTCATGTTAGTTCCTCCTTTGTTAATTTGAATTTCGGATTGGTTTACCGGGATAATTTTTGAATTTCTTGCTTCATTTGCTCATTTTGCGCTTTTAGTTCGTCAAGCTGTACTTGCATCGCACGGTCATTTGAATGCTCCGAATGAGAGCCGTGTCCATGACCATGCCCCTTCATTCCAAACATCATAAACACCATCATTAACGGACAAGCCAACAATAGCAGCCAAGACCAATCCATTTGTATTCCTCCTTTATCATTTCAATAACTTGATATGTTCATTGTAAAGAGTGATTGTGTAGAAACCGTGTGGAAAGCGTGCAATTTCTATGGACTTATAAAAAAACACGACCCGATATTATGGTCGTGGTAAGGCGTGGACGGTACTGTATCCAAACTAGGCATGTCAATAATTCAGCCCCTTCGATCCTTTCTTTGGCGAATGTTTAAATATCCGACTTCCTAGATCTGAACTTTCCGGGTATAAAGAGAATGAAAAAGAATGAAAATAGTAGCAATATTGAAATACCCGTCTTGACGCGTTGGTCTTCAATCATCTTAAACCCATAGCCAGCCATAGACTCTAAAAGAATGGACGGGGCTTTTCCGATGCCTGTAGCGAGGAGATAGATCGGGATACGTACTTGTGCTATTACACTCATGACTGTAACCAGGGCGGACGGCATATATGGAATGATTCTGGCGATCAAAACCGTGAGAAACTGCCTAAGAGTACTCATCCGTTGTATACGATGGAACCACAATCTTCTGTTCTTTGAAAGATACTTCTCCTCTAGTTTGAGTGCCCCTTTTCGGTATAACATATAGGAAACAATCGCACCGGCCATTTCACCGAGCCAGGATACGAAAAAACCTGGGATTCCCCCAAACACTAACACATTGGCCATCGTGAGAAAAACGGAAGGAATTACCCCTAAGATGCTGATGACCACATTGAGGACGATGCTAAGGACGTACGATCCTATCCCCCAGCCTGCCAACCATTCTGCAACATCTTCTGCCTGTAACATTGCCGGATTCGCTCCCTAATACTAACATCATTTTTTTAATAAAAAGGCTGCATGGATCATATTAAACAATCCTATACAGCCTTTTTGCCTTTTCTTCGGGTTAGTCGTTCATCCCGGGCATATCCTCCGTATTGCCGTTCATTCCACCCATACTTCCATGATCCATCCCTGATGCCGATACAATCTCCAGCATGGTGTCGATTTGCCCCTGAGCTTCAGCAGAAATGGATGCCTGAGAGCCGGTTAGCCAGGCATGGTTATACGGTCCCTCTGTTGGAGATTTCTCATATTTGGGTTGGACAGACATCACGTAAGACATCACCGAATCCGGCATACTGTCCTTTGTTGTCCATAGAAGCGGTGCATGCTTGCCTAAGTGAGAAAAAGGCGCACCCGCAATAGCCAGTCCCGGATTTTCTGGATTTACAAACGAAAAGTTATGCCCAGGTGTTGTAATTCCCCAACCAAATCCGGTTGCTTTGTCCTTATATTGAGCAAAGGCAACAGCGTTAGCATATGGATCATCGCCAGCAATACGTACCACTTTGCCATATTGCTTTATTTGATTGGCTACATTCTGTGAAATGACAGATTCAGGCCCTAAAATATAAATATTGGCCTTTCCTCCCCGGGTTTGTAACGCTTCTTTGGTTTCCTGCGGTATCTCATCTTTCATGACATACAACAGGGGCTCAGGCATATGAGCGATCCAGTTGATGGCCGGCATTGTATACTCAAGACTTTCCATCGATCCAATGATGACGGAAGAAGGATTTTCACCCGCTACTTTAGCGTAATAAGCATCAATGGCTTTAGCCAAAGCTGCAGGATTATCGGCTGCAAGTTTGTCCGTTTTGAACCCGAGTTCCTTTGCCTGATCCTCAACTTTTTGATCAAGATCACCAACCAAGATCGCTTGAATTCCCTCGTTACTCTCCACGCCTTTCGGCTTTAATCTTTTCATCTCATTTGCAGTAGCTTCAGGAATACCATCCTGATTGACAAACAAAATCGGGCCATTGCTTGGATGATGGATCAAGTCGGCACTAACAACTGCATTCTGCCAATCATCAGCAGATGTAAGAATAATACTCCCTGGACGGTTATCATCACTGGTTGCCATCCATAACGTTCGCGATACCGACACCGCCGCTTCCACGGGATTATCCGTGTTTATCCGCGTCGTATTTTTTGAGGAAATCCATGGAGTCACGACTTTTACTTCGGAAACAGTTGTATTACTTGATGGTTGAACCGTATTCTCAGCTTTAGCAGCATTGTCGTTTCCCGAATTGGTGCAGGCCGATAAAATGAACACCGTAACTAATAAAGCTACTCCGAGTTGGACTGGTTTCTTCATAAGCGCCTCCTGTAAATTCTCATTATTTTCTAAATAGAGTTATTAGGTGATATCCATTTTAAACAAAAAGCTTGTGGAAAGTATGTGGTTTTCGTGGAGATCCCGTTTAATTATTACCTTTTCCGCTTCCAAATATTACGCCTAAACAAACCCTGAAATCCTGTGTTAGGATGACGTCAGTTTCACAAAAAAACATCAGGAGGAAATTCAGCATGAAGAAATCTTTAGCAATTTTAATGGTATCTGCTTCTCTCGTAATGAGTCCGTTTGGAGCTCCGACGACTCATGCATCAAGCGACATTCCTACACAAGCTAAAGCAACAGTAAGCAGCGTGCGGGAAAATGTTATCGCAAAAGGGATGAAATATTTAGGAACTCCTTATGAGTTCGGGTCCAGCAGAAGCAATACCAAAACCTTCGACTGTTCCGACTTTGTAAGACAAGCCTATTGGGAAGGAGCAGGAATCAGGTTGCCTTCTAATTCGAGGACTCAAGGAGCTTATATCAAGAAAAACGGCACCTATACAACAAACTGGAAGAACCTCAAGCGTGGAGACATTATGTTCTTCATGTCTTACAGAGGCAGCAAAGCTTCTGACTACCAAGGAATTAATAAAAGCACTGCCCGCATCACTCATAACGGAATTTATCTTGGAAACGGGAAAATCCTGCAAACTTATTCCAAAGAATCGGGCGGCGTTCGTATCGATAAAATTGAGGGCACTCAATGGGAAAAGCGCTTTCTGTTTGGGGGAAGTGTGTTGAAATAGCATAACAAGCCAGTGAGAAATAACTCACTGGCTCGTCCTTTCTCCAAATTTATACTTGAAATTGATTAACGGCCTTTCTCATTTTTTCGATCGTTTCCAACATTTTGGATGAAGTTTCGGATATATCCTCTGTTCTATTCACTTGTGAATGGCTCGCTTCCATGATGTGTTGGACATTTTTTACTGTCTCGTCGGCGATTGAAGATACCGTCTGAAATGAGGAGGCAATTTCTTCAGTTCCAGCAGATATTTCCTGAGTTGCCGTAGATATTTCCTGATTTTGCTTAGCTACAACTCCAGCAGAATTGACAATATTGCTGAATGCTTGTCCTGCTTTCTGTAGGACTTTTATCCCTCGATCAAGCTGCTTGAGTCCCAGCTCCACCATTTCTGCAGCGTCACTTGTCTTCGTTTGAACAGTATCAATTAAAGATTGAATTTCATGTGAAGAACGCTCAGATTGTTCAGCCAATTTTTTCACTTCATCGGCGACCACCGTAAACCCTCGGCCATTCTCTCCTGCTCGAGCTGCCTCAATGGCTGCGTTCAATGCCAATAGATGGGTTTGTGAGGAAATCTCTGTAATCATTCCTGCTATACTGCTAACATTATCAGACATCTGGTACAACTCATTAATACTATCTGCCATTAAGCGAGTCGTTTCATTAAGCTGATGGATCTCCTCAACAGCTGTTTGGATTGACTGGTTTCCCCGATCAGCATGTTCCAACATTTCACTTGAAGTTAGTGCGACAATGGAAGTTGTTTCGGCGATATGCTGAATGTTTTCTGAAATATCATCCATGGCATTAGCACTGGCATTCATTCCCTGAGCTTGCTTAAGCGCCCCTGATTCAACTTGTATGACATTTGAGTTCACATCTAGAGCCATCTCTGCAATTTGCTTCGTCTTCTCGTCAACAGATAGAGAAGAATGGTGAACACCTATAGAAACTTCTTTGACGGAATGTACCATTTCTTGAAGCCCCCGCACCATTTGATTGACGCTAATAGCTAGTCTACCTAGCTCATCTCTAGACTTAGAAACCAGAAGATCTACTCTTAAATCGCCAACTGAAACCTTCTCCATAAGATGTGTCATCTGGAGAATTGGCCGTACAAATCTGACCGATAAATAAGCAGCAACTATTAAGGAAACTAAGAGACCGATTAAGGCAAACCAAATCATACTTTTTCGAAAATTTTGGGAGGCATGCTCATACATTTCTTTCGGCATACTTACATGAAAAGCTCCAATAACATCGCCCTGCTTATTTCTTATCGGTTCATATAAAGAAAGTTCTTCTCCATTATGGGAAGAACCAAGATAGGCTTCCCCTTTCTCCAAAACCGTCTTTTGAACCTCGGTTTCAAGGGAACTCATCGATTCATTATTTGCCATGGAATCATCTGCAGTTGCAACGCTGATTTTACCTTTAAAAATGACGATACTATCTCCAGTCAGTTTATTAATGGATTCTACCGCTTGACGATTATTTTCCATTAGTGTTTCGCCCTTGTACAACTTGGTATTTTTAATTTCCCACTCCCCTGGATATTTTTCATTGAGCAATGCCTTGGCCATAGCTTCATTCGTTGCGAGTTTCTTCTCAGCAAGGTGGGTTACCTCATTTTTCATCATTACTGCCGAGTATCCCCCTAATGAAACGACAACAATTAAAATGACACTCGAAAACATGATCATCAATTTTATGGAGAGTTTCACGATAAATAGCTCCTTATACAATATTAATACATAGTTTCTATTACAAAAAATATAGGCTTACCTATTTCTAAATGTCCCTGCAATTTCTGAAATTTCATTTCTAGTTAATAATCTTCTCGGAATGAATGCCGGAACTATTTTTTTATACTCCAGATATTTTTCTCCAAATTCTTCTATCATTTGTTTTTCTTCTCTTTTGGAAAGTTTTGTATACATGACTAAAAGGATAGGCGCCATCAAAATCGTAATTATTGTTGGCCACTGCACCAGGAAGCCAATGATACTAAGCACAAAACCGCTGTACTGAGGGTGCCGTACTATTCTGTATATCCCGCTAGTGACCATCTCTCCCTTTCCGGCATGAATCCCTTTCCAACCTATCCCAATAATCAATATCCCCGCAAATATAAGTAGGTTACTGAGAGGGTGGAGAATGGAGTATAGTGTTGTTGAACCGCCAGCCAAGGCTACCCATAAATGCCCATTAAGATGAGTAAACGGATCTAGTACCGGGTATTTACTCCCCAAAGCTGAAGTTAAAATATAGATTGTTAACGGAAATCCAAACATTTCACTGAAAAGTGCAACTATAAATGCCGCGAAGGCTCCTAATGTTCTCCACTCCCTTTTCGTTTGGGGCTTATATGCCGCAAATACAAACATACCAAAAAACA
This sequence comes from Paenibacillus barengoltzii NBRC 101215, assembly GCF_004000745.1. Lineage (GTDB taxonomy): Bacteria > Bacillota > Bacilli > Paenibacillales > Paenibacillaceae > Fontibacillus > Fontibacillus barengoltzii. The sequence goes on from NZ_BILV01000016.1 coordinate 61,202, forward strand.
GGATGTTAAATAGAACGGATCCCCAGAGACCGTACGCATTCTTATCCAAAAGATGCATAATAATCGTACCTCACTTATTCAAAATTAGGGTCTATTAATAACGCTTATCAGAGCATAAATGAATCCGCCAACGAGCAGTGCGCCATTGAACCCCAGGCTCATGGAGAGAATAACCGCTAGTACCGAGCCCATTACAGACATAACACCGTTTATGCCGAACATCATCGGAATTGCGTCCTCTTTACCTGATTCCTCAAGTCGTTTTAGTCCTCTTGGAAATGGAATCCCCATAAAGAACCCTTGAATCATTACTAATATGGAAGCAACAATGATTTTATTAACTAAGCTCCACTCCGACGTGATGAGAAACATTTTTTCTAAAAGCAGTATTAATGCTATATTGACTACCACAACCAAAAGAGGAGGTATACAGTCATTTTTCAGAATTTTGTTAAGCGATTTATTTCTACTCATATATCCTCCCAACCCGCTTCCTACCAGCAATGCCGCCAGAATATAGCTAAAAGTAAGTACAGGATGACCGAAGTAAAGAGAAAATTTCTGTATGAGCGGTGTTTCAATCAACATAAATCCGGCACCTAGAAGTCCAAAGTAAAGTGCTGGTCTCTTCAAGTTCCGATTTCTTATTAAAAACGGGACAAAGAGAATCACACTCCCAATTCCAACAGCAGCAAGAAGATTAAGCAACGATGTAGGTAAACCCTTCTCAAAATTGTAGAAATAGGGACTATCATCTGTAGACGGGACCACATTGTTGCTAAATTTGGCTGTGAATTGTTTGAAAGTATCGTGCTCATCTTCCAGGTGCTTTAAAGGCCCCTCCTCGTAAATATTAGGAAGGAATAACGGCGTATTACCGCCTTGTAATGCCTTGTCTAATAACTGGTTACTCTCATTCTCTGTAAAAGGTACATTTTTTATGATTACAATAGGATAATGAATATGTTCAGCATCACCGCCATGTTCTGATTGAAGCATATTTTTGGCTAAAATAGCGATGTATTTTGGTGCTTCCTTCAAGGGAACTCCTCTTTGAGTAAGAGCTGAAATGGAGGTTGCCACTATTTTTTCGAGATCGTTTTGATCATGAGCAAGAAAGGCGACTCTTCCGTTACTTTCCAGTTTATTTAGATAATCTTTCACTGCCTCAACCGTATAGATATAGTTTTCAGAAAGAGCGTACCCCACACTTTGAGAAGCATTGGTCATTACTAAGGATAAAAAGATCGTATCGAATTTATCGTTCGTCCTTCTGACGAAATTCCGACCATCTTCTGCATATACCTTCACTTCCGGCAAATTGTAAATGTTGCCGTTAAAGTCGGAGTACTTTTCTACGGCGTCAATGCTCGAAGTATTTATTTCAACTGCGGTAATATCTTTACTCCCGGCCGCTAAAGCGTATAATATATCTCTTCCCCCTCCTGGCCCAATGATCAAAGACTTATCATTCTTCCCTATCGAAAAAGGTAAAAACTCAGTTTCCTTTTTATATTTCTCCAGACTGCTTAAATCACCGTTATATTTCATCATTGGGGCATTAGCCGCTCCATCAATAGTAACCACCATATAGTCGGGTATTTCCGGTAGTCTTATAACATCAGTCCTAGAGAATGAATTCCATTCCGTAGATATAATTTCTGCATTCTCACCTTCATATTGATAAAACCCAAACGTTTTACCTGGATTAGTCAATAAACCGTTGAAATTCTTCTCGATCGAATTTATATACTGAACTGGAACGAATAAACCTGAAGATAATAGAACGAGAGAAACTATGGTTACAGCAATCAACCTCTTAAAATTTGCTAACAACGAGAAGCTGAGCGCAGCCAATAAGGCAATAATAGCTATAACCAAGGAAGACCTGAACATTCCTAAATTGTTCATTAATAGAAGTACAACTACGCTCCCAACCCCTGAGCCGAGCAAATCTGCAAAATAAAGTTTATTGCTTATCCCCGCAGATAGTCTGAAGAGAAGGGATATATAATATCCCCCTATTACAAAAGGAAGGGTTCCCAACAGGGCATAGATTAAAACACTATTTATATAAGGCAGCTTATAGATCACCGATAATATGACGAGATAAAATAGAGCTAACAAAAAAGCCGCATAACCTATACTTTGCACCTTCTGTATCTTACCCGGTTCTTTTGCCTTTTTCTGCTGCATATATACAAGTACGCTTCCGACACCAACGCCGCATATTGCAAAAGATGTGACAAGAAAAGTATAGTGATAAGATAAAAGTGCCGAAAATATTCTTGTTAGTATTACTTGGTATACAAATAAGGAAACCGATACTAAGAAAATACTTGATAAAATTAATAAATTCCCCTTTATATTGATTGGCTTTATCAAGAATGCCTACGCCCCTCTAAGTGGTGGAATGAAAAAGAAGTGCGTTTTAAGCACTCCTTTTTTACTGATAAATTCTAGAGTCAAGCCTGTCCAACTGATGTCCTGAGCCATTCTTTCATTCTTTCGTTATTTTATAATACTCATCATCAGATAATATACGGCGAGCGGTTACATAACGTTCGACATAATATTCTTCCGAAAGTTTACTGATTTGAACTCCCTTACTTGCAGATGAATGGGAGAATAATCCATTCCCCATATAAATACCGGCGTGCGAGATGCCCGTTCCGTCCGTATTAAAAAATACAAGATCCCCTGAACGCAGGTTTTTCTTCTCCACCTTTACTCCTTCTTTGGCCTGCAATTTCGTTGTTCTAGGAAGATCAACATCCACTTGTTTAAACACATATTGAATAAAACCTGAACAATCAAATCCTTCGGTTGTCGTTCCTCCATAAAGATATGGGGTTCCCAAAACCTGATCGACTTCCGACTGTAATGCCGACTCGCTGGCAAACACGCTTCCGGCATTAAATACTACGGTAAGAAGGGTAAGGAATAAAATTGATCCAATAATCTTCTTCAAACTATTTCTCCTCTCTTACTGAACTCCTCCTGTGACTTATTCCATACCAGTCTGGGTTTGAACAGCCAGTTGACCTTCATATTTGATCACGCCGATTAATCCGCCTGGTTCCACTTCCCCGTTCATTGTGTGGTGCAGTTCATGGCAATGGAATACCCAGGTCCCCGGATTGTCGGCAATGAATTCAATATCGTAGGTTTTACCGGGAGCAACATCAATGGTATTCATGACCTGTGGATCGGAGATGGGATGGCCGTCTTCCGCAATGATCCGGAAATCGTGTCCATGCAAATGCATCGGGTGATTTAGGTTGCTGATATTGATGAGACGTAAGCGAACGGTTTCTCCCTTCTTGACAACAAGAGGTTTCGTATCCGGGAATGCTTTCCCGTTGATCGTCCAGTAATTGTAGTCCATGTTCATCTGAGCAGAGCCGGTTCCTTCTGCAGTATGCATCCCCATATCCATACCTGCCATATCCGTCATCTTGCCATGTGCATTCGGCCTTTCCACATCCATACCAGCTTTATTTGACATCGTCCCATTAACACCCGTTACTTGCATATCGTCTACGTTCCAGCCGCCAAGCATCCAGGTGATATCCTGATCAAATTTCGGTTGTGCTTCGGGTTTTTGCGGATCTATAATAAACGCTCCGTAAAACCCTTTATCGATTTGCTCAACGCTATTTAAATGGGAGTGATACATAAAAGTTCCCGCATGATTTGCAATAAACTCGTAAGTATAAGATTTACCCGGTTTGATGCCATTCTGCGTGAAAGGAGGTACTCCGTCCATATTGTTTGGAATATGGAGCCCATGCCAGTGAATAGATGTGTCTTCCTTAAGGTTGTTTTTGACCGTGATACGAACCGTATCTCCTTCAGTCACCCGAATTTCCGGTCCAGGGACCGTGTCGTTGATTGTAATGGCATTTACGGTTGTCCCTTTCACCAACTCCCACTTTCCTTCTTTGACATCGAGCGTAAACTCCTTTACTTTACCTGTTGGCACAATAATGTCTGTTTCTTTTAACGGAGGCAGTTTTCGCAATTGAGTGGTGGTCAGGATATTTAAATCTTGTTTGGCCGGCTCCGCTTGTTCTGCATTAGCAGCTCCTACAGAACCAAAGACACTTGCCGCGAGTAAAAGGAACGCCAAGCTGCCGTGCTTCCAAAACTTCTTGATCAAAATCGTCTCCTCCATTTCTTGATTTACTCATTAATCGTGAATTGGAATTAAAAACACCGGATAATCTTCTTCGTTTTATCCTCCTCTCGTAATCTAAGTTGAGTTCATTGTACATGGAAAATGTTGAGAATCTGTGTAGAAAGTAAGAAGATGAAAAATAGAAGAGAGTTTTGTCGATAGACATAGAGAAGAGTTGAAACAAAAACTCCTGCAACGACTGATCGCTGCAGGAGTCTGTTAAATTATTCAGGCTTATTTCCGACTGTAGGGTCCGGTGTGTAATTACTTTTGTAGCCCTCGTACATCACGTCGGTAACCATCCCTGCGGACGCATGGTGCAAATCATGGCAGTGGAACATCCAATCCCCTGGATTATCCGCTTCAAATGCAACCACGTATTCTTCGCCAGGCTTCACATTAAGCGTGTCTTTGATCACAGGTGTTCCTTCAAGAGGTTTACCGTTCTTACTTAATACTTGGAAGAAATGTCCGTGTAAGTGCATGGGATGGTCATCGGTTTTAGACAAATTTACTAAGGTAACCTTCACTTTGTCCCCTTTATCTACTTTGATCGAATCGGTATCAGGAAACATCTTTCCATTGATCGTGTAGACCATTTCCCCATCCTTCATTTCTGTGTTCAGATTTAATTTCACGTCTTGATCAAACTTTTGATCCAAAGAGAAATTAGACTTCGCTTGTTGACCGTATTTGGTTAAATCAAAGACAGGCAGCTCAACATCCGCATTCGAGGCATCGGTTTTGCCTGTTGCTCCCTCATACTCAATCACAGCACGCATGTTCTTCACACGCTCATCTTTTCCATGCTCTTCTAAGAGCCATGATCCGGGGTTATTGGCAGTAAATTCGAGATCATAGCGTTCACCAGGCGCGATCGCAATGCCTTGATCGGTGATCACAGCTGGACTATTTACAGGCTGCCCATCGGAGGCAATAACTTTAAATTCATGTCCGTGTAAATGCAGCAAATGCGTAATGTAGCCCGCATTGACCAAACGAATACGAACTTTATCCCCTTCCTTCACGATAAGCTTATCAATCGAATCCCCAGTTTTCCCATTTATGGTGTACAGGTCGTACATGCTCATATCATGCCCAGCCATCTCTGTCATGCTACTCATATCGCCCATGTTCATTTGGCTGTGATCCATCCCCTCCATGCCTTCCGCGTTGCTCATATCCATCTCACCTGAGCTCATCCACTCATCCAGCACAAGGGTATAATCACGGTCATAGCTTTCGTTGGGATCTTCTACGATTAACGTACCATACAAGCCCTTATCAAGCTGATTTACACTATCTTGGTGCGAATGATACCAATAAGTACCAGGAACAGTCGCTTTAAATTCATATGTGAATTCCTTACCTGCAGGCACTGCATCTTGAGTTACTCCCGGAATACCATCCATATTATTTGGAACGGGATAGCCATGCCAGTGTATGGAGACAGGCTCCTCCAACTCATTCTTCAATTTGATTTTCACGGTATCACCGACCTTCACACGAATCTGAGGACCAGGCACCGAGTTGTTAAACGTCCACACAGGCAACGTCAAATCATCCGATACTTTCAAGTTGCTCGTTTGCGCGGTGATCGTAAACTCTTTCCCATCCGCAACAGGAGTAACATTCGTCAATTTGATCTCCCCTGATTGGTTATTTTGATTCGTATTTTGTTGAGAATCACTCATGTTCATTTTTGAATGATCCATACCTTCCATTCCGTTTTGACTGTCTGAATTCGCGCAACCTGCCACGATGGCACTAAAAGCACCTACTGCAAGTAGAATTTTTAGTTTACCTTTCATAATGATCCTCCTCGTATTGATTTTATCTCCAACAGTATATCTAAAATTTGTGTAGAATTTATGAAGACATCTAAATTTTGAAATAATAGATAATGAAAACAAGGAGAGATCAGAAGATATATGTTTATTCAATACTTGCTCTCAGTGACCAGCTACTGCCGCCATTGTCGCTTTCAAAAACAGAATAGCGGTCAGTCACAATGAGCAGCCGGTTGGGATCACGTTTCGATGCTTTGATGCCGAGTGGCATTTCGCCCTTTAAGTCAACATGAAGGTCTGACCAGTTTTTCAAATCTTTTGTTTTTAGAAATCCGCTCTCCGCCATAAGGATGACCTCCCCATTTGCTAAATAAAGCACCCCATATGCCGGTTCATTGGTTAACTGCATGTTCTGAACCTTACCTTCATTAACAATGTATTGAATAAGTCCTGTTTCCGTGGCCGCCAAGAAGGAAGCAGGAACTCCCGGCAGCACCGTAATGGAGTAGGCACCTTCAGGCAGAGTGCCTATGTTTCGCCATGTCTCGCCCCCATCTTTTGTTTCATATAAGTTGTTCTCTGAACCTGCCAGCAAGGTAAATAAACGATTTGGATCGACAGGATCCATAACTAAATAATGCGCATCTGGTTCATTGGGTTTGGATTGATTAGGAAGTCCATTTTCAATCGTTTCCCACGTATCCCCGCCGTCAATAGATCGTTTCACAAATCCGTGACCTGCAGCATATATTTTTGAAGGATTCTCGAAATCCGTTTCGATTCCCATCACGTCGTTGGTTTTAATAGGCTCAAAAGTTTTCTGCCAATTTTGATCAATAAGTTCATATACACCTGTATGTGTACCTATCCAAACCGTTGTGTCATCGGGTGCATAACTAAAGACGTGTGGATGTGTGTCGGACTCAGGGATCAAAGAAGCCAAATTTGATTCTGATTCTTTGGCTTTTTTAATTCCACCCCATATTGCAAATATGATAATTGTGACCAAAGCTACTGCTAAGTAAAAACCAAATCCCCAGGACAATTTCTTTTTTACTCTATACATGATCATTCTCCTAATCATTTATGATAATCAACAAGACCGTATAAAGGATTTCTCATAACGTTAATCAATTCATCATGGCCATTTTCATATAATCTGGCTGAATTCCACACATGTATCTGTTCTCCTATCGCTTTTAATATGAACCATCGAGCCACTTTATATACTACAATACGTAGTTTTAAAACGAAAAAGAAAACGGCTTTTATGTGCAGCCGTTAAATAACATGATGACAGCAAACGTGATGAATACACTAAAAGATATAACCATAGGGGGGATATCCATCATTGGAATTTTGATATGAGAACTCGGTTCAATTAATTTTTGTATCCGATAATTGATGGGATCATCCGCAAATCCAACCCCGATGGGTAATCGTTGATGATTTGAACTCGCACATTTATATAACACACTACCCAAAGCATATGGGGACCCCATGTGCATCATGGCATATTGATCGGCATCGATCTCCATCCAAACATGAATGAAATAATGCATTTTTTTAAAAATCGGTACAAAAGGAAGACTGTCTTTTATGATATTTATGATTAACGAACGAAGAGGATCGAATTTTTTTAGATGAGCGTATTCATGCAGCAATACCGCTGTAATCTCTTCTTGATCGAAACATGCCAGCATCTTGGTAGAAATGACAATTCTCGGTCGAACAAATCCATAAGTTAAAGCGAATAGTGAATGGTCTTTAATAACAATAATTTTTCCATTAAATTGTTGAAATGTTCTATTTATCGCTTCCGTTAACAAAATATCCGATTTGAATCGAACCTCTTTATTCCACTGTTTTTTTAGATTTACTTGTTTGAACAAGATGTAAAAAAATGTTAGAAGGCTGTATATAATAACGATATTCAATCCTATTAATATGAACTGGTGTATCATTGTGCTCTCTCCTAGAGCAGAAAGGCAATACTCCAATATTCCCCATTGGATGGAATATCCCCAAATTTCATGCAACATATAAATTGCCATATTAATCCATAGGAGTAATCCAATAGCGATCATCAAGAAAAAAATGATGTCATGCTTTTTAATGGTTATCATGACGGTCTTTTTTCCATTCATTTAAACGTGATTCTAATAACTTCATCAACTGAGGATCGGCCTGCTGCATCGCGTCGACCATATGATTTACCATCAAGTCCCCGTAGTCGTGAATTAAACCTACCGTAACAGTTTTCGTTTGTTCGGTAATAAATTCCTCCTTGCTTTGTACAGGTTCAAAATAACTCTGCCTGGCTCTCCCCTTCCCTATTGTTGTTTTCTTCAGATGCCCTTTTTCAATCAAGCGATTCATCACCGTCATCACAGCATTGAAAGATAAATCATCCTCCAGAAGAGACTGAACTTCTTTAATTGTTATTCTATTATGTTCCCAAATAATCTCCATGATTTGAGCTTCTAGTGAGCCAAAAAAGCGATTTAGCCCCTCCTCGTTTAAATACATCCGTTTAACAGACATGCTTTCACCCTTTCATCCTATACTACATATTGTAGTTAATAAACTTTCATTGGTCAATTTACAAAAATAATCATCCTCCTTGGATGATTATTTTTGTAAAACATAAGGACAAGCCGATAATTTCTTACAGCTTGTCCTTTTTATAGTTATTCTTGACCAATCATTTTAAGATAACTCTGCTCACTCACAACACGCCTTGCAGTAACATACCGCTCTTTATAATAAGATTCTGACAAACTGCTTATTCTTACACCTTTACTACTTGAAGAGTGTGCAAACTTATTGTCGCCGATATAGATGCCTGCATGAGAAATACCCTTCCCATCCGTATTAAAAAATACCAAATCTCCAGTTCGAAGTTTGTCCTGATCCACCGGAGTTCCCTCTTTTGCCTGGCTTTTTGACGTACGAGGCAAATCCAAATTGAACTTATCAAAAACATATAAAATAAAACCCGAGCAATCAAAACCGGCTACTGTTGTACCTCCATACAAGTAAGGAGTCCCCACCACTTTATCTACTTCATTTTCAAGTTTGGCCGAACTAGCAAAGGAACTGGTAGCGCTCGCTGAAAAAATAAGTGCTGCACCTAATGTCGATAAGATCAATTTTCTCAAATATGTAGTCTCCCTTCGATGCCTACGGAGTTAGCTGAGGGTTCGGTAGAAGGTTCCCTATATTCTTTTTACGAAAAGAATAATTCACCCAAAATTGGTTCCCCCGTTTTCTGTTAAGAAATTCGGCAAAAATTAATTTTTTGTAACCCTACATAATGTAGTCTATTTTCTGTTATTTTGTCAATCCTTATTTTTATAGAAGTACAAAAAATGTAATATGAATGTTTAATCACTTACTGAGGGCTTTCGGAAGCTATTAGAAATGTCGAAACAGATGATTTTTATAAAAATAAGAACGTATCGAAAATTGACATTATCAATATACCATATTTATACTACTGCTTGTAGGGTTACAAGATTTTAATTATTTAGTTACCGTTCTTACATAGTGTATATGTCCTTTATAAGATGAAATTAAGAATGCCATAGCCTCTTCTACAATATGTCCATGTTGGAATAAGAACAGGGAAGGTGGTGATTAAAATATCACATAGAGGTTAAATTAAATACTTAAAAATAACAAATTATGCGAAGGAGCAAGATCATGAATAACAATCATAAACATGATCAAAGCGATCATTCCCGTCGTTCTTCTGAACATCAACATAAAGAACAGCACCACGAACCCAACGAACACCAACATCACCAACATGATGAGCATGAGCAACATCAGCATGTAAGACACGAGGATCATCATCAGCATGATGAGCACCAACATGGAAACCATGTTATGCACGCTGGCGGACATGATCATTCCGGCCATCATGGGCATATGGTTGAAGATTTTAAGAAACGTTTCTATATATCCTTAATTATCACGATTCCGATCCTAATCATTTCCCCAATGATTCAAATGTTCATGGGCGTAAGCTGGCGATTTCCGGGGGATACATACCTTCTGTTCCTCTTGTCCTCATTTGTCTTCTTCTATGGGGGCTGGCCTTTTATTAAAGGGGCTAAGGATGAACTTTTCGTAAAAAACCCGGGCATGATGACTCTCATCTGTCTCGCCATCGTTGTTGCGTATGTTTACAGTACAAGCTCTACTTTCGGACTCACCACGACAGACTTTTTCTGGGAGCTTGCCACGTTAATCGACATTATGCTACTCGGGCATTGGATTGAGATGAAGTCCATCATGGGGGCCACTAAAGCTTTAGAGGAGCTCGCAAAACTTATGCCTTCCGATGCACATTTGGTAAAAGAAAGCGGCGAGATTATCGAAATCGATGTCACTGAACTAAAAAAAGGCGATATCGTACTCGTGAAACCGGGTGAAAAAGTTCCGATCGACGGTCAGATTACTGAAGGCGAAACCTTGATTGATGAATCGATGCTGACCGGCGAATCCGTACCGAATGCAAAACAAGCTGGCGACCAAGTCATTGGTGGTTCCATTAACGGTCAGGGCTCTGTCAAGATTTCCGTTCAGAGCGTAGGCAAAGAAACGTACCTCTCGCAAGTGATTGCACTCGTTCAAGAAGCCCAGGCTTCCAAGTCCCGAGCACAGGATCTGGCGAACCGTGCCGCTAAGTGGCTCTTTTACGGTGCATTGGTGGTAGGGATTCTCACCTTTTCCGCATGGATTGCACTCGGGTATTCGCTCTCCTTTGCTTTGGAACGTATGGTTACCGTGTTGATAATCGCATGTCCACATGCGTTAGGGCTCGCCGCTCCGCTTGTTATTGCAACTTCGACATCGCTTGCCGCGAAGAACGGGCTCTTGATTCGCAACCGAACCGCATTTGAAGGTGCACGGAATATCCAAGCCATTGTGTTCGATAAAACAGGAACTTTAACCAAAGGGGAATTCGGGATTACGAATATCCATCTCGGAAACGTATCTTCCGAGACGGAACTTCTTACCAATGCAGCGAGCGTAGAGACACATTCCGAGCATCCAATCGCCCGAGGCATTACAAAAGCTGCAAAGGAAAAAGGGATTCAGCTTAAAGAAGTGACTGACTTCAAAGCACTCCCGGGTAGTGGCCTCCAAGGGGTTGTGGATGGTAAGGAAATTATGGGGGTAAGTCCTGTATACGTAAAGGAGAAGCACCTTCCGTTTGATGAGGTACGCTTTAATCAATGGTCGCAAGAGGGGAAAACCGTTGTCTTTATCCTCGTTGATGGTCAAGTGGCCGGGATGATCGCACTGGCAGATATGATCCGAGATACAGCCAAAGATGCCGTTCAGGAACTGAAAGATATGGAAGTTAAATCCATCATGTTAACGGGGGATAACCAAAAGGTAGCCCAATATGTCGGTAAGCAGCTAGGCTTGGATGAAATCTTCGCCGAAGTTCTCCCCCATCAAAAGTCGGATAAAATCGACCAGATTCAAACAAAAGAAGGTTTGCGTACAGCGATGACCGGAGATGGAGTTAACGATGCTCCAGCGCTTGCCAAGGCAGATTTAGGGATCGCGATCGGTGCGGGCACTGATGTGGCGATTGAGACAGCTGACGTCGTACTTATCAAGAGCAATCCGCAAGATGTCGTCAATATCATTAAGCTTTCCAGAGTGACCTATCGCAAAATGATGCAAAACTTATGGTGGGCGACAGGTTATAACATCGTTGCCATCCCGCTTGCTGCAGGCGTCCTAATGCCGTTTGGAATTATTCTGGACCCCGCGATCGGCGCCATCCTGATGTCTTTAAGCACCGTCATTGTAGCCATCAATGCCAAATTATTGAAACTATAAGCAAAAAACTCCTGCCATTTCGGCAGGAGTTTCTTGGCCTAAGAATGTATCAAACTTTGAACCAGAAAGTCCTCATATTCAAAATATTTACATAAAGCTTATCCTTTCGGCCCGCGGTTAATAGGGCATTATCAAATCATGTTTATTAAATGGCCGAATTATGATCTTCATGCCAAATTTCATGAATCACATCTGCCAAAATCGATATCGTCCGATAATTTTCTTCTAATACGTTTTCTACACCGCCGATTTCAATGAGTGCGCTAAACTCGGCAAGCGATTGATTATATTGACCATTCCCGCTGGAATGATCCTTTTGGTAAATGACCTTGGAGATTCCAGGTATTTTTTCGTTTAATTTATTCTGTAACCGATTTGCAAAGTTTTTGGTTTGTTTCCAATTGGGATTATCCCGTCCGACAACAAAATATAACTTAGCGTAATTCACATTGTTGTACAGAATGGTTGTTTTATTTCTTGATTCCGAATCTCGATGTATATCAAATACATATTCTATGGATTTATGTTTAGAGAGCTCCTTGCTCAATGTAGCCTTGGAATAGGTGTACGATTTTACGTACTCGAAATTACTTATTTTACTAGGATAATCATCAGCAGATTGGACCACACTCACTCCTTTTGCCTTTAATTTTTTGGATAGATCCTTTCCCAATAAAGTAACGTTTATTTTGGATTCGAAGGCCTCATTGGGAGCGGTTTTGCCTTGAAGTTCCGGCAGCCAAGATTCACGATTATGGGTATGGTAAATCAGAACTCGAGGTTGTTCCGATTGTACTGCCTCTCTATTTTGAACCATCTTTTTTGCAACTGGGGATACCACTGGATTTTTCACGGAAGATATTAGTTTCGGCTTCTCTACTTTTGTTGTCTTGCTTGATCTATGTATGTTAGTCTTCTCTTCCATTACCATCTGAACCTGACCTTTTTCTGGTAAGGTAGGCGCCTTAGATCCGTTTAGTTCAATGTACGCGGGAATGGCTTTTAGGGGTGTACCAGCGTCGCTGACACCACCCGCAAACGTTTGGAAAAAATACGGATCAAATTTTGCGAAGTACTTTTTTTCGATACATGCCGTTAAACAGGGCTGAAGCATCTTCCTCCACTCGAAAATGGTTTTTGTACGGCATGATAATTGGTTCAAAATGACGGCCGATATCGGTACCCATAATTGCTATAACAGGACGTACGATTTTTTTTATTAAAGACAAATCCTCGGATGGTGGGGCAAATTTATCGAAGATAACTATACGTCCCCCTGTTCGCGTAACCCGAATCATTTCTTGAAAACATAGATCCGGATTGGGGACGACGGATAAGATCAGGTTTGCAATGACCATATCAAATGATTCAGGTGAAAAGGTCAAATCTTCCGCATCCATCTCCATGAACTTAATGTTTGGGGAGTCATATTTTTTCTTGGCTCGATCAAGCATTTCGGGTGAAAGGTCGATTGCTGTTACAGAAACATCCTTGCCCATAATGAATCTCAGGTCTGCTCCGGTACCGACACCCACAAAAAGAATTTTGCTTTTAGGCTTAATTTCGAGACTCTCAAAAATCTTTTTCCGAGCCTTTAGAAAAGGCCCCGAATTAAAGAGGTAATCATAGAAGGGTGCCCAAAATCGAAAGATCACTTTATTCCAATGATTATTCATATTCGACTACGTTCCTTTACCTTTAATAGACGAAGACTATTAACATAACAATATGTGAGAATGGCCAAACAAAACGCCAGCCATTCACAGTTACGTTTTAACAGAAAAATGGGGCTGCCCATTAGACTCGCAGCAGCCCTTTACTTTTTATTCTTTCGTGCGCATGAGTCGTAAACCGTTTAATGCAACCAGGAGCGTTGCCCCCATATCGGAAAGGATGGCAATCCACAGCGTGAGCCAGCCCGGAATAACGAGTAGCAAAGCAATCAACTTAATTGCAAGTGCAAAGGTGATATTTTGTTTGATGATGCGAAGTGCATTTCGGCTTAGTTTTATCGCGAAAGGCAGTTTTCTTAAATCGTCACCCATCAAAGCCACGTCTGCCGTTTCCAGCGCCGTGTCCGTACCGGCTCCGCCCATGGCGATGCCAACCGTGGAAGCTGCCAGCGCCGGGGCATCATTGACACCATCCCCAACCATTGCTACGTTCCCGTAATCGGATCTCAGTTGTTTAATAAAGTCTAATTTATCCTGCGGCAGCAGTTCTGCCTGAACATCCGATACGCCAACTTGTCCGCCGATGGCCTTGGCCGTACCTTTGTTGTCACCGGTAAGCATGATCGTTTTTTTGATGCCAAGCTGATGCAACTTTTGAATAACCTCTTTACTTGACTCGCGAACTTCATCCGCTACCGCGATTACTGCGAGAATGGCACGATCCGTTCCGACAACCATGGCCGTCTTGCCTTGGTTCTGTAGACTAGTGACCAACTGCTCCTGCTCGCTGCTGAAAAGAGCGGTTGGCATTTCCTTAAAGAGTTTCGGATTTCCAATGTAAAAGGTCGTTCCGTTGACAATACCTTTGATCCCTTTCCCTGTAATGGACGAAAAATCTTCAACCTTGATATCCGAATACGAAATGTCCTCTTCCTCCGCTTTTCTCATGATGGCTGAGGCAAGCGGATGTTGGGAACGATACTCTAATGCAGTAATGACGGACAACAATTCCGACGCATTGGTCTCCTTGCTAAATACGTTGTAATCCGTTACTACAGGGACGCCTTTTGTCAGGGTTCCGGTTTTATCAAACGCAATGGCCTTTAAGGCCCCCATTTCTTCGAGGTAAACGCCGCCTTTGATAAGGACGCCTTTTTTCGCCGCATTTCCGATAGCCGATACGATGGAAATTGGCGTCGAAATAACGAGTGCACACGGACAACCCACGACAAGTACAGATAACCCTTGATAAATCCAAGCAGCCCAGCTTCCATCAAATAAAAGCGGCGGAACGATTGCGACTAAAGCGGCCACGATCATGATGATGGGTGTGTAATACTTTGCAAATTTATCAACAAAGGCTTGCGAAGGTGCGCGTTCACCCTGTGCTTCCTCAACCAGGTGAATAATCTTTGCAATAGTGGTATCATCCACAAGCTTCGTTACCTTTACTTCAAGCAAACCTTCTTCATTTAACGTACCGGCAAAGACATCGTCATCAACCGATTTTTCAACTGGCACGGACTCACCGGTAATCGCTGCCTGATTAACGGCAGAGTAGCCACTGACAACCACACCGTCCATAGCGATCTTTTGACCGGGTTTCACGATCATGATGTCGCCTACCGCTATGTCATCCACATGAATCATTATTTCTTGCCCGTTGCGTCGGACCAGTGCTTCTTTTGGTGCGATGTCCATTAAGGAACGAATCGATTGTCTTGCCCGATCCATCGAGAATCGTTCCAGGGCCTCACTAATAGCGAACAAAATAACGACAATTGCGCCTTCCGCCCATTCCCCAATGATCGCCGCGCCGATAATGGCTACGGTCATCAGGGTTTTCATGTCAAATTCAAATCGCAATAAGTTCTGAAAGCCAACTTTAAAGAGTGAGAATCCACCGATGATGATCGAGGCTGCAAATAGCAAGGAAGTAACCAGGTTTTCTTCACCATTTACATACTGGGAAAGGTAACCGAACACCATCAGTAAAGCTGCATTCAATAACGTGCTGTGCTTTTTATAAAATGGCTCTTTGACTTCCTTTTTAACTTCTTGGGCAGCTCCCCGTTCGGCTTTTTCCGGGGTTACTTTCAGATTCTCAAAGGCGCCGGCTTTCTCCAGTTCTTCAATTGTTGCATTGCCATAAACGGCAATTTTCGAAGCTCCAAAATTCACTTTGGCATCTCGAACGCCAGGAATCTGTTTAACATTATTCTCAAACTTTCCGGCACAATTCGCGCATGTAAATCCCTGAACATTGAATACTTGTTTGCCCTCGGTCACAATCGGGTTTGCCGCACGTACAGGCTTTTCCGGGACGACTTTCAAATTCTCAAATGCCCCAGCTTTCTCCAGTTCTTCAACCGTTGCATCGCCGTAAACGGCGATTTTAGACGCACCAAAATTCACCTTCGCATCTTGAACCCCGGGTAGCTGCTTTACATTGTTCTCAAACTTTCCGGCACAATTCGCACATGTAAATCCTTCAACGCGGTATACGTGTTTACGATCTGAAGATTCCGATACTCTACTCAACGCCAACAACCTCCTTCTGATGCTTCATGGCGAGCCTGATCATTTGTTTGAGCTGCTCGTCTTCCAGTGAGTAGAAAACAAGCTTCCCTTCTTTGCGGTACTTGGCTATGCCCATATTTCGCAGCAGCCGTAAATGATGGGAAGCTGTTGCCATGGTGGAGCCGATAATATTGGCTACATCACAAACACAAAGTTCATCCTCATCGCAAAGCGCATAGGCCACTTTCAGCCGCGTATGATCAGCGAGAACCTTAAAGATTTGGGTCATATCTTTAAAATTATGTCTATTTAGCTTTTCTTTTACCCGATTGACCTTATGCTCGTCAAAACAAAAGATCTCGCAAGTATCTACATGTTCCACGGAACCACCTCAATCAAATATTTGTTTGATTATTATCATACAACACTTTTTCAATTATTCAAATACTGATTTGATTATTTCGCAGAAATGTCTAAAATATTCAAGTTCCGAAAATCTTTTTGGTATCGGAACTTCGTTGTGATCAATCGATGATTTGCCTAATTATAGAAGGCAAGATACACTAACTTCATTTTGATTGTTCCGATACTGACCATTATAGGAACTTTATCCGGAGGGGATATCATGAAACGAAATTGGGAACTGGATGAGTTGATTGAGCATTTCACCATACTCCCGAACGAAATGAAGTTGATAGAAAATAAAACGGGGGAAACCAGGATTGGATTTGCTGTGTTATTGAAGTTTTTTCAAAATGAAGCCCGTTTTCCGACGCACAAGTTCGAGGTCCCCAAAGCTGTGATTGCCTACATTGCCAAACAGATTTTTTCCGATTCGGAACTGTATGCCAGGTACGATTGGTCAGGGGCCTCTATCACGTATCATCGGACACAGATCCGCAAGTTCTTTGGCTTCCGTGAGGATACGATAGAGGACGTAGAGGAAATGACGACATGGTTAGGCCAACATGTCCTGCATCATGATCATGATATTGAACACCTAAAGGAACATGTCTACAGTCGATTTCGTGAGCTGAAAATCGCACCTCCTACCCCAGAGCGCATCGAACGGCTCATTCGATCCGCCACGAAGAAAGTTTCTTCCAAACGACCTATCAAAAACTGCATTCCTCACCCCTGACCAAGCTAGACTCTTTGATTGATCGCATCGCTTATTTGGGAACCGATGACGAAGAGGCTTCCGGAGAAGAGCATGGACAGTTATCGTTTCATGAATTGAAAGCTGATCTGGACGAGCAGGACTTGAGAGTGTGTTAAAAGAAATCAATAAGCTTCGCACGATTCGAAATTTAGAACTTCCGGTCGATTTGTTTAAGGATATTCCTCCTAAAGTGCTGAAGAAATATCGGCAGCGTGTGTCCACTGAGGATATTCGGGAGTTGCGCCGTCATCCTGCGCCGATTCGATACATGCTACTAGCGGCTTTCTTTTGGCTCCGCAGCATGGAAATATCGGACAACCTGGTCGATCTCCTTATTCAGATCATTCATCGTATCGGGGTTGGTGCAGAATGCAAGGTAGAAAAGGAAAGTCTGAAGGATTTACGAAGAGTCAGTAACAAATACGGGATCTTGTTTAATCTGGCGCAAACCGCGATCAGCCATCTTGATGGCATCATCAAAGACGTGTTGTACCCGGTCGTCTACGAGCAAACTTTAAAGGATCTGGTGAAAGAATTTAAACATACCGGTCCAGCTTACCGCGAAAAAATCCATACCGTCATCCGGGCCTCCTATGGCAGCCATTACCGTCGGATGGTTCCGGAAATTCTCTGCATTCTTAATTTTCGTTCCAATAATGAGGTTCACCAACCTGTTATACGTGCATTGGAGTTGATCAAAAAGTACGCAGACTCCGGTCTGCATTATTTCCCTTTATCTAATGACATTCCGATCGATGGTGTCATCCGTACCGCATACAAAGATATCCTTATCGAAAAAGACGACAAAGGACAGGAACTGATGAACCGAATCAATTACGAGATCAGCGCTTTATAGATGCTGCGGGATAAATTGCGTTGCAAAGAAATCTGGGTACCTGGAGCTAATCGGTACCGGAATCCGGATGAAGATCTTCCGTCCGATTTCGAAGAACGTCGCGAAGAAAACTACAAGGCACTGAATCAGCCCTTAGCTGCGGATTCGTTTATTGCTGCACTGAAACAAGTGATGATTCAAGGACTCGAAAAGCTGAATGATGGCATGCCCAAGAACCCCAAAGTGCGAATTACAGAAAAGGGAAACGGCTGGATCTCTGTCTTCCCTTTGGAGCCGCAGCCAGAACCGACCCATTTAGCACGAGTAAAAGTTGAAATTGCACGTCGCTGGCCGATGACCAGCCTGCTGGACATATTTAAGGAGACAGATTTGCGTGTTTCATTTACGGAATAATTCAAGACGGTGGCCAACCGCGAGATTTTGGATCGGGAGACGCTGCAGAAACGCTTGATTCTTTCTCTTTACGGTTTAGGAACCAATAATGGCTTAAAACGGGTCAGTACCGGTGATCATGGTGAGAGCTATAAGGATCTGCTTTATGTGCGGCGCAAGTTTATTCACAAAGACAACCTGCGCAATGTCATTGCTGAAGTGTTCAATGCGATCTTTCGGGTACGGATGCAGGATATATGGGGAGAAGGAACAACTTCTTGCGCCTCCGACTCCAAGAAGTTCGGGGCCTGGTATCAGAATCTGATGACAGAGTGGCATGTTCGGTATCGTGGCCGCGGCGTGATGATTTACTGGCATGTCGAGAAAAACTCTACTTACATCTACTCTCAGCTCAAATCATGTTCTTCTTCCGAGATTGCAGCTATGATCTAAGGGCTGCTTCGACACTGTACCGATATGGAACTAGAGAAAAACTATGAGGATTCTCACGGCCAAAGTGAAGTCGCTTTTGCTTTTTGCAATTTGTTGGGTTTTCAGCTCATGCCGCGATTAAAAGCGATCCACTCCCAAAAGCTGTATCGTGCGGAGGCAGGAATGACAGATGCTTACCCTCATCTACAAACGGTGCTGACACGTCCGATCAACTGGAAGCTGATCCGGCAGCAGTATGACCAAATGATGAAATATGCGACGACTTTACGCTTGGGTACTGCAGAGACTGAAGCCATCCTGAAACGATTCACCAGGAATAACCTGAAGCAACCTAAATAACCATCTTCCTCTGTAACTATTTAAACTCCGAGGAGTTGCGCCGCGAAATCAACGAGGGATTAAATGTCGTAGAGAATTGGAACTCGGCCAACAGCTTTATTTTCTATGGAAAAGGTGGAGAAATTGCCACGAATCGCATGGAAGATCAGGAAATGGCCGTATTATCCTTGCATCTGTTACAAAATTGTCTGATGTACATCAATACCATCATGTTTCAAAATGTGTTATCGGAGAATGGTTTGACCTGATGACTCCAGAAGATTCACGGGCTTTAACTCCGTTAATTAATACCCACGTGAATCCGTATGGCATATTCCGTCTGGACATGAAGGAACGAATTCCGTTAGAAGGTGAATTGGCATGATTGAAAAACGTGTATCTGCAAAAAAGAAAGCCCGCGAATTGGCAAAATACCTGCGGGCAGAACGGCCTGACTATGCTTACCTTAAAAGACTGTTTCATCACCTCAGAGATAGGCTTGAAATCGAAGTGCCGAAAGCTTCAAAAAAATTGCCCTATGTCCCGACCGAAGAAGATTTAAAACGATACTATGAGGTCGTCTGGAAGGCAAAGAATTTTCAGGATATGGTGATCGTGAAAACCTTGATGTATACCGGCATCCGCGTCAGTGAATTAATCCATATAAAACTGACGGATATCGATTTTAATTACTGCCAGATCCGGATTAACAAAGGGAAAGGGAGCAAAGATCGGATTGTTCCTTTCCCTCAGTCCTTCAAAGAACTGCTGGCCATGCATGTAGATTCGATGAGAAAGAAACAGGCTGTGTATTTATTTGAGTCCTTCTGGAAGAAAAAATACACGGATCGGGGAATCCGAAAGATTTTGGCCAAGTATTCCGAGGAAGCCGGACTGACTCAGAATTTATCACCACACAAGCTCCGCCACTTCTTGCTAACCTGACAGAAGAAGCAAGGAATCGACGATGCGTTGATTCAGCCATAATCCGGCCATGAAAGTCAAAAATCGCTGGAAGTCTATTCAAAGCTGGCGATCACTGATGCGCAGCTTGAATATAATCAGGTTATTAATAAATTCCCAGTTAACCCATACGTTTGCTGGTAGTATCAGCGACGCTGGTACTACCTCTTTTAATGAGACAAAGAAAGAAGCTAGAAATACGGACAAGCAGATCCCTTTCAATTTGGTTTGCATCATTGATCCCCTTCTCTTCGTTTTTGATGACTACTCTATTTTTATTCGTAACACTGATAGAATAGAACGAAATTAAAAGAGGGTTCAGTTGACGGCAATAAGAAGATAAATATGTTTCACTACATTAAATCCACATAGGAACGACACAAATAAGTGCTACGATAAACGAGTAGCAAAATTTGATTGAGGAGGAATATCTATGGCAGTAAGCGGTGTGTCGAGTTCAGCAATGCCAAGGAATTGCGGGATGGAAAATATGCACGGAGGGACTAAGAAAATATCGTCAAATCACCAACATACTGAAACAGTACAGCAGCAGCACAAGTCAGAGATACAGGATCAGTATCGCGGACAAAAGATAGATACTAAAGCATAAGTGTTCCGTCAGAAATCAACCGACGGTTGGCTACGCAGGCCCTGGCGGATTGGCACGCACGACAGCCTCAGTTCTTCGATGGTTTTCTACGAGAGTGCTGTACCTAAATAGATGCCAATTAAATAGAATAGCACCTAACCTGTAATGGTTAGGTGCTATTCGCGACTTTCAATATCAATACACATGGACGCTATAATATCCCTTTCATTTTTGCTTTCTTGGCAGCTTCCCTGCCGGTGTGCACCTTCAGTTTTCGAATCACTCGGTTCACATGTTTTTTGACAGTACTCTCTGTTATATGCAAATGTTCCCCAATTGCGGAACGGGTATGACCATTGTGAATAAAACGGAGGATTTCAACTTCGGTTCGCGTTAATTTTTGGCGCATTTCTTGTTGCTTCATTCGTACAAACTCGGATCGAAGCACGCCTGCGGCAGAAGCATGAATGGAGGATAGGCCCGCATATGCGGCTCGAATAGCCTCCGGAATATCTTCAAGCGCCGTCTTGAGAATATAATTGAAAGCACCGTTGCCGAACGCCTCAGAAACGATCTCTGCCTGATCTAATACTGTAAGCATGATGACTTTCGCATTACTCATGCTGCCAATCTCGAGCGCCGCGTCAAGCCCGTCTGCCTTTTTCCCATCCAGCACCACATCCAATAGCACCACATCAATGTCTAACATACTGACAATGCGAATTGCATTGACTTTCGTCTGAGCCGTTCCGACCAAAAACAAATCCGGTTCCCGATTCACCGTTTCGGATATATATTCGTTCCACACCGGATCGTCTTCCACCAATAGTACTTTGATCTTGCTCATGGTCTCCCTCCCATAGGTTCAATGGCGGTGAATGACGAATGACTCTTTGGATGGGAAAATGAAGCGTAAATGACGTACCGATTCCGATTAGACTTTGTACCTCGATGGATCCCTGATGGTGACGCATGACTTCATGACTGTAGAATAACCCCAATCCATCATTCCCTTCGTTCGATTTGGTTGTAAAGTGAGGTTCAAAAATATATGGCATGGCTTCCGGAGCGATGCCGCAACCGGAATCACGAACGGTAATATCCATCGTTTCTTGCGAGAGATTCGACGTTATTGTCAGACACCCTCCTTTGGACATCGCTTCAATGGCATTATAGAAGAGGTTCTTCATGACTTGTTGCACGTGAACGGAATCACAATACAAAACAATCGATTCATCCAATTTTTTTCGGACTTTAAGATTCTTGCTGCAAAATTCTCCCGCCAAGCTATTCAATAGTTGCTCAACGAGTTCATTTATAATACATGACTGCTCGTATAATACCAACTGTTGTGATGAATGACGAAAACGGAAAGCTATTGCCATTATCCGCTCGGTAGCATCGATCAGATGAGATGTGTCCCGATACAATTCCTGTTGCTCGGTTCGTTGGGCAAGATTAAATATGCGTCTGGCCGCGACCTGTATTTTTCCCAGTTCACTTTTTAAAGCATGATAGAATTGAAATGTAAACGGGGTGTTCCCATATGGTTCTTGGGGTGTAGATTCCAATCGGATTCGGACACCCAATACACCGTAACGAACAACAAATACAAAAAAGCAAATGCATACTACCGTTAAAACAGCACGTTTGGTATCAAAGGGCGGATAGAATCGGAGCAAAGGCAGAATATAATCGAAAAGCAGTACAAAACTGATCGACGGTACAACAATCCAACAGACCACACGGTGTTGCTGCATGATCCTCTCATCAACTTCACGGTATGCCAACCTCAAGCATGGCACTGCTGCGGTAGCGTAATAAATCATTGCCCAGAGCGGTATCGGATGTGTATCACGTGAAGCCTCTGAAGGTAGAAGAAACATGATCAGAACCGGGATCAGTGCCCCAACGATGGTGGAGCGCTTCCAACTCTTTCGCCGTTGAAACCACCCCGCATAGCTCAAGCTGAACATCAACAACGAATAAGGAGGCATGTACAAGGCTAAGAAGTAAAAAACCTCTTTTACCCACTCCAGTCCGGCTATAATTGGATCGTTAGCCAAGGGGACAATTACGGGAATTAAATTCTCATCTATGGCGATGTTCAACTCTCCGAGTACAGAGAAAAAAGCGACTGAACCGGCCCAACGATTTGGCTCGCTTCTCGGATGGGCGAATAGCAGAATGGCGGTCATCAACAATAATGACAATACAAGCACCACTTCAGTTCCCTCCCTCGATGAGGTTCCTCGGCTTATTCGGAATCGGACATAGACGACAAAAAAGACACGTACCCTAACGTGCCTTTTCTCCGGAAGCCTGCCTTTTAGGGTAACCCGGCGATCATAGCCTTACGGCCGCAGACCCGTGGCTTTGCGTCCCCGTCTTTCGAGCGGGTTTGCCATTTTTCCTTCAGCTCATATTTATTTGGACAACCAATCGGAGATTACTTCATAACCCATTCGTCCATGGCGATGATCGAATCCCTCGCCTGACCTCATAATGTCATTTAACAGAGGTGTTACTACCTACATAGATTCGACATCAAATCCCTCCCTCTTTTCAAGTCCTTCATTAAGATAAGCAATAGAAGCACAGTTTCGACCGAAAACGGACCTTTGTCCTAATAACAAGCGGGAAGATATAGTCCAAATTCCTGTCTAATCCTCGCTTTATAGACATATTATACTAGAAGATTCCAGCTTTTGCGAGAATGGAGTTACAAAACTTTCCTTATTTATTTTCATTTCGAAATCGTAATATCCGAATTGGAAATATGGATTTCGAACAGCAGCGACTTTTCGTTTTCTGTAACATGTGCAAGCATTTGTTCATAAATTAGAATCAAAGCAAATCACCTGCTTTATAACCCCTTGCCCTTTTCGCTTGGGGTTCTTCTTTGTTTTTCTGTAACAGGCCATCCGTGCGGAGTTTTCGAAGAATTCCAAAGTCCTGCGAATCTGGCTTTGTATCAAAAATGGTAAAAAGGGCGTTTGACTATAGGCATTCGCCGGATACGGTCTAGGTATCTAACCATAGAATGATGCTGTAAATCAATTCGAAATGGGAGTGATCAACCGAAACCAAGTTCTAGGTTAGCCAATAATTTGTTACGAGTATCGGAATATTACAGAAATGATCAATGTAAGCATTAACTCCCCCAACTCTCTCGAAGTTGGGGGTACTTTTTAGATCTAAAATATACTATAAAAAGTAATTATGATCTTACTAGCAGTAAATGATAATCAGGCGACGCCTCTATTTTGAGAACCTCTTGAATAATTGGACTACTAGGGACATTAATGAAACCCATTTTCCTTGCCAATCCAATACTCGCCTCCGTGTTAGCATTTTCGATACAAATTCGTTCAAAACCTTTGCTTCTGGCATAATTTTTTAACCATTCGATCACTATTGTCCCAATCCCCATCCGCTCAGGGGCCAATGCAATAACACCAATAATCAGGCTTTGATAATAGACACCTTAATGGAAATAAAGCTCTGAACGTAAGTCTAGTCTAACTTTTCCTTCGGCAGAATTGATTTCAACTTTTCTTAGCGACCTTCCACCTAAATAATTTTGTACTTCGACCTTATCAGAGGTCAACTGTTCTAACAAAAGACGTAAACCATCAAAATCAGTATCTGGTATATCAAATGATTTTAGCATTGTACCATCCTCTTTCTTAATATTTTTCTAAACTTCAATAGGTATATTTCTATGCATAACAAACCCTTCTCTCTTTCAGTTACTACACCAGAAAGGATTTTTACTAACCATGTCGAAATTGGTAATTTAATCATAAGATAAGGATGATGGACATGGGAGAGCGTATCTTACATTGTGGAACTTCTTTGGAAAATTATTATACATGCGTCAATCAACAAGTAGCCGGCTTTACGAAAAGAGTCGCTAACGTGAATGACCGGGTCTATATTGTAGTGAAAGTAGGAAATAAATCACTATGCGGAGCTCGCGGTAAACTAAAAGAACCTACCGATTTTCGGCCTTGGAAAGACAGCGATCAATATCCTCAATGTTTCACTCTTTGCGAAATCGAATACTGCCAACCGTTTGACATCAGCATTCTGGAGCAAGCCGGTGGAAAGTATTGGAGCCTCAAATATGTGCAATCCGCAAAAACCATAACCGATGAGACGGCTCTGCAGTTGCTTCAGACTGGCTTTGAACAAAATCGAACCAATGATCTGTTCAAATTCGAACAGCCTTTTACGATTAACTGCAACGGTAACCCTTCTGATGCTGAAGAGTGGTCCACGGATGAGGTGACTG
The DNA here is from genome assembly GCF_004000745.1 of Paenibacillus barengoltzii NBRC 101215. Lineage (GTDB taxonomy): Bacteria > Bacillota > Bacilli > Paenibacillales > Paenibacillaceae > Fontibacillus > Fontibacillus barengoltzii. The sequence continues at coordinate 86,240 of NZ_BILV01000016.1, forward strand.
AAGAAAATTACCAAGAAGTCTTGAACACTGTTCCCGATGTTAAAATCAACATCACGAGCACCTATGTCACGGTCAAATTTGAGAATGAAACAGACAAAATCAAAGGACTGGAGCCGCTGGTCAACGCTAACTTTTATCATTTATTCGATGATTTTTCCGAGCATCGGTCCGTGCTTATCCCACAAAACAGAATGTTTATGACTGCCCCTAAAAAAGATGCTAATAACAAAATGATCGCTGGGATCAGCGGTTACCCAGATGCAGTGCTCGTCCGCTTCATTCCCGATAATAAAACGATGCCCATTCAAGTTAACTTAATTGAATACGAATGTTATGGACGATACAAAAAAACACGTTTGGAAAAATTCGAGCATCTAAATGGACACATTATCCCGCAGCTAATGCGGTTTGCATCCACTTTTAGCATTGCTACAGACACGAAAATCAGAGAAGATACAATTCATAAGTGGTCCGGAAAAATCATCAAATACATCAACGAGGATGATTCGATCATGTCCAAAGCAGCGACGTGGATGCACGAACTGGACCCCGAAATCAAAGAACAGAACATTTCATACAATCTTCACAGCTTGCTGGACAAGGCATTCCGTTCTAATTTAAGGATCATTTTAATTATAGATGAATTAACCTCCGAGCAAAACGAAACCATCAAAAATATCATCAACTCATTCAAATTGGAAAATAAGAAAAGCACCGACTTCTTGAGCTTCGTAGTCAAACTGCAGCAAAAAATCGATTTGCTCAACAATACGGAGGAATACGCTCTTTCACTTCAAAAGTGACTGGAAGTAGCTGAGATCGTTTTTTCCTGTTGGAATATGAGAATTGACTTTACCGGTAGAAGATCATGCCCCAAAAAATGGCACGAGCCGTCAGGCAACGTGCCGAAGGAGTTAGAATGATGGAGAATAACAAAAAAGTATTTGTACCTGATGATAAAGGGAATAAGAAACAAGGGATTGACCTTGGACATTACACGCATATTCGTGCGTATCATGCCTGTCGTCCTATTGATATGGAAAGCTACTTTTCAGAGGGCATAAAGCCTTTTAATGTAGAGGAAATGCGTCAAATTGCCACTGCCACATTTGGAATATCAGTAAACACAGTTATGGATTACGACCCTACACTGCAACCTTCCGATTCCAAGCATGTCTATTTCAGCTTGTTTAAAAAAGAACTCCTGGGCGAAAGCGGACACTATTTATGTTGGGGGAGTGAATACCTTGCCGCAATTGCTGCACAATTAGATAAAGACATATATGGGAAATATCACGATATGCTATCCAGTACCGGAATCCCCACTATTTTTGTTTGTGATGTCCCGCTAGAATTATTGCCTCAATGGCAAATAGACGATATATCTGAACACTATGATCCTCATGACAGTAACTCTGCATGCTGGATTTCAGAAAGGTTAAAACCTGAATATATTGTTGCTCATGAACATCCTTCAAAAATATATAACCCTGTCCAAAGAAGCCAGTATATAAATAAACAAACCCACTGCAAATGGTGCGTCCCTGTGCAAAAGTAGCATCGGGCCAGATTGGCCCGATGTCTTGTGACTATACTTTAAAGATAACCTCTTTCTCGACTAGTGAATAGACAAAATCCTGAATATCTCGATAGATTATATTTTGAGGATTAAAGACTAAATTAAGAACATAATGCGCGGCTTTTCGCGACTCCCACTTATTTAGGTCATATATGGAGAACTTCATATCTTTTTCTCGATAGGAGAAGCTTCCAAGACGATTCTCAGCAAAGCCAAACTCATCTGGATACACAGACATGACCGATGCTAGGTATTCTTCTCGTGGTTGATGAATAAGAATTTTCGAATTTCGGAAATATTGTACGAGAAAGTTTATGGTATACCGAAGACCAATATCTTTCTATAGATTGTCGCCAGTCTGATTGTGACGTCGGAACCGGATCAAGGAGGTGAAACGTATGGTGAAGTATTCGGATGAAGAGATCAGAAATATCCCCAAAATCACAATAAAAATCGCTGCAGATTATTTGGGTATATCCCCGAACATGCTGACACTCGGCATGCGCAACGACTTGTTGCCCATCGGTTTTGCGGTCCGCAACGAAGACCGCTACAGAGAAAGTTGGTCCTATACCATCGTGCCGGAACGTCTCATTGCTTATAACCACGGAAAAATCAATGCTGTCCAGGTCGAGAATATCGAGAAAAATTTGAATACGATTATTAATCAATTCGAGGAAATGAAACGGGACCTGGTTTTTCTATTAAGCGAAAACGAGGGATAGGGGGAATCAAACAATTTGACGCTATTCTCGCACCACAGACAGTGAATGAACCGCTAAAAGAAAGTGCTGCGGCGGGTACTGCTGATGCGGAAGAAGAAAATCAACAAGCCATGCAAATAGAACAGGAGGTCATGTCTGAGCCAAAGGCTCGCATTTCTACTGTTGCAAAGAGCTTATCCAAGGAAGGGAAGGAGGTGAACGCTGTGCCAGAGCATTCGGAGATCGTAATAACACGTAAGCAATTATACGATGAAATCTGGGAAATGTCTGTCGCCGGAGTAGCCAAAAAATATAATCTTCCCTATGCTCATCTAATGAAACAGATTAAGGAAGCTGGCATTCCGATTCCTCCGTCCGGATACTGGACCAAGCTCAATTTCAACAAGCCTGTAACCAAACTGGAACTACCGGAACCGGCGGATGAGAGGATTTTCATTTACAGAACCGTACCGGCCGCTCGTAAAAAGAAACATCGAGCGATTTCTGAAAAGGATTCCGTTAGAGCGGAGATGGAAACAGCTGTCGGCGAATCTTCACCAACGCTTGAATCTTCTGTGTTACTAGTCGAGGAACAGACACCGTCCGTTTCAGTAGACGATACCAGCGAATCTACTCAAACGGTCGGACAACCTGAAACGTACGAGCAATCTGGACAAACCTACAATATTTATGACAGAGAAACCTTGTACAAAGAAGTATGGATGGTGCCGGTAACCGAAGTAGCGAAAAGATATGGTGTCTCGGATGTTGCGATCCGTAAAGTCTGCCAGTCCTTTGATATTCCCACACCTCCGGTCGGATACTGGGCCAAGCTTCGTGCGGGTAAACTGGTTAATCCAATACCACTCCCGATAAGCAGCAAGCCCGCTAAGAAATCAGGCGTAAGAACCGGAACTGAGTATACACCTCAGATTGAAAAAGAGACTCTCGCATTTCTGAATGAGAAAGAGAGAACAGTCGTGCTTTCCACTGCAACACAAATCAGGATACCTAACGAAAACGCGAAGATGCACCCAACAATTGTTGCTCATCGCAAAGAAGTCATGGAATGGAAAAAAAAACGCAAAGAACAAGAAGCAATAGGCTTCAATCGGCGTGCCAAGGATTCTCCTCTCTTTCTTGCCGACACGGTGTCCGAAGAAACATTACCTCGGGTGTTACATATAATTGATGCGCTAATCAAAGCCATGGAGCCGTTAGGATGTTCGCTTACCAGCGATCTTAAATTTATAGTCAACGGGGAAACTGTCTCTATATCGGTTTCAGAAGCGCAAGACGAGGTCAAGCATATTCCCACGAAAGAAGAAAATATGCAGCTTCTGAAATATGAGGAAGACAAGCGCCGCAGTTCATGGGCGTCAAAGCCAAAAATCAGAAAGTATGACTATGTTTACAATGGCCGAATCAGCTTTTCAATATATGCCGCAAAAAACTTTCGCGATTGCAAATCATACGTCATCGAAGATCGCCTTGGCGATATCATGATTGCGTTTTACGAAGCTTCCGATATTCGCCGACAAAAGCGCGAGGCCCGCGAGGAAGCTGAACGTAAACGCCAGGAAGAAGAGCGGCGAAAAGAGGAGCGAAGACAACGCTTTAATGCTGAAGTGGAGCAAACGCTCGCTTTGGAAAATCTTTCGGAGGACTACGATACCGCCTGCAAAATAAGGCGTTATATTGCCGCAGTGGAGGCATCCGGAAACCTCGATCCCAAGTCGATGAAGTGGGTGGAATGGGCGAAAGCCAAAGCGGACTGGTATGACCCAACGATCGCGAGAGAAGACGAATTTTTCGGAAAACGCGATCATGAAAAGAACTCGGATCAGAAGAAGCTGGAGCGCAACAGCTACAAATGGTGGTGAAGGGCAGGCAGATCAAAGCAAGCGGACTATCTCTAGGTTCGCTTGCTTTGTTTTTTATCGAGATCGTTTTCCAAAAATGTGTTCTTCACCGAACTATACTTTTAGGTTGATCCCGAATATCTCTTCTAAACAGCTCGATGTCGTACTGTTACTGCCAATCCATAATGTCCTGAACATTAAAAAAGCCCTTTGGATTCCTGATCCCAAGAGCTTGATTTCATTGTTGGTACCGGCGAGAGGACTCGAACCTCCACGGTTTCCCACTCGATTTTGAGTCGAGCGCGTCTGCCATTCCGCCACGCCGGCACAATAAAAATATATAATTTGTCATGCTTGACTTGCATGCTACATCGAGTTATCCTCGACACACCAGCCGCGTACAACCTGACCGCGTTACATCTAAACAAAAGCGCAGTCCTCCAAAATCGGCTGAATTTTGGGGAGTTTGGTGCGGGTCCACCGACTAAAGCGCGGTGCCCTTTTCGGAAAACCTTTATATATCAAGGAACGGAATGGTTCGGCGCGTAAAACATGAGGCGCGTACAATTTTGAGTCGCGCGCGTCTGCCAATTCCGCCACACCGGCAAAGGGAACGCGCCCTAAGAGATTCGAACTCCTGACCTTTTGATTCGTAGTCAAACGCTCTATCCAGCTGAGCTAAGGGCGCGTATGATTATGGAGCGGACGACGGGAATCGAACCCGCGACCCTCGCCTTGGCAAGGCGATGCTCTACCGCTGAGCCACGTCCGCATAATCAAATATGAAACTGGTGAGCCATGAAGGACTCGAACCTTCGACACCCTGATTAAAAGTCAGGTGCTCTACCAACTGAGCTAATGGCTCGTACAAAACAAAGAAGTTAAATGGCGGAGCCGACGGGATTCGAACCCGCGATCTCCTGCGTGACAGGCAGGCATGTTAGGCCTCTACACCACGGCTCCACACGAGAATAATGCCATCCTCTGG
>NZ_BILV01000017.1 GCF_004000745.1 Paenibacillus barengoltzii NBRC 101215
GGGTAACAAAATTACGTGAGTGAACCATTATCCTTCGGTAACATTTTTATATGAGTTGACACGCGTTGGTTCCGATTCCTTGCGTTCAAAAATTTTTCATCCGTCCCCCCCCTTTACAGCTTCGCCTAAAAGTGTATAATGTATTAATGTTTCCCCCCAAAATTAATAATATTGCTGACGAGACGTGGCTCAGCTTGGTAGAGCGCTTGCTTCGGGAGCAAGAGGTCGCAGGTTCAAATCCTGTCGTCTCGATTCTTATGACACCAATATCGCGGTCTTAGGCCGCGATTTTTTATTGCCCTTTTAAGGCTGAAAGATCATGTACCAACTTCATGCACATCCACTGAACGGTGAAGTTACTTAAACTGACCCCATCCTCGCTTTCTAAAACAACTCTCAGAAGCTGCCCCGCATTGATCTTCTGCCAAGGAGTTGTAAATGTCGCATTTCTATGATGATTCCTGTAGTCTTCGTGCATCTTCTTCTCATCTTCATTAAAGAGGCCCTTAAGAACTTCCGGATGATCCACTTCAAAGCAAGCCACAATCCGATCAAATTTAACCTGAGCGTCGTTTCTAAGTTCCTCAAAGTTCGAAACGGGGATCTTCTTGGCTGAGTAGGTTTGAATAAGGAAATTCTCAACTTCTTGAAGAGAAGAATTTGTGGATTGATTTGGGGGGAGTTTGTTCATAGAGATCGGCTCCTTAACCAGAATTCAAAAAAAAAATGCTCTCCAGCGATGTTCCAAGTATACTATATGTTAAGAAGTACCCATTAGGAGGGATTCCAGTGAATATGTGGGAGAAACAAGAGAAAGATCAGCTTAAAGAGTATCAACGCAAGCCTTTCATCAATTTGGCGGATTCGATGAATCGTGCGGAAATCGGAGATTGGAACGCTTTAGCAAAAGGCGGTGTTTGGACCACCCTCGTCATCCTCGTCGGACTCCTTCTCTTCTTCTCCTTTAGATTCTAACAGCATTCGCACTGATTTTATCAGTTCCATCCTGCTTCGGCCTTCCAATTCTTCAGAAATGCTTCGGCTTTTTGCGGATCGACCTTGAGCAAGGTCCGATACTCCAGCATTTTGCGTAGAGTGTCCAGCATTTGATCGTACTCTTTCTTTTTGCCCTCAATCTCCTTCATCTTGCTTCGGATCCATTCGATGGTTTGTTCGTTCGTGCTCGTATGGGCATCGTGCTCCTGCAGCACATCCTTCAATTCAGCCAGCGAACAGCCGATAGATTGGAATTTCTTAATCATCCTCAAGCGCTCGATCGCTTCTTCTGAATAATTGCGGTAATTGTTGCTTTCCCGCTGAACATGCCGCTCATCCAGCAACCCTTCCTTTTCATAGAAGCGGATCGTATGAATCGTCAAACCCATTTTGTCGGCGAGTTCCTGAATTTTCATCTACTTTTTCTCCTTTGGCCGCTTGCCCTAGAGTTCACTCTATAGTTTATGCTATACCTGTTTCAGCAGTCAAATTGTGAAGGAGGAACTTGAGGATGCATGTTTTTGTTACAGGTGCCACCGGGTATATCGGCTCCGCGGTCGTACGGGAATTGACGGGTGCGGGACATTCTGTGACGGGTCTTTGTCGATCGGAAAAGAAAGCCGCAACACTACAGTCGCTGGGTGCAAAAGCGGTTTATGGAACACTCGAAGATCTCGATACACTGCGCGCTGCCGCGGAGACGGCGGACGGCGTCATTCATCTGGCGTTCACAAATGATTTTTCCGATTTTGAGGGCGCGCTGGCTCTCGATTTACGTGCCGTCGAAGCCATAGGAGCCGCGCTCGAAGGCTCAGGCAAGCCGTTCATTACGACAGCTCACGCCAATGGGCATACCGTCGATCAGGCGGTGCTTGCCATGGCGGATCGAGGAGTTCGATCGTCCGTTGTGACACTTGCACCATCTGTCCACGGTGAAGGCGATGGGGGATTCGTGCCCATGATGATCGATATCGCCCGGGCGAAGGGCTGCTCTGCTTATATCGGCGAAGGCACGAACCGCTGGCCAGCCATTCATCGCCTGGATGCAGCGGTTCTGTACCGTCGGGCGTTGGAATCCGCCCCGGCAGGTTCACGCTTGCTTGGCGCCGGCGACGAAGGCATTCAGCTTCGCGAGATCGCCGCTGTCATCGGACGGCAGTTAAATGTGCCTGTGGTCAGCATCACACCGGAAGAGGCTGAAGCCCATTTCGGTTTTCTGGGTGCCATTGCGCAATACGACATCACAAGCTTGTACAACACAGCGCAAGCAAGCCCAGCGACGCGGGAGCTTCTCGGCTGGAAACCGGTGCAACCCGGGCTGATCGCTGATCTTGAGTCAGGACACTATTTTGCATAAAAATAAGGATGCCCCACTAGCCCTTCACGGCTCTTGGGACATCCCTTTTCTACGACATTTTAAGCTCCGCCTTCGTCTGGAAACGTCCTCGCTCCTTAATCGGAAGCGGCAAGCCCATCTTCTGCAGCTCGGCGTAAATCCAATCCGCGTGGTACTCATAGACGATTTCTATTCTGTACTGCTGTTCTGCGTTGCGGGTTCCTGCCTCAACGGAATCGCTTCGTTCAAGATCAGCCTCGACCAGCAACTGTCGATGCTCGGCAAGCAGCTGTTGCAAAATCACCAAATGCTCATAGATGTGGCGATAGGATTCAATTTCTTTGCCGATGTGCTCCATCGATTCGCTGAGATCCCGAGTCAGATGGAATTCCTCTTTGCAGAGCTGATAATATTTCTCCAGACAAGCTAGCTCCGCACGAAAACTCTTCAAATCGACGGCTTCCCGACACGAAGTAATCTGCCCATATAAGTCAGCCATTCGCTTGGCGACAGATTTACGCGCCTTTTCCAAATCCGCCTCATGTTTTGGAGGAAAGACGACCAAATTGACGATCACCGCAACAGCAATCCCAACCAGGGTGTCCGTGATCCGGTTAATCCCATAAAAAATCGGACTTTCCCCCGGCTGAAGATTTAACATAATGGCTAAAAAAACGATACAGCCGATGGATATCGACTTATTCCAATTCAACAGATTGCAGACATAGATTACGACGATGACCCCTAACGCACAATATATGGCGTTCCCAGGTTCAATCATGGCGAAGCCTGCACCCACAATCGCCCCAACAAACGTCCCCATCGTCCGATGTTTCCCGGCCGTAAAGGAGTTGGCAACTGAATTTTCCATGGAAATGATCGTGGCGATCGCAGCGTAAAAAGGATATTCCAGGCGCAATAACGCTGCAACGATCACACACAAACAGATGGCTAGCCCCGTCTTGAGATTGCGTAAACCAATCGTCCATTTCAATCTCATCACTCCCCCCAATCAAACTCCGACCGTATTATAGAGGATGTTTTTGTTTCGCTTCAATTTCATTAAACATCACAAACCAGCTATTTTTGCGATAAATCGTGACATTTTCATGAAAATTTCTTGGAAACGAGGTAAAGCAGCCAGCATAACCCATTCCAATTCAACGGTTGTAATTATTTGGATCCCCGTGTATAGTAAACATGACAAATGGATATCGATCGACACTAGGGGAGCCGCAAGGCTGAGATGAATCGCAAGATTCGGACCCTTTGAACCTGAACGGGTTAAGACCTGCGTAGGGAAGTGGAGCGTAAAGCATGTATGAACCAGAACATAAGTCTATTTAGGCTTATTCCTTCTGTTGCTGAACTAGCCCCCTCCTTGCGGAGGGGGCTTTTTTGCATTGCATATCGAACCTCAGAGGGGATGAATATGACGAGCCAAAAAATAATGCTGAACACACCCGAACTGCATCTGATCTCCATCTCTCCTATCCACGTTTCCGAACTGCTTAGGGTGTCCCTCAGCGCCCTGCCCTACCTGGATTACATCCATGTACGGGATAAGCAGCTCACGGCGAAAGGTCAGCTGGAGGTCATTCAACAGATGCTGGAAGCCGGCATTCCGCTGTCCCAAATTGTCGTGAACGACCGCCTGGACGTCGCCTTGGCTGCTCGGGCCATGAATGTCCACTTAGCCGGCCACAGTCTTCCAGTGGATGCCGCTCGTCCGTTAGCCACTGGGATGCGCTTGGGCAGGTCGGTTCATTCGGCGGAAGAAGCGATGCAAGCCGCCGCAGATGGAGCGGATTATTGCCTGTTCGGTCATGTATACGATACGTTCAGCAAACCTGGACTTCCCGGCAGAGGACTGGCAGCACTCACGGCAACGGCTCAAGCTTGCCCGGTTCCGGTGATCGCCATAGGAGGCATCCGTCCGGACCATGCGGGAGAGGTCATCCGCTGCGGCGCCCAAGGGGTTGCCGTCATGACAAGCCTGTTCCATGCACCAGACCCGGCGGAAGAGGCCCAAGCATATCGCAAGGCAATGCAGGCAGCTTGGCTGGAAAGGAGGTGAACCCCGTGCAGGTTCGTCTGAATGGGAAAGAGACGACGATCAACGAAAGCTGTGTCACACTGGCCGATTTATTAGCAGAGCCCCCATGGAAGGACCGAAAGCTGTTGGTTGAACTAAACGGTACAGTTGTACGAAAGGAAGACTATGACGTGACCCCGTTATCGGATGGGGATCGTATTGAGCTAGTCCATTTTGTTGGGGGAGGTTGATCCTATGCAGGACTTATTCCATATTGGCGGCAAGGCGTTGTCCAGCCGTCTCTTTATCGGTACTGGCAAATATAACCGCAACACCTTAATTCCCGAAGTGATCGAACGTTCAGGAGCAGAAGTCATCACGGTCGCTTTAAGAAGAGTGAATCCCGATTGGGAGGAGGAAAATCTGCTGCATCATATTCCTCCACATATGACGCTGCTGCCGAACACTTCCGGTGCCCGCAACGCAGAAGAAGCAATCCGCATCGCAAGGCTGGCCAGAGCGGCGGATATGGGCAATTGGATTAAACTGGAGGTCATTCAGGATCAACGTTATCTGCTGCCAGACAACGTGGAAACCATTAAAGCAACCGAGGTACTGGCCGCAGAAGGCTTCGTAGTCCTTCCTTATATGAGCCCGGATCTATCGGCCGCGCTCCGGTTAAGGGATGCTGGAGCCGCTGCCGTCATGCCGCTCGGTTCACCGATTGGCAGCAACCGCGGCCTGCGGACGAAGGAATTGATTCAGATCCTGATCGAGGAATCAGGCCTGCCGGTGATCGTAGACGCCGGGATCGGCAAGCCGTCAGAGGCAGCGGAAGCGATGGAAATGGGCGCAGCGGCTGTCCTCTTAAATACGGCGATTGCAACCGCCCGCGATCCGCTGGGCATGGCTGAAGCGTTCCGCGCAGCCGTTATAGCCGGCAGATTAGCCCATCTGGCCGGGCTGGGACCGGTGGAGCAAAACGCGGTAGCCTCTTCCCCGCTAACCGGATTTCTGGATGAAGTGGAGGCCTAAGGGATGAGCTTCTATGACAAAATCCAATCCTGGGAAGGCTTCCCCTTTCCACAGCGGCTTCAAGGTTACAGCGATGCAGATGTAAGGCGGGCGCTTAGCAGGCCTAAGCTTGATGCGGAGGATCTGTTAGCCTTGCTGTCACCAGCGGCTGATCGACATTTGGAGGAGATGGCCCAACGGGCACAGCAGATCACCCAAAGCCAGTTCGGGAACGTAATCCAATTGTTTACCCCGATGTATGTGTCCGATTATTGTGTGAACCACTGTGAGTATTGCAGCTTTAGTTCGATCTATGATTTTCCGCGAAAAAAATTAGACATGCAAGAGGTCGAACGGGAAGCTGAAGCGATTGCGGCAACCGGGATCCGTCATATCCTGCTGTTAACCGGTGAATCCCGCAAAGATTCCCCGGTCGAATACTTAAGAGACTGCGTGAAGGTGCTGCGCAATTATTTTTCATCCATCGGCATTGAGGTGAACCCGCTGTCTGTCTCCGAATATCAGGAGCTAGCTGCGGCAGGCGTAGACAGCCTGACGGTATTCCAAGAGGTCTACCACCGGGAAACCTATGCCAAGCTCCATATCAAAGGCCCCAAGCGCAATTATCGAAATCGGCTGGATGCCCCGGAACGCGGATGTGCTGCAGGTTACCGGGCCGTGAATATCGGGGCATTACTTGGCTTGTACGATTGGAGACAGGAAGCCTTCTTTGCCGCCATGCACGCAGATTATTTGCAAACCAAGTATCCAGGTTGTGAGATCAGCTTATCGATTCCGCGCTTCCGCCCTTTTCTCGGAGATTACGAACCGGATGCCCAGGTGTCCGATCGGGCTTTGGTACAGGTGATGCTCGCCTACCGTCTCTTTCTGCCGCGGGCCGGGATCACCTTATCCAGCCGGGAGCCTGCCCGGTTACGTGACAGACTGGTTCACCTTGGGGTGACCAAGATGTCAGCTGGTGTATCCACGGCCGTTGGGGGCCACTCCAAAGGGGGCGGCACCCCGCAATTTGAAATTTCCGATGAGCGCAGCGTGGCTGAGATTCGGGAAATGCTCTATCATAACGGGCTGCAGCCCGTGTTTAAAGACTGGGATATCTTAGTCCCCATTGAAGGCTAAGGTGAACATCAATCGAGCCGGACCCTCCCTAATATCCAGGGAAATGTCCGGCTCATCTACTTATCCTATCAATGGAATAATGAAACGATCCATTCTGTCAGCGGTTTCCACATCTTTGGGTATTCCTGGTTGATCAAAGCCCTCACCTGTTCGGCCTGAACGTGGGTCAATTCGCCGTCTGGGATCGCCATTGAATAAGTTCCGCGTACAGCATCACCAATGGCGATGTGCCCGCTGGCATAACCTCCGACGGCAATCCTCGATGCGATCGCTAGGCCGCCAAAGGAATACACGCCCACGGCGAATCCGCCAAAAGCCAACACACCAACAGCGGCCCCTCCAGCTGCGATGAAACCGGCCGCAAAGCCGCCCAACGCTAGAATCAAGGCTAAGGCAATCGCAGCCAGACTTATCACCCCCGCCGCCAACACACCCAGACTTAAACCGCCAAGCGCAATGAGCCCCAGGGAGACAGCGCCGATGGAAATATTGCCGATCGCGATGATCCCTTTGGCGACGTACATCCCGCGCCCCACATTGATGTGCAGGAGCGGTACGCCAAACCAGGTTCTTTCACTTTTATATTCATAGTGATATCGATAGCGGAACATCGCCGATCCATTTGATTCCGGAGAAAGCTCCCTTTTTTCCGTTGGCACTCCCCGGACCAAATGATCCATGCTAACCTCAAACAATTCGCATAATGCGATCAGTTTATCCGTTTCCGGGTATGACTGACCCGACTCCCACTTCGAAACCGCTTGGCGTGATACGCCGATCGCTTCCGCCAGTTTTTCCTGGGACATTCCTTTTTGTCTCCGATAGTTCTGCAGCTTATCTGCAAAATCCATATTCTTCATCACCCCGCCTCCATCATAGCTGCTCCTCCGTCACCGATCGACCAAGCGAAGTTGGCAATCTGTCAACTACAGGTTGCGAATCGCTAAATACCAGCTTTATTGCTCGGGAAATAGTCGATTTTCCTAAGTATAAACGAGCCGGGAAATCGGTTCCGTGATATTTTCAGCAGCTATGGAGAACAGGAAGTTAACGGAGAGGTAACCGTCGGAACGCCAATAAAATAAGCAGCAGCATCCCGATATACCCAAACATGGGATACAGGTAGGTTAAAAGGGAAGAAAAACCAGCCTGGCTGATCACAAAGCAAGCAAGCAGGATCATCACCATGGTCATGTTTTCAGGCACCTTATAGAGGCTATGCAGCTGTCTTGTGACGCCAAAGACATTGCCGATCAGGGTCGTAAATATTTCGCCATAGAGCACTAACAGAAACAGCACATGCAGAAACGGGCCGAGGTCCTGTACAATTTCCGCCATCGGAATATCGTAACCTAGCATTTCTGGCATTCGGGAGTTCAATGCGAAATGGTAGATCAGCAGCATAGAGCCAAGCCCGATACCGCCCCAGAAGCCTCCCCATTTTAAGGTACTCTCCTCTTGAATCTCACTCCCCAACGGAATTAACACAGCCTGGATAAATGCAAAATTAAGCGCAGCATACACAAATGGGCTCAGTACCCACTTGTAACTTTGCAATTGTTGCAGCTGAAAGCCGTTGATCCCAAACAGTCCTTCCGGCTCAATCGCGCGAAACGCGATCAAGCTCGTAAATAGAAGAATCATCGGCACGACCAGCACATTCACCACGACGATACCGTTCATCCCCCGTGTCATCACCAGATAGCTCAGGACGATACTCACGATGATTCCGAGCTGATAAGGCAGCTGAAGCTGCTCAGCAAAGATTGACCCGGTGCCGGACAACATGACGGCGGTAACCCCCAGCAGGATCAGCAGGGTCAGGAAGTTAGCAACCTTGCCGAACAAGGAGCCAAACAAATGATCATTAAACTCTTGGTACGAAAATGCCTGGATTCGATGGGCATAGATCATCATTTTTGTCCCTAACCACATGAACAGCAGCGTCGAAACAATAATCCCGGCAGCGCCAACCGAACCATATAGGGTAAAAAATTGCATAATCGATTGTCCCGAAGCAAAACCGGCGCCAACCACCGTACCGATGTAAGTTACGGCAATTTGAAATATTTTGACCCATCGATGCTTCATATTGCCACCATCATTTCCATTTTTTGAATTGTTCCAATTTCATCCTATGTCCAAGCTCCTCCATCTATTCTTCTAAGAAAAAAAGAGGAATCTTCCGCCATCATGCAGTACATTTAGGAGGGAAGGTAATTTTAATGACACGGAGGGATCTAAGTGAAATCGTTCTATCAAAATTGGAAATTGGATCCCGAGCTTCCGATGGACATTTACCAAAGCAAGAATATTACGTTTTATCCCCATTTCCATGCTGAAATCGAGTTTATTTATGTCCGCTCCGGCGCCATTCGAATTGGGGTGAATGAAGAGATCCGCTTGCTTCGGCAAGGCGACATGGTCATCTGCGGCAGCAACGATATCCACTATTTTGACAGCCGGGAGTTGGAGTCGGAAATCATTATTCTGATCTGTAAACCGGAGTGGATTACGATGACCAAAAGCTGGCCGTCCGACTTCCGCTTCACCTCCCCCTATATTCCAGCAGGTACTCCAGGGCTTGAAACCGTAAAAACGATCTTAGACGAGCTGATCCAGGAAAAAGACGAAAAGAAACCCGGCTACCCCTTGCTGCTGAAAGCTGGAATCTTAAAGCTGTGCGGCAGCCTGCAAAGAGCGTTGGACACGCTGCCCATGGACCGCACCACGAAGGAGAAGTATGAGTCCCGCCGGGCTCGGATGCAGCAAATTTTGTCCTATATCGAGGACCATTACCGGGAGGAATTAAATGTGGAGGTGATGGCGAAGCGTTTTTCCATGGAGCCCTCCCATTTCAGCCGTTCCTTCAAAGCTGCCATCGGCATGAATTTTAAAACTTACCTCAACACAGTTCGCGTCCTCAGCGCGGAGCATCAGCTGTTGACCAGCGAACTCAGCATTATGGAAATCGCTCTTGAGTGCGGCTTCAGCAGCATTCGCACGTTTAACCGCGTGTTTAAGGAGCTGCGGGGCTATGTCCCATCCAGCCTGCGTCCCTCACGATAGTCGAACGGCAATGCAGGGAATGGGAAAACGCATATTTTGTCCAGATATACGCATAAACTGGCGAGAGATTGCAAGGAAATCTAATTATAATGGGTTTGAAAAAGTTAAATTTTAAAAACTTTGACTATACCCGCGAAACGGAGGAATTCGATGAACCCGCTGCGAGTTGGAATGATCGGTTATAAGTTTATGGGCAAAGCCCACAGCAACGCCTACCGGGCGCTGCCGATGTTTTTCCCTGACGCCTTAAAGCCGGAGATGGCTGTATTATGCGGCCGGAACGAAAAAGCGGTGCAAGAGGCAGCAAATCAGCTGGGATGGCGCGAAACGACGACGGATTGGCGAGAGCTCGTCGCCAGAGACGATATCGACCTGATCGACATCAATGCCCCCAGCGACGCCCATAAGGAAATCGCGTTGGCGGCAGCGAAGGCAGGTAAGCATATTTTTTGCGAGAAACCGTTAGCGCTTACATTGCAGGATGCCCGGGAGATGCTGGCTGCGGCTGAAGCCGCAGGCGTCGCTCATATGGTCGGCTTCAACTACCGTTTCTCGCCGGCCGTCCGGTTAGCGAAGGAGCTGGTACAGAGCGGCCGACTCGGACGGATCTACCATTTCCGGGCCTGGTTCCTGCAGGATTGGGTCATGGATCCGTCCTTCCCGCTGGTTTGGCGGCTGCAGAAGGATATTGCTGGATCAGGGTCCCATGGCGATTTAGGGGCGCATCTGATCGATCTCGCTCACTATCTGGTTGGGGACATCCAGGAAGTGATTGGCATGAGCGAGACGTTTATTAAGGAACGGCCGCTCGCGGAGAATATGACCGGTCTTAGCGCCAAGAGCAGCGCCGATGCGCCGAAGGGACCAGTCACGGTCGATGACGCTACGCTGTTCCTGGCCCGCTTCACTAACGGTGCATTAGGCAGCTTTGAGGCCACGCGGTTTGCCGCGGGTCATCGTTCGACGAATGCGTTTGAAATCAACGGCAGCTTGGGCAGCGTAAGATTCGACTTCGAGCGGATGAATGAGCTTGAGGTATACTTCACCTCCGACGATGCTGATGTCCAAGGCTTCCGGCGTGTGCTCGCTACCGATCCGGTTCACGCTTATGCCGAAGCTTGGTGGCCGCCAGGGCACACGATCGGGTTCGAACATACGTTTACGCACGAGGTGCTGGAGCTGACTTCGGCCATTCGGGAAGGCCGTCAGCCGGTGCCAAGCTTCCGTGAAGGCGTGCAATGCCAGGCTGTGCTGGAAGCGGTAGAACGCTCGATTGAAGATCGGCGCTGGGTCGCGATTTCTGAAATGTGATGGACACGTTACTCTAACGGACCACAGGGAGCTTATTTGCCGATTTCCCGGCAATTTCCCGCTGTAACGGACTCCAATGACCTTACCGGCCGATTGCGGCGAACACGGGGCTGATTTTTTTCGAAATAAGGTCTCCTCGGTCCGTTAGAAATCCCGGAGGTGCATGTGTAAGTTGATAACGCCTTTGGTGTCCGTTAGCTTAGATCCAACAACTAATCACGAGAGAAGGAATTAAGAAATGAAAAAAGCTTTAATCGTTTGGGGCGGCTGGGACGGACATGAGCCGGAGCAGGTTGCCAGCATCTTTGCCGGCGCTTTGCGGGAGCACGCCTTTGAGGTGGAGGTCTCCGATACGCTGGAGGCTTTTGCCGATGCGGAGAAGCTCCTCGGTCTTGATCTGATTGTCCCGGTATGGACGATGGGAACAATTGAACAAAAGTTCGTCAATAACGTATCCGCGGCGGTACAAGCCGGAACCGGATTAGCTGGCTGCCATGGTGGAATGTGTGATTCGTTCCGAAACAATGTCGACTGGCAATTTATGACCGGCGGACAATGGGTAGCCCACCCGGGGAATGACGGAGTCGAGTACAAGGTGGAGATTATCGCCAATTCCAGCCCGCTGGTGGAGGGAATCGAAGACTTTTATGTGAAAACGGAGCAATATTACCTGCATGTCGATCCTGCCGTTGAAGTGCTCGCCACGACGCGCTTCCCGGTCGTTGACGGACCCCATCGTCTGAACAAGCCGGTGGATATGCCAGTGGTCTGGACTAAGCGCTGGGGAGTTGGACGCGTGTACTATAACTCGCTGGGACATCATGCTGACATCGTCGACCTGCCTCCAGTGAAGGAAATGATGACCCGCGGGATGCTGTGGGCGGCAGAAGGCAAACGCCTTGCAGTCGAGTCACTTGGTGAAAATGCACGGATTGACAGCAATTACACGGGCATGGGGGACAGCCAATAATGGACAAAATCAAAGTAGGGATTATCGGCTGCGGCAAAATCAGCGGCATCTACATGGAGAATTGTGCTAAGTTCGAAGCGCTTGATCTCGTCGCCTGCGCCGACCTCGACTTGAACCGGGCGCAGGAGCAGGCCAAGCAATATAACGTCCCCTTTGCTTGCACGGTTGACGAGCTGCTGCAGGATCCTGACATCCAGATCGTCATTAACTTAACAATTCCGGCAGCCCATGCCGAGGTTTGCCTAAAGGTGCTGGAAGCCGGTAAACATGTATACGTGGAGAAGCCGCTGGCTGTCACCCGCGAGGAAGGCTTGGCCGTTCTCGCCGCGGCCCGCGAGCGTGGACTGATGGTCGGCAGCGCGCCGGAAACGTTCTTTGGCGCCGGCATCCAAACAGCCCTGAAGCTCATCCAGGACGGGGCGATTGGCCGGCCGGTCTCAGCGGCGGCATTTATGATGAGCCGCGGCCATGAGTTCTGGCATCCGGATCCGGAATTTTATTATGCCAAAGGCGGCGGCCCGATGTTTGATATGGGCCCCTACTATTTGACCGCACTTATTCAACTGCTGGGGCCGATTAAGCGGATCGCCGGCATGACCGGCAAAGCGCTGGAACAGCGTACCATCACCAGCGAGAAAAAGTATGGGCAAAAGATCCCGGTCGAAGTCCCGACCCATGTCACCGGCACGCTGGAGTTTGCGCAAGGCGCGATCGCTACGCTCACGACCAGCTTTGACATCTTTGGCGGCAGTACACTTCCGCCAATCGAAATTCACGGGACAGAAGGCACCCTACTTGTGCCGGATCCTAACACTTTTGGCGGCCCGGTGAAGTTCCGCAGGATCGGCGAAGAAGCCTGGACCGAAGTGCCTTTACTCCCGGGCTACGCCGAGAACAGCCGCGGCATCGGCCCAGCGGATATGGCCAGCGCTTTACTGCACGGGCGGCCGCACCGCGCCACCGGCGAGCTTGCCTATCATGTGCTGGAGGCCATGTGGGGCTTCCATGATGCTTCCGATACGGGCACCTTCTATCAAATGCAAAGCACCTGCACTCCGCCGGCAGCGTTGCCTCTGAATCTGAAGCCGTATCATCTCGACGAATAGCGAAGAACCCCCGACTTCATACAAGTTCGGGGGTTCTTTTTTTACGAATAGTCCAAACTCTGCCCCCCATATAGTTGAACAGCAAGGATGGAGAGGAATGGGGAGAACGATGGTGGAGCGGAAACAACGTCCATTTATTTTTGTGTCGATTCGGGCATCAACGATTCGGAATTTCATTATCCTGGATTTGATCACCGGAACGGGGCTGTACTACCTGATCAAAGTGGCAACTGCCAGCGTGCTGCTCGGCTCGATGGGAAGTGCTGTCGGAACGGAGGTGATGAAGCGAATTCGTGTGATAAGGTTGTTTCACAAAAATCGCAGCATCTTGCCTGTAAGAAAAAAATCAATCGACGTACATTCTAAGTCGACAGACCGCGTTTAGCGGATGTTTTTCTTGCGATATCAGGATGCCAATCCCCGGAGTTTGTACTTTCTGATATCTTAAAAAAAAGGCTGACCGCCGATACCCCGGCGATCCGCCTTTTTTCATCCGGCGGGTTCCACCTCGCCGCGAATTACAACACTGCCGACGTGCCGCCGTCGATGTTCACGGCGGTACCCGTCACATAGGATGCCGCTTCGGACACCAGGAAGGTGATGACCTTCGCCGCCTCCTCCGCTTGGCCAATTCGGCCCAGCGGGATGCCATGGCGCGGATCGGTTGCAAACTGCTCCCAGGTCAGCTCCGGTGCAGCTTGACGCCATTTCCGTTCGATCTGGTCGCTGCGGACAAGCCCAATGCATACCGCGTTCACGCGGATCTTGTCAGCTGCCAAATCCTTGCTCATCGCCTTCGTTAAGGCCAGACCAGCAGCTCGGCTGACCGATGTTGGCAACGAGGAAGCGCCCGGAGTTTTACCGCCAATCGCCGTGACGTTCAAAATCGCCCCGCCCCCTGCTTTACGCAGATGGGGCAGTGCGGCCCGGGCGAAATTCACCGCGCCCAGCAGCTTCAGATCCAAATCCGCCCCCCAAGCTTCGGCCTCCACCTTCTCAAACGGAGCCGCCGCTGAGGTACCTGCATTGTTGACGAGAATATCAAGTCCGCCAAAATGCTGGGCTGCCTGCTCGACGACCCGGCGGGCATCATCACCCGAAGTGGCGTCAGCGACAAGGACAAGCGGCTCCGTCCCCGTCTTCTCACGGATCGCCTTAGCCGCTTCCTGCAACGGCCCTGCGTTCCGCGCCACGATAGCGACCTGGGCACCTTCCGCAGCCAACGTGATGGCGGTTGCCAGCCCAATCCCTTTGCTGCCGCCGGTAATGATGGCCCGTTTTCCTCTCAATCCAAGATCCAAGTGAATCCCTCCTCGACAACATTTTTTATGATGGATGAAGGTGATGATTCGAAATTATGATAAATCTTTGGCCTTCAGGTACTCCGCTTTATAGGCAGCGGCTTTCTGGGCAATCAAGGAGAAATCTCCCCGCTTCACCGCTTCGTTCGTCAAATCCGAGCCGATTCCCACAGCGACCGCACCCGCTTGGATCCATTCGCCGAGGTTCGCCAGCGAAACCCCGCCGGTTGGCATAATATTCGCCTGCGGCAACGGTCCTTTGATCGCCTTGATCATAGACGGATCGTACAAGTTGCCCGGGAACAGCTTCACGATGTCCGCCCCCAGCTCCAATGCCTCCTGGGTTTCCTTGATCGTCATACATCCAGGCATCACCGGGATGCGGTACCGGTTACACAGCGTCACCGTGTCACGGTTCAAAGATGGCCCGACAACGAACTGAGCGCCGCTTAAGATCGCAGCCCGCGCCGTTTCAGGATCCAGCACCGTACCTACGCCGATAATCGCGTATCGTGATTCGTCCTGGGTGTCCCAGCTGTATTTTCGCGCCAATTCCTCAATCGCCCGCAAAGCAAACGGAACCGTCATCGTCACTTCGATGACTTTAATACCGCCGGCAATGGCCTGCTCGGCCATTTGCACGACTTCCTCCGGGGTTTCTCCGCGAAGGACGGCGACAACGCCTTCCTGTACGATTTTTTGCACAAGCTGCAGCTTCTTCATTCCTTAACCCTCTTTCCCATCAACATTGTTCTTTATACCTTACATCGAATAAGAATACGACTCCAAATTCACACGCTCGCCGTTTATCCACCGATCCCCTGGAAGCCCGGGACCTTTGACGCTTAACGTAAGCTGGATTCCTTCGGCATAGGTGGTATAGGAGGCATCTATCCTGCCCGTGCGAACATCTGCTGTAAAGCGTGGGGCATGGGACTTCATCGTTAATATGAAATCATCCAGGCTCTTAATTCCCCGCTCGCCTGCTTCCGGAAGGCCTATCGCCTCCACCACAATGCCCACGCAGCAGCCTTCCACCTCGACCTGGAGATAGCCGCTCCGCTCTCTCACCTGATAATCTCCCGACACATATACAGCAAAAAACGTCTCTTCAACCTTTCCGAATATACCATTCGCGGTAAATCGCCATTCTCCTTCCGGAAGCACGCCATTAACCTGCCCGGGTACCTTCTCTGGCAGCGAGTAGACCGCCATTACGACATTATGATGATACAGGACTTCCGTCCATTCGCTCTGATGGCGCGGGTCGTTACCGCTGGGATCATATCCTTTGCCGGGATGGAAAAAGTACAGCTGATTGCCCTTCTCGCCGCGGACCGGCAAGCTGTACAGCCATCTCAGCTGCTCATTGTCGAATTCTTCGACTCTCTCCCACAGTCCGCCTACCGCGAAGTGATCGGTCAGGTAGGCATAAGAATGGAGCCGCTGCTTAACGCCGCCGATCTCCTTGAGGAAGGCTGCCATGGTTTCGGCAGGCTTGTCACGCGCCAACGCTCGCACGCGAGCTGATGCAGGAGCCTCATAGAATAGAAGCCCGGCATACTCGGTGCGCGGCATCGCTTCCGGCAGCTCGAAATCGCCGAACTGCACATAGTCGTGCAGCACGTTGGCGTCCCGCGGTGCATCATGCGGCCAACCACGGGCATGGGCGCCAACCCATGCTCCCTTGAAATAATAAGTAGCCCGAATCGTCCATAGATGGTCTAACATCTCAGCCAGCTCGGCCTTTACCTCCGCATCCTCCATCAGCACCCAAGCGCAGGTGTACGCCTGAATCCAGTGCCAAAACCACGGCAACGCGCCGTATTCCGCCATCCCCTCAAGGCGCAAACGAGCCAACGTTTGCCGTAAACATTCCTTTCCGTCGGCAAACAACGCCGCATCTCCATAACGCTGCCCCAAGATCAGCTTCGCAGCCGTGTACTTCGCCTCATGATGGTTATATTCCCGCAAAGGCTGGCGATAGAAGTCGCTTCGATAGACATGCGACAGCGCGTCCTCGAAGCGGGCTGCCAATTCCGGGCTTAGCTCTACCCCATAGCGGTGCATGAAATACACCATCAAACTGCCCATGAGCTCGACCGGGAGTACATGCGGCTTAGCCTGCTCCGGTGTTGGATCCAGTCCCAGCGGCCAGTGTCCGTACGTCGGGCTGGACGCCGCCTGATCCTGGAGTTGAAGCACGCGCAGCAACACCCGCTCAGCGAGCCGCTTACCTTCCGTCCGATCAAATGGCAGCGTTTCGTCCGGATCTACGGCAGCGGCAAATAAATAGGAGGCGTAATAATAGTTGTCCCGGATATCACCATGAAACCACAGCCCGCTTTCCCGAAGTGGTTGCCGCCAAGCGGTCGTTGCGACTTTTCGAACGATTGTCTTCATTCGAGCTTGATACAGATTCATCAAACGTACCCCTTCCCCCACATCCTACCATGGTTTCCATCGTGGCTAAAGCCGATGAATCCACGATTTCCTACGGTAAACATCTGAAATTCGCATCTTCATTCGAAATGGTGCAATAGGGTGCGACCTCTTGCCAAATGAACCTAAATGGATTAATCTGAACCTATATGAACATTATACACCAAAATGAACGTGAAAAGGAGAGATTTTACATGGAACGTCGTTACGCTTCGCATCCCCAAGAGGTCAAGCAATTTGATACCGACCGTCTGCGCAAGGAATTCCACATTCCCACCTTGTTTACGCCGGATCGATTAGAGCTGGTGTTGACACACGAAGACCGGCTGATTATCGGAGGCGCGAATCCGGTACAGCAGGATGTCAAACTGGAGACGGATCTCAAAGAGCTGGGCGTCTCCTACTTCCTCGAACGTCGTGAGCTTGGTGCCATTAATGTAGGCGGACCAGGATCGATTATTGTCGACGGAACGGAATACGAGCTGAACAACAAGGATTGCTTGTACGTCGGCAAGGGCTCGCGTGAAGTGATTTTCCGCAGCAAGGATGCTTCGAAGCCAGCGAAGTTCTATTTGAATTCGGCACCGGCGCATAAAGAGTTCCCTACAGCAAAAACAACGCTGGCTGAAGCGGAATCCGGAGCGCTGGGCTCGATCGAAAACTCCAATGAGCGCACGATCCACCGGTTTATCCACGAGAACGGCATTCAAAGCTCCCAACTCGTGATGGGGATGACCCAACTCAAGACCGGCAACATGTGGAACACGATGCCTGCCCATGTTCACCCTCGCCGGATGGAGGCTTATATGTATTTTGATCTGGCAGAAGACGCTGTGGTCTTCCACCTGATGGGTGAGCCGAACGAAACTCGTCATCTCGTTGTGCGTAACGAGCAAGCGGTCATCTCGCCAAGTTGGTCGATTCACAGCGGGGTAGGAACCAGCAATTATACGTTCATTTGGGGGATGGCCGGCGACAACAAAGCTTATGCCGATATGGACGCCGTTCCGATGAAAGACTTGAGATAAGAAAGAGTGAAAGCTTGCATGAATCCGATTCGACGTTATGAAAAAATTATGGAGGTTCTGCTGACACAAAAGGAAGTCACGGTAGCGCAACTAAGCGAAAGCTTGGGCGTGACCGGCAAGACGATCCGGGAGGATCTCGCCAAGCTGGAGGAACAAGGGCTCCTGGTTCGTGTACATGGCGGAGCCGTGCTCGCCCAAAGCGATCAGTATGGGATTCTGCCGTCCAAAGAGCCGCTGACCAAGCATGCGGATGAGAAGAAGGACATCGCCCTCCTCGCCCTCCATCATATCCAAGAAGGCGATATCATCGCACTGGACGGGGGGAGCACTACGCTGGAAATCGCCCGGCGGCTGGAGAATCGTCCGCTTACCGTCATCACCAACGACGTATATATCATCAGCGAGCTGGCGGCCAAAGACCAGATTCGTCTGGTCGTACCCGGAGGCTACCGCGTCCGCAACATGCTGGCCGGACCCGAATCGGCGGCGTACGTGCGTCAGTTGAATATCCAGAAAGCCTTTATCTCGGCTACCGGCATTCATCCGGAACACGGACTGTCGATTTACACCGGGGATTTGATTGACTTCAAGCGGGCGTTGATCGAAACATCTCGCGAGGCGATCGCCGTCTTAAATCATCAAAAGTTCGGGCAGACGGCGCTCCGCACCTTCGCCTCGTTGAGCGAAATCTCGCGGATCCTTACCGATCGGGGACTGCCCGCCGAGTCCGCGCTGCCGTATGAACGTGCCGGCGTAACGATCGAATACGCAACGAAATAAACGAAAGCGGTTTGATGGGAGGAGCGTAAACATATGCATCAACTTTTTGACTTAACGGGCAAAACTGCCCTGGTTACCGGGGCTTCCGGCGGACTAGGCCAGGGGATTGCAGTCGGACTAGCCGAAGCGGGGGCCGACGTCGTTTGCGTCTCGCGCACCAGCAGTGCGGAAACGGTCAGCCAAATTGCAGCCTTAGGCCGGAAAACGACGGAAATCGTTGTCGACCTCAGCGAGCATGACAAGCTGCAGGAAACCTTTGATGAAGCGCTCCAATTAACGGGGGCGGTCGACATTCTGGTAAACAACGCCGGAATTATTCGCCGGACACCAGCGAAGGATCACAGCGAAAAGGATTGGATCGACGTCATCCAACTGAACTTGAACACCGTGTTCTTGCTCTCGCAGATCGCCGGACGCCATATGATTGAACGCGGCAGCGGCAAAATCATTAATATCTGCTCGATGCTCTCCTACCAAGGCGGGGTCAACGTGCCCGGCTATACGGCCAGCAAGCATGGGGTCGCCGGCTTAACGAAGGCATTCGCCAACGAATGGGCTTCCTATGGCGTACAGGTGAATGGCATCGCACCCGGCTACATGGTAACGGACAATACCGCGCAAATCCGGGCCGACGAGAACCGGAGGGCTTCGATCACGGATCGGATTCCTGCCGGGCGTTGGGGAACGCCGGAGGATCTAAAAGGGCCGGCCGTCTTCCTCGCCTCCGCCGCCTCAGACTATATGAACGGCCATATCCTTTGCGTTGATGGAGGATGGATGGCGCGGTAATATCATCGAATTTCGCCTGCCTTATTGGCAGGCTTTTTCTATGATGGGGCATTTCGTAATCTTGCTTTTCCTTTCGCTCCCCGTGGCGCCTTGATCTTGGTCAAGGTATACTAGGGCTGGGGGTGAAGCCATGACAATCCATACCGGGTCCCGGACTTACCAGACCGCAAACGATGCCCAGTGGCAAGCGATTCTCGCCAATGATGCTGCACAGGACGGCCAATTCTTCTACGCGGTGGTCAGCACGGGCATCTTCTGCCGCCCGTCCTGTAAATCAAGGCCGCCTAAGCGGGAGAACGTTCTCGTCTTTGCTACTGCGGAGCAAGCGCGTGCTGCCCATTTCCGCCCCTGCAAGCGCTGCAAGCCGGAAGGACTGCGGTTGCCGGATCAAGAGTGGGTCGAACAGATCGCGGATTACATCGACCGCCACTATCCAAACAAGCTCACCCTGGAAATGCTGGCTGAAGAATGCCATGGCAGCCCGTATCATTTGCAACGAACCTTCAAACGAGTCATGCACATGACACCAACGGAATACCTGGTGCGGCGGCGAATCGATGAGGCGAAGCGCGCTTTGGCAGAACGGGAGTCGCAGCGAACTGTGGCTGAAATCGCCCGGGAAGTCGGGATTGGCAGCGCTGCTTATTTGATCACCCTATTCAAGAAAATGACCGGCATTACGCCGAATGAATATCGCAAAATGCAAACGGAGGTGTAAGCGCCATGACAACCGTTACAGCCGTTCAAACCTCACCGTTATACTGGTCACGGCTTCAGGAACCCGCATGGAGCCTTTATCTTGCTGCTACCGAGCAAGGTCTGGCTTTCGTTGGTTCGTCCGGCGGCACGTTGGATGAACTGACCGCCTGGGCGAGCCGGCGATTCCCCGGCCGTACACTGACGCAAGATGACCAACGACTGGCTCCCTATGCCGACGAACTGGCCGCCTATTTACGCGGCGAACTGCAGCGTTTTACCCTCCCTTACGACTTGCACGGAACCCCGTTCCAACAGGACGTCTGGCAGGCGTTATGCGCCATTCCGTTCGGGCAGACCCGCTCCTATTCCGACATTGCGGAGTCGATCGGCAAGCCCGCTGCCGTTCGTGCCGTGGGAGCCGCGATTGGCGTAAATCCGCTGCTGATCACGGTTCCATGCCACCGCGTGATCGGCAAGAACGGGGCGCTTACCGGCTACCGCGGGGGTCTGGAGATGAAGATGCGACTGCTGGAGCTGGAACAGGCCGTATTTGTTGGAGGCAGCCGGTGAATCCCAACGACCATCCGCGGGTAGCTGCCGCCTATACAACGCCCAAAACGTTGTTAAACAAAGGGACCGGATTTCTCTCCCATTACTCCCATTCGCTGAACCCTTATGCCGGATGTGCCTTCGGTTGCTCCTATTGCTATGTACGTCAGCTGCCGGTGGCCTTATTTCGCAAGCGGGAATGGGGATCGTGGGTGGACATCAAGCATCACGCGGCTGAGCTTCTCCGCAAAGAACTGCGCAAAGCCAAAGCTAAAGGTCCGGTTACGATCTTTATGTCCTCCAGCACCGATCCTTACCAACCTGTAGAAGCGAAGGAGCAAATCACCCGATCGTTGCTCGAGGTGATGGTAAGCGAACCCCCCGACTTTCTGCTGGTACAAACCCGTAGTCCCCTCGTCACTCGGGATATCGATCTGCTGCTGCAGCTCAAGCATCGGGTGCGTGTCAGCTTAACGATTGAGACGGACCGGGAGGACATTCGCCGGGCGTTTACGCCATATGCTCCGCCGATTGCCGCGCGTCTGCGCGCCGGACAGCAGCTGGCTGAGGCTGGAGTGCCGGTTCAAGCCACCCTTGCTCCAGTGCTTCCCAGCACCGAGCAATTCCCGTCCAAGCTGCGTCTATGGGCCGATCGCGTGTGCCTGGACGACTATTTTATGGGAGATGGAAGTGGAGGCACCCGCACCGCCAAGCTGGGCATTCACTCGATCTATGAACAGCTGGGCCTCGCATCGTGGTATTCACCGGACGCCTACCAAATCGTACATGAGCGTCTGCTGCAGGTTTTTCCCAAACATCAAGTGTTTCTTAGTCAGGAGGGGTTCGCCCCCTAATGACAGCAAAACCGCCGGAGACAAAGCTCCTGCGGTTTTCTATTACCGTATAAATGATCACGTTAACATTAAGGCCCAAACGACACCGTTCACAGTAAAGAAATGAGCTCTCTACCGCTCCACATGCCCTTTGCCGGACAAGAGACGTTCAATCTCCGCCGCGCTCGGCAACCCTTCCCAATCGCCTACGGCCTGAATGACCTGAGCGCCAACCAGATTCCCGAGACGAACGGCTTCTACCATGCTGTACCCGCGTACGACTCCAGCCAGAAATCCGGCGCAAAATCCGTCGCCCGCTCCTACCGTATCAATCACCTGTTCCACCTTAAAATACGGCACCGCGTTCAGCTGCCCTTGCTCCAGCACGTAGGTACAATCATCCCCGCCTTTGATAATACTGATCGCAGGCAACTCCTGCAGCTTGCCGATCATCGTATCCATCGAATCGGTCTCGTACAACAGCTTTAACTCATCCAGCCCGGGCAGGAAATAATCCGCTTTCATCGCCAACGGCAGTAATACCTTCCGTGCGTCCTCAATGCTCCACAGCTTTAATCGCAAATTCGGATCGAAGCTCACCTTCACCCCATGCCGCTTGGCGATATCCATCGCCGCATGGGCCGTTTCCACGCAAGAAGCGCTAAGTGCCGGCGTAATGCCGGTCAGATGCAGAACCTTAGCTCCGGCAATGTACGATTCGTCCAGATGCTCCGGGCGCATGAAGCTGGCCGCCGATAACTTGCGGTAGTAATAGACCGAGCTTTTGCCTGCCACATTTTCCCGTACCATCATGCCCGTCGGGGCTTCGTCCGTCAACATCGCACGGGACACGTCAACGCCTTCGCCGCGGATGGCCTTCAGAATACGCCGGCCAAACGGATCGTCCCCCAAGCGGCCGCACCATCCGGAGGTTTGGCCCAGTCGGGCTAATCCGATCGCTACGTTGGACTCCGCCCCCCCAAAGGATGGCGAGAGAGCGCTTGCATATTCGAGCCCTTTGCCCCCCTCCGCGATCAATAAAGCCATGCTTTCGCCAAAGGTGACCACTTCGGGGCTTCCCAGGTTCGGGCGAGTTTCACTTAACTGCTGCATGTTCAGATCCACACCTTCTTTTGGAGTCAATTTTATTACCATTATCTCATGTCCGGGATCGGAAAACTATCAAAAAAAAAAGCCAATCCATCGATACGGGTTCCCCCGGATGAATTGACTTGGTCCCTGCCAAGCTGCATCTTATGTTCTGGTGTCTTATTAACCCCCTACTCCGTTTTCGTACACTGTAATAGGGCCGTTGTGACTGATGCTGCCGAATACTCCAGAACCTAAACTAATCAACAAAGCGAACGCCACTGCCCACTTCCGCAACCTTCAACACCTCCCTCATCAAAGATTCGTACTGCTGGAGTTGCACTTGTGTCGCGAAGCTTCGATGTTGCTCGAATAGCGGAACCATTTTTATGAAAAATTCCTTGTTATTCAGAGAAACCGCGTATTGGAGCGCGTAAATCAACTTCTCCAAACCTTCCTCAATCTCCTGTTTGCGCAGCAGATAAATCGCCAGCTGATAGTTAAGGTCCAAGAAGCGGTCTTTATTTATAGCGGAAACATAGTGATTGGGATAAAGGCTATATAAATCCGTATTCATCGGAAACTCTTTTAATACGTCGTCAATTAGAAAACCGTTGATGTTCGCGGCTTCGACAATGATCCTCAGGCTCGGCAGCACTTCATACGGATGCTCTCTGAGCATCTGGATATATTCCGGAAGAATCGCTTGGTTCCCATTTAAAATCTCCAGATTGTAGCGGTTCGCTCTGGCCCAGACTTTAAATTTCTCCACTTCTTTGAAGCCCGTTTCGTCCAAGCCCTCAAACCAGCTTAAATCCGCGTATTCAGCAACACACTGCAGCGCTTCCTCATACCTGCCCAGATGCTCCAATGCCGCGCCCTTCAGCAGATATCCTTGGCCATAGTAAACCACCAGGTGACGCTCACAACGCAGCTCCCGATCCCATTGAGCAGAGGAGGCCTTCCAGCTCGTTTCATAGATTCGGCGGGCCAGCGTTTGCAGCTCCTCGGCAAATCTCACGACATACATCCATTTTTGCAATGCGTAATAGGTGTTCCCTAATTGCAGCAGCCCATCGAGCTGAAGATCCTCAGGAAGTCGGTTGCGATAGGGCTCGAACCAGGTGGCAGTCCGCAGGTTGGATTCCGCGTCATCCCCCAGATTCATCCGGAACAGGCGGTATTGGCTGATTGCCAGTCGTTCTGAGTGCTGGTACTTCTCGTTTTCGCAGACGGAATGGTAGAAGAGCTTTGCAGCATCGCGGTATCCTTCTTCGTAAAGCTCCTCCCCCAGATCAAAAATCATCGGAAGATACGATAAGTCCTCGGTTAAGCGAGATAACACTTGATCAATGCAAGCCAATTCGCCGATCTCCGCGCAGCGATGCAGAAACGCTTTTAACCTTCGACGGTTGGGATGGTCTGAATCGATACATTCCTCCACATACAAGGGATAATACGACCCGATCGGCTGTTCCAGCGCTTGGGTGATCAGGTCCAACTGACCGATAGAGATCGGTTTAGGGGGATTTCCGTTCAAGATGGCGCTGAGCGTTCCCCGGTTAATTCCCGAACGGCGAGAGAAGCTGTGCAAGGAATAGCCCTTCCTTTCCAGCTGATCGCTGATCACGGAACGAATCGTGGGTTCTTTCATGGAATCTCCCTCCTTTGCGATCTCCTTATATTTTTACACATTATACGGAACTCCGAACAAGCGGTCAATTCAAAGAGAAGAGCCTCCCGTGATCGGGAAGCTCCCACTGTCGATGCTAGACTTCCAAGATGGAAGGCATAATATGCGGCGTCCGGCCCACTTCTTTGGCAAAATACCGCCGAAGTTGCTGCTGCGTCGCGCGCAGCCAGGCGTTATGATCGTAAGGCTCCTTCTCGCCAAGGCGGTTCAGGTTCCGCTTCAACAGCGCCTCCGCCCGCCGCAGCAACGGTCTGGCATCTTGCATATAAACGAAACCGCGCGAGACGATGTCTGGTCCAGCTAAAATTTGCCGTGTCTTACGGTCGACTGTCATGACGACGATGACAATCCCTTCCTGAGCCAGCTCCATCCGTTCGAGCAACAGGGTGTCTTCATGGGTAGGACGCATTTCCCCGTTACTGATGAGCACTTGTCCTGAAGGAATCGTGCGCCCGCGTTTGGCTCGGTTCCGGTACACCGACAACGTATCCCCGATGTTCATGATGAAGATGCGATCCTCAGGAATTCCCGTTTGCAGCGCCAAATCGCGATGGCTGAGCAGCATCCGGTACTCGCCGTGGATCGGAATGAAATATTTAGGCCGAATAAAGCTGAGCATCAGCTTCAGATCCTCTCGGCAGCCGTGCCCGGACGTATGGATATCGAAGATCGAGCCGTAAATGACGTTGGCACCTGCGCGAAGCAGCAGGTCGATGCTGCGGTTAATATTTTGCGCATTGCCAGGAATCGGCGAGGATGAGTAAATTACCGTGTCTCCCGGATAAACCTGGACATTCCGATGCGCACCCGAGGCAATTCGGCTGAGCGCCGCGTTAGGTTCACCTTGGCTGCCGGTGCAGACAATAAGGATCTGCTCCTCCGGGTAACGGTCGATGTGCTTCACATCGATCAGCATCCCTTCCGGAACGCGGATATAGCCCAAATCCTGACCGATGGCGAATACCTTTTCCATACTGCGGCCGATAACTGCAATTTTGCGGTTGACGATCGTGGCCGCTTCTACCACCTGTTGAAGCCGATGCACGTTCGAGGCGAAGGTGGCGAACAAGATCCGCCCCCGGCAGCCGCGGAATGACTCTAGGATAGCGTCACCAACCCGGCGCTCCGAAGGGGTAAAGCCTTCTTTCTCACTGTTGGTGCTGTCAGCAAGCAATGCCAACACGCCTTCTCCCCCGACGCTGGCCATCTTAAACAGATCCGCCGGACGGTCCTCCGGGGTGAAGTCGAATTTGAAATCACCGGTATGAACGATAGATCCGTAAGGAGTATCCACGACAATGCCAAAGGCATCGGGAATGCTGTGCGTCGTCCGGAAAAAATGCACGGCCAGATGCTTAAAAGCATACCGATCATTTTCGTGGAACACATGCAGCTCTGCTTGCCCAAGCAACCGATGCTCCTCCAATTTGGCTTTCACTAAGCCAATTGTTAACGGACCGCCGTAAATCGGCAGCTGCAGTTGGCGCAACACATACGGGATCGCTCCGATATGATCCTCATGACCGTGAGTCAGGAAAAGCCCTTTCATTTTATGCTTGTTCTCAATCAGATAACTGATGTCCGGAATAATGCAATCAATGCCCGTCAAACGGGAATCCGGGAACTTAAGCCCCGCGTCAATTAATATAATTTCGTCTCTGAACTCGATGCCATACATATTTTTTCCGATTTCCCCGATCCCGCCGAGGGAAAAGATCCGAACAGGTGGAGGTGACGGCTTCGAACGCCGGTTTGTCTTAACTGGTTTAGTTGCTGCTACATTCATTAGGTCGATAATCCTCTCTGAAGAGTTCGTTCAATGGGTTCATAAGAATTATACTGAATTATGAGCACAATAACTATTTAATTTTTACAATTCTCCATTTAACCAATGAATTTACTGCAAAACGTTAACAAAATAGAGAACATTGCATAAAAAATTCTAGATAACAAAAAAGAGACCGTGGATCAAACATGGCCTCTTCTGTCTTGGACTTCATCCATATGATTTATATGCTCTTCTTTAGCTTGCTGATTAAATCCTCATATGTATCGATAACTTGGGGCGATGCAAAGCTTCGGTACCGCTCGAATAACTCTACATATCGGACCATCACGGCGCGATGCGAATTGTTTAATTGATTAAACTGTTCCAAACTTTTGATTAAGCAGCTAAACCCCTCCGGGTACTTACCTCGGCAGAGATGATAGTCGGCTAACTCGAGATAAAGTTGAGATATCCGATCCAGAATAAGCTGCGGGCTATACATTCCCGTATTCAAGGGCGGATGATCTAAAGCCGCTAAATCTTCTTGAAACTGTTCAAGGATATGATCAATCGAGAAGTCATATTGGTTGGCGTTCCTCACCAGATTGAAGATCATGAGAATCTTGTCTTCTTCTCTGCTGTGGCAGTAGGTGACATACTCATCGAGTACCGTAATATCCCCGGAAGAAAGCCGGGTAAGAAGCGTGTTGGCATAGGCCCACTCACTAAATAACTTCTTCCAACGCAACGTCTCTGCATCATTCTCCTGCACCCAACTGAGATCTCGGTAGTGTTGGATATCCAACAATGCTTGGTCATATTCCCCACGTACGTTATGTACATTTCCAAGCAGCAAATAGGAATACGCCAAATAGTAAAATAAAGGTCGCGTCGTCTTCCGATGCAAGATTCTACGCTTATGCTCCGAGAAATAGTACACTTTGGCCTTTTGCTCCAATCGTTGCACAATGCTCTCCACCCGATCCCAGCGGTTTAGGGCACGATAGGTATTCGCCAGATCCCTTAACGCATCGAGTTGACTGGCTTCATCCAGACGCTCGACATACGGCTCGAATTGGATCGCCGCCTGGTAGTTTTGATCCTGATTCGTCCCTTGACCGATCAGGAAGAGGCGGTATTGACAAAGCGCTAACCGCTCGGAGTGCTGTTTCCGCTCAGTCATCGCCACATTTTCGTATAAGATTCCAGCGGCTTCATATTGGCCCTTCTCGTACAGCTCTTCAGCTAAATCAAATAAAAGCTGAGCGTAAAGCGGGTTGTCCAACAATAATCCGACGATTTCCCGAATGCGATCCAGCTGGCCTAACTCCGCACAGTTATGGATTAATGGTTTGACTCTGCGCCAATCCGGGTCCTTTTCATGCAAATACTCGCTGATGTAAGTTTTATAGAAATAGCCTCTCGGATATCCCAGCACCATAGTAATCCGTTCTAATTGATCTACCGCCAGCGGACGGTTTCCGTTCAATATGGAGCTTAACGTCCCCGGGTTTAGTTCAAACTGCTTGGCCAATTGAGTGAGATTTAGATTCTGTCGCACCATATATTCTTCTATGGCAGCAACAATAGTGGCACGCGATTTCAATGGAATCCCCCTCTAATTTGCAAAAAAAACTATTCATCCATGATTTTAGGGGATTATGTCTAATTCGAATAAAATGGAAATATCTGCAACCCCGATCCGTTCAACAAGACCACTCCTCACCACTCGAAATGAGATAAAATCAACCATCACAAAGGAATGGTTCAGATTTCTATCTTCAATCTAATATTCCCCTCGAAATTTGTCAATAATATGCAGTAAAGAACTTATAAATTCTTTTTGATAAAAATTTGAACTTAAGATGCTCTGCAGTTCGCCCCTCCGCTTGGACTAAACTTAATACGAGAGGTGGCCGCTATGGATGTAGCAAAGCAGGTCGGAAAAAACGTCAGATACTATCGCAAGCTCAAAGGGCTGACCCAGGAACAGCTGGCCGAGTCGACGGAAACGTACGGCTCCTATATCGGACGGTTGGAACGCGGGGAGCAGAACGTGCAGCTCGAAACGCTGCATAAAATTGCCGATGCCCTGCAGATCAGCGTATATGCTCTATTTCGCAATCCAGGGTACGACGAGCTCCAGGACCAAACTTGGATTTGGCAGATCGTGCAATTGTTGCAGGAGCAGCCAGCCGAGGAGCAAGCGCGCGCGTACCGTGTGCTGAAGGAAATGTTTCGTCAAAAATAAAAGGGTTTAAAACGGAATCAATCCGCTTTAAACCCTTTATTTTTTGTTTAGATTATTCCCACAATCCGCTTCGTTCTGCGACTTCCAACCATCGTTTGGCGATGAGATCGTGGCCCGCAGCCGTTGGATGGACGCCGTCCCAGATCCAGTAAGCAGCCTCAGCTTGTTCCGTCGCCGCATCAAACGCGTCCTGCAACGGAACATGCACC
Organism: Paenibacillus barengoltzii NBRC 101215; assembly: GCF_004000745.1. Classification (GTDB taxonomy): domain Bacteria; phylum Bacillota; class Bacilli; order Paenibacillales; family Paenibacillaceae; genus Fontibacillus; species Fontibacillus barengoltzii. The sequence continues at coordinate 28,409 of NZ_BILV01000017.1, forward strand.
GCACCAAACTCCTCAGCCAATTGGCGCACGATATCCTGGTACCTGCCTATCAGGTGCTTCCACTCGGTCCATTTTTCCGCGGTAGCTCCGGTATTCAAAATAAACGGCTCGCATAACACCAGTTTGGTGTTCGGCATTACTTCCTTCGTCTCCTCCAGCAAGTGACGATACACCCGCTCAAACCGATCCGTCGCCCCGCTAGGTTCGCCGTTCATTTGCCTCCAGGCATCATTCACGCCGATCAACAGGCTAATGACGTCCGGCTTCAGACTGATCGCATCCTCGTTCCATCTTGCGTAAACATCGGACACCCGATCCCCACTCACGCCCCGGTTTATGAAGTTCGGTTGCAAATGGGCATATTCATGACCTAGCTTCGCCGCGATAATATAGGCATAACTGTGACCCAGAATATGGTTCAAATCCGTACCGCGATCCCGATTTCCGTCTGTAATGGAATCCCCCTGGAACAACAAGGTCAACTGCTTTTTCATGCGATTCCCCCTCTTCCCTTCGATGATTTCCGTTTCTCATTATAGCTTTGAGAGATAACGGGCCTCCATGAAGAAATTAGTGCAAAAATACAGTTTTCTTCTCGAACTTTAGCCGATTTTTGATAAATCCCTGCAAAACTGCAGTTATTTTAGACAAAAAATGCCAAAACCGCGAATAGGGCGTATAATTCCTGTACTTTTGCAAGTATTGCACTTAGGACAACGATGGGCAGCCGCAGCTGAGCCGTCTACTTCACCGCCACAAAAAAGAGCCTAGCCGCATCTTCTACCGCCTCGACCCACTCAAAATCGGCATAGATGTGGACCTCGCGGAAGCCGCAGCGCAGCAGCTCGCTCTTCATCCATGCCGGGTCGTACGCCCGTTGGATATGCGTTTCTTCGAACCGACGGTACAGTCCCGGCCCCTGCTCCTCTTCCCGGGCGAAAATCGTCAAATGATGCTCAATTTCGTTCCGATACGCATCTCGCTCACAAGTCCAGATATACGACACACTCGGCTCATCCCAAACAAACGGCTGCTCCTCCTCATACCGGATCAACGTGTTGGGATGATGCACATCAAACAGGAATGTCCCTCCCGGCTTCAACCCTTCGTATGTACGGCGGAAGGTCCGAATGATGTCTTCCTCTTCCAATAAGTAGTTCAAGCAATCGCAAAAAGAAATGACGGCGTCGACCGGCTCCGGCACGGACCACTCCGTCATATCCTGTTGCACCCAGCGCACGCTGCCCTCGCGGAACAACCGAGCGCCTTGGGGCGTGGTTTCCATTTTACGGCGGGCTACCGCCAGCATGTCAGCAGACAAATCGATGCCGATCACCTCGAACCCGGCATTCACCAGCGGAATCGTAATGCTGCCGGTCCCGCAGCCGAGATCCACAACCGTCTTTGGCATACCGTACCGATCCCAAGCTGTACGGGCGAACCGGATCCAGTCCGGGTAAGGCATGTCCTCCATCAATTCGTCGTACACGTAAGCAAATTTCCGATATGATGCCATGGGCTCGTCACCGCCTTCTATCTAGTTGCTGCTGCTTTCTTAAGCTTCCGGCTGCCCGCGATCATTCGCACCGGCAGCTGGGGACTGCACCAAATACGTCCAGTTCTCTTTCTGGACTACCTTGCCTTCCTTCATCAGCTTGCCAAGCGCCCGCTTGAACGCAGACTTGCTGATCGCAAACCGCTGCTTGATCAGATCTGGGGGCGTTGCGTCAGAATACGGCATACTTCCGCCCGGTCGACTCTCCAGATAGGCGAGAATGCGCTCCGCATCCTGACCCATGCCGATTTCCTTGCGCGGCGCCATCGACAGGTTCACACGCCCGTCCTCACGGATATGGGCCACCCGTACCTGCACGCGTTCGCCCAGACGCAGCAAGCGGCTGCGTTCCGTGGCGTGGATCATGCCAATCGCTCCGAATCCCAGCACGCCGCCTTGGACGACGACAAACGTCCCCATCTGCAGCGGTTTGTAGACGATGGCATCAAGCCATTGGTTTTTCCACGAGGATGGCGCATGGAAAGCATGGGGAGCCAAATCCTGCTCACCGGCCAGCTTCGCTTTGAGCCGACCTTGTTTGTCATGCTCCATGATGACGTACACGTGGTCGCCTACCTGTGGATGCAGCTCCTTCATTTCGGGCAGCTCACGGATCGGCAGCAGCAGCTGACGGCCCAGCCCCATCTCCAGGAAGCAGCCGAGCCGCGGATGCACATCAGCCACCTCAAGCAGCGCCAGCTCGCCCAGCGTGAGATACGGCTTCTTCATCGTAGCCGCCAAACGGTCCTCCGTATCGTAGAACAGAAACACCTCAACCGTTTCCCCCGGCTTCACCTGGCGGGTCAGCTCGGAGTAATGGAGCAGTACATCTTGCCCGCCTGCACTCAGAAAATACCCATACGGCGATACCTCGCGATCGATCGGTAAAGAGACGATGGTTCCCGCAACCAGACTCATACCGTCTCCACGACCTTGGCATCCGACCAAAGCCGTTCAATGTTGTAATACTCACGCTCATCGCGATGGAACACGTGCACAACAACATCGCCCAGATCCATCAGTACCCAGCGAGCAGAATCCAGGCCTTCAATGCCGCGAATTTGGGCCCCCACCTCATGCGCTCTTTTGCGAATCTCAGTGGCAATCGCCTGCACCTGCGTATCCGAGTTCCCGTGACAAATCACAAAATAGTCCGCGATTAAGGAAATCCCTTTCAAATCGAGCGCCACGATGTTCATTGCTTTTTTATCGTCTGCAGCTTGCACTGCCAAGTTCATCAATTCATTGGAACTAATCGCCATTCATTCAGCCTCCTTAGTTTTTCTTCGGTTTACGATCAAATCATTACGTGCCAATACCGTCAAAGGAAAGATCGGCTTCCCCTTCTCCAGCAAAAAAGATATCGTTGAGTCAAACCCTGCGATCAGCGCATCATCCAAACTCGTTTTCGCCAGCTCGCGAATCCGCTCCACACCCGGGAATTCGCGCCCCGGTTCGATGTAATCGGCCAGACAGACGATTTTGTCCAGCAGCGTCATGCCAACTCGGCCGGAGGTGTGATAACGAATCGCGTTCAGCACCTCTTCATCCTCGATCCCGTAATCCCGCCGGGAGATGAACGCCCCAACCTCGGCATGCAGCAGCTGTTTGTCGTGGTTTAGCAGCTCGGCATTTAGGCCGTTGTCGCGGATGATCGCTTCCTGCTCCTCGATTGGCCAAAACTTGGCCAAGTCATGCAGCAGCGCGGCTAAATCCGCCTTGACCGGGTCTGCTCCGTACCTCTTCGCCAGGATGACTGCACTCTCCATCACGCCCTCAACATGCTTCCAGCGCTTGGCGGGCATCCCTGCCGAGACGGAGGCGATCAGTTCTTCACGGCTGTAACCCATACAATCCGCTCCTTGTCATATATTCATACACGGCATCCGGAACCATATATCTGACCGAACGTCCGGCAGATAATCGGCTGCGAATCAGGCTTGAAGAAATATCAACAAGCGGCATCTCCGCGAGCTGTACCGCCTCCTGAATAAACGGAGGCAGCGCGTCCAGCTCCAGGAAGCTTCCGGGGCGCTGCAGCCCGATAAACGAAATCATCCCGGCCAAATCCTCAATCCCTTCCCACTTCGGAAGGTAATTCACCATATCGGCCCCGATAATAAAATAAAACTCCAGATCGGGGTGCAATGCGCGCAACTCCCGGATCGTATCTACCGTGTAGGACACACCGCCGCGGCGCAGCTCGATATCCAGCGGCTTAAAGGCAGGATTGCTGCCTATCGCCGCCTCGACCATCTCCAGCCGCTGCTGGCCGCTCACGCCGGCCTGATGTTTATGCGGAGGGATATGGGAGGGCATAAACCAGACCTCTTCCAGATGGTATTGTTCTCTGGCCGCCTCCGCCGCCAATAGATGGCCGAGGTGAATCGGGTCAAACGCCCCGCCCATAATTCCGACTTTCTTCATTATGCGTTGCCTCCAACAACCTTTACATGAAGCCTTTTCTAAAGGTTAGTTTTCTCATGTGCACAATCTGCTTCAGCCTCATCTTAGACTTAAGGCAGCTCGATTTGCTTATACTCCCGAGACTCCTTATATAAAACGATCGTCCGGCCGATCAGCTGCACCAGCTCAGCTCCGGCGCCTGCCGCCAGCTCCTCCGCGATTTCCTGCGGATCGTCCAAGTTATTGTTGAGCACGGAGATTTTGATGAGTTCCCGGCGTTCCAGTGCTTCCGAGATTTGTTTAATCATATGCTCGTTGGTGCCGCCTTTGCCCACTTGAAAAATCGGCTGCAGTCCGTGCGCTAAACTGCGCAAATAACGTTTTTGCTTTCCGGTTAACATGTCGTATTCAAGACCCCTTAACATTCAATTATGCGATAACTTGCGTTATTGATTCATGCTCTCCAAGACCGCTGCCCGCATCGCATCCACCGGCGCTGTCAAGCCAGTCCAATGCTCAAATGCGTAAGCCCCCTGGTAAATGAACATCCCCAGCCCGCTGTGAATCGTGCAGCCTTTCGCCTCAGCTTGCACCAGCAGCTCGGTCTTTAGCGGATTGTAGATGAGATCGCTGACCACGATCCCTTCCGGGATGAGTCGCATATCCAACGGACAGTCGCTCACGTGCGGATGCATGCCAACGGAGGTGGTGTTAATGATCAGGTCCACTTCCGGCAGCACCTCAGCCAGTTCCTCCATGCTGCAGCCGGTTAAGTTGCCAAGCTGGGACCATTCTGCGGCCAGTTCCTGTGCTTTCGCCGCCGTGCGGTTGGCGATCGTCACCCTCCCCGGCGCCTCCTGAAGCAGCGCGTACACAATGCCTCGGGCGGCACCGCCGCAGCCCAACACCAGCACACGCTTGCCCTTTAGCTCAGGAGCGGCCTCCTCCTTCAGCGAGCGGATATACCCGATGCCGTCAGTATTGTAACCGGTAAGTACGCCGCCGTCATTGACGATCGTGTTTACCGCCCCGATCAGCCGCGCGCCTTCGTCGATGTGGTCCAAGTAGTTCATCACTTCCACCTTATGCGGAACCGTGACATTGATGCCTCGGAACCCCAATGCGCGAATGCCCCGGATGGCTTCCTCTAACCGATTCCCTTTGACATGAAACGGAAGGTAAGCCCCTGTAAGCCCGCAGGCTTGCAAGGCGGTGGTATGCATCACCGGCGATTTGGAATGCTGGATCGGATCGCCGATAACGCCGAGCAGCAACGGTTGTTTCGTGCTTTCGTACTCACTTGCCTGTGCCTCTCCCCGTTTTTCGTGATTCGCCTGCTCTCGATCTCCCATCGGTTCTCCTCCTGCTCACCAAACTTTTCGAATCATAACGGTCCAAATGGGCCATATTTCCTCTCAAGTCCGTTATGACTCAAAAATAGCGGTAAATTATGGCCTTATTCCACCTGAAATCACCACATCCGCCCGACTCCAGTCCATGCTTCAAAAATAACGCCCATAATGTCCGCTATTTTGATTCATCCTTACGTTTTCCATGCAATAGCGCCATTTATTACAAAGCTGGCCCTGCCTTCCCGCAATGCCAGCGTCCGCTCTACCATGCAACCCTAGATCAACGACGGCCGAACGAGCACCTTCACGCCTTTCGGCACATGCATTGCGACGACCGCACCGACATCGTTATTGATTTTGATCCAGCCTAGGCCGGAAATAAAGACATCGCTTCGGCTGCCCTTCGGAATCCGGAATTCATGGCGCGTCCATTCCGGCAACGCTTCAATACGCTCCTTGCTCGGAGGTGACAGTAATTCCCCGGCATGCTCTGCGAACAGCTCGTCTGCCCGCGCCAGCTTCGTGCGGTGAATGGGTACCCGGCCGCTGACGAAACAAGTGAACGATTGACGCTCCCCTTGAATGAAATCAAACCGGCCAAAGCCGCCAAAAAAGAGTGTCTGTCCCTCATTCAGCTGGTACACCGCCGGCTTCAACGGCTTGTCCGGCATGATCACCCCTAAATCAGATGGAGCCACCAACTCGCTGTAGCGAGACGGATACACAATCCCCGGGGTATCGATAATCGCCCGGCCATCATCCAACGGAATGTGCACCATATCCAGCGTCGTGCCTGGATAACGCGAAACGGTCAACTCCTGATCCAGATCGCTGTAGTCCCGAATCAACCGATTGATCAGCGTTGATTTGCCTACATTCGTTGCGCCAACGACATAGACGTCCCGATCGCCGCGGCGTGCCGCCACTGCATCTAGCAGCCGGTCGAACCCGCTGTTCTGCTTCGCGCTGCACAGCACGATATCTTCGACTTTCAGCCCCAAGTCCTTGGCTTCCTTCTGCACCCAGTTGCGAACTTTGTTCCAATTCGTTACTTTCGGCAGCAGATCGATTTTGTTTACCGCCAGCAGCACAGGATTGTTCCCCACAAACCGCTGCAAGCCGGTAATCACACTGCCGTGAAAATCAAACAGATCCACGATATGGATCACCAGCGCTTCCCTGCTTCCGATCTGCGACAACAGCCGCAGGAACTCGTCCTGCTCCACCGTCACCGATGAAGATTCGTTATAGTTCTTGATCCGGAAACAGCGTTGGCAAATCACCGGTTCTTTCGATAAAGCTTGCTCCGGGACGTACCCCGGTTTACTTGAATCCTGCGTTTGCAGAACAGCGCCGCACCCGCTGCAACGAAGAGCGCCTTCTGCGCCCCGTAATTCCGTCATCTCCTCTTGTCCTCCTCGAGCCATAATCCAACCTTGCCCAGCCGCCGCTTCACGATGCGTTCCAACATGCGATTAATTTTCGTACCGAACCCTTCATCCTGGACGGCGATCGGGAGTACGAGCACGGTAAACAACCCTTGCCGGTTCCCGCCAAAGACGTCGGTCATCATTTGGTCGCCTACCACGATCGTCTCCTTCGGACCAAGCCCCATCATTTCCATCGCTCGGTGAAAAGCTGCGCCGGACGGTTTTCTGGCTGCGTGTACAAACTCAATATTTAAGGGGTTGGCGAATACCGACACCCGATCCAAATTATTGTTTGACACAATCACGAGTTTAAACCCGCATTTCTTCACTTTCTCAAACCATTCGATCAGTTCGGGAGTGGCCAGCGGCGCTTTGGCTCCGACCAGAGTGTTGTCGAGGTCGGTGATGATGCCGCGGTAGCCTTGGGCATAGAGTCCTTCCAGATCGATATCGAATACGCTGTCCACGCGCATATTCGGTATAAACTTCTCAAACAAATACGTTCACCTCGGTTTCATACGACAAACTATACCATATTATTCCCCCGACATGCTTCTATTTTAAAAAAGAAAACGCCTCCCGCGCAAGCACGGGGGCGTTGACGTTAATCAGAGATCAATCGCTCTACGATTGGATTATTGGCCTAAGGTTCGTTTAGGACCGAGCGGCCAAGCCTGCTTCCAACCGTGCCCGCCAACCAATCGGGTTGCCTTTCGGGACAGCTCCCGCGCGGCGCGCCAATTCGCAGCAGCCGGGCTTGGACTGGAGCTGTACATCGCCTGCTCGTATAAGAGAAGCAGCGGGTCCAGCACTTCCGCCAGCTGCGGACGTTCAAGCTTCCAACGCTCAAATGCTTCGCGCAGCGTCTCCTGGTCACCGCGGGTAAAGCCTCTCCGCTGCATCCGTCTTACGAGTCGCAGCGTTTCGTATACCGTCTTTTCCTCTGGCGTCAGCGGACGGCCCAGCCGCAACCGGAGCCAGAGGAAATACAATTCTGAGCGCAGTTGGTACAGGGTCCAGAGCAACAGGACGCTGACGGCCGAGACAAAAATCCGCTGCATCACCACCGGATCCAGCTTCGAGAAGAAGCTGTCTTCGGCAGCCGCAACCTCCGTATCGGTGTTCGTATCAACCGTAAGCGTATCTTCGCTCTCTTCCGGTGCCTCCATAATCGGGGAAACAAAGCCCGGCGTCGCCTCGAACGGTATCCAGCCGTAATCGCCGAAGTAGAGCTCCGCCCAAGAGTGAGCATCCGCGTTGCTCACATTATATGCCCGCCCCAGCTCCGGATTGCGCATCATCATCTCGTCGCTTGGCTGACTGCCGGGAGCGTATCCTTTAACCCAACGTGCCGGGATGCCCAGCGAGCGGGCCATCACAACCATCGCCGTGGAATAGTAGTCGCAGTACCCCTGCCGAATTTCAAACAGGAAGCTGTCAACGAAATCATCGCTGCGTCTGCGAGTCAAATCCGGCTTGTTTGTATATTCGTAATTTTGCCGAAGGTACTGTTGCAGCAAATCCATTTTCGCGTAGGGCGTCTCGCCTTCTGCGGTAATTTCCGCAGCCAGATCTTTGACCCGCTGCGGCAGATTGTTGGGAATCTGCAAATATTCCTCCGGCGCCCCTTCTGGATACAAGGTATCGTAACTGGCCTGCTCCAGCTCCTTAAGCGGGATCAGAGGGATATTGGCGACCACTTTATATTTCCTCGGGTAATTCGGCAAATCCCCGGGATCACGATAGCCGTTCCAGAATAGTTCCGCCTGTTTGGCAGACCAGCGCATATCTGCCTGCTGGCGTTCGTCCAGTAATTCCACGCTTTCGATAGCGTAACCGCCAAACAACACCGGGTACTCCTTGTCGGTATTCATTGTCACGATCTGTTCGACCCGCATCGTTTCCACCTTGCCAGGCTGCTCATGCTCGAGCGGCTCGGCGTCCGGTCCGCCGCGATAGCGTTCCGTATCCCGGCCTTCCTGCTCCAGATCAGCCCATCCCTTCCCGGAGTAGATGCGCCGGGTCTCACCGCGCCAATAGGATCTCACCGGGGTTTCAATGGACATGACCGGGCTGTAACTGAATTCGAACCCGTCGCCTAGCGTTTTGTCATCGCGGCTGTAGCCGGAGACGATCTCTTCTTGAACAGCGGATGGGCTATTCCCTAACGCGCTGGTCAAGGTGGAAGGACCGCCTCCGCCCCCTCCGCTCCGCTTGATCCAAGCCGTATACGGATCGGTCAGCGTAGGTGACACCGACGGCATGCTAATCCCGATCAAAAGCACGCAGGCAAAGACGATAAAGACGTTCACCGCGATCTTGAATGGGCTTTGCCGCAATCGTTGCCAGCCCTGCGGATATTTCCGGCGATACTCGTAGAAATTGGCGCTAACCAGCCATCCGAGACCGGCGAACACAATCCAGGCTACGTTTTGCCATAAATAATAACGTGTAAAAGAGTCCAAAATCGTAAACGCAACCAGATGGGCAGCCAGAAACACCAAAATTCTCAGTCGAGTAACAACCAGCCGCAGCGCCGCTTCAAGCAGCACCCAAGCGACTAAGGAAAACCAGATATACGGCGTAAAGGTTAACGCCATACCGCGAATCTGATCGGGAAATAACGGGCCAAACGGAACATAAACCCCGTAAGTGGTGAGGATGAACCTCCAAATGAGCAGCAGCGCGATGATCTTAATCATCCATTTCCACGCTGCCTGTACCGGAAGCAGCCATTCAATCAGAGCCATCAAGATGATCGTGACCGTCACCAAAGTGGTCGTGACCGAGAACCACAGCGGTTCCGTAAAATCAATCCATTGCATCGCAATGATCACGATCCACAGCAGGGTTAAATTCTGATAAGACTTCGGAAGCTGAGTATTGGCCAATAGTTTCACAGCTTTGCACCCCCCATCGCTGCAGGAAGCTCGTGCAGAGAGGTGACGTATATCCCGCGAAGTCCCCGCTCCTGCAGGGTTGCCTGCCATGCAGAACGTTTCACGGTTTGATAGCTGTTAGACGCACCTGCGGCCACAGTCTCTTCCCCGATTTGGATATGATACGGGATCATCTGACGGGATTTGGCTAACCTAAGCATAGCCAGCACTTTATCGTCCGCCAGCGGACTTATGAGGATAAAGAATGCGCCCGGCTGAAATAAATCCGGCTTCGCTTCTAAGCGATCCTTATAGTTGCCGAACCCGTCTGCATCGATATCTACGAGATGGTGCAGCATCTGCTGTCGCTCCAGATAACTTTCCGCCGGCGGAAAGTAACGAAGGGACTTGCCCAGAGTGCACAACCCCATGCTGATCCGTTCCCTGGACCCAAATTCCAACAGCGATGCAGCCGTTGATACGGCCAATTCGAACTGCGAAGCACGGTAATATCCGCTGGTATGGGCGTCTAGCACCAGCACCATCTTAGGCAGCGATTCATGCTCGAACTCCTTGGACTTCCAGGTTCCCGTCTTCGCAGTGGCGCTCCAGTGAATCCGCGAAATCCGATCCCCGTACACATAGTCACGCACCCCGTTGATTTGAGTAGATTCCCGGCGCGACAACGCAATCGCCGTCTCCGGACCCGCTAGACGCGAATTGCGGCTGTACAGCTCCCAGTGAGGAATAAACACCGTCCGGGGAAGAATACGAAACTCCCCGCCGGTCTGAAAGACGCTGGTATGCTCCATAAGGCCAAAAATATCCTCTGCACTGCAATGCGTACCGTCAAATGCGTATTTTCCGCGCTCGAGCGGCGGCGTTTTGTACACCAACTCGGATCGAGAGCTGAAGTAGGGCACGATGCTATCCTCAAATATCCAGCTGTCTCCGTTATGGCGCCGCAGCGTTTCCTTGACAACGATGTAAGGCAGGGGAAGGAATGCGGGAAGCTGCAGTTGCAGCTTCACCACCACCTGATCCCCGGCTTGAAGCAACCCGCCCCGCTCTCCAGAGAGCGAGAGCGTCCGTGAGCCTGTGATGCGTTTGACGCCGCCAAACCCTCCAATCACCCAGTAGAAGCACAGTACCGAAACCATCATAAATAGCATCAGCGAGGTTTTCCCGCCTTGAAACAAGACATACAACAGGCAGATCAGCCAAACGGACGCCACTCTCCAGAATTTTCGGGAGGTGAGGCCCGCTTTAAAGCCTTCGACCAGCGCGCGCATCGGTTACCGTCCTATGGCGACCGGTACGTGGACCTGCCGGAGAATTTGCTGCAATACCTCACTGACGTTCCGATGCCCCAGACGGGACTCGGGACGCAGCAGAATCCGGTGCTCCAGCACGAATGGCGCCAGCGTCTTAATATCATCGGGCAGCACATAATCCCGTTCCTCTAGGTAAGCATAAGCCTTGGCTGCAGCCATAAAAGCGAGCGAAGCACGCGGCGAGGCCCCCAGCAGGACATCTTCATGCTCCCGTGTCCGACGGACGATCTCCAGCAAGTAATCGGCAAGCGGTTCGCTGATATGCACGCGCTGAACCTCGCGTTGAATCTCGGCGATCTCTTCCATCGTTGTAACCGATTTCAACTGTTCTGCCGGCTGGCCTTGACTATGAGAGCGCAGCATCGCTTTCTCCGTGTCAGCGTCGGGATACCCGATCCCAATTTTCATCATAAAACGGTCCAACTGGGCTTCCGGCAGCAAATAAGTGCCTTCAAAATCAATCGGGTTTTGCGTAGCGCAGAGCATAAAGGGGTGAGGCAGCGGGTAGGTCACGCCATCGGCAGTGACGCTTCGCTCCTCCATGACTTCCAGCAAAGCGGATTGCGTCTTCGTAGTTGCCCGGTTGATTTCATCCGCCAGCAAAATATGCGTCATAACCGGCCCCGGCCGGAATACAAAACGTTCTTCATGAGGATGGAAAACCGATACCCCCGTTATGTCGCTGGGCAATATGTCTGGATTGCATTGAATCCGCCGGTAATCTCCGCTCATCGACTTCGCCAGCGCCTTCACGAGCTGAGTCTTGCCTGTACCGGGTACGTCCTCGATTAACACATGGCCGCCGGCCAGCAGCGCCGAAAGCAGCAGCTTAATTTCAAAAGACTTTCCTAAAATACATGACTCCAGGTTGTTCTTTACGGCGTTCAAAGTTTGAATCGATTGCTCATGTACGGGCACGCATTTTCCCTCCCAAATAAGACCTGTATATATCTACCTATTTTACATGAAGATAGATAGGGAGTACACTGTTCCCGTAAAAAGCAACGCGATTCCCAAAAAATTTAGCCTTTGGGCCGAACAACCAGTGCCGCAAGGAAGGAGAAAATGATCGCCGCCGAAATCCCGGCACTTGTCACGTCGAAGATCCCGGTAATTACACCGATCCATCCGTCTCGTTGCAGCTCGGTTAATGCCCCATGTACCAACGAGTTCCCAAAGCTGGTGATCGGTACCGAGGCCCCCGCTCCGGCGAACTTCACCAGCGGATCATACCAGCCTATCGCATCCATCACTGCACCGGCGACCACCAGCGTACTCATCGTGTGCGCCGGGGTGAGTTTTAGCACGTCAAACATCAGTTGGCCGATCACACAGATCAATCCGCCAACAACAAATGCCCAGAAAAATATCATTCTTTACTAACCTCCTGTTCCAGGGCGACCGCGTGCGCGATGCAAGGAATGCTCTCGCCTTGCTGATAGGACAGCGGAGACAAGAGGGCACCCGTAGCAACGACCAGCACCCGGCCTAGTTCCCGGTTCTTTAATTTTCGTAAAATGTGGCCGTAGGTGACGACGGCGGAACAGCCGCAGCCGCTGCCTCCGGCGTTCACATACGTTTGTTTGTTGCGGTCATAAATCATCAGTCCGCAATCGTTAAATTCCGTTTTATCCATCAAGACGCCGTCTTTTTCAAGCAGATCCTTGGCGATAGCATGTCCGACCGAAGCTAAGTCTCCGGTGACGATCAAATCATAATCCTCGGGTCCCCGGCCCGTATCACGGAAGTGGGAAACCAGCGTATCCACGGCAGCCGGCGCCATGGCCGCTCCCATGTTAAACGGATCCTTGACGCCAAGATCCTGGATCCGGCCGATCGTAGCGTGGGTAATGCGCGGCCCCTTCCCTTCCTTCGATACGACCGCACAGCCCGCGCCTGTAATCGTATATTGGGCGGTGGCCGGTTTTTGTGAACCGTACTCGGTGGGATAGCGGAATTGCTTCTCCACGGTGCAGTTATGGCTGGCCGTACCGGCCATCGCATATTTTGCTCCGCCGGCGTCTGCCAGAAAAGCGGCTAAAGCGAGACTCTCCATTGAGGTGGAGCAGGCGCCGAACACCCCGAGATACGGAGCTGCAATCGACCGAGCTGCAAACGTCGCAGTGATAATTTGGTTCATCAGATCGCCGCCGATGAAGAAGGACAGGTCCTCGCGGTTGATGCCGGCATGGACCAAGGCCAGGGCAGAAGCGTGCTCCAACAGTTTGCGCTCCGCTCGTTCCCACGTCTTCTCGTCAATCTCCAAATTGTCGTAGACGAAATCAAACGTGTGGGACAACGGTCCCTCCCCTTCTTCGGGACCAACAACGGTCGCCGCTCCGATAATGGCCGGTTTGGAGCGAAATTCCCAGGTTTGCGCGCCGATCAGCATCGGTTAATGCACTCCTCCCAGGCCGAAAATAACATGAATCACTCCTACGATAAACGCGGCCACTACGCCAAACACGATCACCGAACCCGCCAGCTTAAACATATTGGCCCCGACGCCAAGGACAAGGCCTTCTGCTCGGGATTCAATGGCCGAGGAGCACATGGAGTTGGCAAACCCCGTCACCGGGACAGCCGTACCGGCTCCAGCCCATTGGGCGATTTTGTCGTATACGCCAAACGAGGTGAGCACGACGGAGATCAAAATCAGGATCGCGACCGTAGGACTCGCTGCTTCCCGCGCGGACATGTCGGCAAAAGTCATAAACAGCTGCTGGATACATTGGCCAATAAAGCAGATGAACCCGCCGACCAGAAACGCCCTTACGCAGTTGCGCAAAACGTTGGTTTTCGGCTTATGCTGGTCGGCAACCTGCTGATACTCTTCCTCCGTCAGCAGCAGGTTGTTCAGCTTCACCCGAGCTCCCGGCTTGTTTTTCGCTTTTGCAGGCAAACGACATTCCTCCTTATTTTCCTAACTTGCACGGTATACTCATTATTTGTCATCCGGCGGCTTGTTATGTTTGGAAAATGATCCATGGATTTCGGCTCCAAACTGCTCAATGACAACACAAAGAAGCCCGCAGGAATCAAGTTCCGGCGGACTTGCATCAGGTGGGGCAAGGGAATTGCATCCTGTTATTATAAATATAGAAGGACGATCACTAACAGGATAAAGAGCAGACAGATCACCAGCCAATCCTTGGCATACCGTTCCATTCAGCTTAGCCTCCTCATTCGCCCATCGAACTGCTGCTTCTGCAGTATATGCTTTGCTTGGGAGCCGGGTGCTCATCAACGTTACAGCGATGCTGGAAATTCAGAACACAATCGCTGCATGGACAATCGAAAAAAGGTAGTTCATACTAGGAGAGGAAGATTCAACTTCGAGTGATTCTAAAATATCAAGTGCTGTAAATCGGGCCTTTGGAACCCGTATCTTTAGAAAAAGGAGAAGCAAACAATGAATGAAAAAACGCGCGAGCTATTTAAAGAACTGACGGAGTTTCCAGCGGCTCCTGGATTTGAACGAGAACTGCGGGCCCTCGTCAAACAGAAAATGTCGGCCTACACGCAGGAATTCGTGCAGGATAACCTTGGCGGGCTGTTCGGGGTCTTGCGCGGAGATGAGCAAGGGCCTCGGGTCATGGTGGCTGGTCATTTTGACGAAGTGGGCTTCATGACCACCGGAATCAGCGACAACGGAATGGTGTCGTTCCAACCGCTTGGCGGCTGGTGGAGTCAGGCCGTTTTGGCGCAACGCCTGCAAATCATTACGCCAAACGGGCCAATCGTCGGCGTCGTCGGATCGATTCCGACCCACCTGCTGGATGAGTCGCAGCGCAACAAGCCGGTAGATCTCAAATCGATGTATCTGGATATCGGCGCGGACAGCCGGGAGGAAGCCGAAGCCGCAGGGGTGCGGATCGGCCAGCAAATCGTGCCGATTTGCAAGTTCACCCCTCTCGTCAATCCGAAGAAAATTATGGCGAAAGCCTGGGATAACCGCTACGGCGTTGGATTAGCGATTGAACTGCTTGAAGCACTGCACGGTGAGAAGCTGCCAAATGTGCTTTATGCCGGGGCGAACGTGCAAGAAGAAGTTGGCCTTAGAGGTGCTCGGACAGCGGCGAACCTCATCAAGCCAGACATCTTCTTCGCCTTGGATGCCAGCGCCGCCAACGATATGACCGGCGACAAAAAAGCGTTTGGCCGGCTGGGTGAAGGCACCCTGCTGCGTATCCTCGACCCGACGATGATCACCCATCGCGGCTTGGTCGAATATATCCGTGATACGGCGGATACACACAAGATTAAGTACCAATATTTCGTGTCGCCGGGCGGCACGGATGCCGGTCAAGTGCATCTCAGCGGCACCGGCGTCCCCTCGAGCGTGATCGGTATTTGCTCCCGCTACATCCACACGTCCTCCTCGATCATCCACACGGATGATTACGCTGCAGCGAAGGAGCTGTTGATCCGCCTCGTGCGCGGACTGGATCGGACAACGCTGAACACAATTTTGGAGAACAGCTGAACCTCTCCGATTTGCAAAAACCGCAAGGCCTGACATAAACGGCCTTGCGGTTTTTTATGGTCTTTATTTTTTCCCTTCCAAAATGACAACGCCTCGGCCAGGGACTTGAACCGTCCCCGACACTTCCGTTTGCGCCAACAGGTCCTTATAAGCTTCGGACCCAATCTCCACCTCGGCGGGCCCTTCGTTATGGTTCAACAGGAACAAGAAAGCTTTGCCATCCTTCACGCGGCGTGCTACTTCAACGCCTTCTGGCGCATCCAGCAGCGGCTGGATCCCTTTCTCCTCGCAGAGGTTCTTCAGGAATCCTTGCAAGAAGGCGGCGTCCGGGCTGCTTGCCACATAATACGCGCGTCCTTTGCCAAACGAATTGACCGTCACGACCGGCATCCCCTGATAGAAATCAGAGCCGTATTCCGCCAGCACTTCCGCGCCTTCGGCGTGAATTAAATCGCACAAGAGGCCGCATTCATACTGTCCGGACAACGCACCCCAAGCTTCTTTCATCACGATTTGGTTCGTATGGCCCGGCAACAGAGCGTCGATTTCCTCTGCCCAAATACCTAGAACGGAGCGCAGCTCACCTGGATACCCGCCAAGCGTCACCAGATCGTTCTCGTTCACGATGCCGCTGAAGAAGGTGGTGACAAACGTACCTCCGCCAGCTACGAACTCCTCCACTTTCTTCGCAAAGCCCGGCTTCACCATATACATCACCGGGGCAATCAGGATTTCGTATTTGCTGAAATCCTCCTCCACTGACACCATGTCGCTCTCTACATGCATTTGGAACAACGTATCGTAATATTTGTGCACTTCATTGACGTAATTTAAGGCTACGGATGGGCCGCTGGAAAGCTCGATCGCCCAACGGTTCTCCCAGTCATAGACGATGCCGATCTTGGCTTCCGTCCGCGCATCCAACAGCGTATCGCCCAGCTGATCCAGCTCTCGGCCCAGCTCCGCTACTTCACGGAAGACCCGGGTATGCTCGTGGCCCACGTGCTCAATAACCGCCCCATGATATTTCTCGCACGCCCCAATCGAGCGGCGCAGCTGGAAGAACATGACCGTGTCGGCGCCGCGAGCTACGGCCTGATAGCTCCAAAGCCGCATTACGCCAGGGCGCTTCAGCGAGTTGTACGGCTGCCAGTTCTGCTGGCTTGGCGTCTGTTCCATCAGCATGAACGGAGCGCCGCTCTTCAACCCGCGCATCAAGTCATGAGCCATGGCCGTGAAGCTAACCGGCGTATCCAAGGACGGGTAGTTATCCCAAGAAACAATGTCCATAG
Source organism: Paenibacillus barengoltzii NBRC 101215 (assembly GCF_004000745.1). Lineage (GTDB taxonomy): Bacteria > Bacillota > Bacilli > Paenibacillales > Paenibacillaceae > Fontibacillus > Fontibacillus barengoltzii. Next base: position 45,143 of record NZ_BILV01000017.1, read on the forward strand.
ATTTCGCCCATTTAAAGTAATCCAATTCCGGATAAAAGCCCATCAAGTTAGTGGTTACCGGAACGTTAGGCGTATGCTTCTTGATTTCGTCGTATTCCAGCTTGTAGCACTCCAGCAGCGAATCGGACTGGAAGCGCCGGTAATCCAGCGAAATCCCTTGGAAATTCGTACGGTTTCCGCCCCATTCTTCACTGAGTTCGTTAGGCACCACAATCTCTTCCCAATCATAAAACGTGTGGCCCCAGAATCGCGTATTCCATACCCGGTTGAGCTCATCCAGCGTCTTGTAACGTTCCCGCAGCCAGACGCGGAAGGCCGCTGCACAGTTGTCGCAATAGCAGTAGCCGCCGTATTCATTGGACACGTGCCAGATTAACAGCCCCGGATGATCCTTGTATCGTTCTGCCAGCTTGCCGGCCAGACGGGCAGCGTATTTGCGATAGGTCGGCGAATTGGGGCAAGAGTTATGACGTCCGCCAAACCGGCGTTTCCGTCCCTGCACGTCTACGCGCAGCACGTCCGGATATTTGCGAGCCATCCATGCCGGGTGAGCCCCAGTGCTGGTCGCCAGGCAGACATACACGCCGCTTTTATACAAGCGGTCGATCGTTTCGTCCAATTGTGCAAAGTCATACGTTTCCTCGCTCGGTTGAATCATCGCCCAGGAAAAAACGTTGACCGTCGCCACATCAATCCCAGCCAGTTTGAACATCCGCTCGTCCTCTTTCCAGACGTCTGGTCCCCACTGCTCTGGATTGTAGTCGCCGCCGTACCAAATCTTCGGCAGTTTCTCGTTGATCACCATATCCACATCCTTTTACAATATATAACTTCTAAGTCCATTGTAAGGTTGAAATTTCCCGCTTTATATATAATAATTTCGAATTGTAATATAATAATATGGATCATACCTAGGAGGCATTTCGTACGATGAGTTCACGGGCCTTTACCCGTTTTGTTTTTTCTCCGGCTGCCACGCCGGATCTTCCCTTACTCCTCGAAAGCGTCGGCTATAATCCAAATCAAGAGAAAATTGTCCGCCCGGACGGCTACCCTTATTACCATTGGCTGCATACCGCCGAGGGCGAGGGAGAGCTAACGTTGGGCAGCGGTACGTTCCTGCTTCAGCCAGGCAGCGGGATGCTGTTGCCGCCAGGTATGCCTCACGCTTATCAGGCCAAGCGGAGCTCGACATGGGAGACCTATTACCTCACCTTTGGCGGAGCGGCTGCCGGATCGATATTGGCTGCGTTTGGCATCCGGGAGGCCGTCCTGTTCCGCTGGGAACCGGAGGCCCCCATCTCCCCGTTGCTCGGCCACTTGCTGAACCGGCTGGACAGCATTCAGGACCCGTTTGGCCTGGAGACCTCAACTGAGGTATACCGGTTCCTCGCTGTCCTGAGCCAATTCGGCCAAGTAAGCAGCAGCGCTGTCCCGCGAATCATGGAGAAGCTGGGGCCGTTGCTCGCCTGGATGGAGCGGGAATACGGCAATCCAGACGTGGGGCTGGATACGTTGGCGGAAGTAGCCGGAATGTCCGGGCGACATCTCAGCAAGCTGTTCCAGCAATCGTTTGGCATCGCCCCATACAGTTACCTCACGCAAATGCGCATCCATAAGGCGAAGGAGCATTTGGCCAGCGAACCCGGCATCACCGTCGCTGCGATTGCCGGCAAAACGGGCTTTCGCGATGCCAGCCACTTCGTCGCCACGTTCCGCAAGCACACAGGCATGACGCCCCAGCAGTTCCGCAGGCTGCATTAGGGAACGTTCAAGTCCGGGGCGGTACGGCGCATTCGTCTAACAAAGCCTAACCCAAAAGGGGAGGGCTTTTTTTCGTGGAAAACTGCACTTTTGCATTCATTTGACGCCGAGCGCCCCCCGCGAGAAATTCGGGGCTTTTCCTTCTAGCCTACGAGGTACGTCGCCCCCGGCTCCGTCTGGAAGCGTTCACCTTCCTGCACGGTGCGGCCGTCCGGCAAGCGGACGCTCAGGCCATGCAGCCCGCGCAGCGTGCACTCGCCGCCGGACGTTGACGTGATGCAGGCCGACGTCAGACGGCCCTCCTCCCACGTCATGTCGACGGTAAACCCTCCGCGGGCTCGCAGGCCGCTCACTTGCCCCCTCGTCCAGGCCGCAGGCAGGGCCGGCAGCAGGTCGATGCCGCCCATATGACTTTGCAGCAGCATCTCGGCGATGCCGGCTGCTCCGCCGAAGTTGCCGTCGATCTGGAACGGCGGATGATCGTCGAACAGGTTCGGATACGTGGAACGTGACAGCAGCGTGTTCACGAACCGGTGAGCGGTGTCCCCGTCGCCCAGCCGGGCGTACAGGTTAATCAGCCAGGCGCAGCTCCAGCCGGTATGGCCTCCGCCGTTCCGGATGCGCTCCTCCAGCGTGCGGCGGACAGCTTCCGCCAGCTCCGGCGTCTGCCGCACCGTGATCGCATTGCCCGGGTAGAAGCCAACCAAATGGGACACGTGCCGATGTCCCGGCTCGGCTTCTGCAAACGGCTCGCTCCACTCCTGCAGCCGGCCGTCCGGGCCGATCTGCGGCTCAGCCATACGCGTGAGCGTATCGGCCAGCTCTTGTCGCCACGCCTCGTCAACCTTAAGAATTTCTGCGGCCCGAATCGTATGCTCCAACAGTTCACGGATCAAGAACAGATCCATCGTACTGCCAGCAGACACACTGCAAGGCTCTCCGCCATCCGGTGTCAGGAACTTGTTCTCCGGCGAAGTCGACGGGGCTGTAACCAGCCGTCCGTCCGGTCCGGGCACCAGCCAATCCTGGCAAAACTCGGCAGCTCCCTTCATCAGTGGATACGCCGTTTCCTGCAGAAACTGCTCGTCCAGCCCAAATTCGTAATGCTCCCATAAATGGCGGCACAGCCACACGCCGCCCATCGGCCAGAACGCCCAGCTAGCCTCGCCGTCCGATGGCGTGGATTGGCGCCATACATCCACATTGTGATGAGCGACCCAGCCCCGGGCGCCGTAATGAATCCGCGCCGTTCGGGCTCCGGTTACGCTAAGATCACGGATCAGCTCGAACAACGGCTCATGGCAATCGGCCAGCCCCGCCACCTCTGCGTGCCAATAATTCATTTGCGTATTGATGTTGGTCGTATACCCGCAGTTCCACGGCGGCTGCACATGCGGATTCCAGATGCCCTGCAGATGAGCAGCCTCCGTCCCCGTCCGGGAGCTGGCCATCAGCAAATATCGGCCGTAGTGAAAATACAACGACTCCAGCCCAAGGTCCGACTCTCCGCGGCGATAAGCCTCAAGCCGCTCGTCGGTCGGACGGGCTGCCCGCTCGGCGGCCTCCTCCGCGCGGCCCAGCCGCAGCTCAACGCGGCCGAACAGCCGGCGGTGATCCGCCTCATGGCGCTGACGCAGCTGCTCATAGCCAAGCGCTGCGGCCGCATCCAGCGCCGCCTGGCATCGCTCCGCCGGGTCGATGCCGCCGCTTCCCGGCGCCTGATCATAGCCGGCGTAATCCGTGGCGGCTGCCAGCAGCAGCGTCACCGCCTTCGCCCCGCTCACCGTTAGCCGGCCTGAGGCATCTGCCTGCACCGTGCCGCCGCCCTCCGGCAGCGCCAAGAGCTGGGCCTCAAAGGTGAGGCCCAAGCCGTCCTCGTATAAGACCGACTGCGGATGGTCCCCGCGATAATTGTCGGCAATATGGCTGGGGGCCTGGCCTCTCATGCAGATCCGTGCCGTTCCCGCCGGCCCGCCGAAGGCTTGATGACGAAGAAGAGAGTCCAACGAAGCGGCCATATTCACAGGTTCACTCCCCAGCGCCGTAATGCGGAGAACCATCACCTGATCAACCGCACTGATGAATACCTCGCGGCGATATTCCGCCCCCCCGATCCGATAAGTCGTCGTTGCGATCCCGGTCGCCAGATCCAATTCCCGTCGGAATCCCCGCAGCTCATTCCCATCGGCCTCCGTCGCCGAATCTCCCTGCTCCAGCCACAAATCCCCAAGCGGCTGGTAGGATTCCGTGCGTCGGCCTAGCATTTTCGCATCGATCAGTTTCTCGGCCTCTTTGTATTTGCCGGCGAAGATCAGTTCCCGGGCCGGTCCAAGGTGACGCAGCACATCGTAGTTTTGCGGGTCCCGGGGGAATCCCGACCATAACGTATCTTCATTCAGCGCAATCCGCTCGCGATGAATCCCGCCGAAGACCATCCCGCCGATTCGCCCGTTTCCAACGGGAAGAGCTTCCTCCCAGCGAGAAGCGGGGCGATCATACCATAGCTTCCACTCCGTTTGCTCCGAATAGTTCAGTTTCCTCATCCTCCTGAATGATGTATATAATGGCTAACTGGCGCAAAAAGGCCCGAAAACACACGGGCCTTTTTGCAATCCTATTTAGATTGTTACTGCTAAGCTACAATTACAATTTCTTACCGGTAAACAATTCGACTCTCTTCTTAACCAATTCCGTATACTCGGCTTCCATCTTCTTCGCGCCGGCTTTGTCCAGCTCTTCAAGGAAAGCGTCATAAATCTTGTCGAAATCGGCTTCCTTCGCCAGAATCGCTTCCGGAATCCGCTTACGGATGATATCCTGCGTTTTTTGGTAAATCACTTGGTAATCGCCGTCCGTAGGAACAGGCATGTTGTACAGAGCGCCCCAATCCTTCGCAGGGAATGCATCTTCACCTGGGAACAGGTCTTTCCAAGTTGTTGCATTGTAAGCTTTCAACGTTTCTTTTTCAGCTTCGGTGTAGCCTGCCACGATTTGCTCAGGGAAGTTCGTGGTGTAGTAGTTGCCCGAAGGATCTTTCACGCCGTCACCATAGTTCGCACCGAAGATGCGGTACAAGCTGATGCCGGATTCCTTCGTGAAGTTCGTGCTGTCATTTACTTTACGTTCTTGAATGTCGGCTGGAATGACGCGTTGGCCGTTCTCATCAACCGTATAGTGTTTACCTTCTACGCCCCAGTTTCTCAAAACCTGACCTTCGTCAGAAGACAGCCAGTCGATAAATTTGATGGCGCGAACCGGATCTTTACATGCTGTGGTGATGCTGATTCCGTAGCCGTCAACGCCTGCTTGTTGGAAGGAATGATCTTCATATTCCTCCGTCAATGTAACCGGGAAGTGCGCGTAAGTGTACTCGTCTTTACCAGCTGTTTTCAACGCGTTTTCTGCATCCTGATATCCCCACTCTTGGTCGATCAGGCCAAGCACGCGGCCGCTGGCAATTTTCGCTTTGTATTGGTCTTCTTTTTGCACGAATGTATCTTTATCCAGGAGGCCTTCGTTATACATGTGATTCAGCCAGCGGAAGTATTCCTTCTCTTCCGGACGTTTGTAATGCAGCATCGCCTCATAAGTTTCCGGATTGACATAATATTCGCCGTCGTCCGGTGCACCTGTTGTCAGGAACGCCGGGTTCGTTACCGTAATCATGATTCTCCAGTCATCGGCGCTCAGTGTCAGCGGAATGGTTGGCTGACCGTCTGTAGTCGGGTGTTTCTCTACATACTGCTTCAGCACGTTTTCAAAATCCTTAACCGTACGAATCTTCGGATATCCCAGCTCTTTCAAAACGCGTTGCTGGATTTCGAAGCCGCCGCCAGCGTCGAAGTACTGCTGATCCACGCCGCCATTCGTGAAGATAGAATAAATCGCAGGATCATCGTTGCTGTATTTCAGACGGTTCATATTTTCGCTGAAAATTTTCTTCAGGTTTGGTGCATGCTCTTCAATAAGCGGAGCCAAGTCGATAATGAGACCGGCATCCACCAGCTTGCTCAATTCCCCTTTGGCAAAAATTAGATCCGGAACGTCACCGCTTGCGGCCATCAGCGCGATTTTGTTTTCGCCGCCGCCGGCACCTACGTCAAACTCGGCTTCAAGCGTTACACCGGTTTTCTCTGTAATCACTTTGCCTACATCGTCCTGCATGTTGTTCCAGTTCGGGCTGGCATCCGCACCAAAGAAGGTAAAGGTGATCGGGCTGTTATCTGCGGACGCTTCCGCATTGCTTCCCGCGTTGCCGGTATTGCTGCTGTTGGCAGCATTGTTACCGTTACTTCCGCAACCCGCAACCAACACCGTACTCGCGAGCAAGATCGCCGCGAATGCTTTAGGGCTTTTCCACTTCATTTCTACGTTCCCCCTCGTCATCTTGATCAAACTTGTATTGTATGAACAGGCTTTCGCCTGCTGATACCTGAGTTGCTTCCCTCATTCCCGGTGTTACCCAAAAAAGTAAAGGCTTTCATCTTTGATTGAAAAAGAAATTGCTCCCACCCGCCGAGTGCCGCCCCGCCGCTGATGCAGCTTGCGGCGGAGGCGGATTTGGCGGCGTTAATCCATCGGGCTTACCGCCCGGCAGGCTCTAGGGTTAAGCCTTGACGGCGCCCAGCGTCATCCCATCTACGAAGTAACGCTGCAAGAACGGATAAACGATCAAGATCGGTACCGTTACAACGATAGTGATCGCCATTTTGATGGATTCCGGCGATACCTGAGCCATCTGATTCGCCATATCGTTGGCGTTGATCATTCTTGCGCCTTGGTTGGTGCTTTGTAAAATTTTCATCAACTCATATTGAAGCGTCGTCAAATGCGCTTTGTTCCCGTTGTACAGATAAGTGTCGAACCAAGAGTTCCATTGGCCTACCGCCAGGAACAAGGCGATGGTCGCCAGTACCGGCTTACAGAGCGGCAGAATCACTTTGTAGTAAATCGTGAAGTCGTTGGCTCCGTCCAGCTTGGCAGATTCCTGCAATGCATACGGCAACCCGTCGATAAAGGAACGGATAACGAACACGTTAAACGCGCTGACAACGCCCGGTAAGATGTAAATCCAGAACGTGCCGATCAAATCGAGATGGCGCATCAGCATGTAGGTTGGAACCAAACCGCCGGAGAAGTACATCGTCAACGCCAGGAAGGTGGATACAAACTTCCGGGATTTGAAATCCGGCCGGCTTAGCGTATAGGCCAGCATTGAGGCGCTGATCAAGCCAAGCACGGTCCCAAGAACCGTCCGGTAAATCGTAATTTTAAAGCCGGTAATCAGGCTGGAATAATTAAAGATCGTTTTATAGTTCTCCAAAGTGAATTCCCGCGGCCAGATGTAAATGCCGCCTCGAACCGTATCGGTGGAATCATTAAAGGAGATCGCCAACACGTTCAGGAAAGGATACAACGTGATGACCAAAATGACGCTCATGAGAATGATGTTGCAAATGTTGAAGATTTTATCGCCCCGCGTATCATTAAAGCCTCTGCTTGAACTTGCCATCGCCCTTCTCCCTCCCTTTACATGATGCTCTCTTTTGTCGTTTTCTTCATGATTCCGTTGGCCGTAAGCAGCAGGATGATGCTGACCACGGACGTGAACATACTGATGGCTGTACCATAGGAGAAACGGCTGATATTGATACCGTAGTTCAGTGCGTACAAGTCCAACACTTCGGAATAGTCGGTGACGAGCGAGTTGCTCAGCTGGAACTGCTTCTCGAACCCGATGCCGATCAAATGGCCGATCGACATAATCAGCAGTACCGAAATCGTCGTCCGGATCCCCGGCAGCGTAATGTTCCAAATTTGCCGGAAACGTCCGGCTCCATCGACCCGTGCCGCTTCGTACAGCTCTTTATCGATGCCGGTGATCGCTGCCAAATAAATGATGGCGTTCCAACCGGTTTCTTTCCATACGTCGGAAGCGGTTACAATTCCCCAAAACCATTTCCCTTGGGCCATGAATTGGATGGGTTCGTCAATGATATGCAAGGAAACTAAAATCTCGTTGACGATCCCGCCGTCGATCGAGAGCATTTTCGTCACGATCCCGGCGACGACTACCCAAGATACAAAGTGCGGAAGGTAGGAAATCGTCTGAACCGTCCGTTTGAAATATTTGCCGCGCAGCTCGTTCAACAACACCGCAAAGGTGATCGGAATCACGAATCCCGCGACCAGCCCCATAAAGCTCATCGCCAGCGTATTACGGAGGACCAGGTAAAACCGCTCGTCCTGGAACAAGTCCACGAAGTTTTTAAATCCTACCCATTTTTGCTCCGAGAAGGATTTCGCCGGCTTATAGTTTTGGAAAGCCATCGTCCATCCCCACACCGGAAGGTAGTTGAATACAAACAACCAGATCACGAATGGCATGGACATTAAGTACAAGTACTTTTGCTGCAAAATGCTCCGCCAGATACCGTTCTTTCGCTTCTTCTGCGGCGCAGGGGTTGCGCTTACATTTCTGGTTTCAGGCTGAGTTGACAGCGTTTCCATCTCAATTTCTCCCCCCCTTGTCTGCTATAGCTTAATGATAAGGGAGGAGCGGCTGACGAAATACCCGAGAGATTTCAAACAAAACCATATAAAAATTAGAGATTCCCCCCCGCCGGGATCGTAAAGCTGATTTTCGTGCCCACGCCATACTCGCTGACGATCCGCAATCCGTGCGCTTCCCCATAGGAGAGGACAAGCCTTTGATGCACGTTACGCAGCCCGATGCGTCCCTGTTCCGGCTCCGTCGAACCGGAGATGAAGCGCATGACCTCTTCAAGCCGCTCCGGAGTCATTCCCATTCCGTTATCCTGTACCGAGACGCGAACCAATCCCTTGTCTCTCTGAATATTCACCTCAACATGGACGCCTTCTTCCTTGTCCTCCACCCCGTGCACGACCGCGTTCTCAACGAGCGGCTGAATGATCAGCGGCGGTACCCGAATGGCGCTGGCTGCAGGATCAATAGTTAAGGAATAAGTTAAGCGGTCCTCATAACGAAACTTCTGAATTTCCAGATAGGAGCTGACCATTTCCAGCTCTTCCTTCAACGGTGTGCTTTCCCGCCCGACTTCCAAATTTTTGCGCATCATCTTGCCTAGCAGCCGGACCACGTTGGCGATTTCTTTGTCCCCCTTCAGATGAGCGTTCATCCGGATGGACTCTAAAGCGTTAAACAAAAAATGCGGATTAATCTGGCTGGCCATCATCTTCAGCTTAATCTCGCGTTGGGCTAGCTCCAGGGCATTGTTTTGTTCTGTTTTCTCAACGACCTGGTTCATGAGCCGGCGGATACTATCCACCATGTAGTTGAACTGCCGAGACAGCTGGCCAATCTCATCATTCCCATCGATCCGCGATACGACGTTGAGGTCCCCTAAAGCCAGACGATTTAAGTGCCGGCTTAGCCGCAGCATCCGGTTGGTAGTCAAGAAAGAGACGGTGTATACGAATACCAGCGCAATCAGCAATACGAGTAGAATGATCAGCAATCCGACAAGGCTTACGGTATTGGCGTCCTTCACAATCGGCTCCGTCGCAAATACGGAAATAAACTTTAGCCCGTTCATGCTGGCTTCCGGATTCAAGGTGTCGATAACGAGATAGGATGGAACCCCCTGGATATCCACCTGAAACGTCCCCTTTTGCTGGGTTCGCAAGTCGATGCCGTAATCTAGATCTTCCAGTGTCTTGCCGACGATCGCCGGATTATTGGCGGCCACCACATAACCTAAATCATCGGTGATCAGCGTCTCAAAAGGTTCTTGCTGCAGCATCCGGTTGAGTTCCTCCTGATTCATAATGACCATAAGAACTCCGCTTTTCTTCGTTCCTTTAAAAGAGATCTGCCGAACGAGACTGAGCCGCTTCACTGGAACCTCCTGCTTGTCGTCAATGTAAAACCACCCGATGTCTTTGTTCTTCATCGCTTGTTGGTACCAATACATCCCCTTGATCTCCTCATTCACCGGGATTAATTCCAGGTTGTTGATCAAGGTCGGATTATCGTAATAGAAACGAATCCCCGACACTTCCCGATAGGTTCTGTCGTAAGCGCGAAAATCATTGTAATTGAGGTACGCTTTGGTCAGCTCCAGCACATTGGGATACGGAGTGCTGACGATTTTCTCCAGCCCTTCATCGAGCATAAAAATATCGGAGATGTCCATCGGCACCCGAAGCAACGCGGCGGTCCGGGTTTTCACCTTCTCGACGTTATTGGTAGTTTGGGCGATCGCCCGATCCATGGCTTGATTGCGAAAGTAAGCGGTTACGGCAACGCCGACAATCAGGACCGGAATCATGACCACGACGATATAGGAAATGAGCAGCTTATGCTTCAACCGCAAATTATTGGTGATGCGAATCAGTTTGCTTATCAAATCGGATCACCTCTCATCTAAATGGAAATATCCCCTTCATCCAAGGGAAAGGGGATATTTCAGTTACCCCGGGCACGTACCGTGCGCCGGGGATGTCTGTCACATATTAAATTAAGATGCGATCGAGGTCTAGGACCAATTATTTCAAGGTGATTTGCAGTTCGGTTTTGCCTGTGAAAGCCTCCACTTTTACAGCGCCATTACTGGACAACGTAGCCCCTTGCACCGATTCCGCTTCGCCCATGCCGTGCAATGTTACGTAGAACGGTTTGCCCGCGCCTTCCGCAGTCACCTTCACAAGCTTGCCTTCGCGAACGACTGTAACTTGAAGCTCAGCTTCGCCTTTAATGTTGCGTACCGTACGGGATACGGTTGCCCCGTCTTCGATCGCATACAAGCCAAGTTGGACTTCATTGGCATAGTCGTAATCTGGACGAACATCGTTAGCTCCTGTCGCCAGAATCGAGTTCGGGCGAACGAACAGCGGCAAGCTGAAGAAGTCGTATTTCTCTTTGCGCCATTTGCCGCCTTCTACCGTTTGGCCCGACAGCAGATGGGTCCACTGGCCGTCCGGCAGATAGTACGTCACGTCGCCTTGTTCGCTGAACACCGGCGCTACAAGCAGCGAGTCACCCAGCATATATTGACGGTCCAAGGTTTCGGCCGCTGGATCGTCCGGGAATTCCAGGAACATCGCCCGCATTGTTGGTACACCTTGTTGCGTCGCTTGGAACGCAATATCGAACATATACGGCATCAAACGGCATTTTAGCTTGGTGAAGAACCGGGTTACGTCCACTGCCTCGTCATCATAAGCCCAAGGCACGCGGTAGGAGCTGCTGCCGTGCAGACGGCTGTGGCTGGACAGCAAGCCGAAGGCCAGCCAACGCTTGAACACATGCGCCGGAGCGGTGTTCTCAAAGCCGCCGATATCGTGGCTCCAGAAGCCGAAGCCGGCTAAGCCCAACGACAAGCCGCCGCGAAGGCTTTCTGCCATCGACTCATAATCCGCGTAGCAGTCGCCGCCCCAGTGGATCGGGAACTTCTGGCCGCCGACGGTTGCTGAACGTGCGAACAAAGCTGCTTCATTTTTACCCAGCTTCTCTTCCAGTACTTCAAAAACAACTTTGTTGTACAGGTACGTATAGTAGTTATGCATTTTCACTGGATCGGAGCCATCGTGATACACGACATCCGTTGGAATCCGTTCGCCGAAGTCGGTTTTGAAGCAGTCGACGCCCATGTCGATCAGCTCCCGCAAATATCCGGCAAACCATTCGCAAGCCGCCGGATTTGTGAAGTCTACCAGCGCCATACCCGGCTGCCAAAGGTTCCATTGCCATACGTCACCGTTTGCTTTTTTCACGAGGTAACCGTTCTTCTTCCCTTCCTCAAACAGACGGGAGCGCTGACCGATGTACGGGTTGATCCAAACGCAAATTTTCAAGCCTTTCTCCTTCAGGCGCTTCAGCATGCCCACTGGATCCGGGAATACGCGCTCATCCCATTTGAAGTCCGTCCAATGGAATTCACGCATCCAGAAGCAGTCGAAGTGGAAGACGTGCAGCGGCAAATCACGCTCTGCCATGCCGTCCACAAAGGAGTTAACGGTCGCCTCGTCATAGTCGGTTGTAAACGAGGTCGTCAGCCACAAGCCAAAGCTCCACGCCGGAGGAAGGGACGGTTTGCCGGTCAGATCGGTGTACTTGTTCAGCACATCCTTTGGCTCCGGACCGTCGATGACGAAATATTCCAGCGATTCGCCGGGAACACTAAATTGTACTTTTTTGACTTTTTCCGATGCGACTTCAAACGAAACCGCACCCGGATCGTTTACAAACACGCCATATCCTTTATTTGTCACGTAAAAAGGAATGTTCTTATAGGACTGCTCAGAGCTTGTCCCGCCGTCCTTGTTCCAGATGTCAACCACTTGACCGTTCTTGAGGAACGAGGTGAAGCGTTCGCCCAAACCATACACCCATTCGCCGACGCGCAGGTCAAGCTCTTCGCGCATATAGGTGTTGCCGCCTCTTTCGGTGATATGCGCCATCGATTTGTAGCCGCTGCCGGTAATCCGCTCGTCGCCGCGGAAGAAGTCCACGGACCATTGCGGGCCTTTGTTAATGCGGACGCTAAGGTTGCCGCTCTTGAGCTCGGCATAATGCTCGGTTTCGGTTATCTCGGCATGGTCGCCGCCCTTTGCCAATTCAAAATGAGGACCATGGTCCACTGTCCCCGCAAAATGGATCAGCTTAACACCAATGACCCCCGGCAACGGAGAGTGGAACTGCATCGTCAGCAATGTCGTATTAATCATATCGCCCCGGCCGCGAAGCGGAGTTGTGGAGGCGGAGGCAATTAAAGTATGGTCTTTGACTTGAAAATCATAGGCCTGCACCGCGGTGGAGAGCGTAAACTCCTCGCGAATCAGCCAGTTGCCATCGGTAAACTTCATGGGTGGAATACCGCCTTTCGTCACATTGTTTTTCTTATGAAAACGCTCTATACTTGCATTATACTGATATCACTCAAATAAAACTAACATTATCAAGCCAAAATATAACACTATTTTGATGAGGTGACCGTATATGGATCAGGCGCTTCGCCGCTCTCTGAAAGAGAGCAAGAGTCACGGCAACGAGCGGCAGCCGTTTGGAACCTATTGGTACCGCTATGGCCCTGGTGAACATGTCATCGACTGCCATTGGCATGATGAAGCCGAGTTCTTCTATTGCCTGGAAGGCGAGACGCTGTTTCAGGTCGATACCGATTACTTCCCGGTTCGTGCCGGGGAAGCGGTGTTTATCGACGGCGGCGACATTCACGCCGCCCATGCGCATGGTGAGCAGGGCTGCGCATTCTTCTCACTCGTATTCGATACGCAGCTGCTAGCCAGCGCACATTATGATGCGGTCCAGGAGAACCTGGTGCTGCCCTTGCAGGAACGGAAGGCGACGTTTCCTCGCCATATCCGGCGCGAGACCGCGGCAGACTTATCACTTCTGGAGCATATCGTGACGTTGATGCGCAGCTGCAGCACCGAGGCGCCCGGCTATGAAGGCGCCGTCAAAGGGCATCTCTACTTGATGCTGTCGGAGATCGCGGCTACCGGCCGGGCCGTCAACCGCTCCTATAGCAGCACCCGCAGCGAATCGTCCAAAATCGACCGGCTCAAAACGGTCATTCAGCATATTCAGCAGAACTACAGCCATCCCATCCGGCTGGCGGAGCTGGCGGCGCTGATTCCGATGAGCGAAGGACAGTTTTGCCGCTTCTTTAAGTCGATGACCCGACAGACGCCGATGGATTATATCAATTCGTACCGGATCCGCCAGGCCGCCGAGCTGCTGCGCGATCCGGAACGAAAAATCTCCGATATCGCGCTGGAGGTCGGCTTCGACAACATCAGTTACTTCATCCGCGTGTTCCGTAAAGCGATGAATTGCTCGCCTTCGGAATTCCGCAAACGGCTGCATGCTTCGGTTGAGGTCTAGGTTCGCTGATTGCGGTTGATTCAATAAGTAATCACAGGAAGTAGCCGTAGGTTTAGCCCAGCCGGAACCAGCTGATTTGCGTTTCACCTTGCAAATGCAGGTACACATCATGCCGGCCCGACAAGCTTGCCGCGGCTTCTGCGGTGACCGTTGTCCAAGCTTGGCGACCGCCGGTAGGCAGGATCTTGCAGGTGATCACCGACTCGCCATCCGGAGAATCCAGCGTTACGGCGATTTCACCGCCCTTCAGATTCCCCGATACCCGGGCTTCAAATCGGGATGCTCCTTCGCCTAGTTCGACATCACGGAAGGCAATCCACCCGCGTTCGCTTTTCAGCCGGATGCATTCACCGCCTTCACGGCATTCATCGAGGAAAACTTGCTCGTAGTCGTCATAGTTGACCGCGCGGACTGGTTCACGCAGCGAGCGCGGAGGCACGGTTTCGCCGTCAACCTGAAGCGTTGCCGTCAAGGCGATCTCGTCCGAGGAAGGGCCAACCATCACCGTATATTCGCCCGACTCCACGCAATAGCGATCTCGGGTCACGTCCCAGAACGCCAGCTCTTCTGCTTTCAGTGCAAAGGTCACCCGCTGCGTCTCACCCGGCTGCAAATGCAGGCGGGTAAAGCCCTTCAACGTCTTCAGCGGCCGCGGCACGCGCGATTGCCCGATTCGCACGTACAGTTGCGGCACTTCGTCCCCGGCTATGTTCCCGGCATTACGCACATCAAACGAAATCTGAACCTCGCCATCCTGACCTATCGCGGCCCGATCCAGTGCAAGATCGCTATATTCAAACGTCGTATAGCTAAGCCCATGACCAAACGGATACAGCACCTCGCCGTCAAAATATTGATAAGTCCGTTTGCCCTTAATAATGTCGTAATCCATAATGTCCGGCAGTTGGTCCACCGATTGGTACCAGGTCATATTCAACCGCCCCGCCGGATTATAGTCGCCGAACAGCACGTCAGTCACGGCATGGCCCAGCTCTTGGGCGGAATGAGAGGTAAACAGGATCGACGGTACATGCGCGTTCTCCCAGTTCACTGCAAACGGATAGCTGCCGACGATGACGACCACCGTATTAGGATTCACCGCTCTTACGGCTTGAATTAATGCTTGCTGCGCCGGCGGAAGCACGATGTCCACCCGGTCGATCGTTTCCTTCGCATTGATGAACGGGTTGTTGCCCACGAAGACAACCGCCGTCTCCGCCGATTTGGCAGCCTGTACGGCTTGCTCGATCCCGCTCTCCACAATTTCCACGATCCATTGTTCTCCTGGAAGGCGACTCTCCACCTTCACGGCATTATCAAAAACATTCTCACCCACAGCAATCAACCCGCCGCGTTCGTTCAAGACGATCGGCCGTCCGTTCCACGCCTTCAACTCGACCTTGCCGCTCAAAGCCGGGCGGAAGTCGAACACTTCCTTGACAAACCAGCCGCTTGCTTCGTTCGCCGTCGCCGTCAGCAATCCCGATTCGGTCTCCGTCACGAACTTGCCGTTCTCCACCGACCGCAGCGTGATGGAGCCCCAGCCCCAATCGTTACGCTCAAAAACGGACGCATCGGCCGCATTCTCGCCGGTCGCCTCCAGAACGGCTTCCGCTCCTTCGCCAGACGTGATCCGGACATATTTACCGGTCAAGGCCGAGCGCAGGCGAATCCGATCCAGGCCAGTTCCGAACAGGACGGGGCGATCGCCCATTTTCTTCTTAATGCCCTGAAGCGGGGTGATGCGGTACGGCGGCGTGCCGCTGTACCAGTCGGTATAGGCTTCATTGGCCAGCGGCCCGACAACCGCGACAGAACCTAACGTTTGCGGTAAAGGCAGTAAGCCTTCGTTCTTCAGCAGTACGATCGCTTCGCGGGAAGCCTTTAGCGCCAAGGCCGCATGCTCCGGTGCGCACAGCTTCTCTTCCGGCACGCGGCTGTACGGGTTCCGCTCCTCCGGATCAAATTCACCCAACCGGAAGCGAACGCGGAAGGCATTCCGTAGCGCACGGTCCAAGTCCGATTCAGCCAGCAATCCTTGCTCCAGCGCATTCCGCAGCGCCTGGAACATAATCGGCTGCTCATCCGTCATGCTGTCGATGCCTGCCTTGATGCTCCCTGCAACCGCTTCGGCATAAGACTCCACATATTTGTGATCCAGCACCGTGCCCATGACGTCGCCGGCGTCGCCGACAACAAACCCGTCCATCTCCCATTCGCCTTTGACGATCTCGTTGACTTCCGAATTCAGGTTGCAAGGCGTACCGTTGATCCCGTTGTAAGCCGTCATCATCGAACCTGCGCGACCTTCCCGGAACGCCCGCTCAAACGCTTTCAAATAATACTCCCGTTTGTTGCGCGGATCGATGCTCACCGATTCACTGCCACGACCGATTTCATTGTTATTTGCGTAAAAATGCTTCAGCGTGGCTACCGCCTTGTAATAAAACGGATGATCGCCTTGCAGCCCCTTCACCAGTTCGGTCGTTAACGCTCCCGTGAGATGCGGATCTTCGCCGTAGGCTTCCTCTGTCCGGCCCCAACGCGGATCGCGCTCCATATCTACGGTTGGCGCCCAGATCGTCAAGCCGTTCACTTCCGGATTCCGCTGAAAATACACGCGCGCCTCATCCCCAATCACCGAGCCGATTTGGCGCATCAACTCGGGATTCCAGGTGCAGGCTAGTCCGGTGTTTTGCGGGAAGGACGTGGCTTCCCCCAACCAAGCTACGCCGTGCGCGCCTTCCGTGCCATGCTTGTATTTTTTGACGCCAAGCCGCGGCACTTCCGTTTGGAATTGGCACATCAGCTCAATTTTCTCATCCAATGTAAATCGGCTAACCAAGTCGTCCACCCGCTCCGCCAGCGGCAGATCAGGGTTCTGAAAAGGATATTGGTACGTGTTGTCCGTCATACAATTACCTCGCTCTCCTACTCTATCATTTCATTGTAAGCGCTTAAGAATTTGTCACTGCTTATACCATCAGGTCTACCACCCTATCATAGTCCGCGTCTTCTTTCAGCGATACACGGAATATTAGATCATTTTTCATATAAAAATATCGCATGGCCGGCACGTCCTATCGCCAGCATGGCCTCATCGTCGGTAAGGCCCCATCGTCATCCACCCTTCTCCAGCAGCCCCATAGGCTATTTCGCGCCCTTCTTTCTGCGATTTCCCTTTCGTTCAGAACGGGGGGGATCGAGGAAGGGAATCTTCCAGCTGCACCTCTTTTCACGAATATCCCTTTTATTCAGAATGGGGAGATCGAGGAAGAGATCTTCTAGCAGCCTTTTTGCACGATTATCCCTTTGGTTCAGAACTGGGAAATCCATAGGAGGGATAGAAATGAGGTGGCTCATGGAGCTGATCATTCCGTTTTTTACGAAGATAAGATGGTTTATTTGGGATATTTTTCTTGATTTACGAACAGGTGTTTGGTATAATGATAACAAAGAGAACATATGTACGCATTTGTTGAGTTAGAGGGATTTAAATTGGAGGGATCGGACATGGATTTAGGTATGAATCCGAAGCTTCATTCTATCAGCAGCCGTTTCCGAAGTGAGTCCGACTGTATCGAGGCGATCATCGCTATGAAGTGGCCAAACGGCTTCGTCTGCCCGCGCTGCGCTTATACCGAATGCACCCGTCTGTCCTCCCGACGCCTTCCGTTGTTTGAGTGCAGAAGATGCGGCTATCAGGCATCGCCTTTGGTCGGCACAATTTTTGAAAGAACCCATCTGCCTTTGGTGAAGTGGTTCCAAGCCATGGAGCTGTTTCTGCTTCCCGACGGTATCTCGGCGCTGCGGTTGAGTCAGGTGATCCAAGTTACCTACAAGACCGCTTGGCTCATGCTGCACAAAATCCGCCATACCCTCGGTGAATGTGATGCCCGGAATCTGCTCTCTGGAGACGTGAAGGTAAACTGCGATCAGTATGCGTATGATTCGTCGCGTTATCATCCGGCTGCTCAGCCATATGCCACCGCGGTTGTAGCCGGCTGCACGGTCACGGAATATGGCGAGCCGGAGCGGGTGAAGATCCAGCTGATATCGCATAAAAGAGGACAACGTGCCGACCGACATGATCTCGCCGCGTTCATCCATGATCATATTGAAGTCCATACCTCCACCGTTCAGTCGTTCCATTTGGCTTATCGGCTGTATTTGCCCTTGCGGAAAGAAGTAAGAGCCACATGGAACTCGCTTAAGCGCACATATATTGCCTTGGGGCTAACACATTTGCAGGCGTATTTGAATGAGTACACCGTCCGCCGTTACCTGCGCATGACCTTTTCCGAGGAAGAGATGCGCCGGAACCTGTTGCAGATGTGCCTGTCCATTCCAGCGATCCCATACCGTCAGTTAATCGCCCGACAACAAAAATACCCGTCCATTGCAGCAGCGGCTTAATCCACTGCTGAACGAACGGGCTGCTAGGCGTACAGACGTACGAGAATGGTCATTTTCGGGACAGGCTGGCTTATGGATCAGTTGGTGTAGGACTCTTATTTTTTCATCCGAGCGTTTCAGTTTCAGTTTAAATTCTCTCTTTTCTATTTTCTCTTTCTCCACTCCCTGATTCAACGGGATAATCGTCAGAAGAGCGCCGCCGATGGACTATATGCCCCGATAGCAAAGGGCCAATACACACATCAGTGCCCCTTCAAAAAGGAGCCGTATGGAGTAGCATCAGGCATGGTTCATCTGCTTGCGATATGCGGAAGGTGAGGTACCGACATATTTGCGGAATTTGCTGTGAAAATAATCGACATTGGTGTATCCGACCTTTTCGGCCACCTGATAGACCTTCAGGCCTTCCTCTAAATAGTGTTTAGCTTTCTCGATCCGCACCTTGTCGAGGTACGTGTTAAAGTATTCTCCGGTCGTGTTCTTGAACAATTTGCCTAAATATGCGCTGTTATAGTTGAAGATGCCGGAGAGCGTCTCCAATTTGAGGTTTTCGTTATAGTTCCGGTGAATCAGATCCAACATAATTTTGACTTCGCGGTGTTTCCCGTCTTCGCCGAGCTGGTTCATGATCTGCTGCAGCAGATGCTCTGCCTGCCCGTTTAGCTCCAGAATGGAGTAGGCTTTTTGGATTTTCGAGTACCCGTCGGAAAACTCTTTGCTGCGATTTTGCAGCTCCGGCGACTGCTTCAGCGCCTTACTGAAAATCGTGGTCAGCAGCTCCACATAACGGTTCTTTATTTCGTTCTCCATCGCACCTTCAGCCTTATACGCTTCGCCCAGCTGATGCAGCAGAGATTTTACGGCATCGCGATTACCGATATCTACCGCATAAAAGAGCTGCTCGCCCAGCTCTTCGGTCGTAAGCTCCGGTCCCGCACTCGCACCAGCCCCCGCATCCGTTCTGGCAGACAGGCTGTCCGGCGTTAAGATCGTTCCCTGATCAAGGAAGAAATGGCGGCGGACCAAATCACATGCCGTCCGGTACGATTCCCGAATCTCCGCCATGCATCCCACCTTCTCGCCAAGCGCCACGGAATAGCGGATGCCTAAATCGGACAGCTCGGCAGCAAGCTCGCGATAGATCCCCGCAAGCTCCACGGAGAGAAGCGGCTCCTTGAGCAGGACGCCAAACTTCGAGTGGATCGCAAACACCCAGCCGCGGCCAGGCTCCTCGAACTGCCGGACCAATGCTTTGCGGATCAGAGCGTTAATTTGGGCATCAGCGTCCCCTTCCATTTGCGGGGCAAGCAGCAAAATTTGAAACACCTTGCCGCTGATACCTACTTCATGAGCCCGCTCGCATAGCGGAGTAGGGTCCTCTTCGTCTTCGCCGGTCAGCACGGACTGGATCAACGCTTCCCGGTTCCACTCCGTTGTGACGTGCTTCCACTGCTCGGATGCTTTCTCTTCGTCGATCGTCAGCTTGATTCTCCAAAGATAATCCTTGAGTTCATCTTCATCTACCGGCTTCAGCAAATAACCATCCGCCCGGTATGTCATCGCCTTCTTGGCATAACTAAAATCCGCGTAACCGCTAAGAATCAAAATATGCAAATTCGGATCTTGCGTGCGGAGCTTCTCGATCAATTGCAACCCGTCCATCCCCGGCATGCGGATATCGGCCACGACCAGATCGGGATGATATTGCTGATACTTTTCCAGCGCTTCATTCCCGTTGGCCGCCGTATCCACAACTTCGTAGTCATAGGCTCCCCATTCGATAAAGGTCCGCAGACCCTCCCTAAGTTTCGGTTCGTCGTCAACAATCAGCACTTTAATCATTTTGCATTCCTCCGGCCGGAAAAAATTTTGTTTTCCCCAGCATTAGATAAAGCGTTTTCAATGTAATTATAGGTTAATTTTCGAACAGCTCACAAACATTATTCTGTTCATTTATTGCACTATTTTGATGCCTCGCCAAAAAAAGCTGCCCTACCTCATCCCTAGATGAGTGGTAGAGCAGCCATTCTGCTTCGTCGTGCCGCTAGGAACTCGCGCCGGAGTAATGCACGCTGGAGTAACGCGCACCGGGGTAACGCGCGCCGGGAGTAGTCCAAACCTATGGATTCGTGCGGACCGAGTCGGGTACCGGCACTCCGAAGTTTGGCGTGCCATCCTCGTTCCATTCCAGAATTTGGGCCCGGGTATGCCGGTTCGGATCGTACAGCGGATCACCGTCAATCTCCTTGTAATTCCGGGCATGATAGACCAATACGTCCCGCCCGTCCTCCGAGACGGTAAAACTATTATGACCTGGTCCATACTGTCCCGCCGCTTCATTGGTCGCAAACACCGGAAGCGGCGATTTTGACCAGGAGCTAGGGTTCAGCAAATCTGCCGATTCGTCCGCGGTGAGCAGGCCCATACAATAATGATGGTCGGTGGCGCTGGCCGAATAGCTGATGAATATACGCCCGTTCCGCTTCAGTACGGCCGGTCCCTCGTTTACTTTGAAGCCGATCGTTTCCCAATCGTATTCCGGCGTGGAGATCATGACCTGCTCCCCGGTCAACGTCCAAGGGTTGCTCATCCGGGAGATGTAGAGGTTGGAGTTGCCTTCGATACCTGGGTCCTTCTGCGCCCAAACGTAATACCGTTCCCCCCGGTGCTCGAACGTCGTCGCATCCAATGCAAACGACTCCCACCGCGTACGGACTTGCCCTTTCTCCTCCCATACGCCTTCAAGCGGATTGGCGGAGGTGTTCTCCAGCACGTACATTCGGTGATCAAACAATCCTTCGTTCGTCTCGGTCGTTCGCGCGGCGGCAAAATAGATATACCATTTTCCGTCGATAAAATGGATTTCCGGAGCCCAAATATTGGCGCTCAGCGGGCCGGTATCATATTTGCGCCAGGCCACCACCGGCTTGGCATCCCCCAATCCTTGCAGCGTCTTGGACCGGCGAATTTCGATCCGGTCATACTCAGGTACCGAAGCCGTAAAGTAATAATACCTGTCCTGATGCTTATAAACCCATGGATCCGCCCGTTGCTCCACGATTGGATTTCGATATTCCTGCGTGTTCTTCATCTTGGTTTCTCCTTCTCTTTCTGTCATCTCGTTACGCTCTGGCCTTCCTCATACAGCTTGCGGACCACCGCTTCTGGAATCGGCACGTCGTAAACCCGGAGTTCATCCATCTTCCCTTGGAAAGGGGGATCCCACCAATTCACCCCTAGGCTGAACATACCTTGATTATCCGTGAAGATATCCGGGAATCCCGTTCCCGTAAACTTCAGTTCCCCGTCAACGTACACCTTCACGTTCCCGGCATCGACGGTAAAGGCTACGTGATGCCACGCTCCCGCCGAGATCCGCGAACCCGTTGTCCCGTCATACCAGGCTTCACCGGACCACAGCATCGTGTTATGATCCCAGGAATCCGGCACGAGGCTGATCCAGCTTGTATTGGATTTCGCCCCAAAGAAACTGGTCGTAAATTGGGTAAATTGCTGCGGATGCAACCAGAGGGAAACCGAATAACGGTTCCCTTGAATCAGACTGTCATCCAGCCGAATGCCGGATGTACCATCAAACTCGGCGGCTAACCCCTGCACTCCATCCGTAAAAGTGATCGCTCCGCCTTCGGTATCAAGCTTTGCCCCGGTCACCGCTCCATCGCCAAACCGTCCTTCGACCTCCGATAAATTCCCCTCAAAGCGATAGTGGGCTCGCAGTCCATAGTTAAGATCAATCGGAGCAACGACGATCTCAAACGTCTTGACGGCTTTCGCTTTCCCCTTCGTGATCGTTGCGGTTAACGTAGCGGGAGCATCGGCTTCTCCCGCATCGGGCGGGTGGATGACCCCGCTCTCTGAAATGACGCCTGGATCGGAGGTGGACCAGACGATTTGAGCCCCATGCGTCCCTTCCAATGGCAATGTCAGGTTGTTCATGACTTTGCTGGTATCGCCGAGCGTTAAGGCTTCCTGCACCTCCTTAACGACCTGGCGGTCGTTCATCTCCGGCTGCTGAATGCCCCAAATGGCGGTGCCTTCGCGAGAGATGGCCGTAAAGGTCATCGTCTCCCGCCCTTGGTTCTCGTCCCAGCCTTTGACGAATACGCCGTGGTAAGTTACTCCCTCAAGGGTCAGCTCCGCTCCATAGGAGCCGTTTAGCTTCCAGGTTCCGGTTATCGAACCCGAAATCGTATGGTCTTTGTTCAAAGTAAGGTGGACCGAAGTAGGGACCTCACCGGAATAGCCAAGCCCATGATTCACGAACTGATAGTCGCCGACCACCTTGGAGGCCGTCACTTTCTGCAGGGATTCCCCGGCGTAACGCGTCGGTGCCATGACCAGCCACCCGTTTTGGTTCATAAACAGCTGGTGCACCCTGACTTCGTGAACCTCTCCCCGTTGCGGGAAGCGAGTATGGAACACCGAGAAATATCGCTTCGTCTTCTCGTCATAAAATAGCGAGTTATGCCCTGGCGAAGCATAACCGTAACCGATTCCCGTGCCGGGATCGCCTATTTTGCGGTCGAACAGGAAATTGCCGACCATTTTGATGCCGTACGGCGCGTTATCCGTATCGCTGGGCAGCACGGCATTTTGTCCGGCCGCATCGAGATAAGGGCCGTCTGGACGTTTCGCCCGGAACTGCCGCAGGTTGTAGCCGCCGTTCGCCCCCAGCCAACCATAGGAAACGTTCAAATAGTAGTATCCCGAAGTTTTATCGTATAAAATGTAGGGCCCTTCGCCGGACTTCGTATAGCCTCCGGCAATTTTGGTGCCGAAATAGCGGTCTACAAGGCGTCCGTCAGCCGTTGTGCCGTCTTTGCCAGGATATTTCACCTGACCGGTGACCGGATCCAACTCGACGATAAAGATTCCGCCGGACCAGGAGCCGTACGTCATCCACAGCTTGCCGTCCTTATCGAAGAACAAAGCGGCGTCAATTGCGTTCGGATACATGGCATTATTATAGGAACCGTCGCTGTTAAACCAATTCGGATTGGCCTCCTTCAGCCTTCCCTGGTCCACCAGCTGCTTGAGGTTCGTATTCGTCCACTTCTTATCGACCCGGCTGTTCTCGTCATACGCCGTCCCCTTCGTAAACCCGGAGTAAATAACCGTGTCCACGTAGGTGTAGGGGCCTTCGATATTTTTGGATACCGCATAACCAATCGCGGAGCGGATATAGGTGGACGAAGCGCTGTAATACATCATATAAGCGCCCCTCGTTCCGTCCGCATTCCGGTATTTCTCATTCCAGATCACGCCCGGCGCCCAGACCGCATACCCGCCTTTACTGTCGGCATCGTCCTCTCCCGCCCAAGCGAACGAACCGGCCAGATTTTGAGACAGATCGCCGTAGATCACGTTCCCCGGGGTTTGATAGCCGTTGGTAAACGTCGTCCAATTCATCAAATCGGTTGATTTGGCGGCTTCGATATGCGACCCAAAGACATAATAGGTCGAGCCGGCCTTGACGATGTTCGGATCGTGGACCGAGACATTGGTAAACGCGGGCGGTCGCTTTTTCCCCGAGGCCCCTCCCGCACTCTCGCTTTCCGTTGCCCCGCGTTTCCCGGCATCCGTATCGCCGCTGCTCGCCCACCCTTCGGCAGGGATGAGCATCGTGAAGATCAAGAGTAAACCCAGGCACTTAACCATACTTTTCAACGGACTTCCCTCCTTCATAAGGTTTAGGTTATGATTTGATGATCAAGGTTACCAGTGACATGGCCGGCATTTTCACGTGCAGCGTGTCACCGGCTACGTGAACGTCCCGGAGCGGAACCGGCGTAACCACATCCGGTTGCTCAAACGTATTGTGCGCATTCATCGTTGCAGCCGTTAACAAAGTTCCCGAAACCGAAGCCCATTCCGCGTGATTTCCTCGCAACTCGAGACTGACCTCCGCAGCCTGTCTCGGATCGATATGAACCAAGCTGATCTGAATGTCGCCTTGGGCGTTCTTCGAGGCGGACACCGACAGGGCCGGAAGTGTGTCGTCGCCATTCGCCGAATCAACCAGCGATGACTCGGTCGACAACAGCTCTGCTCCTTGATGGACCTTGAACATATCAAACGCATGATACGTCGGCGTTAGGATCATCCGCTCACCTTCTGTTAAAATCATCGCTTGCAGGACGTTGACGGTCTGGGCGATGTTCGTCATCTGCACCCGGTCGGCGTGATGATGAAAGATGTTGAAGTGAAGCCCGGCCACCAGTGCGTCACGGATCGTGTTTTGCTGATACAGAAATCCCGGATTCGTGCCCGGCTCAACGTCGTACCAAGTACCCCACTCGTCGATAATCAAGCCGATACGCTTCTCGGGATCGTACCGATCCATGATCGTACTGTGCTTCGCAATTAATTCGTCCATGTGCAGCGCTTTTTTCATGGTCACGAACCACTCGTCCTCTGAAAAATCCAGCGCCGAACCCTTCCCCAGCCAGAAATCACCGGGAATCGTGTAATAATGCAGGCTTAACCCGTCCATGAGCCCGCCGGCCTGTTGCATCAGCACTTCGGTCCAGCGATAATCGTCCACATTGGCCCCGCCGGCGATTTTATATATCCGGTTATCCCCATAATTGCGGACGTAGGTTTGATAGCGGCGATACAGATCGGCGTAATATTCCGGACGCATGTGGCCGCCGCATCCCCAATTCTCATTTCCGATGCCAAAATAGGTCAGCTTCCACGGCGCGCTTCTGCCATTCTCCTTACGCCAGTTCGCCATCGGGGATTCGCCGTCAAATGTCATATACTCGACCCATTCGGACATTTCTTGAACCGTGCCGCTCCCCACATTCCCGCAAATATACGGCTCGCATTCCAGCAGCTCGCATAGCAGCATAAATTCATGCGTCCCGAAGTGATTGTTCTCGATAACGCCACCCCAATGGGTGTTGACCATCCGCTTGCGGGCTTCCCTCGGGCCTACGCCGTCCTTCCAGTGATACTCATCCGCAAAACATCCGCCGGGCCAACGAAGCACCGGAACCTTGATCCGCTTCAACGCCTCCAGCACATCGTTACGTATCCCTTGCGTGTTGGGAATCGGGGAATCTTCTCCGACCCAAATCCCCTCATAGATGCATCTGCCCAAATGCTCGGCAAAATGACCGTAAATATTTTTGTTGATGACCGCTTTCGTCACGTCCGTTTGAATGATCACTTTGTTGTTCACGGTTTTTCCTCCACCCTAAATTCATTTATCCTTTAATGCCTGAATTCAGATTGATCGATTGAATAAAGTATTTTTGCGCAAAAACAAACAGCAGCAGCGTTGGAATGATGGCCAACATGGCCGAACCCATAAGCTGTCCGATCATGCGATAGTTGCCGTAGATATCCTGAAGCAGCAGCAGTCCCGCAGTCACCGGCATTTTGTCCACGTCGGTATAGACGATGACCGGCCAGAGGAAGTCGTTCCAGGAGCCGACAAACGAGAACAGGCCGCAAACGATGAGGATCGGCTTGATAAGCGGCAGGATGATGTACGAGTAGATCCGAAAATCTCCGGCCCCGTCAACCCGAGCGGATTCATCCAGGTCGGTCGGAATCCCTTTCAGAAACTGCCTGACCAGAAAGATGTTGCCCATACCCGCCAAACCCGGAATAATCATCGCCCATGCGGTATTCACCCAGCCGAAAATATCGATGATTTTGTAAGAGGGGATAATGTTGACGACTCCCGGAAAGAAGGAAATGCCCAGCAATGTAAAAAACAGCGTGTCTCTGCCTTTAAAGTTCATTCGAGCATACCCGTAACCCGTGATGGAGATGATCACGATCACGAGGAACGTATGTGTCACCGCAATGAATACGGAGTTCGTCAGCCAGCGCAGGATCGGAGCCGTGGACGTATTCTCCAGAATCGTCACGTAATTGTCCAGGATCCATTCCACGGGAAGCAAACGGAAGCCCGTTGACACCACTTCAGATTGGGAGCGGAAGGAAGT
This sequence comes from Paenibacillus barengoltzii NBRC 101215, assembly GCF_004000745.1. Classification (GTDB taxonomy): domain Bacteria; phylum Bacillota; class Bacilli; order Paenibacillales; family Paenibacillaceae; genus Fontibacillus; species Fontibacillus barengoltzii. The sequence continues at coordinate 71,192 of NZ_BILV01000017.1, forward strand.
CGAAATTCCAAATAACACGGGAATGACCCAAATGACGCACAGGAGGATCAAATACAGGTATGCGATATACTTCGATATGCTGATTTTCTTCGACATCTTGATTTACACCTTACCTCTCGTTTCCATAATCCATCACAGGATGCGTCAATTGGCGTTTCGGTTCATGACGTAATACTGCAGCGCCGAAATAACCAAAATGACCATGCCTAGCAGCACCGCCATCGCGGATGCCATGCCGGCAATCGATTCGCCATGACCAAACGCTAATTGACGGATGTACATCATGAGAACATGCGTCGATTGCCGCGGTCCGCCATCCGTCATCATTAAAGGTTGGCCAAAGACGTTAAAGGCCCCGGCAGTGGTCATGACAAAGGTATAAATGAGCGGAAAACGGATCGACGGCAAGGTGATGCTGAAGAATCGCCGGGTCGCGCCGGCTCCGTCGATCTCGGCGGCTTCGTACAAGTCTTTGGATACCCCGGCAATCGAGGCGCGGTAAATAATCATGTTCCCGCCAACCCCGCCCCATACGGTGATCACAAAAATAATGATCCAAGCATAAGGCTGCGTCGCCGCCCAAGCGACCTGCGAATGGAAGATGTTCCCCGTAATCCCCAGCTGTTTGTTAAAGATAAGCAGCCAGATCAAAGCGGCAGCGGAAATGGAAATCAAGCCCGGAATGTAAATAATGGACTGGATGATGCCCTTCAATTTGACCTTCTTATGCTCCAAGGCGACGGCCACCGACAATGGGATGACGATCAACAGCGGAACGCTGATCACGACAAAAATGAGGGTATTCCGAAGCCCGTTTACGAATTGGGTGTGGAAGGTCGAGGTTTCATCAAATAGGATCGTTTTGTAGTTAGCCCATCCGACCCAGGTCGGATCGTTCATCAAGTTCCACTGAGTAAACGAAGCATATATCCCGTATACGGTCGGAATCAGAATGAAGATCAGGAACAAAACCAGGTGCGGACCCACAAAGAAAAACGGCGCAAAGGATTTCTTGTTCATCGCCTTTCCATATCTCCTTTTGGAAAAATCATGTGCCAGACGCATCGTTCCGGCACATGATTTCTTTCTGTTTATCTAGAACGCAGGCTCAGCTCGCACTGCCCGTAGTGCTCTCGGCAATCTTGTCCTCGACGAACTTCTGCATCGTCTGCAGCGTATCATCCAGATCGACGTTGCCGCGAACGATATCCGCGCAATAGGTATCAACCGCTTCGGCGATGTAAGGGTAATATTCGTAGGTATAAATATAAAGGGACTGGGTCTCCTTCTCATTGGAGGTGAAGAAGGATTGCATATATTGCTGATATTCCGGACTTTCGATCACTTGTTTACTCGCCACGATTTGACCTGCTTTCGCCCATTCCAAGGAGTTCGCGCGGATGAATTCCAGGAAAGCGCCGATGCCGGCTTCTTTCTCATCCGATCGATCCTCGTTTTTCAGCATCGCAAACAGGTGGGACGAAGCGCGGTTCGTGAACTTGTCCGGCGTCGGAGAATAGATGTTCGTCACCCCGAAGTTTAGACCCTCGACCGCAGCATGGGCCGTAGAACTCCAAGTACCGTCCGTCGAGAACAAGACGTTGCCGGATTGGAACATTAAGTAGCCGTCTTCGCCAAATGGGGTCATCAACCCGGCATCGGCAATTTTCTTCACCTCTTCGAAGGCTTGTCTCATCACCGGCGTATTCACAGCCGGCTTGCCGTTTTCTTGGATGTCTCCTCCCAGGTTTTGCACTTGAGCTAAAATCACCCAGCCGAGCAGCGCATCATTGACAACGTAATCACCATCCTCCAGCTTGCCTTGAAGCGACAGCATTTCGTCGATGGTAACCACGTCGTCGTCCAAGAAGGATTCCGCGTTGTACTTCTTGAGCAGATCCTTGTTGTAATACATCGTGTTGCTATGAATGTCGAGCGGAACGGTATACTGCGTGCCATCGATGTTCCCCGTCGCCCAAGCCTGCGGAAGGTAGTTCTCCTCCTTAATTTCCGGCTGCGCGGCAATCGCACCGCCGATAGGTTCCAGCACGCCTTGCTTCACAAAGCCGGGAACACGGTCCGCGTGGATGATCGCCAAATCAGGAACCCCTTTGCCAGAGTTGAGCACCGTGGAAATTTTGGTATACATGTCTGCGGTAATCACATGCTTCACTTTGAACTCGGGATTGGTAGCGTTGTAATTCTTGACCAATTGATCCATGTAAGCTCCGTCATCGCCGGTTAACGGCGTCCAGAAAGTAATCGTCTTCTTGTCCGAGCCGCTGCTGCATCCAGATAGTACTGTCACGCTTAAAAGAACTAAAACCAAAGATAAATACAACCACTTCGTTTTCATGTTTCTTCCCCCGTTTTGAATAATTAATATGATATGAAATCGGCCGGCGCTGAAGCCGTCCGCAAACGTCCGCAGCGCAGGGCCGTTCTATCCCTTCACCGCTCCTGCCGTCATCCCGTCGATAAAGTATTTTTGAAAGGCCACAAACAAGATAAAAATCGGAATGATGGAGAAGAAGGAACCTACAATCAGCAAATCATAGTTGTTCCCGTAAGGGGTTAGCAGCGTCTTGAGCCCAATCGGTAACGTGTATTTATTGGCGTCGCTGAGCACCATAAACGGCCAAAGGAAGTTGTTCCAGCTGTTCATCCCGTTGAGGATGGCCATCGCCGCAAAAGAAGGCTTCATCACCGGTAAGATAATCCGCACGTAGATTCCGTACTCACTCGCTCCGTCGACGCGCCCCGCAGCGATAATTTCCCGGGGAATTCCCCGCAAATACTGCCGGAAGAAGAAGATCGTCGCCGCGCTGGCGATCCCAGGCAGAATAATGGCCGAATAAGAGTTCATTAGCCCGATATCGTAGGTTAGGGTATACAGTGGCAGGAGCAGAATTTCAAATGGAACCATCATGATCAGCAGGACACAGATGAACAGGGTATTTTTCCCTTTGAACTCATAAGCTGAAAACCCGTATGCCACCGTAGCGCTAACCAGCAACGTCACTGTCACTTGGACGACCGTCAGCACTAACGAATTAAAAAACCATAAGAAATAGGAATGATTGCCCGTAAATAAGTAGACAAAGTTATCCAAGCTCATGACCGATAGATCGAACTTCAGGTTCAGTCCGTATCGGATCAAATCCTCCCCAGGCTTAAAGGAAGCCAGTGTTACAGCATAAAACGGCAGAAGCACCAGCACGCACAGGAAGGCGAAAAACACGAACAAAACGATCTTAATTAGCAAGCCGCGCTTCGATTTCGTCATGCTTCCTCCCCCTTCTTAAACATGCCGGTAAAGGCCAGCTGTGTCAGATTGATCACCATCGTAATGACAAGAAGCACGATGCCAACGGCGGCCGCATACCCCAGATTATTCTTCTCAATCCCTTGACGGTATAAGTAGCCCACGATGGTTAAGCCGATGTTCTTCGGAGAGTTGTTGCCGTTCCAGAGCATCATGCTTTCGATAAACATCGCCAGACCGGCGTAGATGCTGATCGTTAAAACATAGATGGTCGTTGGCTTCAACAGCGGCATCGTGATTTTCGTAAATCGCTGGATGGGAGAAGCACCGTCGATGGAAGCGGCTTCATAGTATTCTTCGGGAATATTTTTGAGTCCAGATAGGAAGTAAAGCATGTTTACCCCGGTCCATCTCCAGGTCGCCAGTGCCAATAAGGCAATAAAGCCAGTCGTTTGTCCTTTCAAAAATTTAATCGGCTCCACGCCAAACAAGCCCAAAAAGCTGTTGATGAGCGACCCTTCCATTTCACCGAACATCAGTCGGAAGATCGTCCCGGCCACCACCACTGACGTCAACGCCGGGAAGAAAAACGAGGATTTGAAAAATTCCCTCGCCCACATGAACTTGTTGTTAATCAATACGGCAAACAACATCGGAAACGGGATCAGAATCACCAAGGTTAAGACCATATAGATGGCACTGTTGGTCACGGCCTTGAGGAAAACCCCGTCGCCCATCAATTTCTCATAGTTGTCTATGCCAATCCACGCTGCTTCCTGTCCCAGGGTCACTTTCTGGAAGCTCATCCCGAAGGAGCTGATCAGCGGATACACCCAAAAGATGAGGAATACGAGCACGAACGGCAACACAAATACGTAAGGAGCAACCTTTTGTGAGTAAAGGAATTTTTTAAACATCGCCCTACCCCTTTTTTTAAACAGAGCTACTCCCGGAGGAGTAGCTCGCTGCTTATTTCAATTACTTCAGCTCCTGCTCGATTTGCGCTTGCGCATCATCCAGAGCTCGCTTAATATCCTTCCCGTCTTCAAAAACCTCGTTTAACGTTACCGTACAAAGCACGTTATTGATCGTAGGTGAAGCGGAGGTGGATTTAATCAATCGGATTTCGTCCTTGATGTCGTTCAGCACGTCAAATGGGTTGTTAATGAAGTATTGCACAAACTGGTTGTCCGGGTTATGTGTTACATCCTTCATTTCCCAAACGTCCATGTTGACCGGGTCAAAGCCCAACGTGTTCCAAATTTCAATGTTGGCATCCTCCGACAATTTGGCAAAAGCGAGGAAATCCTTGGCCAGCTCAATGTCTTTGGCCGTTTTGGTTACGACCGTCCCGGTTCCGCCGCCGCCAACCGAACGCGGCATCCCTTCTTCGATAACCGGAATCGGGGCGATGGCGATTTTGCCGGAGAGATCCTTCATATAGTTCGTGTATCTCGACATTTGCCACAACGGCATGAAAGCGGTCGCATAGTTGCCCGCATTAAACTCCCCGTAAGCTTCCTCCGTATCGGGCTGCCCTCCGGCGATGGTGGCGATCACATTGTTGTCTTGCAGGTCTTTCAGCAGGGTAAGTGCCTTCACCAAGGGTTCCGAGTTGATGGTCGGGTTCCCGGCGTCATCCGTGAAATCCGCACCTTGCTGCGCCAGCAGCTGGGAAAGCTGCCACGTTGCACTCGTATCGGCGGTGCCCATATACTTGCCTGTTTTCTCATACACTTGGATTCCGGCTTGTTTAAAATCTTCCCAGGTGACGATCGTCTTGTAATCCACTCCGGCCTCTTCTATAATTTCCGTGTTGTAAAAAGCAACCGAGGCGCCAACGTGAGTTGGGATACCGTAATTCACACCGTCCTTGCTGTAGAGGTCGATTCTGGATTTGACGATCGTGTCCCGGTACGGGTCGATGACGTCATTTAATTCGACCAGCTGCGGCGTGCCGGCCAGAAAATCCGGGAACTTGCCCAGCTCAATATCCGCGATGTCCGGCGCCCCAACACCCGTCTGGACGGCGATGGATAATTTGTTGTGCATATCATCGTAAGGCATCACCGTGACGTTCAGCTTAATTTGCCGATCCGGATTGGCGGTGTTCCATTTCTCCAGCATTTTCTCAAAATGCTGTCCATGCAGTTCCACAAACGTCCAATAGGAAAGCTCTATCGCATCTTCCCCCGCACCGCCGTCCAACACGGAGGTTTCACCCCCCGCCGTGGTTGACGTCTTGCCGCAACCCCACAGCCATGTGGCCATTGATAAGACTAACAGCACAATCCAAACCTTTTTCTTCATCCTTGACCCTCCCTGACAAAATAAAATCTACACACTTCATTTACAGTCGGTTATCTCCCACTTCTCTAGTAAAACCGATGGTCAATCGATGACCTGAAGAAGCGCATGCCTGTTGTGTATAGCTAGGTGTTGTCATCGTCTCAAGGGTGAATGAAGCCGTTGCTTCTCAGAAGCGTTTGGTTCTTTAAGATCTCGCTTGACCCAAGCGAATCACGTTCCAGGAGGCTTTAGCTAAACGAGCTTTTACATAACCGTCCTCGCAGACCGCATTACCTCCAGTGTGAGGTTTAACATTTTCCTGGTCCGCTGTATTTACAGCTTTGAGGTCGTCATGTTCCAGCACCAGATGCTCGATCACACAGTAGCCTTCGAACCCGCGAATATCGCAATCCAGCTCAAGCGCTTCCTCCAAATGACGGTTGACCGCAAAAATCGTCAACGTCTCGTCCGCTTCGTTATATACAATCGCACTGTCCAAATAAGGAACATCGGTATAATCCTTCGCGTCGTACACCGGGGAGTCAACTACCGGCTGCAGCGATACGCCCCGTCCAAAAAGCGAAGCATGCATGTAAGGATAATAAATCGTTTGCTTCCAGGAACGTCCGCCATTCTCCGTCATGATCGGAGCGATTACGTTCACCAACTGGGCCATGCAAGCCATCTTCACTCGGTCGGCGTGGCGCAGGAACGTAATCAGCATGCTTCCGACCAGCAAAGCGTCCTCGAAGTTATAAACGTCTTCCAGTTGCGGCGGCGCAATTCCCCAGGGCTCCAGCTTGGCATCGGCATCGTTGGAATGGTACCAAACGTTCCATTCGTCGAAGCTGAGGTACATCGTTTTTTTGCTGCGTTTCTTCGCCTTCACATAATCGCAGGTGGAAATCACCGTACGAATGAAGTGGTCCATATCCATCGAACGGGCGAGGAAATTCGCCGTATCGTTGTCCCGGTTGCCATAGTATTGATGCAGGGAAATATAATCGGCCACCTCGTAGGTATGCTCCAATGTCACCGCTTCCCATTCCGGGAACGTTGGCATCGACGAGCTGGAGCTGCCGCACGATACCAGTTCGATATCAGGATCAACCTGTCGCATCGCCTTCGCGGTCTCATAGGCGAGCCGTCCGTATTCCTGAGGTGTCTTTTGTCCGATTTGCCATGGACCGTCCATTTCGTTACCCAGGCACCAGGTTCGGAACTTATGGGGCTGCTCATAACCGTGGCTTCGGCGCAAATCGCTCCAATAGCTGCCCCCCGGATGGTTGCAGTATTCCAGCAGGTTGCGGGCCGCATCAACGCCGCGGGTCCCCAAATTCACCGCCATCATGACTTCGGCACCAACCTCTTTGGCCCATCCAGCAAACTCGTTTGTGCCTACCCAATTCGGTTCAATCGTCCTCCAGGCCAGTTCCAAGCGTTTGGGCCTCGATTCAACCGGACCAACCCCATCCTCCCAGTTATACCCGGAAACAAAGTTCCCGCCGGGATATCGGATGATCGGGACGTTCAGCTGCTTCACCAGCTCCTTGACGTCGTTACGGAATCCATGTGAATCCGCCTCCGGATGCGAAGGCTCATAGATCCCCCCGTAGACAGCTCGGCCCAAATGTTCAATAAAGGAGCCGTAAATGCGCCGATCTACTTCCGCAATTTTAAAGGCTTTGTCGATGACCATCGTTGCTCGCAGTGCTGTTGATGACATGTTGACCACCTTCCATTTTAGTAAATATTAAATTATTTCGAATATCCTTGAATGAATCCGTTTACAGGTATAAAATAACATATGAGATTAGGGTTGTAAATATATTTACCTAAAACATTTTATATTTATATAAAATTAATTGAATGAATGGTCCTAAACCACGTGAAAATGCTGAAAATTTGCCTGAAATTACAACGCAATTTTGAAATTTAGTTTAAATAAACTTAAAATTAATTACTCATTTACTGCAAATTCAATCTATTTTTCGAATCGGATCTTCATTTTTTGATTTGATGCTTTATTATGCGACTAAGTTAGTTTATAATTATCTAAAATAAAACTACCCATTAATTATTGGAAGAAGGTTCGATTATCCGATGATCTATATTAAGGATTTGATGAGCGGGATCGACATTTTCAAAGCATTAAGCTCGGAGATCAGAATTCAAATCCTCGAACTGCTGGCCAAAAATCAGGCTTTAAACCTCAATGACCTCGCCACCAAGCTGGGCTTAAGCAACGGAGCGATAACGATGCACATCAAGAAGCTGGAGGAAAGCGGCCTGATTGAGATTAATACTTCCGTTGGCAAGCATGGCATCCAGAAGATATGTTATCTGAACAAAGACAAGTTGATGGTCGACCTGCGGAGCAAGGATGTCGACAATTTATACGAAGTGGAAATTCAGGTGGGCCATTATAGCAATTATCATGCGGTCCCTACCTGCGGTTTGGCTACGAAGCACAGCATTATCGGTGATTTTGACGATCCGCGTTACTTCGCCGATCCACAGCGAATCGACTCGGAGATTATTTGGTTGTCCGAGGGCTTTCTGGAATACCGCATCCCGAATTACTTGAAGCCCAATCAAACGTTCCGGGAAATTCAATTTTCGATGGAACTGGGTTCCGAGGCACCCGGGTATTGCGATAACTACCCGTCGGACATCTATTTTTACTTGAACGGCGTCGAAATCGGTTTCTGGACGAGTCCGGGGGACTTCGGTGATGCACGCGGCACATTTAATCCGGATTGGTGGCCGCCGCACTTGAACCAATATGGAATGCTGAAGCTGATCCGCATTAACAATGAGGGCAGCTTTATCGACGGTTGCCGCATTTCCGACGTTACGTTGGAACAGATTCAACTGGATTACAAAAGCGAGCTGACGTTCCGCATCGCCGTCACCGACAAGCCGATCAACAAGCGCGGCCTGACCATCTACGGCAAGAACTTCGGCAACTACAGCCAGGACCTGCTGGCTCGGGTGCTGTATGATGTGAAAGAGCAATAACAACAATCAAAAAAATCAGCCTCCAGGTTACCGTTAGGTCCTGAAGGCTGATTTATTTTTAGCATAAGGAATAGGTTCTTACATCGTTTGCCCGTTGTCGATGGTAAGGATTTGTCCCGTCATCGAAGGTTGTTCCAGAATCGACGCGATCAGTGCGGCAATCTCCTCCGGCGAAGCGATCCGGTCCAATGGCAGCTGGGAAGTCAGCGACCGCATCTGCTCCTCCCGTCCAGCCCACCAACGTGTGCTGACCGCTCCAGGAGCTACACCGGTCACCCGCACATCCGGCGCCAATGCGTGAGCCAGCGATTTGGTCAAACCGTGCACCGCTGCTTTGGATACCGCATAGGGGACCGAGGAGCCTTTGCCCGTAATCCCTGCTATACTGCCCACGTTGACGATTGCCCCTTTACCCTGCTTTAAATACGGAGCTGCCGCTCGCGCACAATAAAACATCCCTTTTACATTTACCGCAAATAGATCGTCCCAGGCATCCTCCGTAATTGCATCCAGATCGCCCATTGCAATATACCGGGTGATGCTGGCGTTATTGACCAGAAAATCGATCGTCCCAAATTGCTGGACGATTTGGTCAACCATAGAGATGACCTCCTCGTTGTTTGAAACGTCGGCGCGAATCGCAATCGCCCGGCCGCCAAATTGCTGAATGGTTTGCACGGTCTCTTGGGCCTCCGCCTCTGAACGGGAGTAATTGACGGCAACCCTTGCCCCGCGTTCAGCCAGCAGCGTTGCCGTCGCCCGGCCGATCCCCGTAGCGCCCCCGGTAATTAGCACAACTTTGTTATGGTAACTCATGCTTCCATCTCCTCCTGTAAGCGAAGTACACTCGATTTATTTTTTTCAGCCGACTGGCTGTTACTGCTTCCCTGCCAATTCACCAGGAACACCCCTACACAAGTCAAAGCCCCGCCAACATAAACGTACCAAGTGATCTGCTCACCAAGCAGCAGCCAACTGCAAATGACGCTAAAGATCGGCACAAGGAACAGGAATGAACTGGTTTTGCCGGGATCGCTGTGGCTGAGCAAATAAAACCAGATCGTAAATTGAATAATGGAACAAAAGATCACGAGCCAGATGACCACGGACGCGGACGACAGGTTCAATTCAAAGCTGGGATGCTCCCCTGCAAAGCTGAAGATTAACAGCATCACGCCGCCGAGCAGCATTTGATAGGCGGCCAGCACTCTTTTGTCAAACGCCGGACCGATGCGGTTAATGATCAACGTGGCCACCGTGAAGCTGACGGCTCCCGCCAATGCAAATACCGTGCCAGGGTTAATGCTCAGGTTCATGCCAAAGGTGATAACCACACCAGCAAAGCCAATCACCACGCCAACCCATTGCCTTACGCGATAGGCAGTTCCCATCAGAGCTCCCCAAAGGATCAGCATCAACGGGCTCGTGCTTGAGATGATAGCGGACTCGCCAGAGGTAATCCAGCGCATGCTGTAAGCGGTGAACCCCATCACCCCAACCGATTGGAACAACCCGAGCAGCAAAAGCTGCAGCCAAGACTTCGCACCCTTAGGTTGAGGTTTGTTGGCGCTGAGTAAGGCGAGCAATCCCCCGGCCAATAAGAATCGGATCCCCATCAGCATGAGCGGGGTGGTATGCATCATCCCCAGTTTGGCAGCCGGATACGCCGTCCCCATCAAGAAAGTGGTCAGCAACAGCAGACCGGTATATTTGAATATATTCACGTTGTCGTTTCCTCCTTAGGTGTCACTTTCATGATTTGTATTGTATCGGAGGTTGGTGATTATGTATAATGATTGATAAAGATATCTGATATCATTTTTTGTGATGACAACGGGCCAAAAGGGAGGCATTCCATATGGATAGTGCGGAATTGCGGATATTTCAAGCCGTTGCTCGGGACGGCTCCATCACAAAAGCTGCCGCCCGGCTTGGCTATGTGCAGTCCAATGTGACGGCTCGCATCAAGCAGCTGGAGACGGAGCTGGGGACTGATTTGTTTTACCGGCACAACCGGGGGATGACCTTAACCTCCAGCGGCAAGATGCTGTTGGATTATGCAGACAAAATTATCGGTTTGCTGGACGAAGCGGCGTCGGCGCTCTCCTTCTCCGGCGAGCCGACCGGTCCGTTGCTGATCGGCTCGACGCAAACGACGGCGGCGGTGCGGATGCCTAAACTGCTCAGCCAGTATTATGAAAAGTATCCGAAGGTGGAGTTAACCCTGCTGACAGATATGTCCGATCGCCTGATGGAGAGAGTACTGCAGTATGAGTTGGATGTCGCTTTTGGCAGCTTCCGATTTAATCATGAGGATCTCACGCGCCTTCCCGTCTTTGACGAGGAAGTGGTGGTTATTTCTCCACCGGGCATTGAGAGCTTGGACGAGGCCCTGTTGAAGCCTAGCTTGGTGTACAACCGCGGCTGCACCTTCCGCGAACAACTCGAGGAGATGAAGAAGACCCACGGCCAAACCAACGTCGCCACGATGGAGTTCGGCACGCTGGAAGCAATTCTTGGCGGCGTCTCCGCCGGACTTGGCATCTCGCTGTTGCCGCGGATGGTCGCCGAGCAGAAGGCGCAGGAAGGCGCCATGCGGATTCACGAAGTTCCCGAATCGATGCGCTACTTGAAAACCGAGATCATTTACCGCAAAACTGCCCAACCCACCAGCGCACTCCGCGCGTTGATTGAGTTGCTGGGAGAGCAGGAAAGGATGGTTTCGTAAGTGAGGAGCGGTGCCTGCTCCTGCCGCCGCCATAGCTCTCTGTGGAGGGGATGACAGTTGCAAGGGATGATGAATGTACGGGAAAGGTTGCGCAACAGAGTAATGGTGACGGTAGAAGCTACCTGCGACGAGTGAGGGTACGATGACGGTGAGGTGCTGCGCTCGACGCGGTGCCGTGCTAGGGACGGTGCTGCGCTAGGGCAGTGCGGTGCAAGGGGCGGTGTTGCGCAAGAGGTGGCGCTGTGCAAGAGGCATGCGGTGGAAGAAACATGCGGCGGAAAAAGCATGCGGAAGAGGCGTGCGGAAGAAGCGTGCGGCGGAAGGAGCGGCGTATGAGGCACGGCAAAATCATGAGGCGGTGCGGCGCAAGAGGCGCGGCAAAATAGCGGTAAAAAATGGCCTTATTTTGCCTTTGCCGCGGATTTGATGAAAAATAAGGCCATTTTAGGGCCTTATTTGTGGGAGGTGGCGCGGATTCCCCCCGTTTTTAGGGGGATCCGCGCCAGATAAGGGAAATTTTTGGCGTTATTTACGCCAAAAATTTGGGATTTGGCCGAATAGCGGAATGAATTACCGCTATTCGCAGGACGAGCCGGCGGGATCTCCGATCGAAGGGGAGATCCCGCC
>NZ_BILV01000018.1 GCF_004000745.1 Paenibacillus barengoltzii NBRC 101215
GGGCAGGTTCGCGCGCTAGGCCTGCTCCGCCTCGTTGAGCGCCCGCAGCAGCGTGCGGCGGTCGCGCACGCGATGGGCTTCGCGCAGGCTGCGCGCGAACAGCTCCTCGCCGATGCCCAGCTCGGCGAGGGTGGACGGCCCGCCGGCCTGGCGCAGCAGGCCGCGGAGCTCGGCTTCGCCGGGCAGGTCCCGCAGCCAGGCGCGGACCTGCTCCCGGTGCTCCCGGAGCGCCGCAGGCTCGGCGCCCGGGAGCGTCCCTTCGCCCGCGGCGTGGTACACGCGGGCGATTTCCGCACAGGCAACGCCAACTTTGGCACCGTGCAGCAGCGCTCGACGGCCCTGGCGCAAATACTCCATCTCCCAATAATGGGAGAGATGGTGCTCTGCGCCGGAGGCCGGGTGCGACTGCCCGAACAGCAGCATGGCGATGCCCGATTCGATCAGCGCCGTCATCAAGGCGCGGATCCCTTCTTCCGTGCGCGCGCCGATGGCTTCGGCGTGCGACACGCAGCTGCACAGCGCGCGCTCGGTAATCGCCGCCGCCTGTTCGTCATAAGGTTCCCCCGCTGTCAGGTGGGAGAACTTCCAATCGAACAGGCTCGTGTATTTCCCGAGCATATCGCCAAAGCCCGCAGCCACCAACCGCTGCGGGGCCGCCATCAGGATGTCGAGGTCAGCGAAAATCGCCACCGGCGGCACCGCCGGCACCGTCTTTTTGACCCCTCGCACAATCAGCGGCGCGCCCGCCGAGGTGAAGCCGTCCACGGACGGCGCGGTCGGCACTGACACAAACGGCTTGCCCGTTTTGTGGGCGGCAAACCGGACGATGTCGTGGATCGTCCCGGAGCCCACCGCCAGAAGCGCATCCGTCTCGTCAGGACGGATCTCCAGCAACAGCTGAACGATCGCAATCTCGTCAGCAACTACATCGCCTTGCGCATCCGGTTGAATGAGAACAACGCGCGTCTTCACGCCCGCTACTTCTAGCAAACCCATCAGCTGCTCTCCCGCCGCCGCATACGTGTGATCGTCCGCCACCAGCAGGATTTGGCGATAACCTTGTTCTCGCAAGTAAGGAGCAACCTTCCGGATGACCCCGCGGTCGAGTTCAATCACCTTCAACGGCTCCAACGTTCTGTCTTGCAGCATGAATTTCCCTCCCTTGACCATCCATCAACCTCCTGCAATTTTCTGGAAACCACTTCACAACCCTCATGGCCCTACCAATGCCACACTTCTACGAACAGACAAAAAGGTTCCCTAACCCATCACTCTCAGCACCCTACAGTTCCTGCTCGAACGCTCATGAACTTAGGTCAAACGCCTTCAGGATCGACGGTTCGCCACATTTCCTTAATATCGAAAAAATGCCTTATTCCTCTCCATCACTCTCGTCAACACTGGTTCTGGCTTACTCCGCCGATTGCTTGATTCGCTTCAGCAGCTTCATCACGTCGTTTGCGCCGCGGCCGAAGTAGTCGTGCAGCTGGCTGTATTCTTGATACAGCTTCTCGTACACTTCAACGTGCGCCGGGATCGGCTTGAACGTTTCTTCTTTAACGCGAGCCATGTTCTGGGCTGCATCCAGAATCGAGTCGTAGCCGCCCGCTTCCGCGCCTGCCGCCACCGCTGCGAACATCGCCGCGCCGAGGGCCGGCGTCTGCTTGGAATCTGCCACAAAAATCTCGCGGTTCGTCACATCCGCATAGATCTGCATCAGCAGGCGGTTTTTCTGCGGCAGTCCGCCGCAGGCATACAACGCGTCCACTTGCACCCCATTTCGAACAAACGCATCGATTATTTTGCGCGTACCAAAAGCCGTTGCCTCCAGCAGCGCCCGATAAATCTCCTGCGGTTTGGTCAGCAGCGTCATCCCGAGGATCATGCCGGTCAAATCCGTATCCACCAGCACGGACCGGTTGCCGTTCCACCAGTCGAGCGCCAACAGACCGGTTTGTCCCGGTTTATACGCCGCCGCTTCCCGCTCCAGCCATTGGTGAACGTTCAGGCCTTCCTTCTCTGCCGCTTCTTTCACGTACGCAGGCAACGCTTCCTCAACATACCATTCAAAAATATCCCCCACAGCCGATTGCCCAGCTTCATAGCCGTAAAAGCCAGGGATGATCCCGTCCTCAACGACGCCGCACATGCCTTCCACTTGCTTCTCTTCCGTCCCCAGCAGCATGTGGCAAATGGAGGTCCCCATCGCCATCACCAGCTTGCCCGGCGTCACAACGCCAACCGCCGGTACGGCGGCATGGGCGTCCACGTTGCCCACGGCCACGGCAATGCCCGGCGTCAGGCCCATCATCTCGGCCATCTCCGGCAGCAGTCCGCCCGCGTTCGTCCCCAGCGGGATCACGTCGCCGCGCAGTTTGGTATCCGTCAAATGCTCCAGACGAGGATCCAGCGCTTTAAAATACTCCTTGCTCGGATATCCGTCCTGCTTATGCCAAATCGCTTTGTATCCCGCTGTGCAGCTGTTGCGGACGATGTTGCCGGTCATTTGCGCGATAACCCAGTCGGTCGCTTCCAGAAAAAGATCCGCCTTCTCGTAAATCTCCGGCGCTTCATCGAGAATTTGCCATACTTTTGCAATCATCCACTCGGACGAAATCTTCCCGCCGTACCGCGCCAAAAACGCTTCTCCCCGCTCCGCCGCAATCGCGTTGATTTTATCTGCCTCCGGCTGAGCCGCATGGTGCTTCCACAGCTTCACCCAGCTATGCGGGTTATCGGCTAACGCCGGATCGAAGCTGAGCGGCTGGCCTTGCGCGTCCACCGGCAGCATCGTGCAGGCGGTAAAATCGATCCCAATCCCGATCACATCCGCCGGATCGATACCCGATTCCTGGAGCACTGCAGGCACCGAGCGACGCAGCACCTCAATATAATCGCCGGGATGCTGTAAGGCCCAGTCGTGCTCCAGTTTGATCCCGGAGCCAGGCAACCGCTCATCAATCACATGGTGCGGATACGGCGTCACATGATCGGCGACTTCGCGTCCGTCCGACAAATCCACCAGCACGGCGCGGCCGGACTGGGTGCCGTAGTCAATGCCAATCGTGTATTTTTTCCCCTTGCTCATCGTAACCCCTCCCTGCTATGTTCTCGTTATTTCTGCCCGTAATAGGCATTGGCTCCATGCTTCCGCAAAAAATGCCGATCCAGCAGTGCCTGATCCATCGCCGGCGTATTCGGATTGATCTGCAGCATGCGAGCGGCGATCTTCGCCACCTCTTCCAACACGACCGCGTTATGGACTGCATTATGCGCATCCTTGCCCCAAACAAACGGCGCATGCGAATGCACGAGCACTCCCGGCACCTGGTTCGGATCCAGTCCCAGCTCGTTAAACCGCTCTACGATTACATTTCCTGTCTCTAATTCGTAAGCGCCTTCAATTTCGACTCGTGTCATCGGCCGCGTCACCGGAATCTCTCCATAAAAATAATCCGCATGCGTCGTTCCATACGCCGGTAACGACCGCCCGGCCTGGGCCCAGCTAGTTCCCCACGGCGAATGGGTATGCACAACCCCGCCGATATCGGGGAATTCACGATATAACACCCGGTGCGTTGGCGTATCCGAGGACGGGCGCAGATTGCCTTCCACCACATTACCGTCCAGGTCGACCACAACCATATGCTCCGGCTTTAATTCCTCATACGGCACGCCGCTCGGTTTAATGACAAACAGTCCGCTCTCCCGGTCAATCCCGCTGACGTTTCCCCACGTAAACGTGACCAGTCCATACTTCGGAAGCTCCAAATTGGCTTCCCAAACCTGCTGTTTTAAGGCTTCCAACATCGCAAGCTTCGTCCCCTTTCCTTCTCCCATGTCTTTCAACACCATAAAAGGTACGTACAAGTTACCAAGCACCTATTCCGGCTCAAAGCGTCACCGCCCAGCCGATCTCCAGCAGGACGGTGACCCCCAAGTGGTCTATTTCCCGTTGTGTCTGATCTGATAGCTCTCTTGTACCAGTTTATTTCAAAACCGTTCGTTCCAGCACCGAATCCCGTTCAATCAGCTCCGGTTCAAACACCGTATCGCCCGGCGCCTCTCCCCGTTCGATCATCCCGATTAGCTGGCGGGCGGCAAGCTCGCCCATCGCCGTTTTGGGGTGGGTCAGCGTCGTCAGCTTCGTGCCCGAGGCCGACGCCAGGCTGGAGTCGTCAAAGCCGATAACGGACAAATCCTCGGGAATCCGCAAGCCGCACGCGGCGGCAGCGTCCATCAGCCGCACCGCTAACTCGTCGTTGTAACATACCAATGCGGTTGGCCGCTGATCCTCCGATTTTTGCAGCAATTCCAGCGCTTTTTGATAGGTGTAATCACCTTTTTGCTCCGTCGTAAACGTCACCACGTGCTGCGGCGACACCGTAATCCCAAAGTCCCGATGGGCGGATAGGAACCCTTTTAGCCGGTTAACGCCCTGCAGGTCATCTCTTTTGAAAAATCCAGCGATCTGCCGGTGCCCTTTTTCCAGCAAATACAGCGCTGCCTTCCGGCCTCCCGCCTCGTCGTTCACCTTCAGGCACGGACATTCAAGCTCAGGGTATCTCGCATTGATCATCAAATACGGAATCCCCTTCTCCTGCAACTCCAAAAAATACCCCAAATTCGGGTTCCCCTCCGCACTCTTTGTCGGCTCGATAATCAGTCCGCTGAGCGGCTGGCTCGTCATGAGCTGCAGGCTGTCCCGTTCCTTCTCCTTCGTGTTGTCCGTGCTCGACAGCATCAAGCGATACCCATGTTGGCGCAGCTCCGCTTCCGCCCCTCGAACGATATGGGGAAAAATATAATCGGAAATATACGTCGTCATAATGCCGATCGTCTTCACCGCTTCGCTCTCCCGGCGGGCGGGATGCCGGACAAACGTACCTTTGCCCTGGATGCGCTCCAGCCAGCCTTCCTTCTCCAGTTCGCCAAACGTTTGCCGTACCGTCTGCCGGCTTAAGCCAAACTGCTCGGCAATTTCGTTCTCTGACGGAACCTGTTTCCCAGGCTGAAGCTTTCCTTGCTCAAGCCAAGACAATAGTTCGTTTTTCAGCTGCATATATTTCGGAATTTTCCGGTCATTCATGTTTCGTCCACCCTTCACCAATGCCACCGTTCTCTTTTACTACCCGTTATTGTAACATAGGCCGGGCGAACGCAGAGGGCTGTTTCCACACCTTATCCAATAGCAAGCCAGTTTGGCGTCAAACCGCTGCAACTCGCGTCACTGCCGATGCGATTAGCGCAACCGGTAAGCCGCATCGCTCCAGCGCAGCTCGTTCTTGAAGCGAGGTACCGAGGTATCCTTGTCGATGATCACCGCTTCGATACCGGCCATTTCCGCCCAGTCGGACAGGTTCTCGGCCGTAATTGCGTAGGACAGCACCGTATGATGCGCACCGCCGGCCAAAATCCACGCTTCCGCCGATTCACGCAACGAAGGCTGCGGCTTCCACAACACGCGGGCTACCGGCAGCTTCGGCATCGGCTTTTCCACCTTCACGCCGTCAACCACGTTAACCAGCAATCGGAAGCGATGGCCCAAATCCACAAGCGAAGCGTTGACCGCCGGACCTGCCTGACCGTCGAACACCATCCGTGCCGGATCGGCTTTGCCGCCGATGCCCAGCGGATGCACTTCAATCGTTGGCTTCGTCGCCGCAATCGTCGGGCATACCTCCAGCATGTGCGCGCCCAAAATCATGTGATTGCCTGGCTCAAAATGATATGTGTAATCCTCCATAAACGAGGTGCTTTGGTTGTTCGCCAGTACTTTGAGCACACGAGTCAGAGCCGCTGTCTTCCAGTCGCCTTCCCCGCCAAAACCGTACCCGGCTTCCATCAACCGCTGCACAGCCAAACCTGGGAGTTGCTTGAGTCCGTGCAGA
Source organism: Paenibacillus barengoltzii NBRC 101215 (assembly GCF_004000745.1). Taxonomy (GTDB): domain Bacteria; phylum Bacillota; class Bacilli; order Paenibacillales; family Paenibacillaceae; genus Fontibacillus; species Fontibacillus barengoltzii. Next base: position 5,892 of record NZ_BILV01000018.1, read on the forward strand.
TCCTCAAACGTCGTCGTAAACGCCCCAAAGCCGCCTTGCTCTAAGAAGCGTTTCATAGCAATTTCGAGCTTCGCCTGATACGCGATGGAATCGCGAACCGGCCCGCTGCTTAAACCAGCTTGCGTAATAGTGTACTGTTCGGCATATTCCTTCAGCAGCGCTTCGGCTTCCGCATCGGTGACTTCGTTTAGCACCTGCACCAGATCGCCAACGCCGTACCCGTTCACCGACCAGCCGAACTTGATTTGCGCTTCAACCTTGTCGCCTTCCGTCACGGCAACTTCGCGCATGTTATCGCCAAAGCGCGCCACCTTCAGCTGCCGGCTCTCGGCGTAAGCGACCGCAGTCCGCATCCAGCCCGCCAGCGATGCACGAACTTCCTCGTCCTCCCAATGTCCAACGACAATTTTGCGGTTGAGCCCAAGCCGGGCACCGATATGTCCATACTCGCGGTCCCCATGCGCCGATTGGTTCAAGTTCATAAAGTCCATATCAATCGTTTCCCACGGAATATCGCGGTTAAACTGCGTATGGAAGTGCAGCAGCGGTTTTTGCAGTTGAGACAAGCCAGCGATCCACATTTTGGCTGGCGAGAACGTGTGCATCCAGGTAATAATCCCCGCGCAAGTCTCGTCGCTATTTGCAGCTAGAATCAGCTTGTAGATCTCGTCCGGTGTCGTCACGATCGGTTTGAACACCACCGGGAACCCAATCGCCGGGTCTTGGTCCAGTTGTTCTGCGATAATGCGGGAGTGGTCGGCTACCTCCTCCAGTGTTTCAGGGCCATATAAATGCTGGCTGCCAGTCACGAACCAAAATGAATGCGGTTTCAATTTCATGCCAAAGCGCCTCCTTAGGTAAAATGATTGCTCCCTAACTTGTACATACCATATTATTAATTCCGACACTTCATTACTAATTGTACGTACAAGTTGAATTACCCTCATTGTACTTCCCGTGACTTCAAATGACAATAGGGTTCCCGAAATTAAAATGAGTTTTTTGGCAGCACGAGCCCCAGCGGCATTAGCACCATTCGGTTCCATCCAGCTCCATTCAGTTCCATTCAGTTCTATTAAGCTCCATCGATCATCGCCAACACTATCCATCACCATGCTGCGACGCCAACTCCATCCGGTTCCGTCACCATCCAGCGCTTCCAGCACCATCCCTGCAGTGCTAACGGACCGAAGCGCCCTTATTTTGTTCATTTGCGCCTTCTCCCAATTC
>NZ_BILV01000019.1 GCF_004000745.1 Paenibacillus barengoltzii NBRC 101215
TCTAATTTCAGTTTTATTGTAACATTAACTTGATTAATGTAACGCAAAAAGTGCTTGCAAGCATTGAATTGTGCAGATTCGTTACACGTTACAAGATCTAAAGTAAATTATCAAAATTTTTCTTCTCCTTTGTTTAGTTATATAGGTCCGTTCATATAATACTTAATGCAATCTAAATTAAAAGGAGATAGAAAATATGAAAATCATAAAATCTAGAACGAACAAAAGTACAGTTGAAGCGCTAAATCTGCTAGAAGCAGCTACAGAAAAGCTATTTCCAGCACAAGACTATGTAAATAATTCATTAGTCTATGGATATCTAACCAACAATAAAAAAGATTGGTTATTTCTGACGAGCAACAGCAATTTCCAAGTTGAATTATTAAATGAAAATGATGCAAAAACAAGGTTCAATATAGGCGAGATTCGTAAAACTTCCCCAATTCAAGAATTGTCACCAACAATCATTAAACAATGCTACGAGTCCAGCCACATAGTGAATACAAGACTTTTGGTTGATAAACTGGCATCATATATTTCAGAATTTGTTTATTTAGATGATGATCGTTTATACGATTTCTTAGCAATATGGATTATGGGTACATACCACTTTAGATGCTTTACTTATTATCCTTACATTTGGCTTAATGCTGAAAAGGGAAGCGGCAAATCAACATTGTTAACTTTATTGAGTAAACTGTCTTTCAATGGGTTATTACTAGATGCAGCCTCTTCTACAGCTTCACTTTATCGTTTAATTGAAACGTCATCACCAACATTGTTTATTGATGAATTTGAAATGTTAGAAAAAACAAAGGCAACTGATCTAGGCAGTATTTTAAGAGCAGGATTTCATACAGATAGTAAGCTTGCAAAGAGTAAACGGAATAATGATGACTTTGAACCAGAAATGTTTCATGTTTATTGTCCAAAAGCTCTTGCTAGTATTAATGAAATTCAAGATACCCTTAAAGAGCGTTGCATTACTATAAGAATGCTTAAAAAGCCAAAGAATGTAGAGAGACGTAAATTTTATCCAAATGAAGAGAAGAAGAGTATTCAGAAGCTAAAAGAAATGCTGTATCTTTACGGTCTTACACATGCTTCTGAAATTTCAGCAAAATATGTAGGAAGAAGCTGGAATATAACTTTACCAGAGACCATAACTGACAGGGAAAAAGACTTATGGTTTCCACTTACAACAATGGCATTTCATATTGATTTAGAATATGCAACATCTTACACAGACGAACTTCATGATCTTATGAATAAAAGCTCTGAAGAAAGAAAATATGACAATTACCTTGAGCATGATGGTACTAAATTAATTATTTTCTTATACAGACTTGTTACAAGAGTTAGGCCAGATATTGAAAAAGATAATTATTCATGGTATTCAAATGATTCAATATATCAGTTTTATGCAGATCATCAAAATAGAGATATCTCTGAGCATGTAAATAAAAATACTTTAGGTAAAAAGTTATCCAAACTTAATTTACAACAAAAAACCATGAATTATGGAAAAACAAAACGATACTATCAACTTGATACTGATGTTATTAACCAATTAGCAGAACGTTATGATATTAAAGATGAATATTTAGAAATGTAACGTGTAACATGTAAATTTTTAATTTGGATATAATATTTGGAAATTTTTATTTGTTACACAAATAAATGAATCGGTGATGGAAACATCACCGATATATCTTTTATTCTGAAATCTTCTTTAGAAGATAAAGAATAAAAGAAAATCTCTATCTACCTACCCCCTATAATCCCCCTTCCTTCTTTTTCAAGATTGTTAATTTCAAATACCTTTTACTATTTTTTTACTCAACCAACAAGTATTGTGACAGCATGACTAGCTATTATGATAGGCGTAGATAAGCCCTAGAAGCTATTAAATATTCAAACGATAAATTATTCGTAATTGAGTAGTTAAGCTACCCAAGATTAAAATAGAAGCTTCTGACACATCATGAAAATGATAGGTCAAACTGTATTTATTATATATAACACAAAAACCAGTCAATCGACTGGTTTATTTGCGTTTCTTTTCATTAGCACTATTGTTAAATTTGACATTCTTCAAAGCATATTCTAGTGCCATATTAATTAATTCATTTCTGGAACGATCACTTTTAAGAGCAAGCTCATCTAAACTATCAGCTATTGCTTTATCTACACGAATCGTTATCGTAACGGACTTTTCTTTTGGTGTCACAATAAAATCGTCATTATTCATTTGCGTTCACCTCTTATACCAGTATAGAAATAATAAGAAGCGCTATACAGAGTACATTTTGCAATCATTTATGATTACAATAAGTGTTTAATTGTGGTAAAATAATTCCAAAACAGTAGGTGATTACATATGGCATCAATTCAATCATTAACTCTAGAAGTGAAAAAACATTTAGAATCAGAAGAGAAACTTATTTGTGTTGCTTTTGGCAGCTATACTGGTAAATCACTAGGTCAAGAAGCAATCAGAAGCGGTGTTTTTGCAGCAACTAACAAGAGAGTGATTTTTTACGGAAAAAGTTTGCAGGATATGAAATGGAAGTCTTTCCGTATTCAACAATCAGTTCGGTTGAAATTAGCAAAGGCTTTTTTACTGGTTATACAATTACGATTTTTGCTTCTGGAAATAAGGCAACTATGAAGTGGATTGCAAAGGGAGAACCAGAACAATTTGTGAAGGAAGTCAGAAAACGAATAGGTAAGAAAGATATGACTGGAAGCTCTAACGATGTATATGATCAAATTGAAAAGCTTGCAGTTCTAAAAGATAAAAAGCTGATTACTGCTTCTGAGTATGAAGATAAAAAAGCACAACTATTGAAAAGAATTTAACACTGAGGTGAACAATGAAAAAAAGAGTCTGGATAGCAACAATTATGCTTTTTCTCATCGTAGCTAATGTTACATTAGTAGTCGTTTTTTACGATACACTATTTGGAGGTTCAAGTAAAAACAGCACAGTAGTGACCAGCAAGGATGATAAAATTATCCAAACCACAGATAAGCATCCTTTAGAACACCTAGAGATTAATCAAAAAATATCGAATGAATTTAATGAATATATTCTGACAGACTATAAATCAAAATCTACAATGAATGTCATGATTGATAAAATTATTGTCTCAAAACAAGGCGAAGATATTGTAGTGAATGGAATAATTAAGAATGACTCAAATATTGAACTTCAATGGATTTTAATGCATATCAACTTATATAATGACGCCGGACGTAAACTTGACTATATTCCGTATACAGTTATTTATGCAGAGAATGGTGACAAGCCATTAAAGCTTGGAGAGTCAATTAATATAAGTCATGTGTTTGAAGATGCACTTAAAATTGTGAGTGATGCAAATGAATGGAATGGTAGCTTTACGATAGATGTACTAACTACAAAATAAAATGTACGCGTCAAAACCCGCACAGTAAGATAAGTTTCAACTAATGTTAAGGAGTTGGAACAATGGCCACAAAAGATGAGTTAATCAAAGTATATATTGATACTGTTAAAGAGAAGAACCTTTTATTAGAGAAACAGCATCATGCACCATTACAGAATGAGGACATGCAAAATTTGATCTATTTGGATAACAAACTAAATCAACTAATTGGCAAGATGATTGACACAGGATTGATTGAAGTAGAGATCGTAGAGGGTTAGCAATTGTATATTGAGCAGCCTTATACCTAACAAGTCATACTAAACAAAAGTGATACTACAAGTAGTTAAATAAGAAACTATATGTAGTATCACTTTTGTTAATAGAGATGTACTAGATAAACCTACTATGTAAAGAGGTGAGAAGATGAATCTTGAATATATTCATGGCAATAGTGAAGTCTACAAATTCGTGCTTACTTATTTTTATCAATATCACCCTACACCAATACATCTTAGTAACTGGATGCAATCTATAGCTAATCAAAATAAAGGTCTTGCTAATCCACTTTTAGATGTTACCAACAAGATGCAAGGTTACGAATTAGAAATGATAAATGCTACACATGCCATTCTTACAGCAAAAGGAATTGAAGCAGCAAAACAAATAACAAAGAAGAAGAATTGTGATTAAATACTCTCACAGTCCTTATTCTTTTAATAACCCTATACAATCTTGCTAATAATGACGTGGTATTAAGCTGCTTTTTTGTCCAAGTAATTCTAATTATTTGGACAATAAATCTTATCTAGAAACTCCACCACCAGATATAAACTCTATTATCTCTCCAAATAGAAACGTAGCAGATTTACCACTAAGAGTTAAGCAAAAATCATCAATATTCATTTTTACGAGTTTACCACTCCTAGAATTAAATAATGCAACATTGTTAATTTGGTACTGTTTTGTAGCATAATTTAATGCACTGTATGTTAGTAATTGTTTGCAGTCCTGAATTCTGAAATTTCTATTTACCATTTTTATTTCATATAGAGTATCATCAGCTATAATATCTCCATAACAATTATTTAAGTAACCGCATCCTTTAAAGGCAGGGTTAGTTACAATTTGATTATTATAGTTAGAAGAAAAAAATTTATATAGCCTTTGAGCTAATATCATTGTTTCTTCATATTCTATAACATTTAATGGTAATGTTATTTCAGAATCATCAGAGTCCAATTCACAAAATCTCTTTATATACTCTGGTTCAATTAACTTGTAAGTTTCAAAAGTAAATTGATCTTCCTGGTATTGTTTATTTGCAAAACATACATAAATTTGAAAACTAACGTAACTTATGAAAGATCGTCTTCTTCCAGTAATTCCACTGTTCAGATACTCATATTCTTTTGTGTAAAGTTCATCATTAATTTTTTTTAGAAATAAACTACTAGTAGGTAAGATACTCTTCCAAAAAAAACTGAAATTAAAGATAAATTCCTTTTCACTAATCATATAGGAAGCTTCCACCCTTTAGTTTGAATTTTCTTTGCGACCCAATTACGATACAATATAAAGATTGGAGAGAACTCTTCTTTAAAATGATCTCTCCAATGTTTGCCTTCATCACCTAAGTAATACGAAGCCATTATAAATCCACGTTTTTCCCAAACATCCAAGCTATGATAACGATTTTTTAAATCAGAAAGCCAAAAATCTGATCCCCACTTAGCCATAATTAAAATGATATCTCTTTTGATTAGTCTGCTCTCTGTATTTCTATAAACAGTAATTAATAAATCTTCGTTCTCATCACTATACTTATGTGATAGAACTCTTAGAGCATATGCTATATTTAGTTCTACTTGCATAATAAATGTCTTATCCTCTATATGTCGTTGTAGTAGTGTACAGATATCATTTTGAAGTTCTTCATTTAACTCATCAAATAAATCATTAATTAGAATCATAACATTAGGAAAGACAGGAACGAGTAGTTCTAAGTTTTCTGTAAGAGCTCTTATTGTAGAATTTTTAGAATCTATATCAAGATACTTTATAGCACTTATTAACTTTTTCATTGTAGGAGAATGAATTCGACTTTTATTGAGTTCGTCGCTTAAAATACCAATAATATCAAGCTTATCAATTTGACTTTTTAAACTATCATAGTCTTCTCTAGCTGTTAATGAATAAGGATCATATTTTAACTTAATGGAAAATAAATTGTGTCTAGATGGGTTTTCTTGATCTTCGCCCTGAATGTTATACTTCGTAGATGAAATAAATTCTTCAGAGCTAATTATTCTAGTTTTGGATTTTTGTAAAGATAGTCCTTCATTTTCCATGAGAATTTTTGATAAATATAAAAGATGTTCGTATAATTCATTTTCTGTATTAGCAAAGATATGATAATCATCGACATACCTACAGAACTCTATGGACTTAGATCGCAGTAATTTATCCGTTCTATTAAGGAGTAATTCGGCAAGGATTCTAGCTGCTTGTCCTCCAATAGGAAGACCGTAAGATTTAATGTTAGAAAATCTCTGAAGTAACTCCATAATATTTTTTTCTATTCGTTTATCTTGGATATCAAGTTTAGCTAAAGAATTTTCTAAACGATGATGATACACATTTGAATAAAAATGAGATAAGTCACATATTAGTACATACTTATATTGGTATGCTCGCTTAATTGATGTTTCTTGAAATTGTAGCCATCCATAATTATTATCAAATATAGTCTTCTCAGTTTCATTAAGCTGAATTCTATAAGAAAAAACCTTATCCTTATCTTTAGGTATTCTAGCTTCCTCAATCTTATCTGAAATTGAAAGTACTAGACCTAATAAGTAAGCATTCCATATAGGGTCAATTTGAGTAGCCCACCGGAATCCAGTATATCCAGAGGGAGCTAGCATACTTTCGTTTTGCGGTGAGTTATCAACTACGAAATTATCAAAATCAGCAAAAATATCTAATAATAAAGAAACAGTTTCATCTTTTAAGTCATAAAACAAATGATTTTCAATAGGGAAAGGAAAAATATCAGTATCACCAAATTTGATAATGTTTTCAACTGCAAATTCAAAAAACTTTTTCATATTAACCTCCCGTAGTTTATACTGTGTACAATTTTTATTCATTTTAATACTATTAATTCAAACGTTTTTAGTGGGTGAATAAGAATGAAAAAGATAGATAAAGTAGTTGGTTACGTGCGTATTAGCTCAGAGACTCAAAAAGATAATACTTCAGTAGCAGAACAAAAGAAGCGTATTTATGCCTATTGTACCAGCCAAAACTGGAAATTAAAAGAAGTGTTTGTCGATGAAGCAAAATCAGGCTCTAAAATTGACGAAAGAGTCCAATATGCTAAAATGCTTGAATTTGCTCAAGACAAAGGTAACGAAATTGATGCAATTGTCGTTTTTAAATCAGATAGAATACATCGTCACTTAAAGAACTTACTCATTATGATTGAAGATGATTTACAACCTCACAATGTCGCTTTTATTAGCGTCTCTGAAAACTTCGATACATCTACACCACAAGGAATGCTTACACTTCAAATGCTAGGTAGCTTTGCAGAATTTGAGCGTAATCTTATAAACGAAAGAACTCGCTCAGGTCGTATAGTTACAGCAAAGTCAGGCAAGTATGCAGGTGGAAAAGTTCCTTATGGCTACACAATTCATAATGGAAATTTTATTGTAAATGAGTATGAAGCGGAAATTGTTCGTCAGATGTTCCAGATGTACTCTGAGGGCAAAAGTTATGCTTATATTGCAAAATACATTAACTCATTACAAAAACAGTCTGAGAGCGATTCTAGAAGCTCTGAGCATCATAAAATATGGTCAAGGACTTCAATATGTTATATATTGCGAAACACCGCTTATATTGGACTACTCACTTATGATGGCAAAAAAGAAAAGAATCAAATTACAGTTAAAGCTTCGATTCCTGCAATAGTTTCTAAACAGTTATTTAATAAAGTACAAGCACTTAGGGAACAAAAAAGAAAATACCAGATTAATACCTCAGATCATTATTCAGTCAAGTAACTGAATGATCTGGGGTTTTCTATTAGATTTAGGTCAAACTTCTTATTAAATATTATTTAAGATTTCAAGCTGGCTAATATAATTATCGATACGCTCAAAATATTAAAAGGAAGTGTTCATATGAAAATAGAAAAGGTCGCTATATATATTCGTGTAAGTACTGAGGAGCAAGCAAAAGAAGGCTACAGTCTTGAAGCCCAAGAAGAAACGCTCAAGAAATACTGTGACACCTATAATTACTCAATTGCTGGAAAATATATTGATGATGGAAAAAGCGGGAAGAATACAGATCGCCCTGCACTACAAGAACTACTAAAGGACTGCACTAAAGGTAAGTTTGACATCGTATTAGTTTGGAAAATTTCTAGGCTCTCCAGAAACCTGAAAGATCTACTTGTTCTGGTTGAGCATTTTGAACAGTTCGGCATTAGCTTTAGCAGTTTTAGTGAAAAATTTGATACTAGCTCAGCAGTAGGGAAATTAACCTTACAAGTACTGGGCAGTATTGCAGAATTTGAACGTAATACCACTATTGATAACGTGAAATTAGGCATGGCACAAGTTGCAAGATCAGGAAGATGGAATGGTGGAAAAGTTCTTGGATATGACAACGTTAATAAAGAGTTGATTGTTAATAACGAAGAAGCAAAAATAGTTCAAATGATTTTTAATATGTATGTTAATGGTAATGGGTGTGTCAAAATTAGAGACACTTTAAATCAGCTAAATCTCAAAACTAAAACTGGGAAATCATTCACACCAATTGCAGTTAAAACTATTCTTAATAATCCTGTTTATAAAGGCTACATTCGCTATGGAAGAACTACAAACTATGATCATAGTGAAAAACGTAAGAAGGAAACCGATTATGTACTAGTTAAAGGCATTCATCAAGCTATTATTGACGAAGAAACTTATGAAAATGCTCAAATCATTACTGAACAAAATCGTTTTCAAACAAGAAGAATGCCTTCAAATCCACACATGCTTTCTGGATTATTGAAATGTCCTGGATGTGGGGGTAGAATGAATTATCAACCAACAGGACAACGTAAGAAAAACAACACTCATGGGGGTTACTACAAATGTAGTTCTTATGTTAATAAAAGAGAATGTAGTCCAAATAATGTGAGAGCAAAATTTATAGAACAAGAAGTTTTGTTACGCATTAAACATATCATCTCTAATGAAAGAATTATTGATGATGTCGTAAAAGAATTGAATTCAAACAATAATATTGATTCTGGATTAATTCATAAACAACTAAGTGTTACTGAAAAAGAGATTGCTAAACTTAATTCTAGATTAAATGAAATTAAACAAGAATTTGTTCTAAAGGAGATCACATATGATGACTACAAGGAATTCAAATCATTAATAGAACAGAGCTTAATAGAATTGACTACAAAGAGGCAAGAAATGGAGTTGGAGCTTGTCAAAGCATTAAATACATCGTTTAATGCTAATGAAATTCGTTTTGTACTAGATAACTTTGACAAGCTAATGGAAAATGCAGATGCACAGCTAAAAAAACAGCTAATGGAATCACTGATAGAGTGCATCAAGCTCAATCCAGACAAAACTTTAAAAAGTATTGAGTTCAAATTTGAAGTGCCAAATCAGCATGTCACTGAGGAGCAGGATAAAAACGTTATACTCACTTATGATACGGTTCCCCCCGATTGATCTTCACCGCGCGATAAATCTGCTCGGTGAGCACCAGGCGCATGAGCTGGTGGGGCAGCGTCATGCGCCCGAACGACAGCCGCTGCTGCGCACGGCGGAGTACCGCATCGGCGAGCCCGTGGCTCCCGCCGATGACGAACACGACATGGCTCC
>NZ_BILV01000020.1 GCF_004000745.1 Paenibacillus barengoltzii NBRC 101215
CCCGCCGATGACGAACACGACATGGCTCGTCCCGTAGGTGCCGAGCCGGTCGATCTCCGCGGCCAGCTCCTCCGAGCTCCAGAGCTGGCCGTCAATCGCGAGCGCGATAACATGCGCATCGCTCTTGATCTGCGCGAGGATGCGTTCACCCTCGCGCTCCTTCACGCCGATGAGCTCCGCCTCGCTCAGCGTCTCCGGCGCTTTCTCGTCGGGCACCTCCACGACTTGGAATTTCACATAAGGCGCCAGGCGTTTGGCGTATTCCGCAATGCCCTGGACCAGATATTTTTCCTTCAATTTGCCAACCGCCACGATTTGAATCTGCACCGTAACACCCTCCGTTATCGTCCGTCCAAAGTCCATAAACTCAGATATCTAAAAAAACAAGCGGGGCCCGCATCCCATGCCGTCGCCCCGTTTCTTTGTGTCTCATTCCGTTGTGTGCCTCGCCAGTCACCTGTCAGTCACCTGACACCGGTCCAGCACCTTCACCTGCCCCGCACTTACACCACCAAAAACCGCGCCTCCTGGTCACATTCCTGACATTTCACCGGCGGCTCCCAATCAATAAACTTGGTGTGCTCCAAATCGACCACATCCGGGGCATCCTCAAACTCATCCACGAACATATCGATGGCCAGTTCCACATGATCTTTGCAAACGACGTACATAGTCAAAGCATCCTTTCTCTGTACCGCACTCCTGCGGCCGACTTACGTATTAACAGGTTGTCCTTTATCTTTTCTACCATACTCCGTGCAAAAAAGGAACCGCCCCCGTCACTTCCGGCAAGCGGTCCCTCCCCTGCTGGCCAACCCAACCGAACAGGCAGAGAAGGCCGAACAGGTTTACAACGGCGTATAGAAGTTTTGCGTGTAGTACGTTCTGTAATCGCTGCTGCTGAGCCCATCTACCGCACCCACACCCAGCATCGTGAATACAGGCTCCAGCATATTCTCCCGGTGACCCCAGGAGTTCAGCCAGCCATAATGTCCGTCGATGGCATCCAGGTAACCGGCGGCGATATTTTCACCCCAAGCCCGGAACTGCGGAATTCCGCGCGCCATCATGCGGTCACCGGCCGACTTCCCCTCAGGATTATCATGCTCAAAATAATTCCGTTCCGCCATATCCCGACTATGCCCGCGCGCCACCTCAGCCACCGATTCATTCCAGCTCAGCACGCCTAAGCCTCGTTGCGCCCGGAACGAATTGGTCAGGTCAAAAATCTCCCGCTCCGTCGCCTTAAGCGACTCCGGTGTATTCGGCGCATACACATGGCTCTCCGTAAACTTTTGGTCCATCAGCAGCACGCCGTCCACGCGGTACTTCTCGTGCTTATCCAGATACAGGTTGATGTACAACCCTCTCGGCGTATACGTCTCGACATACTCCCGCGGCGGACGCTCGCTCTTCTTCCAAATACTCGCAAGACTGTTCCGCAGGTTCTCCAGCCCTTTCTCCGCATCAGGCGCAAACTGCCACTCGTCATGATTACCAAACAAGCCAACAACCTTGCCGTCCGCTACGCCAACCTGCGTATAATGCTTGTAATCCTTATTATAGATGTACCATTCCAGTCCATAGTTCGTAACATCCTTGCGCGCCGGCTCGCCGAGCAGCTCAATCACGCGTTCTGTCGAATCGCCGATACCCACGCCCTTCAGCTGGATTTCCGGTTTGATCAAATCCGGGCTGGTCGCCTTAGGCAGCGTCAGCTTCAGCCGATACAGGAACGTCTGCGCTTCCGCCCGCGACAACGCATCCTTAGGCGCGAAGCCTTCCACACCGGCACCATTCTTCCCTTGAGCCAAGCCTTGTGCCAGAATCCATTGGACTGCCTCATCTTCACTTAAGCTCTGCCCATAAAAGGCCGCCATCAACCGAGCCACGGAACCGCGTGTAATCGGCTCATTCGGCTTATCGCTCACCGGCCATGCCAATTCAGAGGCCAAGTTGTAATATGGCGTATACCAGGCCTCCTGCTCTTTCACCTGATCCAGCTTAATCTCGGGATAGGCCCGCACCAGCATGCTTAGAAACTCCGCTTCCGTCACCGACTGTGCCGGGCGGAACGTGCCATCCGGATACCCGTCGGTCACTCCATTGTTCTTCGCCCACATGACATTGTCATATGCCCAATGGGTTGCCGGTACATCTTTAAAGTTCACCGCAGCCGCTTGTACCGCGGATCCCGCAGCCAACCAGACGGCTCCGACCCCCGCGAGAATCACCAATCCGCGAATCCCGCGCTTCATTCCATTCTTCATGAACCCCTGCCCTCTTTCCATCCTCGATCTTTTGGCTTGCTCTTTTCGATGTAATTCGACAGATCGAGGGGAAAATCCTTGCAGCAGTTTTTTACATTTATTTGCATTTACATGCTGATTATCAAATGATTTACTCTTCGTTTATAGGGAAAACCGCCTCCGTAAGTGCCTGCTCCAATTCTTCCGCCCGCCGGCGCTTCACATCCTCCGGCCAGTTGAAATACAGGGACATTTCATCGATGACCGATGCCTTCCAACGCCGCACCCAAGCGATGTCAAATAACAAAGCCCCGGTTCTCCGCACAAAAAAATCCACCGGCGTCATCGCCATCTCCGCTTCTAAGGCATACCGCAGCGGAACCGCTACTTCCAGCGGGAGCTGAGCTCCACCGGACGAGTCAGCAGGCACACCCGCAGTCAGCGCATCATCGGCTATAGCCAGCAGCCGGTCCACGTTGGAGCCGTATCTGGCCGCCCATTTGGCCGCAAGATCCTGCGGAATGCCCCGCTCCGATGCTTCCAGCACCTTGCGCGTCACGAAGCCGGGCAGCCCTTGCGAGCCGCCCACCTGCCCGCCGGAGATTGGCAGCAACCGGGTTGCACAAGGGGTGAAGCTCCGTCCGTATTCCCGCTTCAGCTTAGCGGCCACCCGGTCCACGACCAGCTCCGCCATCTTGCGGTAGCCGGTCAGCTTGCCGCCGGCGATCGTGATCAGGCCGGACGCCGACTCCCAAATTTCATCCTTACGTGAAATTTCCGAAGGCGATTTGCCTTCCTCATAGATGAGCGGACGCACGCCGGCCCAGCTGGACTCCACGTCTGCCGCCGTGATCGCCAGCCCGGGGAACATGCCGTTAATCGCATTCAAGATATAATCGCGATCTGCCTCTGTCATCCGCGGATGATGGATCTCGCCGTGGTACACCGTGTCCGTTGTGCCCACGTAGGTCTTGCCATCGCGCGGAATCGCAAACACCATACGGCCATCCGGCGTATCAAAATACACCGCCTGCCGCAACGGAAACCGCCCCTGGTCGAACACCAGGTGCACGCCTTTGGTCAGCTGCAGCATTTTCCCCTGCTTCGACCCGTCCATCTCGCGCAGCGCATCCACCCACGGGCCTGCTGCGTTGACGATCTTCCGGGCGCGCAGTTCATACGTCCGCCCCTCGGCCAGATCCGTCACCTCAGCACCCACCAGCTGCGCGCCTTCGTACCGGAACCCGGTCACCTTGACATAGTTGACCGCCATCGCCCCACGGGCCGCTGCTTCCTTAAGCACTTCAAGGGTCAGGCGGGCGTCGTCCGTGCGGTACTCCACATAATACCCGCCGCCCAGCAGACCGTCTTGCTTCAGCAGCGGCTCTTTCGCTAACGTCTCCGCTGCCGACAACATGCTGCGCCGTTCCCCGCGCTTCACCCCTGCGAGGAAGTCGTACGCCCGCAGCCCCAACGACGTGCTGAACCGGCCAAACGTCCCACCCCGATAAATCGGCAGCAGCATCCATTCCGGCGTGGTCACATGCGGACCGTTCTCGTAAACGATCGCCCGCTCACGCCCTACCTCCGCCACCACGCCGATCTCCAGCTGCTTCAAGTAACGCAAGCCGCCATGGACCAGCTTCGTCGAACGGCTTGACGTTCCCGCGGCAAAGTCCTGCATCTCTACCAGACCTACCCGCATTCCCCGCGCAACTGCATCGAGGGCGATTCCAGCTCCGGTAATCCCGCCGCCCACGACCAACAGGTCCAGCGGCTCCGTGGAACCCGCCATTTGCTCTAACAGGTGACGCCGATGTTTACCCGAAAACGAAAAGGTACCGTTCATCTCCATCCTCCTTCAGCTCCCGCAAAAAAAGAGATTCCTCCCCCACTCCAGTCGCTTCTATACTAACGTCTGTCATGACTTCGGAATCTCTCCATGAAATATGCTTTATTCGTTATCGTCTAACCCTTGTTCGATTTCCGTATCCGACGGCTTATCGGTCAGCTCCAGGGTTACTTTCTCTAAGTTGCCGTCACGGTAATACGTAACCTCCAACTCATCCCCGATCTTCTTATGCTCATATAAATACCGGCGTAACTCTAACGTCGATTTGATCGGTTGCTTATCGAGTTGGGTAATGACATCGTTTAATTTCAATCCCGCTTTTAGTGCCGGGCCATGCGCCTCCAAGACAATTACCCCTGCGGTAACATGGTTCGGCAGGTTGAGATCTTGGCGCTGCTCGTCAGTAATCGGAGAATAGCGGTTGTTGAGGTCCAACGTGTAGACGCCCATATAAGGACGAACTACCTTGCCGTGCAGGAGCAAATCGTCGACCGTCTTCATGACTTCATTGACCGGAATGGCAAAACCCAATCCCTCAACGCCCGTATCGGAAATCTTCATCGTATTGATGCCGATCAGCCGACCGTTCAGATCAACCAGCGCTCCGCCGCTGTTGCCCTCATTAATGGCCGCGTCCGTCTGGATCACTTCCTGCTCCCAATCGTATACGCCATCCTGGTTCAGCGACACCGGAATCATCCGGCTGGTATAGCTCACGATCCCCGAGGTCAGCGTTCCTCCAAGACCCAGCGGATTGCCGACAGCAATGACCGTTTCCCCGGCCCGCAGTTTCTTCGAATCGCCAAGCTCGATCACCGTATCGATGCCTTGTCCGTCGATGGCCAGCACCGCAATATCGTTGATCGAATCCTGTCCGATAACCTCGGCTTTACGTGAGGTTCCGTTGCTTGTCACAATTTCCAGATCACTTGCACCGCTAATGACATGTGTATTCGTTATAATGAAGGCTTTGCCTTTCTCTTTCTTGAAAATCACACCCGAACCCAATGCCGCCTGCTCCGGATCGCCATCGGACAATTCCCCATGATTGAGGATGCTCACCACAGCAGGTGCAACCTTGGCCGCCGCAGAGCTGATCCGATCGAAAGGATCGCCGGTATCCGACAGCAACACTGCACTGCTGGTTGCCACATGTCGGTTCGATGAGGAAGGAAGCCCCGTAATGAAACTGAATAACAGCACGGCCACAACCGCACTAAGAACGGAAGAGATTAAAGAGATCTGCAACGTGGACAGCTCCAGGCGATGCCTGCGCGACCTTCCGCGCCAACGCCGCAAGTTGCCGCCTTCGGACAACCGCATACGCCCCGGAACTTTGGTGGAATAAAAGTCATCGTCAAACCATCCCATCTCTATTCTCCCCCTCCATCATGCTTCCCAAAAGGACCGGCATCATCACATGCCATCTGCCCCAGGCACAGGTCCCCTTCAACTTTATGCCGTCACAGCAAAGCCATATTCATGTGTAGCCTTACTTTTATTAACGCCATGAACCGAAGATAGGTTGCCTGAAATTTGAGAAGTTTTCCGCTTTTTTTGCTGAAAACTGGAATGTTTGACCATACACCTGACTACACTGTATTAATGCGATAGATTGATAGATTCATTTTACCATATTTTGATGGTTTAGAAGCAGAAATTGAACAGAGAAATGACGGCAATTTTAACCAACTTCCGCTGGCTACATCATCGCAGACCAAGCGAAGAAACATCATCACCGTGCGCCTTGTACGGTCATCTGAGGGAGGTAAACCATGGATTCCTATTATTCCACACCGATGAATGAAGTGAATGTGCTCGCCAAGCTGGCGGATATGAAGGAGGAGCATTATCACCAGCTGGTGACTTTAAGCGCTATTATGGAGCTGCTTATAGAGAAGGGGATCTTAACCCGGGAGGAAATCGAGAAAAAAGCGCTCGAAATCGACGGCTTCATGACCCCGCCCCCCTATCCCACCGTTTAATAAGCAAGCCTGACCGTCTCTTAAGTACGCACCAAACCCTTCCGTCTATTGACGGAGGGGTTTTATTTTTACCGCACTCCCGCTCCGCCGCTAAACATCCGCTGCTCGCGCCGGTAGCTTTGTGGCGATACCGCCTTGGCCTTCTTAAACACGCGGCCGAAGTGAGTGCCGCTTTGATAGCCAACGCGGTATGCGATTTCGGTCACGGGCAGCTCCGTTTCGCGCAGCAGTGCGCATGCCTCCTCGATCCGAACGCGGTTGATGTAAGCGACCAACGTCAGTCCGGTGACTCTGGGGAACAGATGGCTGAGGTAGTATGGGCTGAGATGAAAGCGATCGGCGAGTTCACTTAGGCTGAGATTCTCGTCATAATGCGTATTGATGTAGCGGGCCACTTCGGCGATTTCCCGATAGGGGCGCTGTTCGCCCCCGTCTTCCCCATCATAACTCGGCCGGCCGTTCGCCATGCGAAGCAGGTGAAGCAGCAACTCCGCCAACAGCAGTTGGCAATATTCCTCATATCCAACGGCCTGCTGCTTCTGCTCTGCCAGCATACGAGCGAACAGCGGTTGCACAAGCTGCTGCTCCTCGGCGTTTAAACGAAGAACTGGGTACCTTACAAAAAGTTGCTCCAGCGCTTCCTCCCTTCCGGGCAGCAACGCGTTTACCACCTCCGTACGGAAGTTCACCAGAATCCGCTCATGTGGCTGCGACAGCTTCCCCGCGGGTGACGTCTTATGCAGGACATTCACCGGGATCAACACGAGATCGCCCGCGCTGATGCGATAGATTTGATCCTTGATGAAGTAACACCGTTCACCGGATACCAGATAATAAATCTCCCAAGCATCGTGAAAATGCTCCCCATCCATCGAGAACCGCCCGGGTTGCTTCGCCGCTTCGATAAACAGCCTCCGGCGAATCGGTGCTAATTGTCCTTCCAACGTCATTCTGCTCCCTCCCACCACGCGCATCTAACGACAGCAAAAAATGTAGAATATCCACTCAAATCAACAAAATTAGTGCAGTAACCTTTCTATTTTTGCTCTATGTTTATTGTAACATCAATCAAGGGAGTGAACGATATGCAAGAAGCCACCACGGTCAAACATTTGAAAATCGCCTATATCGGCGGCGGTTCCCGCGGCTGGGCCTGGGGGTTAATGAGCGACTTGGCTCTGGAACCGGCGCTTTCGGGACATGTAGCCCTATACGATATCGACTTTGCGGCAGCCCAAGCGAATGAGATCATTGGTAACCGTTTGCAAGATCATCCGGATGCAGTGGGCCGCTGGCGTTATGAAGCGGTGCAGATCCTGCCAGAAGCGCTGAAGGGTGCCGACTTCGTGATCATCTCCATCCTTCCCGGAACGTTTGAGGAGATGCGCTCCGACGTGCATGCGCCGGAGGCTTACGGCATCTATCAATCTGTCGGCGATACCGTCGGCCCGGGCGGAACGATACGTGCGCTGCGCAGCATCCCAATGTACGTAGAAATCGCTGAGGCCATTCGCGATCATGCACCCAACGCTTGGGTGATTAACTACACGAACCCGATGAGCGTATTGACCCGCACGCTGTACGAAGTCTTCCCGGGCATCAAAGCCTTTGGCTGCTGCCACGAGGTCTTCGGCACGCAGGAATTGCTGGCCGAAATGCTTGAAGACATGGCGGGAGTGACCGGTGTCCGCCGCCAAGAGATCGAGGTGAACGTGCTGGGGATCAACCATTTCACCTGGTTGGACCGCGCTTCCTATCGCGGTACTGATCTGTTCCCGCTGTATCAGGCTTTTGCCGAGAAGTATGCTGAAGAAGGTTTTAGCACCCATGGGCATAAAGACCATTGGATGAACAACAGCTTCGCCTCCGCGAACCGTATTCATTTCGATCTGTTCCGCCGCTTCGGCCTGATCGCCGCTGCGGGTGACCGCCATTTAGCCGAATTTATGCCAAACACCTGGTATCTGCGGAGCCCCGAGCACGTAAAACAATGGAAGTTCGGCCTGACCACCGTCGATTGGCGGATTAACAATCTGCAGAAGCTGCGGGAGCGCAGCCGGCGACTGGTTGCCGGCGAAGAGACATTTTCGCTCAAATCTAGCGGCGAGGAAGGAATCGCGATGCTGCTCAGCTTGACCGGCGTCAGTGCTCCGTTGATCACCAACGTCAACCTGCCGAACCTCGGTCAAGTGGCTTCGCTGCCGCTGAACGCCGTTGTGGAGACGAACGCCGTATTTAGCGCGAACAGCGTCCAGCCGGTGATGGCGGGCAGCTTACCGGAGGACATCAACAATCTGGTGAGCCGGCACGTTTACAACCAGGAGACGATTCTGAGAGCTGCCTTAACCAAGGATCGCGACTTGGCCTTCCGCGCCTTCCTGAACGATCCGCTGCTCTCCACCCTGACGCCTTCGCAAGCAGAGGAGCTGTTCACCACCATGCTGAACAACACCAAGGCGTATTTGCCAGGGTGGGAACTATAATACAAAGACCGCCTGAGGGATGCCATCCCAACCAGGCGGTCTTCTTGTCTTCGCAATTAGTAAATGTAAATGTACGCGAAAAATCAAATACAATTCGCCATTTTCGGCGATTTCGACCGAATCTATTCGATTTTTCATACACATTCTCGCCTCAGAAGGGCAATCGACCGAATTCTATATGAAAAATCGAGTACAATTCAACGTTCTCCTCGATCCGTAACACAATCTACTCGAAAAATCATATCGATTTCAGCGAAAGCCCCCGCTTGACACTTGTTCAGCCACCGTTCCTCCCGCCGCCTACCGTTCGCTTACCACATCCCACGGCGTCGGCCGATCATAGTACGTGTCGCATAGCTTGAACTCACTGTCTTTGAAGAAGCAACCGCGATCCTCCATGGCGCTGCGAACCGCCATCTTGGCTAGATCAAGCATATTGTGCTCGCGGCTGAGGTGAGCCAGATACGTCCGCTTCAGACGGCCGTTCAGAATTTCGCTCATCAGTTCCCCGGTCGCGTCGTTGGACAAGTGACCCAAGTCGCCGAGGATGCGCCGCTTGATGTTCCACGGATATCGTCCCATCCGCAACATCTCGATATCGTGGTTCGCCTCAAGCACCAGCACATCGGCATCATATATTGCTTCCTTCACCTTGTCGCTGGCATAGCCCAGGTCGGTGCACACGCTCAGCTTCTCCTTGCCGTCGTAGAAGTTGTAGCCCACCGGCTCGGCAGCGTCATGCGAGATGGCGAACGATTCTACACGGAGCGAGCCGAAATCGCGGGTTTCCCCGGTCCCCAGGATACAGCGTTGGTCGTCTGCGAGGTTCCCAATCGCCTTTTCCATAGCGGCCCACGTCTTCTCGTTGGCGTATACCGGAAGATTGTATTTTCGCGCCACCGCACCTAAACCTTTGATATGGTCCGAATGCTCATGCGTAACCAGAATGCCTGTCAAATCCTGCCCGCTTACCCCGCGCTCCATCATCAGCTCCTCGATGCGTTTGGCGCTAAAGCCGGCATCAATCATCAGTGTGACTTCCCCATTGGCCACCAGTGTTGCATTTCCCGTCGAACCGCTCGACAGCACCGAAAATCGGATCCCCATAGTCTCCCATTACTCCTTCGTTTTCTCTGTATTCGGACTAATGACATCACCGCTGATGCCCTGTACGTAATACTCCTTACCGCTCTCCAGCATAAATCGCCACGCCGGAGCTGCCGGCAGATGCGCGTCCGAATCGAACACCTCGCCGTAATAACCCAGTTCAACCTCCGTGACCACCGAGCCTTCCGGCAAGAAATTCTCAATCAGGTTGCCCAGCGCCTTGGAGGCGGAGAGCACACGCTGCGGCTTCTCCTCCTCCGGATAACTGATCTCAATCGCCCGACGCTGGTACGAAATGATCTTCTGATTGCTGCCCAGCAGCTTAAGCTCGATTTTGAAAAGCGGCCATTTCCCGTCCACCAGCGGGTGCAGAACGAACACGTCGGCGCTGCTCGCTACTTCATCATAGCGGTAATCCCCGATGTCCGGGATGCTGCCCTTGAGTGCAGCTGCTAACTCCCGCGGCGAAAAAATCAACCTGCTGTCCACCGGCACCGGCAACTCGACCATCTTGCCGCTTTGCGCATCGTCTAGGAAACGGTAAGCGATTTTGGGCAGCTCCGGCGTTTCCGTCGGAATTTTGGCCAGCACGCGAATGTTCTTCTCGTCCATTGCCTGCTGCGTGTTATTTTCCAGGGCGGTGATATCCAGGTTGGAGTCGGCCTGCTCCCGCAGGTCGTTCCACAGTTGATAACCCAACACCAGATTCAGCAACAAGAAGGCGTAAATCAACACATTTTTCGCCCGTCCCCAATCCATGGTTCACCCCCCCTTTCGTTAAAATCATGTTCACATCAATTTAACGGACCGTAGTGACGTTAATGATGGTTTTCCCGACGATTTCCCAACCGAACGGACTCCAGTGACCTTATTGCCCCTCAAGTGAAGTACATTGCTATCGTATCAACCGAATAGCGTCTTCTGGGGCCGTTAGCGTGAAGAGCCATCAAGTTTTCGTCCTAATAACGGCGCCTGAGTCCGTTAGAAGAACGTGTTTATCGTCTACATCTCAGACCTACACTACCTTCACCCTACCACCAGCACCAACCATGAACATCTGCCTCGGCATCACACAACCCCATGGGAGCACTAATTCGCAGCCGTGCTGGAGCCATCCCCAGCTTCGTCAGTCTCATCAGCTTCCTCCACATCTGCTCCTGCCTTCTCCACCGCTTCCAAGGTGAGCACCCGAGTCGCACCGTTGCTGAGCTCAACAACCCAAGTTGGCTTCAACAGCAGCCCTTGCTCGGTGAGTGAGGGCAGGTAGGCCGGATACAAGTTAGCAATACGCGCTTCCGCCTTCAGCGCCGCGATGCTCTCCCGCAACGCCTTGCCGCCGGGCAGAGAGACGACTTTCTTCTCCCAATTGCCGCCGGAGCCGTAAATCAACGACCGTTCATAGCCGGTGATGGTGCCTTGACGCATTTCCAACGAGATCGCTCCGTAATGGAACGTCGACAGGTCAAGGATCGGGAAAGAGCCAAATTGCCCTGTGCCGTAATACTGCTGGAACACCACCCGATGCTGGTCTTCCTCAACGCCTTCCGTCGTTTGCTCCAACCGGTAAGTTCCATTCCAGCCGCCATGTTGGTTGACGAAGTCAATCGCCGACAGCACGTTCTTGCTTGGGCTGTTCTCGCCCGCTGAAGGTGCGGCCGGATCGGTGTAGTTGATCCAGTTTCGGTTCTGCTTGACCTGAAGGCTGCGTTTACTGTCGGTGTAGATTTCGGAGCCGTCTTTCTCCCGGATGTACCGGGTGATGCTCGGATCAAAGAACAAGCTTCGCTGCATCTGCTCGGTCGTATATAACCCGATGTTCAAGCCGGTTTCAACCAAATCAATCGACTTCTCGGGGACATAATACCCATCCGTTAACGTGTACGGCACCCAATCCTTACCGAAATCCACCTGTTGCTGCACGTCCTGCACCGTCAAGTCGGCTTTCGTTGCCTCGTAGACCACATCGCCTCGCGAGCTAAAGAAGAACACCCGCACCTGATCGTCGCTGCCCGAGTTAAAGATCATCAACCGGTTCACGCTCTCCGCGTCAAACAACGGATCCGGTGCGATCTGCATCACCTTCTGCAGCAGTTCTACAGGAACGCCTCCGCCAAAGTCCAGTTCCACCCCGATATCCTTGCTGCGAATCTCCGTCCAATTCATATTATCGATGTCATAGCGCTGGAACCCGTCGAACTGACGGCCCTTCAGCCGGTTATAAATCAACTTGTAGAACGTCGAATCCGGATAAAACACGGTGTGCCGTTCCTCACCCAAATGCACGGCGATATGCGCCGGAAAGAGCATCACATCGGCTTCCAAGGTGGTTCCCATGTTCTCCGTACGGATATAGTCACTCTCCGACTTGACCACCGGATTGCTGCCCGGCAACTGATAGATAAGAAAATAACTCTGTACCAAACTGCACGCGACCAGCAAGGCCAGCGTCAGCGATTTGACCTTCTCTTTCACCGCGCTTCGCCTCCTTGCTTCTCCGCCGGCAACGTAAAGGTCACCTTCGTGCCTTTGCCCAATTCGGACTGCAGAGAAATGGTCCCGCCGTGGGCTTTTACAATTTCCCGGGCAATGGATAGGCCAAGGCCCGTCCCGCCCATATTCCGTGAACGCGCCTTATCCACGCGATAGAACCGTTCAAAAATCCGGTCCAGGTCCTTCTTTGGAATCCCGATCCCGTTATCCTGCACTGAAATGGCCAGTTGGCGGTCATCGGTTAAGCGAGCTTCTAGCGCTATGACGCCGCCCTCCGGCGTATATTTCATCGCATTGGAGAACAGATTGTCCAGCACTTGGTCAATCTGGTCGCGGTCAATCCAGGCCGTGTCCACGTCACTGGCAATAAACAACGTGGGTTTGATCTCTTTCTCCTGCATCTGAAAAGAAAACCGATCCACCACATCCTCCAGCATCTCCATCACGTTCGTCGGCTGCTTTCGCAGTTCGGCCTCATGCGAGTCGAACCGCGACAAATGCAGCAGATCTGTGACCAGACGGATCATCCGCTCGGTCTGGCTCTGAATTACGGACACGAACCGCGGTCCAAGCTCTGGATCCTCCATCGCGCCATCCTCCAGCGCCTCGGTATAGCTCTTGATCGTCGTCAGCGGCGTCCGCAGCTCATGCGATACGTTCGCGACAAACTCCCGCCGCGACGCCTCCAGCTTCTCTTGCTCGGTAACGTCCTGGAGGACGGCGATCGTGCCAATGATCCCAATTTCCCGCCGATGGATCGGTGTAAACGTCACCCGGATCAGGAAGACGTCACCGTCCGGCCCGGTATTCTCCAGGATCGTCGAATGCATCGTTCCTTGCTCCAGCACGTCCCGCTCCTCATCTGGGAGGTTCAACAGCGACATGATATCGGCCCGATCGAGATCCTTATCCGATGTCCCCAGCATCTCGCTCGCACGCCGGTTCATCAGGATGACCCGGCCGGTCTCGTCGGTGGCGATCACCCCGTCGCTCATGTTCGTGAGGATCGAAGCGAGCTTCTCCTTCTCTTCCTCGTTCTGCGCCAGCGCATCGCGCAAACGGCTGGTCATGTAGTTAAATGCCTTGCTGAGTTGGCCGATTTCGTCATTGCCAAGCACCGGCATTTTCTGATGGAACTGCCCTTCAGCCACCGCCGTCGCCCGCCGCGTCAGCTCCTTAATCGGCGAGGTGATCGTATGCGCCAAAATCACACCTAATACCGCCGTCAACCCCAGCGCCAGCAAGATCCCGGAGATAAAAATATTGTTAATCCGCTCCATCGTACTGTACAGCTCGCTCATTGACGCCGCAATGTAAATAGCCCCGACGATCTTCCCGCCGCTGACAACGGGCTTGGCGACGACCTTCTTCCGGACGTTGTCCTCGTCGATGATATACTCCTCGTTATCGCGGATGCCCTGCAGAGCCCGGCTGACGACGGTCTGCGTGTTCTTCGTGCCGACGTAATCGGCATGGGAGGGCTTGGACGTCGTCAGCACCTTGCCGCTCGCATCGAGCACCTGAATCTCGGCCCCGCCGATATTAAACAAGTTGTTAACCAATACACGCAAATTCTCTAACGATTCCTCCGCCGACTCTCCAGTCACGCCCAGGTTTTGTGCCGCCAACACGGAGAGCAGCTCCGCTCGCTCCTGCAGCTCCTTGGTAAAGTTGCTGGTCAGCGAGGTCTTCATCGCGCTCACGAAATACACCCCGATCAGTTGCATGGCAATCAGGATGAGCAGCACGTAAATAATAATCAGTTTTGCCTGGATCGTGCGAAAAAAAGAGGGCAGATTCATTCTAGAGTCCACCCGCCTTGGAGCTTCGCATCATATACCCCAACCCGCGCCGCGTCAAAATGTATTCCGGCTTGCTGGGGTCCTTCTCGATCTTCTCGCGCAAGCGGCGAATCGTCACGTCCACCGTGCGAACATCACCAAAATACTCAAAGCCCCATACTGCTTGCAGCAAGTGTTCGCGGGTCATCACTTTGCCTGAGTTCTTCACCAGATAATGCATTAACTCGAACTCCCGGTGTGTCAGGTCCAGCGGCTCGCCGTTCTTATAGACCGTATACATATCCGTGTCGATAAACAACTCGAACAGACTGATGCCCTGCTTCGTGTCCTCCGCACCTTCGGCCGCTGCGGCAGCCTTCTGCTGACGCCGCATCTGCGCCTTCACTCGAGCTAACAGCTCCCGGGTACTGAAAGGCTTGGTCACATAATCGTCAGCGCCCAGCTCTAAGCCCAGCACCTTATCGATCTCTCCGTCCTTCGCAGTCAGCATGATGATCGGAGTCTCGAGCTTCGCCCGCACCTCCCGGCATACGTCCATTCCATCCTTGCCAGGCAGCATCAAGTCGAGCAGAATCAAGTCTGGTTGTTCGGAGAAGGCCAGCTGAGTGGCCTCAATCCCGTCGAAGGCAAGCACGACCTCATAGCCTTCTTTCTCCAAGTTAAATTTTAAAATATCCGCAATGGGTTTCTCGTCATCCACGACTAGAATTTTTCCTTGCATGAATCAAGTTCACCCCAACTTTCAGCCATGGGCTTTTGCTCCCTCTATCTTACCATATCTGGCACCGCATCAGCTATCTTCGGAGACGGTAACGATTGACAGCACGCATTCATCTCCTCCCTGTATACCTTTTACTGTCGCCTGTTTATGCGATTATCCCCTTGGCTCAGAGAGAAGATAGATCGATAGAATCCCATTGCTCTTATTTCCACCGCCTGATGAAACGGGATAATCCTCAAACAAAGGGAGCCAAAACCTATACCCGCCCAAATCCACAAAAAAAGCCCATCCCCCTTACAGGAGACGGACTCACATCTTATAGATATTTCAACGGATTCTGAATGCTGCCGTTCTTATGAATCTCAAAATGCAAATGCGTGCCGGTCGAACGCCCGGTGCTGCCCATGACGCCAATCTTGTCGCCCTTCTCGACGACTTGACCTTTCTTCACGCTGATTTTGCTTAAATGACCGTACAACGTTTCATAGCCATTCTTGTGGTCAATGATGATGCAGTTTCCGTAACCCGACTTCGTTCCAACGAAGGTAACAACGCCGTCATCGGCAGCTAAGATGCTGCGGTTGGAGGAGACCAAATCAACGCCTTTATGTGTCCGTCCCCAACGTTCGCCGTAGCTGCTTGTCATTTTCGCGCTGGATACCGGCCAGGCAAACTGCCCGGTGCCCTCACCTAACACAACCTTCGTGCCGCGCACAACGATCTTCGGCGAAGACTTCTTCGTGACTTCCTGGCCCAGCCATTCTTCATTGACCACGATGCCGTTTTCCTTCGTGATCCTGTACTCCATGGTCTTGAGGCCGCTGGAACCTGGAGAAATCACTTTCGTTTCTCCTGCACGCATACTGGCATTCTTCTTAATGATCACCTGCGGTTCCGTAACAATTTCCTCTGTTACATGCTCCACCGTACGAACCGTTAGGGCCGGCTGCACCGCCTTCACGTTGAGCAACGTTCCAATTTGCAGCGTCAGCTCTTCAATCCCGGGATTGTTCGCAAACAACTCCTTCTGTGACACACCAAAACGGGCCGCGATCGACGAGATCGTATCCCCTTCCTGGACTTCATATTGAATTGCTGCCTCGTCCCCTTGAAGGATCTTTCGTACCGCTTCCTCTGGACTCATCACCTTGTTCGGATCGGCCTTGATCTCTCCCTGATTCACGTCTTCAGCGATTTCCACCGTTTCCAACGTTGCGCTGGAGGCCTTTGTTTTCGCTTGGGCTGACTTACTCCCGCCAGTTCGTTTCACTTTAGCAGCCAGCGTGCTGACAGCCACATCCGGTGCATATTTCGATTTCACCTGTTCCAGAACCTCTCGGGCGGCCGCCTGGTCCTTCACCACGGCGATCACTTTGCCGTCCACCTTCAGCTCCACACCTTTGGCGTACCCGGTTAGCATCCCGTACAGCTCGTCGAGCGTAGACTCCGCATCCACGTCAGCCTTGTAGGCCTGCTCCGGCTTGATGGTGATGCCCTCGGTATTCACTGCCATCTCCACATCCGGATATTTTTGCTTATATTCCTGCTCCTTACGTGCAATCAGAGCCTGTAATTGCGATTCACTTGCGATCGTGCCAATTTCTTTCCCGCCGACGTAAACCCGGTAATAAGATACCGTATTCGCCTTAACGTATTGCTGGCCTCCCCAATAGACCGCTCCGGCAATGACAACCACAGCGGCTCCGGCTAAGACAAGCTTGCGGGGCTTAAGAAGATCACGCCATTTTCGCCTGCTCTCTGGTTCGGATATCTCTGAATCGTTTTCCGGGCGGCTGTGTTGCTCTTGCGTCCGAGAATCGTTCACGCGCCACAGCTGCCAGCGTTTTCCCGTAAAACCTTTCATACCGATCTCCTTTTATCCATCGACTCGATTCGACTTGAAATGGTTTCAAAATTTTAACCTTTAATCACTATTGATTACTTTAACACAGTGGGGTGAAAATTATCAACTTTCGGTCAAAAGCAAAGAACCCGCTTAACAAGCGGGTTCTCACGGTTTGGTCAGTAAGCAAGCTAGTTTATTGAATTTACAATCCTGTGAATGTTAGCGCTGACATTCCCTTTAGATCAGGCAATTAAAGCGATTTTATTTTTTTAACAATTCCATGACCTTGGCGTATTCCGTTTTATCCAAATGTTTTGACAGAACCTGTTCAATGTTAATCATTTCCGTTTCCGTCAAACCACCTTCCAGGGCGACAGTCAACATTTGCATTTCCTCTTGTGGCAGCTTCTTCATAAGGATCGCAAAAATTTCCTCCTTCTGCTGATCCGGCAGTTCCTTCTTCTTGGCCACGAGATCATCCGGCGTCACGACCACCTGCTGATCCTCGCCCATTGCTTCTCCGCCACTCATTCCGCCCATCACCGGCAAAGCATCCTCCGGTGCATTTTCATCTGTGGTGTTGGCGTCCTTCCCCTCCGTGCCTAGATCCTTGCCGCTAGCCGGGGTTCCATTCGTCCCCGTTGTCGCCCCCCCGGAGGTACCACTCTCTCCACTGCCGCCAGAGGATGAATCCGCCGCATCGTCCTTCGTCTTGTCCGCACGGTTATCTACTTTATCCTCCCCTTTTGCCTGATCCGTACGGTTTGAGGCACCGCCTAGTCCCAGCATGCCCTTCATCATCCCGCTAAAGCTAGGAGCTTCTGCGGTGATCGGCAGGTTATAACTGCTGAGTAAAGATTGGATATACGAATTGACGATATATCCCGTTGTGGCCACGGTTAATAAACTAACCGCTACGATCGTTACGCATAATTTCAAGATCCATCCGAACCATTTCATCGTTTGTATCCTCCCACTGCCTAAGAATCTAGTCTCTCAACCTTCAGTATGGACGGCAAAACCAGATTTCAACCTAAGCAAGGAACCGAAACTCGAAAAAGAAACCGCCGACCGAGGATGAACACATCGCTCGTTCGGCGGTTTAGAAATCGTCTGAATCGTCTATCTATTGAATTATTCGTAGATTGGCAACACCTGATTGGTTTGACTGCGGTTACGGCCAACCGAGAAAATCGCGATAGGCACACCGGTCAATTCCGAGATCCGGCGGACGTAATTCCGGGTTGTTTCCGGGAGATCCTCCAGCGTTTTCGCACCCGAGATATCCTCCGACCAACCTGGCATTTCCTCATACACCGCTTCGCATTCAGCAAGCACCTTGAGACTAGCCGGATAGTGAGTGATAATCTCACCGCGGTATTTATAGCCAGTGCAGATTTTGACGGTCTTGAGACCGGTCAACACGTCCAAGGAGTTCAGCGACAGCCCGGTCAAGCCGCTGACGCGCCGCGTATGGCGGACTACCACGCTGTCGAACCAGCCTACCCGACGCGGACGCCCGGTAACCGTTCCGTATTCATGACCTGTCTCCCGGATCATGTCGCCCACTTCGTCGAACAGTTCGGTCGGGAACGGACCGTCGCCGACACGGGTGGTGTATGCTTTAGCCACCCCAATGATTTGATGAATCTTCGTAGGTCCTACACCACTGCCGTTGCAGACTCCGCCAGCCGACGGATTGGACGAGGTTACGAACGGATAGGTGCCTTGGTCGATGTCGAGCATGACGCCTTGCGCGCCTTCGAACAACACCTTCTGTCCGGCATCAATCGCATCGTTCAAAACCACCGACGTGTCCGCAACGTACGGGCGCAGAAATTCTGCATATCCCAGATATTGCTGCAGCACTTCCTCCACGTCCAGCGGCTGCCCGCCGTAAATGGTCTCGATCAGATGGTTCTTCTCCTTCATGATGTGACGCAGCTTCGATTCAAACTCCTCTGGGTCCATCAAATCCGCGATCCGAATCCCGTTGCGGGAAGCTTTGTCCATATACGCCGGCCCGATCCCTTTCCCGGTCGTTCCGATCTTGTTCTCTCCCTTACGTTCTTCCTCCAGCTTATCCAAGACCAGATGATACGGCAAAATCACATGCGCCCGGTCGCTGATCACAAGATTCTTCGTGCTAAATCCGTTCTCTTCCACGTAGTTGATTTCATCGATCAGGGCAGCCGGGTTGATCACAACCCCATTGCCGATCACACAGCGTTTATTTTGATTAAAGATGCCTGACGGAATCAAGGTGAGTTTGTACTTCTTGCCGTCGATCAGAATGGTGTGACCGGCGTTGTTACCGCCTTGATAACGGGCCACCACATCGGCGCTTTCCGCCAAGAAATCCGTGATTTTACCTTTACCTTCGTCTCCCCATTGCGTTCCTACAACGACTACCGTTGACATGTACATTCCCCCGCTTGGTGCGTCAAGCACCTGTATTTGAACATTGCAAAAGACAGCCTTCGTCTTGCCGATGGCTTGCCGCCATCCTTAGGCTGATCCGACATTTTTCCATAATTGTACGCGCTAACAAACGCGCTGCTAACGTTAATCCGACCATCTATCGCTTTAACGCAGCAATACCAGTTTAACAGTCTCCATTTTTAAAGTCAAATTAAAAAGCGAACGATGCTTCTGTTTAATTTTACAAATGTTCGGAATTACTGTTTTTAAAAGAAGATGCCTCGCCGAATCCAGGCAGAGCCTAGATTGGCAAAGGCACCTTGAATCACTGAAATAATACGCAAATCTTGCTTAAAGTTTAAAAATCGCCACAGCCTGCTGCAAATTCTCAGACAATACCGAGAGCTGGCGAATCGCCCCGGCGATTTCCTGCATGGCTGCGCTCTGTTGTTCAGACGCGGCTGCGACCTCCTCGGAAGAAGCGGCCTGCTCTTGGGTCACTCCGGAAATTTGCTGTACCGAGGCGGAAATGCTGTGATAGGAGTTTTCCACCAGCAGCAACGACTGCAGCAGTTGATCGGTACGGGCCGAGAAATCGCTGATGCCCTGAAAGATTTCGCGGAAATTTTGATGTGTCTTGCTCATCCATTCCTGGCCCTCTTCAATTGCCCGGCTGCCTTCGCCGATGCTTTCTATAACGAGTCGGCTGTTTTCCTGCGTCCCGGCCACCAGTTCGGTAATCGACGAGGCGGCTTCAGCCGATTGCTCTGCCAGCTTGCGGACTTCGCCGGCGACCACGGCAAAGCCGCGACCCATTTCGCCAACGCGCGCCGCTTCGATGGAGGCATTCAACGCCAACAGATTCGTCTGCTGCGCGATCTCCGTAATCATATTGATCACTTCGCCGATCTCTCGGGAGTGATCCTCCAGTTGTCCGGCCATCGTTTCCGAGTGTTGCATGACCTGTTCGATCTTGTTCATATGACGCAGTGTCTCGTCCACCATGTTTTGGCCCTCGGACGATTGCTTGCTGACCTTCTCGGCAATAGACTGCATCGTGTTCACATCGGCGACAACGCCGCTTAACTGTTGTTGGATTTCCTGCACCGAGGCGGAGCTATGAGTGATCGATTCCACGACCTCGTTAATGCCTTCACTCATATTGTTCATCGAAACCGCCACCTGCTGCGCGCTTTCGCTGGACTCTTTAGCAACTTGCATCAACTGGGCGCTGGTTCCCGATACCTCGAGGGATGAAGCGGAAATATGACCGATTAACTGTTTCATATTCGAACGCATCGTATCAAACGCCTCCGCCAACCGACCGACCTCATCGCGGCTGCGAATTTCGATCTCCTGGGTCAAATCCCCGGTCGCAAAACGATCCGTCACCTGCACCAGCGTTCGGATCGGCTTCGCAATCATCCGGCCCAGCAGGTAAGCGAACAGCAAACCGATGACAAGAACCAGAATGGTGATCGCGAAGCTGTACCATAACACCGCCGAGGCGGTTTCCGGAATGACAGAGGCATCAAGATCGATACCCAGCAGCCCGGCGGTCGTGCCGTTTTCATTTTTCAAAGGAACAAACATCGATTTATGTACGCCAAACTCATCTTTATAAATGCTGCTAATCGTTTCTTGGTCGTTGGTAATGGCCTGTTTCATCTCATCAGAAAACGGATATTCCAAGTTGTAGTCGCCTTCGGTGTCAGACAAAGCGATGATACGCTCCGTGCCGCCGTCATTGGACAAAATATACACGTTCTCCAAATTGTATAATTCCTTCAGCCGGTCCATCGCTTCACGGGTTTCTTGATACAGCGGGCTGTCGATGCCGTCGATTTCCAGCTTATTGCCTTCAATCCGCTCCAATTCGCTTTGTACGATGCGGATATTGCTCTCCAGCCGGTGATCCAGCTCGTTCTTCAGCTTGCCGCTCAGCGTGGAATTCACGATGGTGAGCAGCCCGATGAAGCAAAGCACCGCGATCAGGAGCAAACCTGTCGTACCTAACATGATCTTTGAAGAGATATGTCCGAACAGTAAACGTTTTATTTTATCTTTCACTGCGAGTTCATCTCCTGGATTGATTAATATGTTGCGGTCATTGTTTAGGTCATTGCTTAGTTCACTGCCGGTACGCCAGATGCTTCACATACCTCAGTTATGCATTCCTTCAAATACTGCACGACTTCATGCACATGCTCCGGCCGGGTATGCGGCGAAATCACGAAAAATTTGCTCACGTACAGCGGAATCTCCAGCCCTTCGGACGAGCCCACCAACAGATGTTTCTTCGTATCACCAAAGAACATCCGGTCGCGACGTTCCCCCAGTTTCTCGAACAACCGCTCGTTAAGCTGGTTGCTGCGCTCGATCTCCCGTGCGGAGCACGTCCCCTCGATTTCGTCGGCAAACCTCGGGCTTCCCGGCAAATAGATGCGAATCAGCGTAGAGATGCCCGGATTGTCTGGATTCGCAATGTCCGCCTGCGGAATTTCTGCTATCAGCTGCTCGCGGAACACCCGGTTCACTTCCAGGAACTGCCCCAACAAGCGCTGATACCCTTCTGTACCAAAGGACAGCAACAAGCTGTACATGCTGATCGAACTTGCCATCCGGGAGCATTCCAACGTATAGCCGGTATGGTATTCGCCATATCCCCGGTGACCTACGTACGGCGTATCCTCCGCATCCAGATCCATGAGCTTGAGATCGGCCGCATTTTTCAAGAGGAACAAACTGGAGACATACGGAGCCTGGCCCAGCTTCTGAAAATCAAAGCACAGGGAATCCGCGAGCGAGAGCATCTGCATTTTACGCCGGATCGGCTCCAGCATGGCGAGAACGCCTTCACTGAACCCCAGCGGATTTTGTTCCATATCGTAGTCATTAAAGAAGGCAAAGAAACCGCCAAGGGCAGAATCCGCATGGATATGCGGGCATGGCAAACCAAACCGTTCCGCGTTTTCCTCCGCGGCGGCACGAATTTGGCTGATATCGTCAATCCCAATGGCATCCGTCGTTCCTGTCGTAGCTACGATATATACCGGCACGCCTCCCATTCGGGCGACCGTCTCCAGTTTCCGTTTCAAATCGGCAATATCCATGGAGCTGTCGGGTAAGGTTTTGACCTTCACCAGTCGATCGCTGCCGAGCCCGGTGGCTTCCACCGACTTGAGCAAGCTGTAATGAGCTGCCTCGGAACAGAACGCGAACAGGTTGTTGGGAACCCCCTGCTTCATCGCATTCGGTGCTGCTTTGGCGATCGCAATACGCAGGCCGGAAAAGACGGCCCCCTGCCCGCCCCACGTGGTATATCCCCCGCTGGTTTCGGCATCGTAGCCGACCAGCTTGGACATCATGGCGATGACCCGAACCTCTGCCTCGGCGCCGGCTGGCCCATAAACATCCCATAGGTTATTCCCATTCACCAACATGGCCGTCAGCGTCCCAAGCATGCCGGGAATTGAAGCCATGGGCAAAATATTCGTAAAAAAGTATTTCGTATGATAGGGATGGCCGTGCAGCAGCTTGAGCAACTCCTCGTTGACATTTTCCATCGGAGCACCTTCTTTGGGGATCACGCTTTCCGCCGCCAGCCGGCCGTAAAAATTGGCATCCCGCCGTTTCTCCCCTTTCAGGTTAACGCCATCGGGATCCTTCAACTCATCCACGCCGCGAACCAGTTGTTCGATCAGATCTAACATTCGCTTCCGCTGTGCCGGATTTCCGTCTTCACTTGGGAACCAATCCCGCACATCTGGCTTGCCGTTCATTTCCATCTCCATCCTCTCCCCCATTTTATTTTTCTACTGGATTACGAGCCCCAAGAAGCTTGACCGATCAGTGAGTTGAAACTTATAATTACACCCTCTTTCCGCAATTTTCATTTCCTTACAGTTCTAAATTATACAGACATTCCTTAACGCGTACAGATAAGTCTCAGGCATATATTCCATGATATGGAATGTGTCGAAAATTGTTTAGATTTCTGGTTTAATCCCCTAGATTGTCCCATAGATGAGAGTGGAAGGTTCGATTGTTTAACTCGAAATCTATCCCAAACACGAAAAAAAAGGACTGACGAAGATCGTCAGTCCTTGGATCAAGAGGATTCCTGTTCTCAGTTCAGCCTAACCTGCGAACGCATCCGCATGCGCCCGCTCATAATTGGCGAACTTGTTAAAGTTCTTCAAGAACACCAACTCAACGGTCCCTACTGGGCCGTTCCGTTGTTTCGCTATGATGATTTCGATAATGTTCTTCTTCTCGGTTTCTTGGTTGTAATAATCGTCCCGGTACAGGAACGCTACGATATCGGCGTCCTGCTCGATGGAACCCGATTCCCGAAGGTCAGACATCATCGGACGCTTGTCCTGCCGCTGCTCAACGCCCCGGCTTAACTGAGACAAGGCGATCACGGGCACTTCCAGCTCCCGGCCAATTTGCTTGAGGGTCCGGGAGATTTCCGAGACCTCCTGCTGCCGATTCTCGCCGGGTTTGCCCCGGCCTTGGATCAGCTGCAGGTAGTCGATCACGATCATGCCCAGACCGCGTTCCTTCTTGAGCCGGCGGCATTTCGCCCGGATATCCGCCACGGTTACGCCAGGGGTATCGTCAATATAAATCTCCGCTTCCGACAAGGCCGCAATCCCCATCGTCAGCTTCGCCCAATCGTCATCGCTCTTGAAATCCCCGGTCCGCATTACGCTGGCATCGAGGTTCGCTTCGGCGCAGATCATCCGCTGCACCAACTGAGCTGCGGACATCTCCAGACTGAAGATGGCCACGGTTTCTTTCGCTCGTACGGCGACATTCTGGGCAATGTTCAAGGCAAACGCCGTTTTACCTACGGAAGGGCGCGCCGCAACGATAATCAAGTCACTGCGCTGGAAGCCCGCCGTCATGCGGTCTAAATCAACGAACCCGGAAGGAATCCCGGTGGTTGTTCCGCGGTTCTGATGCAGCGTCTCAACGCGCTCGAACACTTCCATCAGCACATCGCGAATCGGGATAAACCCGCTGCCCGAACGGCGGTTGGAGATCTCCAGAATGCGCCGCTCAGCATCGCTCAGCATATCGGCTACATCTTCGCCGCCGGCATAACCGTCGCTGACGATTTGCGTGGCCGTGCGGATCAAGCGCCGCAGCATCGATTTCTCTTCGATGATCCGCGCGTAATAATCCACGTTGGCTGCCGTCGGCACAGCATGAGCCAGCTTGGCCAAATAGCTGACACCGCCGATTTCCTCCAGCTCACCGCGGTCCTTCAGCCTGGCGGTTAAGGTCACGAGGTCGATCGGCTTGCCTTCCTCACCGAGCTGAACCATCGCTTCAAAGATTAATTGATGAGGCTTATCGTAGAAATCCTCGGTCCGCACCCGCTCCATCGCGGTAATGAGTGCTTCCGATTGCAGCAGCACTGCCCCGAGTACCGCTTGCTCAGCTTCAAGATTTTGCGGGGGGATCCGGTCAAAAAACAGATCGCCGCTCATCTTATTCCTCCGTCACTTGAACCTTCAACGTCGATTTCACTTCGGGGTGCAGCTTCACCGGCACTTGCGTCACACCCAGCGTCCGGATGGGCTCATGCATTTCGATCTTGCGCTTATCCAGCTTCATGCCCGCCTTCTCCAGCGCTTCGGCAACCTGCTTGCTCGTAATCGCCCCAAACAGGCGGCCGCCTTCCCCGGCTTTCGCTTTCAGCTGCACGGTCATCTCCTCCAGCTTCTTGCCAAGCTCGATGGCCTCTTCCTTCTCCTTCTGCTTCCGCTTCTGCTCCGCCGCCTTTTGCTGCTCCAGCGTCTTCACGTTGCCTTCCGTTGCCGGACGTACCAGCCCGCGCGGAATCAGGAAGTTTTGCGCATACCCTTCGGAGACATTTTTGATTTCCCCTTTTTTCCCTTGACCCTTAACATCTTGCAAGAAGATCACTTTCATTCGAACAACCCCTCTTCCTTCTCTATTTCATCCAGCACGGCGAGCAGCTTCTTCTCCGCTTCCGCCTGGGTTCCTTCCAACTGAACCGCCGCATTCGTCAAATGTCCGCCACCGCCCAGCCGCTCCATGACCACCTGCACGTTCATGTTCCCCAGCGACCGGGCGCTGATGCCAATTAAGCCGTCTGGCCGCTCGCTGATCACAAAAGACGCCAGGACGCCGGTCATATTCAGCAGCGTATCCGCGACTTGAGCAATTAACATCTGTGGAATTTTGCGATTCGGCTCCGTCACCGCCAAAGCGATATGCCCGTGTATCATTCGGGCATGCTTGATGATATCGGCCTTGGCGATGTACTCCTGCAAATCTTCCTTCAACAATCGCTGCACCATCACCGTGTCCGCTCCATTTCGGCGGAGGAACGCTGCGGCCTCAAACGTCCGCGAGCCGGTATGAAGCGCGAAATGCTTCGTATCGACGGTGATGCCTGCGAGCAGCGTCGTCGCTTCCAGAGGGCTCAGCTCCACCTTCTCGTGAATGTACTGCAGCAGCTCGGTGACGAGCTCGCAGGCTGAGGAAGCATAAGGCTCCAGGTAGACGAGCACCGCGTCGGTTACAAATTCCTCGCCGCGGCGGTGGTGGTCCACGATGACGACGCGGCTTGCTTCTTCCACAAGCCGAGGCTCCATCGTCATGGAAGCCTTATGCGTATCGACAAGTACGAGCAGCGTGTGCTCGGTCATCAAATGCATGGCTTGCTCCGGCGAAATAAACCGCCGGAGCAAGGTCTCTTCTTTGCCGATGCGCTCCATCAGGCGCTCGATCGCCGGGTTCGGGCCATCCAGTACAATGTGGGCCTCGACCTTGTACATATCGGCAGCCTTCAGCACGCCGATGGAGGCGCCGATCACGTCGAGGTCCGGCACGCGATGGCCCATGATGATGACGCGGTCGCTCTCCTGCATCAAATCGCGCAAGGCATGCGCGATGACGCGGGCGCGGACGCGCGTCCGCTTCTCTATGGCGCCGGATTTCCCGCCATAGAACGAGAGCCGCTGACCGGCCTTGACTGCGGCCTGGTCGCCCCCGCGGCCGAGCGCCATATCCAAGCTGGACTGGGCGAGTTCGCCCAGCTCACTGAAGCGCTCGGCGCCAAAAGCGAGGCCGATGCTGAGCGTAATCGGCACCTTCAGGTCCGCGGTCATTTCGCGGACCTCGTCCAGAATGACGAACCGGCTCTGCTCGAGTTCGTCCAGCGATTTCTGATTCAGAATCATCAGATATCGCTCAGAGGACAGTCGCCGCAAGTACACGCGGTACTGTTTGGCCCATTCCGTAATCGCCGTCGCCACGCGAGCGATTAAGGCGGTGCGCTGCTGGTCATCCATGCCCTGGGTGGCCTCATCCAGATTGTCCAGCAGCACGATCCCCAGCGCAGCCCGTTCGTCTTCGTACCGTCTGCGCAGTACCGCCAGCTCCGTCATATCATGGAGATAAATGATGCGCTCGTTCGCATCGACGGTAAGCTCATAGTAACGCTCCCCGACCATGACTTCTGCCGTGGTCCGAGCGCCCGCCGCATCCTTCTTGTCTTTACTTGGCAAGGGGAGCTGCGGCAGCAGCTCGGACAGCGGTTGGCCCACGACGGAATCTTTGTCGTACATGCCAGCCACGAACTGATTATGCCACTCAACTGTCCGTTCTTCGCTATACAGGATCAAACCAAACGGAAGCTTACTGACAGCCTCGCCTTCCACCCGTTTGATCCGGTAATTCAAATCGGTCACGTAGCGAATCAGCTCTTGGCGGAACTGCCGCTCCGCCCGCAGCATGCTGAAGGTCAGCACACTCACGAGACATAAGCAAACCAGTCCCAGGATCCAATTAAAGAAGGAGACGAAGATGACGAGCAGCAACTGGAGCATGAACATCCATACGGTCTGGTAACCGTACCAACGTTTTTGCAAAACATTTGGCATGCCTTCTCACCCTATCGTCTTGGTCTCGTAATCATATCCCGCAGCGGGAATGCAATGTCCAAAATCCCCACGATTCGAAGCGGCGGAATAAACAACAGCGCTACAATGAGCAGAATTGGAATCACCGGATTCCACTTGCGATGGTAGGCGGCAAAGAAGAAGAAGCTTGCCGTTTGCACCATGAAGAGAAATTGCAGCAGCGGCATCAGATTCAGCACAATCGTGCCCAAGAATCCTTGGCTTACTGCTTCTCCGCCAAACCACTGCAGCAATACGCCGATCAAATAGTACCAAATCAGCGAACGCGGCAACCGCCAATCACGGATCGGCGGCATCTTCGGCACCGCATGACCCAAGCTGGACAACGTAGGCCGGGAGATGGCATGGGCTACTGCAGCCATGAGCAGTGAGCAGACGATCATCGTAAAGGGAATCATCCGCACCGTCAAGCTGGAGAATTGCTGGCTCATCTCTGGCGACCAGACAATGGTGCCAGTCAACGAGCTGTCAGCGACATTCGTGAACGGAGCCATCGCCGCATTCACCAGGTCCTCAATCGCATTCGCCAGATTAAAGTTGAAGAAGACGGTGCTGATCAGCAGTACCAGCAAAAACTCCAGCAAAATGGTGCCGGCTCCCGCCATGACCGTGCGGAACGCCGGGCTTCTTTTCTTATATAAATAGCCCATCACGATCGAAGGAACAATAAAATAGACGGCCTGCAACAAGATCAGCGGGCCGAAGATCAATGCAACCGCCAGCCAGACCACCGCGACGTGCACAAAAAACGCTCTTGTCGACAAGGTGGTGTACAGCAAAATACCCGGCACGATCAGAAAAAACATCGTGATCACGGTCAGCGGAGTTGCAAGTGACAACAGAAGCAGCAAATATACGGCGCTCCAGGCCACCGATGTCCAGCGTAACTTCAAATGGGTTCACCTCTTAGACATATGTTCTTCCAGGGTAGAAATATCTTGATACCAATCCTCGAGCTGGTGACCCTCCTGCTTATGTTTTCTCAGTTTCTCCAAGATACTGTCATCCATATCCCGATAGGAAACACCGAGTCTCCGCCCCAAAATATAACTGCTGACGATAAGGCTGGCAAGACTGTCCGTTACCCGTGTCGTGCTGCCTTCCCATAATGCCTTAAACAAACGGGATACGTGATCGACTACTTCCGTTTTGAGCCATTCAATCACTTTGGCACGCTTGGCTACATCCATTTCCCTTTGCATCTCGGACAGCTTCGACCCTCCCCGAAAAAAGCTTTATTCTTCATTATAGCATATAGCAAACGCGACAAAAGACGCAAACCTTTAGGATTTATTGGGTTTGTGCCGTATTTCGGGTCACGAACTTCTCGCAATATTCGATGATCTGACTACGCCGCACGATCCCAATAAACCGGCACCGGTCATCGACAACCGGCACGAAGTTCTGCACCTTCGCCAGATTAATCAAATCCTCCATATCGGCATCGATTCGTACCGGCTTGATGTCCATCTTCAGCGGCACGTCCTTCAGGAGAAATTTTGAAGCGGTCTCAAAAGTAATCTTGCCGCTCGAATTTTTCATGTGCCATAATAAATCGCCTTCCGTGACCGTACCGACATACACCCCATCGTGATCGATGATCGGCACGGCCGTATAACGGTGATACTCCATACGCTCCAGCGTCTGCCGTAACGTGGACTCCAACGTCATGGTGACCACGTCATTTTTCGGAAGCAGAAAAAACGCTATATTCATGAGAACGAAATCCTCCTCATCCTTTCATTCAGACTCCCCTATTTGATACGTTTCGAAACCGAAGTTGTTCCAGAACCGGCGGCATGAAAGCGGCAGCCGGAACTCCGGACTGCCGTTGTCTGAAATCAGGGTATATTCACATTATAATCTAAGGTATGATGCCCCACGATCACTCATTCTTGCTCGTATTTGCCGCCGTTCCCTGCGCGCCGTTTTGCCCCGCATCTGTCTTCTCTGCATCACGGGATTCCGGAAGGATCAATTCAAACGCCTCCGTATCCGGGTTCAGCCAATTGTCGATCATCTCTTTGGCGAAATCAACATCCTCTTCATTCGCTTTATCATAATAAACCCCATTGATCCGAATGCCTTTGCCTAAAATCGTAAAGCCGCTAATTTGCGGAGAAGTATCTCCCAACAAGACCTTCTTGGACAATTCGATGATTTGGCTTGGCGGCAAGTCGGTCTTAAAATTATCCCCCATCAGGTTGATTAATTCAGGGATTTTTGTCACTTGGTTCAGCTTTAACATCCGGTTCACCATGGCGTTCAGGAACACCTGATGTCGTTTTGTCCGGTTAAAATCACTGTCTTCCCGATAACGGACGAAGTTGAGCGCCTCCGTACCGTCGTACAACGGTTTATTTGCCTTAATCGTAAACTTCTCATGATCCGCTTGTTTATTGACAATATCCTTCGTAATCGGCAGCTCTACACCGCCCAGCGCGTCCACGATGTCACGCACCCCTTGGAAGTTCACGGCTGCATAGTAATCCACCGGATAGCCGATGAAGTTCTCCACCGTATCCTTGGCCATCTTCTCCCCGCCAAACGCATACGCATGATTAATCTTATCTTCCTTACCCTTGCCGACGATCTCGGTATACGTGTCGCGCGGGATGGAGATCAGCAACACCTTGGCATCCTCCGGACGCACCACCGCATAGATCATCGTATCGGAGCGAGCTGGCTCGTTATTCCGTTGATCCACACCTAACAGCAGAGTGCTGAATGGCTTCATCTTCTCTTCCACCGGCTCCACCGGACGGGGCTCTTCCCCTTCAATTGGCGAATACGAGCGTTCCAACGTCTGCTCAACTTTGCCTGACAGGAACAAGTCAAAGGCCATCACGGCAAGCGGCTTGCGGAACAAATATCCCCCGGCCCCCGCCACCAACAGAACTATGAGTACAATCCACGCGATTTTCTTGCGTTTATTCTTCGATTTCATCTTCTTTCTGCTACGACGTTCGATCATGGTTTTTTACGCCTCCATCGCCATTCTGGTTGATTTCCTTCTCTATCTGCCATATCACTACGTTTTTACTCATCCTTGCTTAACTTATCTATCATTTTTCAAAACAACTCTACCGCTTTGTACTATAACACATCGAGGAAATCGGGTACAACAATGCGGGATATGTAGATGCTGGTCTACTAACCAATGAAGCTTGGACGAAAAAAGAAGGGAGGCCCGCTCCTACCGGAGATCGGACCTCTACCGTCATGAACCAGCCTGTTTTTTTGCGAGAAGGCGTCTGTTTAAGCCAACACGGTCTCCGGTTGCAACGGGAAGTGGCAGGCCACTTGGCGTCCGGGAGCTGCCTCAATCAATGGCGGTTCCACCTTGGCACATTGCTCCTGGGCAAACGGACAGCGGGTGTGGAAGCGGCATCCGGAAGGCGGATTTGCGGGAGAAGGAACATCCCCCTGTAGCACGATCCGTTCCCGCTTCCGACCTGGCGTCGGCTTTGGAATGGCCGACAATAAAGCGGCTGTATATGGATGCAGCGGAGAATTGAATAACGTCTCCGTTTCTCCGACCTCTACCAGCTTACCCAAATACATGACGCCGACCCGATCGGAGATATGCCGAACGACGTTAAGGCCATGGGCAATGAAGAGGAACGTCAATCCGAGCTCACGTTGCAGCTTCATCAACAGGTTAATGACCTGTGATTGCACGGACACGTCCAGTGCCGATACCGCCTCATCCGCGACGATAAACTTCGGATTCAGAGCTATTGCCCGGGCAATACCAATCCGTTGCCGCTGACCGCCGGAAAATTCGTGCGGATAGCGATTGCGCCGGCTGGCATCCAGCCCTACCAATTCCATGAGCTCCACGACTCTAGCATCTATTTCCTTGGAAGATAGGTTGCGATGAACGCGTAAAGGTTCGCCGATGATGTCTTTTACTAGAAAACGAGGATTTAGGGAACCGAACGGATCCTGGAAAATAATCTGCATCTCTTCCCGAAGCTTCCGCAGCTCTTGCCCCCGTAAAGAATGAATGTCCCGCCCCTGGTAGATGACTTCTCCTTCCGTAGCTCCTTGCAAGCGAAGAATGACACGTCCCAGCGTTGACTTGCCGCAGCCGGATTCTCCGACGAGCCCGAAGGTCTCCCCTTTTCGAATCGCTAAGGATACGTCATCTACCGCTTTCACTTGACCAACGACCCGGCTGAGCAAGCCTTTATGAATCGGGAAATACTTCTTAATCCCGCGGATATCTACCAGAATCTCATCGGACTTCAAACCGCTCGGTCGCTTTACTTCTACATTCGCCGTTTCTGTCGTCATGCGGGTTTCACCTCATCTCTGCTGCTGTGGTCATCGCTTTTGCTTACCGGCTTATCCTCATAGAGCCAGCAGGAAGCACGATGATCTGCTCCGATCATAAACTCCGGTGGTTCCTTCTGCCGGCAAACCTCCTTCGCATGCGGGCAGCGGGGGTGGAACCGGCAGCCGGAAGGCAATTGACCGATTGGCGGGATTGTCCCCTGGATCGTGTACAGTTCTCCTCCCCGTTCCCCTTCAAATCCAGGGATCGATTGGAGCAGCCCTGTGGTGTATGGATGACTGGGTTGATTGAAGATATCTTCCACTGGACCTTCTTCAACGATCGCCCCCGCATACATAACAGCGACCCGATCTGCCATTTCCGCAGCTACGCCCATATCATGGGTAATCAGCAGAATGGACATGCCGAGCTCGGCCTGCAGCTTCCGCAGCAAATCAAGGATTTGCGCCTGTACCGTCACGTCCAGCGCGGTCGTAGGTTCGTCAGCAATCAACAGCTCCGGGTTGCAGGCTAAGGCAATGGCAATGACGACCCGTTGGCACATGCCGCCCGACAATTCATGGGGATATTGCTTGGCGCGAATTTCCGGCGCAGGGATGCCTACGAGCTTCAACAGGTTAACAGCCATATT
Source organism: Paenibacillus barengoltzii NBRC 101215 (assembly GCF_004000745.1). Lineage (GTDB taxonomy): Bacteria > Bacillota > Bacilli > Paenibacillales > Paenibacillaceae > Fontibacillus > Fontibacillus barengoltzii. Next base: position 31,852 of record NZ_BILV01000020.1, read on the forward strand.
CCAAGCCTCATCCGCATCCTTATTCTGATGCAACCGCAAGCTTTCGGCAATCTGTTCCCCTACCGTAAATACCGGGTTTAACGCCGACATGGGATCCTGAAAGATCATCGCAATTTGGTTGCCACGGATCTGCCGCATCTCTTCCTGTTTCTTGGTGGCTAAATCCTGACCGCGAAACTTAATGCTGCCATCCATGATCACTCCGCCGGCATAATCAATCAGCCGCATGATGGCGAGTGAGGTCACGCTCTTTCCGCTCCCCGATTCACCAACTAAGCAAACCGTCTGTCCCTTTTCTATGGATAACGAGATCCGGTCGGTCGCTTTCACAACCCCATTTTCCGTTAAGAAGCCCGCCGTCAGTTTCCGGATTTCGAGAAGTTTCTCCGCCATTTTGCCAGCCTCCTCCGGGATTTATTCAGATTCTGTCTTGGATCCAGCGCATCGCGGATGCCGTCCCCGATGAAGTTCACCGCCAGAACGACGATCAAGATGCATAAGCCGGGATAAACTGCCTGCATTTTATCAACGAGCATAAATTCTTGTGCATTACTTAACATCAATCCCCAGCTTGTTGCCGGTGGTTGGATGCCTAAACCAAGGTAAGACAAAGCCGATTCGCTCAAAATCGCCGAACCAACCATCAAGGTTGCATTCACAATAATCGGAAACGTAGAGTTCCGTAATAAATGACGGAAAATAATGCCTGTATTCGATACCCCGATGGCACGCGCAGCTTCAACGTATTGCATTTCCCGCAATTGAAGGAAATTCCCGCGCACCAACCGTGCAATACTCATCCAGCTGGTAAAGGCCAAAATCATAATCATATATTTCATATCCGACCCAAAAATCGCCAGTACCAAAATGTTAAGGAACAACGTAGGTACCGAGTTCATCACATCGACGATCCGCATGAAGACCGTATCGACCCATCCGCCGAAATAACCGGATAACGCACCGATAATCGAACCGATGATGACCGAAGCTACGGCGACGGAAAAACCAATTAATAAGGAAATTCTTGCACTATACAGCAGTCTTGTGAACACGTCACGTCCTAATTCATCCGTGCCTAACAGGTGCCCATCGGTCCCTGCTGGGAGATTCGGGAACATCAGATCGATCTTGGCCGGATCATACTTGGTAAGCCAAGGGGCAAAAATCGCAGCCAGAATAAAAATCAGTAACACGACTAACCCTGTCATTGCATAGGGATTATGCGAGAATTTTCTCCATAATAGGCCCCAAGGACCCAGCGGCTTCTTGGCTGGAAGTGCAGCTACCGCATTCTGGGGATCCGATGCATGACTTGGTTCAGGAGTTGGCACGTCGGGAGATGTTCCCGGCGATATCGTTACCTTGAGATCACTCATGCAGCTTTCGTCCCCTTTCCACCCAATTTAACCCGTGGATCTACAATGGCATATAAAATATCCGCGAGTAAGCTACCAAGGATAACCATAACCGAAGTAACGATCGTAATCGCCATCAGAACAGAATACTCCCGTGCCGTAGCCATCTCGACATAGAGGCGCCCCATCCCCGGCCAGTTAAACACGTTTTCCGTGAGGGCAGCGCCGCCGACAAGCAGCGGTAAATCCAGTCCTAAAATGGTGATGATCGGAATAAGCGCATTCCGTAAGGCGTGTCGGAACACAACCTTTCTTTCCTTAACACCCTTTGCCCGAGCCGTGCGGATGTAGTCCATTTCAAGGACCTCCAACATACTTGCACGGGCATACTTAATATAAGAAGCAAGGAATCCTAACGATAATACCGTGATGGGAAGCACTAGATGCAGTAATAGGTCAAGCAGGCTGTCTTCCTTCCCCCTGGAGTGCATGTCCGATAGGGGAAGCCAATCGAGGCCTAGTGAGAACCACTGTTGCAAAAGTATACCGAACCAGAAGGTTGGCATCGCAAATCCGATATAAGAAATAAAGGATGCCGTTTGATCAGATAATCCATATTCTTTTGTACTGTTATAAATGCCCCAAGGGAGCGCAATAATCAAGGTTAACAACCAAGCGGAGCCCATTAAAACGAACGTATTCCCGATACGAGGCCACAATAAATCCCCAACTGGCAAATGGTTTTTGAACGTATATCCTAAGTCACCTTGCAGCAAGTCCCCAACCCACCGTAGATATTGAATAGGTAAGGGCTTATCCAGACCGAGGTTTTGCTTCTGCTGCTCGAATGCTTCCGGCGATAAACCCGGAGCAAGGAAGACTTGCGTTGGTCCCCCTGGAGCGGCATGGATCAGCAAAAACGTCACGACGGTGATCAAGAAAATGACCAAGACCGATTGCAGCAAGCGACGGATCAGATATTCTGTCATCTTTTATCCTCCTAAACATAGTTAGGTATAGAACCACAGGATAAAAATAGAGCTTGAAAGGGAGAAGGAGAAAGAGAATACTCCCTTTCCCCCTCCTGCGGTTCTATTTCCTGTATCCGCTCTTCTTATTCCGTTACCCACCAGTTGATCAGATGGAAGTAGTATCCGTAGCCCAACGATGGTTCTGGACGGTCTTCTTCTTTCCAATGAACTCTTGGACCCGTACCGATGGCGTTACCATATTGATAAAGGAAGACATATGGCAAGTCTGTAGAGATTTCCTTCGCCAGTTCCTTATAGATCGCTTGACGTTCCGTTTGATCAACTGTGGAGTATCCGTCTACCCACAATTGGTCGAGCTTTTCGTTCTTATACCAACCGGTGTTTTGACCTGCCGGTGGGAAGTATTTCGAAGAATAAATGCTTTCTGCATCCGGATCCGGGTTGTTCAGAGACCATGCCAACAAAATGGCTTGATACTTACCTGGGTTGACGTTCTGATCGATCCATGCGGCAAAGTCGATGCCTTTAGGCGTAACTTCGATACCAACATCTTTCAAGTTTTGCTGGATAATCGCAGCCACTTGTTCACGGCGGCTGTTACCGGCGTTATATTGCAGTTCGAAGGAGAAGCGGTGACCGTCTTTCTCAAGGATCCCGTCTTTGCCAGGAACCCAACCGTCTTCTGCCAGCAATTGTTTTGCTTTCTCCGTATCATAGTTATAGTTGACAGCAGCATCCTTCGGATCCGCCCAAGTGTCCGGCAGGAACGGAGCGTTCATCAGCGCACCGACACCTTTCAAGACATTGTCAACCATCCCTTGACGGTTAATTGCGTATGCAATCGCCTGTCTTGTCTTTTGACTTTGGAACAAACCGTAGTTGTCCGGGAAGTTCTTCGGATCGAAGTTAAACCCGACGTATTCATAAGTCGGACCCGGTTTTTGGATGACGTTAATATCCTTATTCGATTTAACAGCTTCAACCTGCGTCACCGGAATGGCGCTGATATGGTCTGCATCACCTTTCAACAAGGCTTGAACTTGGGTGTTTTGGTCGGCATAAATTTTATAGATGACTTGATGAATATGCGGCTTCTGCGTACCCCAGTAGTTTGGATCGAGATCCAACGTGTGGCTTTCGCCTTGTTTCCATTCTGTCCACTTCCATGGCCCGTTCGTTACGGTTTTCGATGGATCTGTACCATATGGATGTTGTTGAAGTTCCTTCACAGGAACATCCTTCAACACATGGTAGGGGACCAAATCGGTAACCAGCGTATATAAGAACGGAGCGTAAACGGATTGCAACTTAATGTTGACGGTCAAATCATCCACTTTTGTAACGCTCTCTACCTTATCGAAGGAGCTGATCGCTGGGGAACCCGTTTCTGGGTTACGAATCGTATCAAATGTAAATACGATGTCGTCGGCCGTTACCGGCTGCCCGTCACTCCATTTTGCGGTATCTTTCAGCTTCACGGTATAAGTTAAACCGTCCTCAGAAATTTGTGGAGGCTCGGCTGCCAAAGACCAAGGCTCGACAACTACATTTCCTTCACGGTCTAGATCGTACAGTTTGGAGAAAAGGAACTGCTCCACATCTCCGGAAGAAGTATCACCAATAAAGATAGGATTTAAAGTAACAATATCCGAAAAAGTTGAAAGGACAATTGTACCTCCGTCTACCGGCTCATCTGCCGATGGTTCTGTTTCCGGTTCCGTTGTGTTTTCTGGAGTTGTGTTGTTCTCTGTCGGAGTCGGCGAATTGGAAGCTGTGTTATTGGTACTGCAACCTGCAAACAAAATACCTACGAGAGATAAAATAAGTAAGATGGACCATAATCTTCTCTTCTTTGCCACCATGTGAGTTGACTCCTCCTTGTTTAATTGTTGAGAACGTGCAGTTCGTCATGCCTTTCCTCTTGCCAGGATGTTCCTTTCGACCTCCCCCTTCATCACTCTCTAGTTGCTTCTCACAGTGCTTAATCCTGGACAAAACAACTCACTTACGTCCCTATGGCTCTATCTCCCCATGACTTGTACCCTAAAAACAGAGACACAACGTCAGCCGTTTGTAACAAAGTGTGACATAGGTTTGATATAAACCATCGGTTAATAAGCATCTTAAGCCGGTCCCTATCAGGGATATGCACCAGTTCAATTATTGATCATAATACATGTGAAAATATCTTACGTCAATAATTTTTTTAGTCGATTGTCGGATCCTAATTAACCCTAATTTACTAGTATTTTATAGAAATATTTAATATGAAGCGTTTACAAAAAGTTGAACGTTAATTTTTCTTACTTGTCCTGTACTATTGATGTTAACATTTTTCGAGTTCGTTCTATCTTTCTCGTCATAAATCGACTTTATTTTAAATAGGTTTACTTGGATTTGTCGTAAGCGAAGCTCTATGACTTAAGTCCTTTTTGTATAGAAACAAAAAACAACCGAACCCTGAGGTTCGGTTGTTGTTCTAACTGATCACGCTTATTCCGTTGTGTATGGAAGCAATGCGATTTGACGGGAGCGTTTGATCGCGATCGTCAAAAGGCGTTGGTATTTCGCGCTAGTGCCAGTTACACGACGAGGCAAAATTTTGCCGCGCTCGCTGATGAATTTCTTCAACAGCTCCGTATCTTTATAGTCAATGTGAGTAATTTTATTCACAGTGAAGTAGCACACTTTACGACGTTTGTTGCGGCCGCCGCGGCGAGCCGGTCTTTTGTCGTCTCCGCCTTCTCTTTGCTTGAAGCTCATGCTTTTCAGTCCTTTCCGTTGTTAAAATGGCAAATCGTCATCCGATATATCGATCGGTTTCCCGTCGTCGGAGAAAGGATCGTTCTGATTGCTGCGCGAGAATCCGCCGCCACGGCTGTTGCCGCCGCTGCCGCCTCCAAATGGAGACTCTTCCCGCGTACCGCCGCCACCTGCACCGCCCTCGCGGTTCGATTCCAAGAAACGGACATTATCGGCAATAACTTCGGTTACGTATACACGTTTACCTTCGTTATTTTCGTAGTTCCGTACTTGAATACGTCCTTCAACAGCCGTTAACCGCCCTTTACGCAAATAATTCGCGCAAGTCTCGGCAAGCTGTCTCCAGGTAACAACCGGGATGAAATCCGCCTCACGTTCGCCCCCTTGCGAGGTGAACGGTCTGTCCACAGCAAGAGTAAACTGAGTTACCGCTACGCCAGCTGGCGTATATCGCAGCTCCGGATCCCGGGTAAGACGTCCGATGAGAATGACACGGTTCAACAATCAAATCCCCTCCTTCGGGCAATGGTTACTCAAACTTGAATTAGGCTACGTCTTTCGTGATGAGATAACGGATAACCTCGTCGGAAATCTTCAAGATCCGTTCCAGCTCAGCAACAACTTCTGGAGCAGCGGTGAAATTCACGAGAACGTAAATTCCATCACGAACCTTGTTAATCTCATACGCAAGCCGGCGTTTGCCCAACACTTCATGTTTGGTAATTTCACCGCCGTTTTGGATGATGCCTTGGAATTTTTCGACTGTAGCTTGAACAGCTTCTTGTTCAACGTCAGGACGAATAATGTACATCACTTCGTATTTGCGCATTCTGATTCACCTCCTCTTGGACTATGGCCCCCAATACGTGTCCCGTTTGGGAGCAAGGAGCGAGAGTAAACTCGCACCGTAATAGTATATCAAATCCAAAGTCGGCACGCAAGGATCAGATCAAGTTCCCACAACTTGCCTTTGCTATTGATCACCATGTGCCCATACGATACTCATATCGATCGCTCCCATGCGCTTTACCATGCAAACCGTATGCTCCCTCAAATTACGCTGCCTGTAAATAATTATCGGTCCATAAAGATACATGAAAAAAAACGCATGACAAACAATATCCATGTAGTCTAATGCATTGCAAAGGAGGAACGCAGTATGGGTGAACAAACCGAATTCGAGGAAGGCATGCGCGCTCCGAACCCGGGGGTTTACGTTGAGGTAGGCGAGGCGCGCAGCTTTCATACGCAGATTAAAGATCCAAAACGGATCACGTTGAACAAGGGCGATAAATTCCCTGAAACGACAAACAAGAATCGCAAGTGGAAGAAAGAAGAAAAGGCTCGTGTTCACTAATTTATATTTTTCGTAATGGATGTGTATAAAACGAGGGAATCTGCACATAATACAATCGACGGCGACAAGAGAGGTGTGGTTCCGTTGGTCCAGATCGCTTTTCATGAGCTGTTAGGAGTCTAACTCAAGATTGGAGTAAGGAGAAACACCGCAAAGTTTTCGCTTTACGGCAAGGCTGCCTTCAGGGGCAGCAAATCCTATTCCTTGATGTGAGCATAGAATCTCCACAGTAACGCCGTCAGCAGGACCCTTCGGGGTCCTGTTTTCATTTGTTTTAGAACCCCAATTCTTCGCTTGGTTGCAGGGAATAAATATGTTGGTGGCCTTCCTCTAACAGTAATCTGCATACTTCGTCCGTTTTCACTTTGGAAGTATGTACAAGTAATGTCTTTAAAGCAGGAACTTCTGCAAGCATCCTTCTTACATCCCCCAGCCCTTGATGTACCTTGTAACGGATATGATGAACGCGGCAATCCGGTTTATTTATACCCCCCACCAGTATATTGTGAGCAAACGTATGACGCGCAGCATGTCCTGTAATCACGACCGCATGCTTGGGATCCCCGGCTACTTGATCGAAGTACCAGCGAGCTCTTGGGGATTCCATCATACCGTCACTGGTGAAAATGACACATGGCCCCTTCTGACCTAAGGCTTGAAGACGTTCCTCATTATTCTTCGGTAAAATGATTCTATGTCGGCTGTTATCCAGCGCCTGTCGAATTCGTTCGCTCATTCCAACCTTAAGCCATTCCGGCTGTTCCAGCAGCCGCTGCAGACCAGCCCATATTTTCTCTTCAACAATGATGTTATAGGATTCGAACTGCTCGCAGGTCCAAATCAGCATATCCTGGCCTCTTCCGTAAGCCGGCACAGGTAACAACAGATGCCCGCCTAGTTCCAGTGTCTTTTGAGCAACCTTGGTAAGGTGAAACAGTTTGTCTTCTTGAGATTCTTGATCATTGCCATAGGCATTATCTACAATGGCTAAATCGGCAGGTTCCTCCGGCCCCAAGCCAGCTCCCCTCTCGTTTTCCTTAGGCGAGTCAACAGCCAGCAGCAACGACTCCGAGCTATAGTCACCCGAGAAATAGATTTGGTGATCCTCCACCTCGAGCCGCAGCCAAATGGAACCAGCCAAATGGCCGCTCCTCCCCCACTTCACCCGGACAGAAGCTGGATGCATGCCCAAATCTGCCCATTGCATGGCGGGAGCCAGATCCTCAAGATAGCGGAAATGCAGTGCTTCAATATGCTCTTCCGTATATGGGAGCTTGGCGCCTCTGCCATTCACATAACTGCGCCAGTTGGCGAAATAGCTGCTTAATTGATCAACGGTTGGCCTGGTCGTCCAGATCGGACCTTTATAGCCGTGCTTATATAGTAACGGAAGTGCCATCGAATGATCCTCATGAGCGTGCGACAGAAAAACCGCCGTTAGTTGAGGAATGACCTCAGGATCGAGCAGCGGATACTGGCCTTCGTCTTCTTTTTTTACGCCGCAGTCCAATAATATCCGATGATGGTCGCCGACAAGTAAATAACAGGAGCGGCCATGTTCTCCGGCCCCTCCCCATATATGAAGTTTCATCATTTTGCATTCCACTTTCTTCTGGAGCCCAAGCTCTCGATAATTAATAACATCAAGGTGGTAAAACCAACCGAAACGACGGCCATCGCCATCCCTAACGAAACCTGCCCCTGCTCAAATTGAGCAAAAATGTAGGTGGCCGAGGTCTGAACTGAAGGTGGAAGGATTAATAGTGAGCCCACCAGTTCCCGCGAAGCAATCGTAAAGGTCATCATCCAGCCGGAAATCATCCCGGGTACAATCAAAGGCAGCATGATTCTTCTAAAAATATAAAGGGCGCGTCCACCAAATACTTGCCCAGCCTGAAATAAGGAACTGTCTATCTGGCCTGCAGCGCTTTTTACATATTGAACGGTATAAGGAACAAATAAAATAACATACGTTAAAATGACCATGCCATAGGTGTTATAGAGGTGAATGGGCATCCAAGGTGAGTTCCATAACAGGATGAGGCCAACCACCATCACGATGCCAGGCACGGTATTCGGCAGCAGACTTAACAAGTCAACCGACCGCTGTCCAATAGTACGTGAGCGTTGAATCACCAGTGCAAACCAGGTGCCCAGCACCACAGCAACCGTAGAAGCGACGAAAGACAACCAGATGCTGGACATCAGTGCCTTCATACTCGGTGTTCCCCAGGTGAGCAGCTGTTTATAGTAATCGAACGTCCAGTTGTTCCAAGCCAGGCCCACACCGCGAAGTTTCATCATTGAGGCCGCCAGGATCGAGAAATAAGGAACCCCGATTGAGAAAACAAGCAGAAGTCCCACAAAAATAGCGCTAATCCAAACTGGCCAGCCGCTCTCCCTCAGTGCGCCGCGGCGGCTGCCTTTCCCACCTACCATGCTGTAAGTAAAGCGGCGGCTCAGTATGGATTGGACATACCACATCAGCAGACAGGCCGTCAGCAGCAACGATGCCAGGGTTGTAGCTTTGCCGAAATCAATCGGCCAGCTGGAGATATATTTATGGATTTCCGAGGTCATGACCTCATATCCGATTCTTTTGCCAAAAGTAGCTGGTGTGCCGAACTCCGCGATAGTTTTAACAAAGATCAGCATGGCGCCCATGCCGTATGCAGACAGAAGCAGCGGTGCCACGATCCGGCGGAAACGATACAAAAACGGGGCTCCCATCACAGCCGCCGCTTCTTCCATACTCCCTCCAATTCGCTCAAGCGCGCCGCGCAGCAGCAAATACAGAAAAGGATAAAGATGCAGGCTCATAATCAATACCATGCCGCCAAAGGTGAAGAAGTAAGGCGTAATTCGGGATAGAGACGGGATCAGCTGCTCCAGGTATCCGTTCTTCTGCATAAATAGAATCCAACCCATGGATCCGATGTAAGGCGGCGTCATAAAAGGAATGAGCAGTACAATGTCCAACCACTTCCAGCGGCCGATCCTTGTAGCAGTCATTATCCAAGCCAGGGGCAAAGCCAATACCGTAGTACCAGCTATGACACAGATCCCAAGCCAAATGGAGCTAAACATTACACCGGTCAGTCCGGACTTCGCCAGCGTACGGAAAGGAGCTGACCACTGCAGCTCCCCGTTTCGATACACCGTTTGAATGAAGATTTCAATCAGTGGAACAACAATCATGACGGTAAGAACCAACAGGGCCAATCCGATAAACCAGACCCTAGCGGATTTGAGTGACAAGTACTTCATCATTTTATTTGAACAGCTGTGTAAATTTTTCAGTGATGTCTGCGCCGTTCTCGTTCATCCAATTCCAGTCCACTTGATACTGTCCAATTTCATCCAGATTGGCCCGGTTTTCCGCTTTGATATCCGTACGTCCCGGCAGAAGGGCTGCATCGGAAACCATTTTTTGAGCTTCATCCGACAACAGGTAATCAATAAATGCTTTGGCATTGGCTTCATGCTGAGTTGATTTCAGAATGAGTGCAGGACGCGGGCTGATAACGGTCCCTTCCTTCGGATACACGATGTCAACCGGTTCGCCTTTTGCTTTCGCCTTGTAGGTCATGTAGTCAACCGCAGCAGCTACGATGCCTTTAGCCCCCGTAATAACCGGATCCAATGCTTCCTGGTTAGCTCCGGCCATAGCGACGCCATTCTTCTTGTAGTCCTCGAACAAGGACCAACCGCTGTCTCCTTTAACACTCAGGTAACCGGTCATAAAGTCGAGCGCAGAACCGGACAACGACGGATCAGGGATGTTTACTTGGTCTTTGAATTCAGGTTTGGCTAGATCTTCCCATGATGTTGGCGGGGTCTTCACCAGATTGGTGTTATAAGCGATGCCCAGCGCTGATGCACTTGTGCTAAAGTAATTGCCTTCAGCGTCGGACCAATCCGGATTCAGCTTATCAGCATTTACGGCTTCCGGATAAGGGAGCGTTAATCCTTCCTGCTTCAAGCCTTGTGCAGATGGAAGAGAAGCCAAGATCACAACATCCGCCACCGGGTTAGACTTCTCAGCCTCCAGCCGGGCTAAAATTTTACCGGTCGTGCCTTGGAATACCTCAACCTTTACTCCGGTTTTCGATTGATAACCTTCAATCAGTTTTGTTGCCAAACCTTCCGGCCCTGCTGTGTACACCGTCAGTTTCTTATCTGCTGAATCGGAAGTACTGTTGCTTTCATTAGAGGCCGGTGCAGAAGCAACCGTTGATGCGGTATTGGTCGAAGCAGAATTGCCATTGTTCGAACTAGCTGCTCCCCCTGAAGTTGTGTTACTGCCGCAGCCCGTCAAGGCTAAGCCGAAAGTGAGCATTAGAGCAAGCGCGCTGCCTGTCCCCCATTTACCCTTTTTCTTGTTAGGAATGTGATTCGCCATGTTTCTTTTCCCCCTTGATTTATACTGTTATCCCTTATTTCCCAGCGATAGCTGGGCTTTTGCCGTAGCCTATCCCTACGACTTTTGCGGCGCTATTCAAACTGCCGACTTTGATATTCCCACTACCTTGGTTAGCCTGATCAATCTCCAAGAAACTTGTAACCCGGCCCTTTGGCAGGTATACATTTAAACGGCTTCCTACCGGAATTCGGCTGTGATGATAAGCCGTCCAAACCTCCTGTCCCTCAGCTTGAATGTGCATCTCATACCGATCCCCCATGTAACTAACCTGCAGGACCTCCACCTCATAAGACTGGCGGCTCCCTTCTCGATCCTGCTCCCAAAAGAGGTGCTCCGGTCTGAACATTGCAGTTGCAGCAGACTGAGTTCCGGATGCCAGCTCCAAATGCGAGCCTGGTTGGCTAGAATGCCTTAACCAGTTGGATTTGCCGATAAATCGGGCCACAAACGGATCTGCTGGCTTTCCGTACACCTCCTCCGGTGAACCGGTCTGCAAAATGCGTCCTGCATTCATCACCACAACCTCGTCGGACATCGACATGGCTTCAATCTGATCGTGTGTGACATAAAGGGCTGTCAGGCCCAAGTCTCTAACGAGCGCCATCATTTCAACACGCATCTCTTCACGAAGTACGGCATCCAGCGCGCTCAGCGGTTCGTCGAACAAGACAAGACGGGGACGCACGGCCACCGCCCGGGCAAAAGCGACCCGTTGCTGCTGTCCGCCAGACAACTGATGTGGGTACCGCTGTTCCATGCCGCCCAACTTAACCTTCTCCAATGCTTCCAATACCGTTTTGCGAAGTCCATTCGTCTGCCGACTTGTCCGCAGACCAAAGGCTACATTTTCAAACACCGTCATGTGCGGCCATAAGGCAAAATCCTGAAAAACCATACCGAATCCGCGTTTATGCGGCGGTGTCACCTTGCTTCCCGGTCCGTCATACAAAACTTCATCACCAAAAGAGATCAAGCCCTGATCCGGGGTTTCTAATCCAGCGATCATTCGTAGCAGCGTTGTTTTCCCACAACCCGAAGGACCAAGCAAAGTAGTAAACCGGCCTTGCCTAACCTTCAAATCAGTGGGGTATAAAGCAGTTGTAGAGCCAAAACGCTTTTCCAACCCTTTAATATATAAATCCATTAGGTTCCCTTCCTTGCCCAGTTAACTGGTAAACGGCGCCATGCCGCTTACATTCCTTAGTTTACCTACCGATTTCAATACCTGTGTTATAGCAATGTAAATGCAAAATTAATTTTTTCAATGATTTGTTTTAACATTCATAGATTAAATATATAGACATGGGCCCGTACAAAAGGAAGGGATTGTGAGGTTAAATGGAGATCATGAATCTAAATCTGCTCAAGCTGCGAATCGTCGAACTGCTTGAGAAATACAACAAGATTACAACCGTGGCTGAGATCTTAGACCTTAAACAACCAACGGTTACTTTTCACATGAAAAATATGGAGAGGGATTTCGGTGTAAAGCTGTTTGATACTCGTATGGGGAAAATCATTTTGACAGACGCGGGTTATGCCCTGCTCCATTACGCTATTAAAATCGGGGCCTTGGCTTCCGAAGCGCAGCGAGCTGTTATCGAGTTTGATGCCCTAAGAAAGGGCCATCTCCAGATCGGGGCCAGCTACGTGCCGGCCACTTATCTTCTGCCCGTAATGATTCATCGTTTCTCCAATGAATATCCTGGTATACACATCTCCTTGTCCGTCAAACCAGCGCCGGTGATCCGGGAAATGCTTGAGAAACACCAAATTGACTTAGGTATTATTTCAACGGAACCTTTTATATCGGCGGAACTGCAAACGGAAGCCATCTGCGAAGACGACTTGGTGCTGATCTTATCGCCAGATCATGTTCTGGCCGCACAGCCTGAACCCACTGCGGATCAAATTGCTTCTTCCCCCTTTATTTTGCACGGTATGGAGTCCAGCACCCGCCGCTTTGCGGAAAAATGGCTTGAAAGCAACCGCCTGCGTCTTCCCTTCTCACTGGAGCTTGATTCTCTGGAAGCCATTAAACAAGCGGTGATGCTTGGCAAGTATGTTTCTTTCGTTTCTCGAATGTCAGTTGAGGATGAGGTACAACGCGGACTACTGCAAATGAGAAAGATACCCGACAATGAGGCCAAACGTTACGTCTATATGGCTACTAACCGAAACCGCCATCCTTCTGCACTGCTGCGCAAGTTTACCGCCCATCTGTCTCAATGCCTAAATCCTGACCAGCAATAAATCTTGGATGCCCTAAAGAAAATGTTTCTTTTTTTTACCAGAACATAAAACAGCTTTGACATCATCCTTATACAACCTCTTTAAAGTGAAGTCTGTAGGCATTCCCCACTTTAAAAAGGAGTGAAAATCATGAATATCAAAGCTAAGATTGTCAAATCTATGACTGCTACCGCATTAACTGCGGCTGTTCTGCTGACAGGCTGGCAAACCGCAACGGATGTCCAGGCAGCTTCCAACGCTGTCCCTTCTTACGAAGTAAAATTCCTGCTGGATGCCGGGAAAGTGCTAAACGCCGACGGCTCTCTGCAAAGCTCCGTAACCAGCGAATTTCACATCACAAGTCCTGCTGATCAACAGCTCGTGGAGTATTTTGACACCCATGCGCAGGATTTGAACGGCTCAGGCTGGAATGTCAGATTCCGCAAGAAGGAAGACAAGAAGAAATACGAACTGACCTATAAGAAAAGATTCACCGTAACAAACGGGGACATCAACGCCGCACTTACCGCAGCGAATCAAGCCGGCTTTGATTCCTCTGATGATAACTATGAGGCTGAAGTAGACTGGGGCTACAGCAAGCAGACGCTGAGCTTCTCAAATGATAAAGAAGAATCTGCATCCAAGGGACTTACCATCCCGTCAGAGAGCAAAGTATTGAACATGCTGGTAGACAACATTCCGGGTAAGCTTAAAAATACTAATGGGTCCGGCTGGGGGAAAGACATGCTAAAAAGCTCCCGCGCCCATGGCCCAGTAATCGTCAGTAAATATGAAGGTGAATTTAACGGTCTTGAAACGAATATCGAAGTCATGCCAATTCGAACCGAAGACGGTACAGGTATGGAGAATTTGATCGAGATCTCCTTTAAGACGGACAGCTACGGCGAAGCTGCATTAAATCGAACCAAGCTGATGAACACGCTGGAAGCGAAAGGTTGGCTCGTTCATGCCGATTCCCTTAAAACCAACCTGATTCTGAACCGGTACTAAGCTTTCATGTCACAAAGTCCTATGGGACAATCCATTCTTAGAAAACAAAAAAGGCCCTCTACGTTCATCACGTAGAAGGCCTTATCATCATCTGTTGAGTTATTAAATGGCGGAGAGGGTGGGATTCGAACCCACGCACGCCTTGCGACGCCTAGTTGATTTCGAGTCAACCCCCTTGGGCCTCTTGGGTACCTCTCCACAGCAAGAATGATTGTACCATGAATTCATCCGAAATGCAATAGAGAGGATCCTTCATCTCATAAATTACTTATTCCCCAGAAGGTAATTGCTCATCCGACGCCATATTATCGGGTGTTGGAGCAGCGGACCGAAGCACCTTACGCATATTTTTCTCGAACTTGGCCCGAGGCACCAACACGCTGTGTTTGCAGCCAACGCATTTAATGCGGATATCCATGCCCATCCGAATAATTTCCATTTCATTGCTCCCGCAAGGATGGTTTTTCTTCATCTGTACGATATCGCCTAATTGAAAGGATTTCCGCTCCATCACACATTCCCCCGATCTATTCTTAAATTTTTAATTAAATCCCAATAAATTGAAGCGAACCTTAGATCTATGCACGCCCTCGCTGGTTCTCCATCTCTTCTTGCTCCAGGGCTTCTTTGGCATACGCCTGAATCTGGCGCTCCACTTCCGATCGAATGGCTGGCGCACACTCCACCGCAATTCGAATAACATATTCGCTCGAAGTTAACGACTGAATGCCCAGTACATTCGGAACTTGAGGGATCTCCTCCTGCTCTCCTTTCAGGCGCTGCATAGCCCTTTTCAGCAGCTCTACGCTGTCCTCCAGCTTCCTGGAGTTGCTAAACGGCAAGTCAACCACCGCTAATGCGGTCCCCACGGAATAGTTCGTTACGTTCGTTATCATTCCGTTCGGGATGATGTGAACCTCCCCCGTCCAGCTTACCAGCCGTGTGGAGCGCAGTCCAATCATCTCCACCGTTCCCTTCAGACTTCCGGTTTGAATGACGTCGCCGACAGCAAACTGATCCTCCAGAATGATAAAAAAGCCGGTAATTACATCCTTCACCATGCTTTGAGCACCAAAACCAATCGCCAAGCCAAGAACTCCGGCACCCGCCAGCAGCGGTGCCAGATCAAACCCAATCTCCCCCAACACTAACATAACCATAATAAAATTGCTGGTGATGGTGGTGACATTCTTGAGTAGTTCGCCAACGGTAACTAACCGTCGCGGGTTCATATGTAACCGGCTTTTCTCCCTCTTCTGCAACGATCGATCGATTATTCGAAATAAAATTCGAACAAACAATCGGGTAAGGACAAAAATTAAAATGATTTTAATCCCTGAAAAAAGCACATCCGTCCACATATCCATATCTGTAAACCAATTCCATAATTTATCCTTCCAAGTGGTCACCGTTTCGGCCGCATCCTGGATCACTTCCGATTCATTCGCCAGCAGCATATCTATCAATCCTTTGTGAGTTTCATCAATATATGAGATATGAGTCAAAAACTGCAATGCTCTAAAGCTTGATGCTATGATAGCTCATCCCGTCGTGGGAGTAAATCCCTCGAATCTCTACGGATTCCGAAGTGATGATTTGTTTCACCACGTCTAACGACATTTGCGGAAAACGAATCGATAACGCACATCCTGCCGTGATTTCTTTGGGGGTAGGAAACAAATCGATCTCTACCTCAGCGTACTCCAGCAGCATCTCTGCACGCAGTGCCTGCTGGGTTGAATCAAACGCCATCACCAACCATTCCTCTTCCACTCAGATTCCTCTCCTTTTTACTCATTAAGACTTTGGTACGAGTATATAATACGCATTTCTTCCATATACTATCTACTAAATCTTTAAAGTGCGGATACGCACTTGATCTTCAGCGGAAAGGAAGATTCCATGTCACAGATTCAACCGACCATTCCAGGACAAGAAATTCCTTATTTAAAAATCCCTCATACCGAACCCGGCATTCATTCGGCCATCATTCACCGGTTGCTTCTGCATTTTGGACAGGTTACCCCAGGACAAGACATCGTTGTCGTCTGCATCGGGACCGATCGTTCCACCGGAGATTGCTTAGGCCCTCTGGTTGGCAGCGCGTTGGCAAAGTATCGCTGCCCATACTTTCACCTCTACGGTACTCTCGATGAGCCTGTACATGCTATGAATCTAAAAGAAACGTTAGATGAAATCCACGCACGATTCCCTGACCCTTATATCATCAGCATAGACGCCTGCCTCGGTCAAACATCCAGCGTTGGATCGATTCAAGTAGTGCAAGGCCCCCTCCGTCCTGGCGCAGGGGTAAATAAAGAATTACCGCCGGTCGGCGATATCCATCTTACGGGCATCGTCAATGTCGGCGGCTTCATGGAATACTTTGTTTTGCAGAACACACGTCTCAGTCTAGTTATGCGTCTTTCAGAAATTATATCAAAATGCTTGTATACCGCGATCAAAGAGTGGACTCAGGGTTCTATTTCTTTAGCCCGGCAAGAGCTATAGCTTCCCGTTCTTCCGGAGAGAGCGCATGCGGTGACTCCCCTTTTTCCAAGCCCTTAGCATATACAAATGAACCATCGCGGTTGTACAGGCCCGTTAGGACTACGCCATCTTGCTGATCATTAATGATCGCAATGGAGAAGCTCAAGTCGTTCCCCTTTTCACCGAAAGCATTGTAGCGTTTGATTCCGATTTTTGATTTTTGCATAGGCATCCACTTTTGAATTTGTGTGAGTTGCTGCTTCTGTTCTTCCTGGACATCTTCGATTTTGTCCTGCTGCATTTTTAAATCGATGAGCAAGGTCTCCAGGTCTTGTACGCCGGCACCTTTCATCATCAGTTCGTATCTTCGTTTCATCTTACGAAGCTTACTTCCCTGAATCAAATTCCAGATCAACATCCAAAGGATCAGGAGAACGAAACCTCCAACGATCCAGACTAGTTGCTCAAAGATGAGATCATTCCATTCCCGCATGCGACTTTCTACTCCTCTGTGCTTGAGATCAGTTCATCAACTTATGAATTGCATCCACTAACTTCTGAAGATCTGCCTCGGTCGTCAGATAACCTACACTGGCGCGAACGGCTCCGCCTTCCAGTGTGCCGGCCGTTTGATGGCCTAACGGCGTGCAGTGATATCCTGCACGAACTGCGATGCCATATTCCCGATCCAGCACAAAGGCGACCTCCGAGGCATCTCGTCCTTCGATTGTAAACGATACGATACCCGTTCGAGGCTGACCGATCTCTGGACCGATCAGACGAACACCAGGAACCTCATACAGTTCCTTCATTAAAAATTGGGTTAACTCCCACTCGTGACGATGAATCTGCTCCACACCACGTTCCAGCACGGTTTCCACGCCAGCACCTAACCCGGCAATCCCGGGCGTATTCACCGTGCCAGCTTCATACCGGTCAGGACGTACCGACGGCTGTTCAAGTTCTTCGGATTGACTGCCTGTTCCCCCATGCATTAGCGGTTCTAGATCAAGATCCGAGCGGATGTATAATCCCCCAGTCCCCTGTGGACCAAGCAACCCTTTATGCCCTGGAAAGGCAAGCAAGTCAATCCCCATTTCCTGAACATTCACCGGATAGCACCCTGCCGTTTGCGCAGCATCCACCAATAAAATCGCTCCGTGTGCATGAGCTATCTGGCTTAAAGCTTGAACCGGTAAAATACATCCCAACAAGTTCGAACTATGAGAGCATACAAGTAAACGTGTGTGAGGGCGAAAAAGTTTCTCCACCTGCTCCAAATCTAATCGACCGTAAGCATCCACCTCAGCATAATCTACTTCGATGCCTGAAGTCCGCTTCAAAAACTCAAGAGGACGTCTTACCGAATTATGTTCAACGGTGGTCGCCACCACATGATCCCCTGGTTTTAGCCATCCTTTAATGGCTAAGTTCAAAGCCGAAGTTGTGCTGGAGGTTAACACAATATCATTGGGATTGGAGACTCCAAATAGCTGGGCCAGCTTGACACGCGTTTTGTACAACACCCTTCCTGCTTGGAGCGCCATCCCATGATTCCCTCGTCCTGCATTAGCAGCTGGTCCGTTTAGTATTTCCAACATCACTTCTCCTACCCTAGGAGGTTTTGGCCAAGATGTCGCCGCATGATCCAAATAGATAATGGATTTTCCCTCACGCAAACACATTCCCTCCTTAGGATATTGGTGTAAGTTTGGATTAGAGTTTCAACCTCACCATTCATTCCAGTTCAATCGAATGCCAGACCAAGAAATGACATACCCTCCTTCTGTAGCCCCCACTTTAGGAGCTATCCAAAAGTTGGATATGTCATTTCATTTATCCCGAAGTTAACATATCGAGCAGCCGTTGCAGATCCTGTTGGCTGTAATAGTTAATTTCGATTTTCCCTTTATCTTTATTCGCTTTAATTTTGACTGTCGTCTTGTACCGTTCACGCAGACTCTCTTCCACTTCTTCGATATAAGGGTCCCGTTTCTTTCCAGCCGGTTTTGGTTTTTCCTGCTTTTTGCGATCCAGTTGTTGCACCGCATTCTCCAGATCACGAACGCTCCATTCATGATCGATACATTGCTGAGCCAACTGCTTAATTATGTCTGGATCCTTCAACCCAACCAAAGCTCGGGCATGTCCCATCGATAATGTTCCACGTGAAACATATTCCTTCACTTCGTCCGGCAAGGAAAGCAATCGCAAAAAGTTCGCGATATGAGAACGAGACTTTCCTACCTTCAACGAAAGCTCTTCCTGTGTGAGCTGGAATTGATCCATCAGCCCTTGGTACGCTACCGCCACTTCCATCGCGTTCAAATTTTCACGCTGCAGGTTCTCGATTAGCGCAATTTCCATAACCTGTTGGTCTGAAAAACTCCGAACAACCGCCGGGATGGTTGTATTACCGCAATATTGTGAAGCACGGAACCGGCGCTCCCCTGCGATAATTTCATAACCTTTAAGTACGCTGCGTACAATAATTGGCTGAATAACCCCATGTTGCCGAATCGATTCGGCCAATTCCCGTATAGCCTCCTCATCAAAGGTCTTGCGTGGTTGATACGGGTTGGCACGTAGTTGGTTAAGTGGGATCTCTATAACCTTATCATCTTCCTGAATAGACAGTGCCGGGATCAGAGCATCCAATCCTTTGCCCAATCGTTTACTCATAAGATACCACTTCCTTTGCCAACTCAAGATATACTTCCGCACCCTTCGAACGAGGGTCATACGTAATAATGGATTGACCATGGGACGGCGCTTCACTTAAACGCACATTACGTGGAATCACAGTTTTATAAACCTTCTGCTGGAAGTACTTCTTAACCTCTTCAATGACTTGAATACCCAGATTTGTCCGGGCATCAAACATCGTTAGTAAGACCCCTTCGATTTGCAGCGAAGTATTTAAATGCTTTTGAACCAATCTCACCGTGTTTAATAGTTGGCTAAGTCCTTCCAAAGCGTAATATTCGCACTGAATAGGAATGAGAACGGAATCAGCGGCGGTCAAGGAGTTAATGGTAAGAATTCCTAGCGAAGGCGGGCAATCAATCAAAATATAATCGTATAAGTTCCGAATCGGTTGTAACGATTTCTTAAGTCTGACTTCGCGCGAAATGGTGGGAACCAATTCGATTTCAGCCCCAGCGAGTTGAATCGTAGCCGGGATGATATGCAAATTTTCAATCTCCGTATGTTCAATTGCATCTTTTGGATGAACCTCGTTAATGAGTACATCATAAATGCAATTCGCAACATCCGCTTTATTAATGCCAACACCACTTGTCGTATTCCCTTGGGGGTCAATATCGATCAGCAGTACTTTCTTTCCGATGGCAGCTAATCCCGCTCCCAAATTGACAGAAGTCGTCGTCTTACCGACGCCCCCTTTTTGGTTCGCTATGGCGATGATTTTAGACAATCCAGTTCACCTCAATATAATAGAAGAATCTCTTTGTAGTACTCATGTACGCATTCTAGGCTGCAGCTACAAAAAGACCTATAGCAATGCGTGGTGAATACACCTGCCGGTCGATATCGAGAGATGAGCAGCTATGAACCGATATATCCACCCCATGTACATAAGGATAATCATTATCCACATGTCCATAGATAGTTCAGCAATCGCATGTTCACAACTATTCAAGAAAGACCGAAAAAGAAGCTGACCAGAACCTCGCGGTTAGGGTCAGCGAGCGAGTTTATGAACGTTTCGGGATCTGAATCACAATTTCATAATGATCCTCATGATCCTTCTCTTCCGTTTTAATTTGCAAACCCGAACCTGTAACCATATCAATCGACTGGCGAATCGTATTAAGAGCCAATCGAACATCCTTAGTAAAGGAGATTCGTCTCGAAGGAGACTTTTTGTTATTAGCTACTTCCTTATAAAAGGCAATGCGGGCTTCTGTCTGTTTTACATTCAGCTCTTTGCTGATGATTTCACCCAACACCTTCAGCTGCAGCTCTTCCGAGTCCAAGGATAACAAAGCACGCGCATGACGCTCTGTAATCTTCCGTTCCATCAGCGCATTCTTTACCTCATCTGGAAGCTGAAGCAGCCTGATCTTATTGGCGATCGTGGATTGGCTCTTCCCAAGACGTTGAGCCAAGCTCTCTTGCGTCAATTGATGCAAATCGATCAAGTTTTGGTAAGCCATCGCCTCCTCAATCGAAGTCAGCCCTTCCCGTTGGAGGTTCTCGATCAAAGCAATAGACGCGGCTTGCGAATCATTGAAATCGCGCAAGATCGCAGGAATGGACTCGAGGCCCAGCTTTTTGACGGCACGCCAACGACGCTCTCCGGCAATGATCTCATACTTATCATTCCGATACCGTACGACAATTGGTTGAATCACGCCATGAGTACGGATCGTTTGGCAGAGTTCATCGATTTTCTCGTCGTCAAAGATCGTCCGCGGCTGATAAGGACTGCCGACAATTTCCCCCACCGGAATTTGTCTCACTTCATCTCCGCTATTTCGTTCGGTTAGCCCAAACAATTTAGAAAATTGTTCTTTCATTCCGTCGATTACCACCTAATTTCAAAGTGACATAAGGCTAAGCCTTACGGATCATCCCCGTTGGATGACATTGCTCTAAACGAAATGCACGTTCGTTAAGGGTTTGTCCACCAAATGAACCGTGGCTTCAAAACGTCCATCCAACCCTCAACCAACCCGATATATCTATTCTACCACTTTTTCCTCTATAATCCTATTCTCTAATTTAGAGAAGTTATAGAAAAGAGATAGGATAAGCGTGCAAACGGACAAAAAGCCCCCTTAGCGATGTTTCACGTGGAACATTTTGCTAAGGGGGATACCTCTATAATCGTTTAAACCAACGGTGTTTTCGCTGGTATTCCTGCTTTTCGCGGATATTTCTTTGGCGTAGGAGACGTTTTTTGGATCAGCACCAAATGACGTTCGGAGTTCTCCAATGGAAGAGAAAATGCCGGCGTGCTGACCCATTTCCCTTTCAGCTCGGATAAACTTCGGGCCGCTTCCTTCACTTCATCCTCTGGATTACTCCCCTTCATCGCCACGAATAAGCCGCCGGGTTTCGCAAATGGTAAACAGAACTCGTTAAGAATCGCCATACGAGCCACCGCTCGGGCGGTAACCAAATCGAAGGCATCACGAAGGTTTTCCTGGCGTCCTAAATCTTCTGCACGTCCATGAAGCAGACGCACCTGGGACAACCCTAATTCATCCACCACATGCTGCAAGAACTGAATCCGTTTGTTTAACGAATCTACGATCGTGAGCTGTAGATGCGGAAAACAAATTTTTAGAGGAATGCCGGGAAACCCGGCGCCAGATCCGATATCCGCCATGGATTCGATCTCCCCCATCGGGACATGAAAAGCCAGGCTAATCGAATCATAAAAATGCTTGATATAGACCTGATCCCGTTCGGTGATCCCGGTGAGGTTCATTTTTTCATTCCAGGAAACTAGTTCTTCATAATAACGTTCAAATTGCTTGAGCTGCTCCTCCGACACCGCAATGCCATGTTCCTGGAGCAGCGAGCAAAACTGGGCTTGTATCGAATCCAATAGTTACCCTCCCGCAGCCGTGACCCGGTTATAATGCTCTAAATACACCAACAAAATGGAAATGTCCGCAGGCGTAACCCCTGAAATCCGCGAAGCTTGCCCAATGGAGATCGGGCGAATTTTGGACAGCTTTTGCCGCGCCTCGATGGCCAGGCCTTGAATATCGTCATAGTTGATATTTTCAGGGATCTTTTTCTTTTCCATTTTTTGTAATCTTTCAACGTGGATCAATTGCTTCTCGATATAACCGGCATACTTGATTTGGATCTCAACCTGCTCCTGCATTTCCTCATCCAGCTCAACCTCTGATGGAGAAATCGAAGCGATATGCGTATACGTCACTTCCGGACGGCGCAAAATCGTCAGCAAATTGCTTCCGTCTTGAATGGGGGCAGAACCAATCGACTCCAGTAGCGGATTGATTTCAGACGGGCGAATCTTTGTCGCCTTCAACCGTTCAATCTCCTGCTCGACCTTCTGCTTCTTATCCAAAAACCGAGCATACCGCTCTTCCGAAATCAATCCAATTTCATAACCTAGCGGCGTCAAACGCAAATCGGCGTTATCGTGGCGGAGCAGCAACCGATATTCTGCCCGTGAAGTCAGCAAACGGTATGGCTCATTGGTTCCCTTGGTCACCAAATCATCGATCAACACGCCAATGTAGCCTTGCGAACGATCAAGCACAATCGGCTCCTTGCCTTGCACCTTGCGCGCAGCATTAATCCCGGCCATGATGCCTTGTCCCGCCGCTTCCTCATAACCGGACGTACCGTTGATTTGCCCCGCCGTGAACAACCCCGGCAATCGCTTCGTCTCCAGCGAAGGCCACAGCTGCGTTGGCACTACCGCATCATATTCAATCGCATAACCGGTCCGCATCATTTGCACATTTTGCAAGCCAGGAACCGAACGCAGCATCTGCAGTTGAACTTCTTCCGGCATGCTGGTGGAGAAGCCTTGTACGTAGTATTCCGACGTGTTTTTGCCTTCCGGCTCCAGGAATATCTGATGCTTTGGCTTATCGCTGAAACGTACGATTTTGTCCTCGATGGAAGGACAGTAGCGAGGCCCTGTGCCTTCAATAACCCCTGAGAACATCGGTGCGCGATGCAAGTTATCTGTAACAATTTTGTGAGTTTCCTCGGAAGTATACGTCAGCCAGCAGGGCAGTTGTTCATTGTCCGAACTTTTAGTCTCATAGGAAAAAAACTTCGGCTTCTCATCCCCCGGCTGAATCTCGGTTTGCGAGAAATCAATCGAATCCTTATGCACCCGCGGCGGCGTCCCTGTCTTGAAGCGAACGAGCTCAAAGCCCAAGTCCTTCAAGTTTTGCGCCAAATGTACTGAAGGTTGCTGATTGTTTGGACCACTTTCGTACATCAGCTCGCCCATAATGATTTTCCCGCGCAAATACGTACCGGTCGTCAGTACTACCGCTTTCGCACGATACTCTGCGCCGGTCTTCGTAATGACGCCCACACACTGGCCGTCCTCCACGATGAGCTCCTCGACCATCCCTTGGAGCATCGTGAGATTAGGCTCCTTCTCCAACGTTTCCTTCATCGCGTGCTGATACAAGAATTTATCCGCCTGCGCGCGCAGCGCATGAACGGCCGGGCCTTTCCCGGTATTAAGCATCCGCATTTGGATGAACGTCTTGTCAATGTTACGGCCCATTTCGCCGCCCAAGGCATCAATTTCACGGACGACGTGGCCTTTAGCCGGACCTCCAATCGAAGGATTGCACGGCATAAAAGCAACCATATCTAAATTGATCGTGACCATCAGCGTCCGACAGCCCATCCGCGCTGCAGCCAAAGCCGCCTCACAGCCTGCATGCCCCGCACCGACCACGATCACCTCATAATTTCCGGCAGCGTAACCCATCTATCGTCAACCTCCTTTACCTTGCACCATTCAAAACGCTATCCGTATCATCATACCATGAACAGGCGCTGCTGATACGAAAGACCTCTTTATTTCCCCAAACAAAATTGCGAAAAAATCTGATCAATCAACGCATCCGGAGCCGAATCCCCAATCACTTCACCTAATTGCTCCCACGCCAGCCGAACATCGATCTGCAAAATATCGATCGGAATGCCGCTGTCCGCCGCTTCATAGGCATCTGCCAGCGATTGCTTGGCCTTCTTCAGCAAAGCGATATGCCGCACGTTGCTGACATACGTTAAATCATTGGACTCCAGCTCCCCGCCAAAGAACATCCGGGCAATGGCGTCCTCCAGATGATCCAGCCCTTCCTCCGTTTTGACCGACAATTCGACGATCGATTCCTCGGAAAAATAACGCCGGACCACCTCCCGATCCAACTGCTGCGGTAAATCAATCTTATTTAAAAGCACGATCGTGGACCGCCCCTGCAGTTGCTCCATTAAGGCAATCTCGTCCTCATGCAGCGCTTCGGCGCTGTTGAGCACGAGCAGGATCAGGTCCGCTTCGCTCACCGCCGCTTTGGAGCGCTCCACGCCGATCTGCTCAACGACGTCCATCGTCTCGCGGATCCCCGCCGTGTCGAGCAGCTTCAGCGGAATATTATTGATCGTCACATATTCTTCGATCACGTCCCGGGTTGTGCCCGGGATGTCAGTGACGATCGCTTTATTTTCGCGCGCCAGGGCGTTCATGAGCGAGGATTTGCCGACATTCGGGCGGCCGACGATCGCCGTCGTAATCCCCTCGCGCAGAATCTTGCCCTGGTTCGCCGTCTTCAGCAGCGCGTCGATGCCTTCCGACACCTCCGCGCACTTCTCCTTGATAAACGCCATCGTCATCGATTCCACGTCATGCTCCGGATAATCGATGTTCACCTCAATATGCGCCAACGTCTCAATTAACGTGTGCCGCAGCTTGCTGATTTGGCGCGACAGCTGGCCTTCGACCTGCTTCAGCGCCACGGAGAACGCCCGATCCGACTTGGATCGGATCAGGTCGATGACCGCCTCCGCCTGCGACAGGTCGATCCGCCCGTTCAGGAACGCGCGCTTCGTGAACTCGCCCGGCTCGGCGAGGCGAATCCCGCGTTGCTGGAGCAGCAGGTCCATCACGCGCTTAACAGAGATGATCCCGCCGTGCGTACTAATCTCCACCACATCTTCCGTGGTGAAGGAGCGCGGCGCGCGAAAGACGCTGACGAGCACCTCTTCGAGCTTCTCGCCCGTCGCCGGGTCCACGATAAAGCCATAGTGTACCGTATGGCTTTCCGCCTCCGGCAGCGCCGTCTTGGAGCGGAATAGCCCCCCCACTTGGGAGATCGCCTCCGGCCCGCTAACGCGAATCACGGCGATGCCGCTTTCGCCCACCGCCGTCGATATCGCAGCAATTGTATCACTAAGCATGGGTTTCACCTCGCTAGTAGTTTTGTTATATAAGAAAGTTCGTAATTGTAACAGCTCCGCGCTGGTCTTTCCATTGTATCCCCTCGGGTTCCACTCAAACCTAAGCGCATCCCAAAGGAGACAACGTGACATTGCTCATAGTTCCTTCAAAACAGCGCAGTCTTTCTATTCTCCCCTTCGAAGCTTCCGCCCACATACCTCTGCAACGTGAGCGCATCTCCGCAGGAGACTACGCCTCCTTGCTCACAGTCCCTCCGAAACCATCGCCGTCTCTCCACGCTCCTCTTCGAAGCATCCGCCCTCATTATCCTGCTCTAACGTGAGCGTATCTCCGTAGGAGACAGCGCCTCCTTGCTCACAGTCCCTCCGAAAACACCGCCGTCTCTCCTCGCTCCCCTTCTAAGCATGAGCCCTCACAGCCAGCAGGAGCTCTAAAGTAGAGGTGGGCCCCGCAGGGGCGAAAAGTGACTTCAACCTCAACGTTCCTCGGGTGAGCTGAAAGCAGCAGTTTTGAGCAGCACGGTTTTCCAGGTAGCCCAGGTGCTCCCCAAGTAAGACGTACCCCGAAGGGGGGAAAGCGTTCCTTGCACCAACATAGAGCGCATCCCCGAAGGGGACAGCGAGCAGGAGCGCCTCTTGACCTCCTACGTTCTTCCCCTTTGCGGGAGACCAGAGGGCCGCAGGCCCTCGGGCGCCCTCCCTTACGGTAAGGGAGGGGTGGGGAGGGTTGAGTCCACCCTAAAAAAAATGACGCTTCCCCAGCTTACGCCGAGCAAACGTCACCTGCGTCTCATTCATTTGCTGTGCTTCAGAGTAATAACGACCCTCCGGTTGGGCTCTTCACCTTTACTATAAGTTTTGACCTCCGGGTGATCCTGAAGTTTGGAATGAATCACTTTGCGCTCCTGCGGCGACATCGGCTCGAGCGTAACCTCTTTACGCGTTCGAACGACCCGTCCGGCCAATCTGACGGCAAGGTCCTCCAGCGTCTTCTTCCGGCGCTCCCGGAAGTTCTCCGCGTCGAGGACGATGCGAATAAAGCTGTCCGAATAACGGTTAGCGATGATATTCGCCAAATATTGCAGAGCGTCGAGGGTTTGCCCTCTGCGCCCAATCATTAAACCTAAATCCTGGCCCGAAATGTTAAGCACGGTATGGTCTTTGCTATGGGAGATTTCGACTTTGACATCCAAGCCCATATTCTCCCCGACTTCCCGAATGAATGACGCCGCCTCCGCATAGGGATCCTTCTCGCTGCCCGTACTCTTCTCCTCCACCACGGAAGCAGATGAGTGAGACATCGAAGGGGTCCTATTTGAGGAAGGTACTGATGCAGGTTCAGGTGCAGGTGTAGGTGGTTCAAGCAAAGTCAGCTCAACCTTCGCTTCCCTCACCCCAATCAGCCCCAGGAATCCTTTTGACGGCTGCTCTAACACGTTCACGGCGACTTTATCCTCGGTGGTGCCGAGCTTGGCCAATCCTTGTTTAACAGCATCTTCAATGGTTTTTCCCGACGTCACAATTTTATTCATTTCGATTTTTTGGCCTCCTTGGCACCCCTACCGGGATGACCGGCTTTTAGATTGGAGCCGCCCCGCTTCTTCCCTGACCCGGAAGAAGAACCGTTGCCTCCGCCTGCCGTAGCGGCAGCTGCGGACAAAGCTGGATCTTTCTTGCGGTAGATAAAGTAGTTTTGCGCGATCGTATACAGGTTACTGAAGATCCAGTACAACGGCAACGCAGCGGCGAAATTGTACGCCATCACAAAAATCAAAATCGGATAGACCCACATCATAAACGCCATTGGGCCTTGCATCCCTTGCGGGTTCATGCTCGACATCATCTTCGTTTGAATAAACGTCGTAATCGCAGCGATCGCCGGCAGGATGAATAATTTATCAGGCTCTCCAAGTTGCAACCATAAGAAGGAATGATCTCGGATCGCCGAGTTGTAGTAAATTGAGTTATACAGCGCAATGAACACCGGCATTTGAATAAGCAACGGGAAGCAACCCGCCATCGGATTCACCTTGTGTTCTTGGAAGAGCTTCATTGTCTCCTGTTGCTGTTTCTCCGGATTATCCTTATATTGCTCCCGGATTTTCTGGAGCTGCGGCTGAATGGCCTGCATTGCTTTGGAGCTCTTCACTTGCTTTAAGGTCAGCGGCAGAATCAAGGTCCGCACAATCAGCACCATAATCAGAATCGCTATCCCATAAGCGCCGTTAAACCATTCTGCAAACGTATCCAACGCGAGCGAGAAATAGTAAACCACATTGGAAGTCCACCATGATCCACTTGTCCTCATATCAGCCGTCGTGGTTGCCTGATGTGCATTCGAAGGCGCACAGCCTGCGAGAACCGCCACCATCACGGCCGCCAGAAGGAGAAGAAGCCATCTTCTTCGGTTAGTCATCAATCGCGACACTTCAAAACCCCTCTCTTAACCTATCCATTCAACGTAAATCATAACATATTTGAAGAGACAAAGAAACAAGCCTGCCTAACGCCCGGAATCCCGCAGCAGCGAAGCTTTCCGAAGCACATGGAGCACGCTTTTTTCGAGGTCCTTATATTCCATTCCGACAGCCCCGTTCCGCACGATCAAGATCAGGTCGACATGGTCGCGAATCTCGGCTTCATGCAGCCGGACGATCTCCTTCAGCATTCGCCGCATCCGGTTGCGAACGACGGCATTTCCGATTTTTTTACTAGCCGAAACCCCTAGCCGAAAACGTTCAATCTCCGGTTTATTCGACCAATACACCACCAGTTGGCGATTCGCAAAGGATTTGCCAAACCGGTAGATCCGATTAAAATCGGCGCGGTTTCTCAAACGAAGTTGTTTATGCACGAGCTATCTCCTTGATTCAAACTTCTACTTCGAGGTGGTTCAAAAGTCAGTTATCTAAATAGTATAGACCAAATTGCCGTAATGATCGCACAAGGCACTAATATAAAAAAAAAGACCACCGCGGTGGTCCTTACGCACGCTTTACGCACTCAGTACTTTTCTGCCTTTGAGACGACGAGCAGCGAGAACCTTGCGGCCGTTTTTCGTGCTCATTCTTTTACGGAATCCGTGAACCTTTTTACGTTTGCTCACATTCGGTTTGAAAGTTGGTTTCATCTATCGCACCCCCTTACAGGAATATCATCATTATCTTTATGTTACCCATTTTCATATCCACAGAAAATGCCTTCATACATTTAACCACAACGCCTGGGAAAAGTCAACCGAACTTCCCCTTCCTCCCTTTTTCTTTTCCGTTATACACAATCCACAGCTTTCGTTTTTGAACTTCAATCCGCACAGTTTTCCACAGGCCTGACCGAGATTCTTTTCGAATAGAAGTTATTCACATGTGGAAAAGTATTTTCATCATTAATCCTTCAAGTACTCGCCAAAACGCTTTCATAATTATGGTTTACAGCCGAATCGAATCGGAGTATATTCAAATTGTAAGTTGTATACAAGTATACAAAAAGAGAATTGCGAGGTGTTTTATAGATGAAATTAGGTATGGTTGGGCTTGGAAAAATGGGCTTCCATCTCGTTCTAAACCTGCTGGAGCATGGACATAACGTCGTGGCCTACGATATGAATTCCCAGTCCGTAGCAAACGCCGCTGAGAAAGGCGCGGTTCCCGCCGCCAGTCTGGAGGAGCTCGTAAAATCATTAGAAGCACCGCGGGTCGTTTGGGTGATGGTACCAGCCGGTGCCCCGCTGCAATCGGTTATGGACCAATTAACACCGTTGCTAGATGCAGGCGACGTTGTTATCGACGGAGGGAATTCACATTATAAAAATTCGCTGGAACTTGCTCAGCAACTGGCGGAGCACGGGATTCGCTTCCTGGATGTTGGAACTTCCGGCGGTGTAGAAGGTGCGCACCAAGGCGGCTGCTTTATGATTGGCGGCGAGCAAGAAGCCTTCCGTCTGGTTGAGCCGGTCTTCCAAGACATCGCTGTAACCGGAGGTTATCTGTATACAGGACCATCCGGCAGCGGTCATTTCCTCAAAATGGTTCATAACGGGATTGAGTACGGCATGATGCAAGCGATCGCCGAAGGCTTCGAACTGCTGGACAAAAGCCAGTACAACTACGATTTCGAGCAAGTCGCCCGGGTATGGTCGAACGGTTCGGTGATCCGTAGTTGGTTGATGGAACTGACGCAGAGTGCTTTTGCCAAGGATCCGAAACTGGAAGGCATTCGCGGTGTGATGCACTCCTCCGGTGAAGGCAAATGGACAGTGGAAACCGCACTGGATTTGCAAGCGAATGCGCCGGTGATCGCCATGTCCCTATTTATGCGTTATCGTTCACTCCAGGAGGACACTTTCCACGGCAAGGTTGTTGCAGCGCTGCGCAACGAATTTGGCGGCCACGCGGTCGAATCTGCGAAATAACTGCTGAAAAATTGCTGAAACCTAACGCGAGTTTCCCCCATCTTTACGATTTTCATGCTATGATCGAAGTATTTATAACTTCACGATCATTATGCGGGATCATATCCCTTAGATAGGAGAAATATCGCATGCAATACCCTTCTTCTTGGTTAAAAGGCAGCTCGCTGGGTGAGTCAATCGCCGCGGAGCTTCGCCTGCAGATCATTAGCGGTACGATCAAACCGGGCACCGTTCTGTCCGAGAACCGCATCGCCGCGGATTTCGGCACGAGCCGTTCCCCGGTTCGCGAAGCACTGAAAACGCTCTCTAATGAAGGGCTGATCAACCTTCAGCGCATGGGGGTGGTGGTAAACGGCCTCAGCCTGAAAGACGTCGACGAATTATACGATGTTCGTTATCTGATCGAAAGCTTCGCCTCGAAACAGGTGGCCGAGAATCCGGAAGCGCTGCTCGCCCCGCTCGCGCAAATCATCGACAAAATGGAGCTTGCCGGCAAACACCGGGATATCGCGGAATTTGCTTACCAGGATCTCTGCTTTCACGAAACGATTATCGCTGGCGCTAACCATACGCGTATCATGCATCTATGGACCAGCATCCGCCACATTGTCATGACGGTGATGCTGATTACAACGCGTGAGGTGTTGTCACAAGACGATGACAAAATTAACTATGTGATCGGCAAACATCGCAAGCTGCTGCAGGGATTGGAATCCCGTGACCCCGGGATTATCGCGCGAAACGTGGAAGAGTATTTCGCCGACTCTCACCGCACGCTGCATACGAGCCTTCCTCAATAGCTAACCGAAGCGGCCTATTGGCCCTTTGAACCGGCTTTGTTGTCGACAAGTATACAATAATCAAATTTCGCTGGTTTTGATCATACTAAGAGCATTTCCAGCACGATCATTTATGAAAGCGCTGAACTAAATACATCAAGATGACCAAAAGAGGAGGAATTCCTTTGGACACCCTGTTTGGTATGAACCATAACGCTACGCTCTTATTTTGGACACTGCTCACCATCGTTTTTTTGATCGTGTTAATCTCCAAATATAAATGGAATCCCTTCGTGACGCTGCTGATCTCCGCCCTGCTGCTTGGGCTTCTGGCGGGGATGAAGCCGCTGGACGTGGTCAGCTCCATCACAAGTGGTCTCGGTGGAACGCTCGGCACGATCGCCATCGTCATTGGTCTCGGTACGATGCTGGGAAAAATGATGGCCGAATCCGGCGGCGCAGAACGCATTGCCACCACACTGGTTGACCGATTTGGCGAGAAACGGGTGCACTGGGCGATGATGCTCGTTGGTTTTATCGTTGGCATCCCGGTATTTTTTGAAGTTGGTGTTATTCTGCTGATTCCAATTGTTTTTACCGTTGCTAAGAAAACAAAAATGTCCTTGCTTCAAATTGGTATCCCGATCTTAGCGGGTCTGTCCACTGTACACGGACTCGTCCCGCCGCACCCCGCGCCGATGATCGCCATTGATGCTTATGGCGCAAATCTCGGCAAAACGCTGTTGTATTCAATTCTAATCGGCCTCCCGGTAGCGATTGTATCCGGTCCTCTGTTCGGTAAATATATCGGTAAACGGATTGTGCTGGAACCTCCGGCCGAGTTGGCGGAGCAATTCGCTGTCAAAGGGGATCGCAAGCTGCCGGGATTTGGGATTACGCTGTTTACCATTTTGCTGCCGGTCATTCTTATGCTAATTGGCTCGATTGCTGATATCCTCGATCCGGAAGCTACGCATCCGATCACGCTGTTCTGTGAATTTATCGGACACGAGATCATGGCGCTGCTGATCGCGGTCGTATTCTCCTTCTTCTCCCTCGGCTACAGCCGCGGATTCAGCAAACAGGATCTCTCCAAATTCACAAGCGAATGTCTGGCGCCAATCGCCGGGATCGTATTGATTATCGGTGCCGGCGGTGCATTTAAGCAGGTACTGATTAATAGCGGCGTAGGCGAAGCCATCGCGGAAATTGCCACCGGTGCACACGTGAATCTGATTCTCTTCTCTTGGTTCGTGGCGGCTTTGATCCGGGTCGCTACCGGTTCGGCCACAGTCGCCATGACAACGGCAGCGGGCATTGTCGCGCCTGTGCTGGCGATGACCCCCGGGGCGAACGTTGAGTTGGCCGTACTTGCAACCGGTGCAGGGTCGATCGTACTCTCCCACGTGAATGATGCCGGCTTCTGGATGGTGAAGGAGTTCTTTAATATGTCGGTACCGCAAACTCTCAAATCCTGGACCGTCATGGAAACGCTCCTGTCCGTTGCAGGATTGTTGCTAATCCTCGTGTTGAGCTTTATTTTCTAAGGTAAACCTCATTACAATGGAAATACGAAAATTTGAAATAGAGAGAAGGTAGGTTATGGGTACCGTTACACATATGATCGGCCTCGATATCGGCACGACCAGCACGAAGGCGGTATTATACGAACGCAGCGGCCAAGTGATCACTACGGCCAATGAGGAGTATCCGCTGTATACCCCTTCCGCCGCCGTGGCGGAGCAGGATCCGGAAGAGATTTTTGCGGCCGTGATCGCCGCAGTAGGCAAGGTCATGAAAGCCGGCGGCATCGCTCCGGATCAAATCGGATTCGTTTCCTTCAGCTCGGCGATGCACAGCGTCATCCCGCTGGATAGTGAGGGCAAACCGCTGATGCGCTGTCTCACGTGGGCGGACAATCGCAGTGCGGATTGGTCGGAGAAGCTGAAGAATGAGCTGGGCGGACAAGAGATATATTTGCGCACCGGCACGCCAGTTCATCCGATGTCTCCGCTCACCAAGCTGCTTTGGCTGCGCCATGAGAAGGCTGACATTTTTGCAAAGGCGCGCAAATTCGTATCGATTAAGGAATATGTTTTCCTTAAGTTGTTTGGGGAGTACGTCGTCGATTATTCCATTGCATCGGCCACTGGATTATTGAACCTCGAACGCTTAGATTGGGACGAAGAAGCGCTGCAGGTGGCCGGCATTACGCCGGAGCATCTGTCCAAGCTCGTGCCGACGACGCACGTCCTGCAAGGCCTGGCGCCTGACTACGCCAATGCCATGGGACTCGCTCCCTCCACTCGCTTCGTCATCGGCGCCAGTGACGGCGTCCTGTCCAATCTCGGGGTCGATGCCATCGACCCCGGCGTTGTCGCCGTCACGATCGGCACCAGCGGGGCAATTCGCACCGTGGTCGACCGGCCGAGAACCGATCCCAAGGGCCGAATCTTCTGCTACGCGCTGACGGATCAGCATTGGGTGATCGGGGGTCCGGTCAACAACGGCGGCGTCATCTTCCGCTGGGTGCGGGACGAATTCGCCGCTTCTGAGGTTGAAACGGCGAAACGGCTTGGGATCAGCCCGTACGACGTGCTGACCAAAATCGGTGAACGCGTCGCTCCGGGTTCAGACGGCCTGCTCTTCCACCCTTACCTGGCCGGCGAACGGGCGCCGCTCTGGAACCCTCATGCCCGCGGCTCCTTCTTCGGGCTGACGCTGCATCATCAGAAGGAGCATATGATCCGCGCCGTGCTGGAGGGTGTCATTTACAACCTCTACACCGTGCTCCTGGCGATGGAGGAACAAATCGGTCGTCCTCAGAAAATTCAAGCCACAGGCGGCTTCGCCCGCTCCCCATTATGGCGGCAAATGATGGCTGATATTTTCGACCAGCAGGTCGTCATTCCGGAGAGCTTTGAAAGCTCCTGCTTAGGGGCTGTAGTACTCGGTCTGTATGCTTTAGGCGAGATTGACTCCTTTGAAGTCGTCAAAGATATGGTTGGCGGCACCCATGAGCATTCGCCAAACCCGGAGCATGCGGCGATTTATAAGCAGCTGCTGCCCATCTACATCCGCATCTCGCGAAAGCTGGAGGAAGAATACGAGGCGATTGCCAAGTTCCAGCAGCAACAGCAACAACAATCTGAGCAGTAAAGACGCTCTGACATCCATACAAAAACGAATCCGATCGTCCCTTTGGGCGGTCGGATTTTTATTTTCTATATAATAGCCAGAACTTGCTCTCTATCCTCGATGGTTGAATTATTCACAGCCGAAACTCGAAGATTGAGGAGAGATCCGAATAAGCTGTGAATATTTTTTATGAGATTTTGCAGCTGCCTGTCGAATTTTAAACAAATTATAAACAATATGTAGTGGTGTGAATGAGAATTATGCACAAGTTATTGAATTTGTGGATAAAAGCCGAGATCTCATTGAAAAACAAGCCTTCTTTTGCTATGATTATATTGTTTTCGTTGTGAATATCTCTGTTTATCCGCTGAATTATTAACAGGTTGTGGATAACATTGTGAACAATTCGAAAATAAATTATTTTATAATGATTATACTTTACTGAACATTGGGGATAAAATTCCCCTTTATTTATGTTTTTTCGACTTCTTTCTGCATGGCTTAAGCCACAATTGGAAGATTTAAAAGGAGTGACAGTCTGTGGACAGCCATACTTCGGAAATATGGCAACATATTTTATCTATTATTAATACGAAATTAAGCAAACCGAGCTTTGACACCTGGTTTAAGGCGACGAAGGTCGTCTCCTTAACCGATCAGTCGATTGTGATCTCCGCTCCGACCACGTTCGCTGTGGAATGGCTCGAGAGCCGCTACACCAAGCTGGTGGCAACGACGGTGTTTGAGGTGATCGGCAAGCAGGTGGACGTCTCATTCGTGATCGAAGAGTCGGCTCCCCCCGAGCAAGCTCAGGTTTATAAGGAACCCCCCGCTCCCGTCCCAAGCGAGGAAAGCGTTTCCCATATGCTTAATCCGAAGTATACGTTTGACACCTTCGTTATTGGCTCCGGCAACCGGTTTGCTCATGCCGCTTCGTTGGCGGTCGCCGAGGCACCGGCGCGGGCGTACAATCCGCTGTTCCTCTACGGCGGTGTGGGACTTGGCAAGACGCATCTGATGCATGCGATCGGCCATTACATTTTGGAGCACAGCCCCAGCAGTAAAGTCGTGTACATTTCCTCCGAGAAATTCACGAATGAATTCATCAACTCCATCCGGGATAACCGCGCGGAAAGCTTCCGTAACAAATACCGCAATATCGATATTTTGCTGATCGACGACATTCAGTTTCTGGCCGGCAAGGAATCAACTCAGGAAGAGTTCTTCCATACATTTAATGCGTTGCATGAAGAACGCAAGCAAATCATTATTTCCAGTGACCGTCCGCCGAAGGAAATTCCGACGCTGGAAGAACGGCTTCGCTCCCGATTTGAATGGGGACTGATCACCGATATACAGCCGCCGGATCTAGAGACTCGGATCGCTATTTTGCGGAAGAAAGCTAAAGCGGAGAACCTCGATATCCCTAACGAAGCGATGATGTACATCGCCAATCAGATCGATACGAACATCCGCGAGCTGGAAGGAGCACTCATTCGCGTCGTCGCTTACTCTTCTTTGATCAATCAGGACATTACGACTCATTTGGCCGCTGAAGCGCTCAAGGACATTATCCCATCCAGTCGTCCGAAGATGATCACGATTCAGGACATTCAACAGAAGGTTGGCGAGTATTACAATTTGAAGCTGGACGACTTCAAGGCGCGCAAAAGAACCAAAGCGATCGCGTTTCCGCGGCAAATCGCCATGTATTTGGCCCGGGAGCTCACCGATTTCTCGCTGCCGAAGATCGGCGATGCTTTTGGCGGAAGAGACCATACCACCGTCATCCATGCGCATGAGAAAATCACCCAGCAGCTCAAAACCGATCAGGAGCTCTATAAAATCATCAACAACATAACCGAAAAAATAAAAAGTGCTACCTGAATAAGGGATAAGCCTATGCACATGATATGCACATGTGGATAGGCTTCATTTCATATTTTTTCAGTTGTTATCCACATATTCAGTGCCCCTACTACTTCTTCTAATCTATAAAGATATAAACATCTTCATAAGTAGCGGACAAGCCGCTCACTGCAGAAGTCACAACCGCTGCGCTTGTCCAGTTCAACGAAGAAGATCATAAGGATGGATGCATGAACCGCCTCAACACCGTACATACCTCAAGGTTATGCTTCGGAGGTGAAGATTATGACGGTTCCCTTTCGAGGCAGTGTTGAAATTTTGTTTAATGTTTCATGTGAACTATGCCCATAGAAGCTTTAGGCTTCATAACCACTTTTAGGAGTTGAATTTATGAAAGTCCGTATTTTGAAGCATGATCTCAATGAATCGATCCAACACGTATCCAAGGCGATTTCGAGCCGGACCACGATTCCGATTTTGACCGGGATCAAGCTGGATGTGAACTTTCAAGGGATGACTCTGACGGCCAGCGATACGGACATTTCGATTCAGGCCTTTATTCCGGCGGAGGATCAGGAGAAGCAAATCGTACAAGTCGAGCGTCCGGGGAGCGTTGTGTTGCCTGCGAAGTTCTTTGTCGAGATCATCAAGAAGCTGCCTTCCTCCGAAATCGAAATGGAGGTGCAGGACGGATTCCAAACCTTTATCCGTTCCGGATCAACTGATATCCAAATGGTAGGTCTGGATCCAGAGGAATTCCCTGTATTGCCGAGCATCGAAGAAAATCAGGTCATTTCGATTCCCGGCGATTTGTTGAAGAACATGATTCGGCAAACGGTATTTTCCATTTCAACAAACGAAACTTCGCCGATCTTAACTGGGGTACTCTGGAACCTGGCAGATAACCAGTTCAAATTCGTAGCAACGGACCGCCACCGCCTGGCCAGCCGGATTGCCGGTCTGGATGATGCAGAGGGCGTACGATTCAGCAACATTGTTATTGCCGGTAAAACGCTCAACGAGCTGAGCAAAATCATCCCGGATCAAAATACGCGCGTTGAAATCGTCGTTGCTGACAACCAGGTGTTATTCAAAATTGATCGCGTATTGTTCTACACTCGCATTCTCGACGGGACTTATCCGGATACTTCCAAGATTATTCCGACCACGTATAAAACAGAACTGATCTTGGATACGAAGAAATTAAGCGATTCGATCGACCGCGCTTATTTGCTGTCTCGTGAGGAGAAGACGAATATCGTCCGCCTGCAAACGATGGAAGACGGAACGATCGAAATTTCCTCCAGCTCCTCGGAGTTGGGTAAGGTTACGGAGCAGTTGGATGTAGCCCATTTTTCGGGGGATCCACTGCGCATTTCCTTTAACTCGAAATATATGTTGGACGTTCTGAAGGTCGTGGAGAGCGAGCAGCTGCACATCGGGTTTACAGGCGCGATGAGCCCGATCATCATTAAACCGGTGGACGACAGCCAGAGCTTATATCTGATTCTTCCATATCGGACAACGAACTAAGATCATTGGCGTCATAGCATGTTTCCAGCGGAAGCATTTTGGCGATACCAACAGAAAGGAAACCGATTCCTCATGAAAATAATTCCCATCTCGAGCGAATATATTAAATTAGATTCTTTCCTGAAGCTGGCGGATTGCGTGCCAACCGGAGGGATGGCCAAGGCGATCCTCCAGGAAGGTGCTGTGAAGGTGAATGGCGAACCGGAAGAGCGGCGGGGCCGGAAATTGTATCCGGGCGATCGCGTTGAGGTGGAAGGTTGCGGCTCTTTTCAGGTGGCGGGAGAACAAGCTCCCTGAAGTGGCCTGCCTGTGGCCCTGTGGCCGAGGACTGGCGGAGAATGAGGGGGCTTAGAACGTGTTTGTAAATCGTTTATCGCTGCAAAACTACCGGAATTACGGTACCCTTACGCTGGACGCCTTCGGCGCCGTGAACCTGATCATCGGGCGGAATGCCCAAGGGAAAACGAACCTGCTTGAGGCGTTATTCGTCCTTGCGCTGACGAAGTCGCACCGGACCGGCAAAGACAAGGAGCTGATCGCGTTCGGCAGCGACCATGCGCTGGTGTCCGCGGAGGTGGAGAAGAAGTACGGCCCAGTCCAACTGGAGCTTCGACTATCTCCACAAGGCAAGAAGGCGAAGCTCAATGGTCTGGAACAGAGGAAGCTGAGTGATTTTATCGGGGCAATGAATGTTGTGATGTTTGCTCCGGAGGATCTGGAAATCGTCAAGGGAACTCCCGGGGTACGGCGCCGGTTTCTTGACATGGAGATCGGGCAGGTACAGCCGAGTTACTTATATCATTTGCAGCAGTATCAGAAGGTGCTGATCCAGCGCAATAACTTGCTCAAACAGGCTTGGGGCGCTGGTCCCGAAATCACGACGATGTTGGAGATTTGGAACGAACAGCTGGTCCAACACGGTGTTAAAATTATCAAAAAAAGGAAACAATTTATAAGTAAACTGCAAAAGTGGGCGGAGCAGATTCACGAGGGAATCACCGGAGGCGGCGAAACCTTGAAATTGGCGTATCTCCCCTCTTTTGGCACAGCCGAAGAAGAAGATGAAGCTGTCCTATTGCAGCAATTTATGATAAAGTTATCACAAATGAAGGATCAGGAGATTCGCCGCGGGATGACGCTGTGTGGACCGCATCGCGACGATCTGTCGTTTATTATCAACGGCAATGAAGCACAAGTGTATGGGTCCCAGGGCCAGCAGCGGACGACGGCATTATCGTTGAAACTGGCGGAAATTGAACTCATTCATGAGGAAATCGGCGAATACCCGATTCTCTTGCTGGATGATGTGTTGTCGGAGCTGGATCCGTACCGCCAAACCCAATTGATCGAAACGTTTCAGAGTAAAGTGCAGACGTTCATCACGGCTACAGGGATCGAGAGCATCAATGCAAGCCGGTTACAGGACGCCAGCATTTTTCATGTTCAGGAAGGACAAGTCCAAGGTTAAGGACGGAGGGAAACGGATGTATATACATTTGGGCGGAGAAAAGGTGATCCTCTCTTCGGAATTGATTGCAATTTTCGATATCACGATCGAAAAGTCTTCCAAAATATCCAAGCAATTCCTAAGCCATGCGTTGGAGACGAAGAACGTGGTGCGCATCGGTGAGGAGGAACCGAAGTCTATTGTCGTGACCCAAAACGAGATCTATTACTCGCCGATCTCCTCCGCTACGCTGAAGAAGAAAGCGAACGTGATTTTGGCGGTTTAGCCTTGAATTTGATTCTAAAGAAGTAGGTGAAGGCATTGTCAATGAACGAACAAACATATGACGAGAGTAATATTCAGGTGCTTGAAGGCTTAGAAGCGGTGCGCAAACGTCCGGGGATGTACATC
The DNA here is from genome assembly GCF_004000745.1 of Paenibacillus barengoltzii NBRC 101215. GTDB lineage: Bacteria > Bacillota > Bacilli > Paenibacillales > Paenibacillaceae > Fontibacillus > Fontibacillus barengoltzii. Next base: position 71,000 of record NZ_BILV01000020.1, read on the forward strand.
GGGTCTACTAGCGTACGCGGCCTGCATCACCTGGTATGGGAAGTCGTAGACAATAGTATCGACGAAGCGCTGGCCGGCTATGCGAACAAAATTAGTGTTACGGTGCATCCTGATAACAGCGTAACGGTTGAGGATAACGGCCGGGGGATTCCGGTTGGGATGAATGAAAAGCTGCAGAAGTCGACGCTGGAAGTCGTCATGACTGTGCTTCATGCCGGGGGGAAATTCGGCGGCGGCGGGTATAAAGTATCCGGGGGCTTGCACGGTGTAGGTGTCTCCGTCGTAAATGCCCTGTCGACAAAGGTGATCGTTGAAGTTAAGCGCGACGGTCATATCTATCAGCAGGAATACCACCGCGGCACACCTCAATACGACGTACGGGTAATCGGCGACACGACGGAAACGGGAACGAAAACGACGTTTTACCCGGACCCTGAAATTTTTACAGAGACGACGGTCTTTGATTATAATACGTTGCTGACGCGGATTCGCGAACTCGCTTTCCTGAACAAAGGGATCAACATCTCGCTGACGGACGAACGGACAGGTCAGAGCGAGTCGTTCCACTACGAAGGCGGCATTATGGAGTATGTCCGCTTCCTGAATCAGAACCGTGAAGTGCTCCATGAGGATCCAATTTACGTTGAAGGTCAGCGGGATATGATCCAGGTGGAAATCTCACTGCAATATAACGATGGCTATACGGAGAATATTTTTTCTTTCGCCAACAACATTCATACTCACGAGGGCGGGACGCATGAGTCCGGCTTCAAGAGTGCCCTGACCCGGATCATTAACGATTATGCACGCAAGTCGGGCATGATTAAGGAGAACGATTCCAACTTGACCGGGGATGATGTGCGCGAAGGGTTAACAGCGATCATTTCCGTCAAAATTCCAGAGCCTCAGTTTGAGGGGCAAACGAAAACCAAGCTGGGCAACAGTGAAGTCCGCGGGATCGTGGAATCGCTCTTTGCCGAGAAGCTGCAGGAGTTCATGGATGAGAATCCGTCCGTGTCCCGGCGCATTTTGGAGAAATCGCTTCAAGCTTCGCGGGCGCGGGAAGCTGCCCGGAAGGCTCGCGAACTGACGCGGCGTAAAAGTGCACTGGAAGTCAGCGCCCTGCCGGGCAAGCTGGCAGACTGCTCTTCGAAGGATGCCTCGATCAGCGAACTGTATATCGTCGAAGGTGACTCGGCGGGCGGATCGGCGAAGCAAGGACGGGATCGTCACTTCCAGGCGATCTTGCCGCTGCGCGGTAAGATCTTGAACGTCGAGAAAGCACGGCTTGACCGCATCCTCGGGAATGCGGAGATTCGGGCGATCATCACGGCACTTGGCACCGGGATTGGTGAAGATTTTGATATCTCGAAGGCACGGTACCATAAGATTATCATCATGACGGATGCTGACGTCGACGGGGCGCATATTCGTACATTGCTCTTAACGTTCTTCTTCCGCTACATGCGTAAAATCATTGAGGCAGGGTATGTTTACATCGCGCAGCCGCCGCTCTTTAAGATCGAACGCAACAAGGTGGTTCGTTACGCGAACTCTGAGAAAGAACGCGATCAAATCATCGCTGAATTTGGTGAGGGCGCGAAAGTGAATGTGCAGCGGTACAAAGGTCTAGGCGAGATGAATGCGGAACAGCTCTGGGAGACCACAATGGATCCGGAGAGCCGTGTAATGCAGCAAGTCTCGATCTCTGACGCCATCCAGGCGGATGCGATCTTTGATACACTGATGGGGGATAACGTCGAACCACGGCGCGAATTCATTCACGAGCATGCGAAATACGTTAAGAATCTCGATATCTAAGGGATAGCGGGAGCCAATAGAAAAGGCTGTTCTATACTCTCCGGACTTACATCCGGAAGAATGGGAACAGCCTTTTTTCTATTTTGCTTTGGCGGATTTCGCTTTCAGTCGGCCGTAAGCGGTGGCGTAACGCCGGATCTTTTGATAGACCTCTTTCGGATGGAGCATTTTGAAGGGGAAGAGAGCGGGCTTTGTATTGATTTCCAAGATCCAGATCCGATGATCTTCGTCGATAGCGATGTCCAATCCGATTTCCTTGAGCTGCGGAAACTTCCGAGCAAGTTGGATGGCGGCCTGAACGCCAATGGACTTCATTTCCTTGTATTTTTCGGCAAATTCTTTAGGGGTCATATAGGGGCTGAGCAGATCCTCAATCAGCATTACGCTGCCGCCGCCGTGATAATTGGTGATGACCTTCTGCTGGGCGGCAATCCTCCCGATAAATCCGGTGGTTTCCCAGGTCTTCCGGGGGGTCTGCTGGACGAGCGCACGGATATCGAACCTGCGGCGGCGGTAGGTGAGGAGGCGGATGCCTTTTTGGATCAGGTAAGGTTTAGATCCCATCTTGGCGACAAGCGCGTCATGAAGCTCCTCGATCGTGGGGTAGAGCTCGTATTCAATTCCGTATCTAAGCTTATACTGAAGCGGGCTGCCTGGGCTCAGGTCATCCGTCCATTTCTCAATGCTCATCACGCCAATGCCATAGGTGCCGTGATCCGGTTTGACGAAGACATAGCCGTATTCCTCCAGCATATCCTGAAGATGCTCATAGGAATATTTTCGCGTATCCGGAATGTAGGGACGAAGAGATTCCTTCTGGTAGATCACTCTCGTTTTCTCCCACTTGCTTGCAATACGTTGGATCGTCAAAACGTTTATCCTTCCTTTCTTTCGGACCGGAAAGACGGCCCGTTGTCATCTGCGCGTTATGCGAAAAACATAGGACAGAAGAGAAAAACAATGGTATAATTATAAGATATGGGGATTTTATTAGCTTTTTCAGCGATTCAAAGAAAATGCCTATATCCGTAGTGTATGAACGTTCGATTCGATGGGAGTGGACACATCCCTAATTTTTTGCTGTCTATATGGATCGTGTTTCAAGGCCGGTCACGTTTAATTGAGCTTGAATTGTGAAAGTAATATAATGAAAGTGGCGGTTTTTCGGGCTTTTTCCCATACGAAGGCACGTGGATAGATTATGAAGGAGGTCCAGCATGGCGGAAGAAAAATTCTCTCAAATCATAGATCGGGACATTAATGTGGAAATGCGCGAGTCTTTTATGGACTATGCCATGAGCATTATTGTCAGCCGTGCGTTGCCGGATGTGCGGGATGGTTTGAAGCCGGTGCATCGTCGCATTCTCTATGCGATGTCGGATTTAGGAATGCATCCGGACAAACCATTTAAGAAGTCAGCGAGAATCGTCGGTGAAGTCATCGGTAAATATCATCCTCACGGTGATTCCGCCGTTTACGAGACGATGGTACGGATGGCGCAGGATTTCTCGATGAGATATATGCTTGTCGAAGGCCATGGTAACTTTGGTTCGGTCGACGGGGATATGGCTGCAGCGATGCGGTATACGGAAGCGCGTTTATCCAAAATCGCTATGGAAATGCTGCGTGACATCAACAAAGAAACCATCGATTTCATGCCGAACTACGACGGTGAGGAGCAGGAACCGGTCGTGCTGCCTTCCCGCTTCCCGAACCTGCTGGTGAATGGGGTATCGGGGATCGCGGTTGGGATGGCAACGAATATCCCTCCGCATAACTTAGGGGAAGTCATCGACGGGGTTCATGCGTTGATTAAGAATCCGGAGATCAGTTCGCTGGAATTGATGGATTATATCAAAGGTCCGGATTTTCCTACGGCTGCTTATATTTTAGGCCGCTCGGGGATCCGTCAGGCGTATACAACAGGACGCGGCTCCATTACGATGCGGGCGAAGACCACGATTGAGGAGCATAACAACAAAGCGCGGATCGTCGTGGAAGAGCTGCCTTATCAGGTCAACAAGGCCCGTCTGGTCGAAAAAATCGCCGAATTGGTTCGCGAGAAGAAAATTGACGGAATTACCGATTTGCGCGATGAGTCGGACCGTACAGGCATGCGTGTGGTGATCGAGCTTCGGCGGGATGTCAATCCGAACGTCGTGCTGAATAACCTGTATAAGCATACGGCGCTGCAAAGCACTTTTGGCATTAATATGCTGGCGATTGTAAACAATGAACCGAAGATTTTGACGCTGAAAGATGTCTTAAGTCATTACTTGCAGCATCAGGTTGAAGTGGTTCGCCGGCGTACTGAATTTGATTTGAAGAAAGCCGAAGCCCGGGCACATATCCTGGAAGGCTTGCGAATTGCCTTGGATCACATCGATGAAGTGATCGCTTTGATCCGGGGATCGAATTCGGATGAAGAAGCTCGTGAAGGCTTGATGACTCGGTTTGGTCTGAGCCTCGAACAAGCCCAAGCGATTCTCGATATGAGACTCCGCCGGTTAACCGGATTGGAGCGCGAGAAGATTGAAGAAGAATATAACGAATTGCTCCAGAAGATCGCTGAATATCGTGAAATTCTGGCCAATGAACAGCTCGTGCTGAAAATTATCGCTGATGAGCTGCAGGAAATCCGTGACCGCTACGCGGATGAACGCCGTACGGAAATTACGATCGGCGAAGAAAGCATCCTCGACGAGGATTTGATTCCTCAAGAGGAAGTGGTCATCACGATTACGCATACCGGCTACATCAAACGATTGCCGGTGACAACGTACCGCAGCCAGAAGCGCGGCGGGCGCGGCGTCGTCGGGATGGACACCAAGGATAATGATTTCGTGGAGCATTTGTTCGTGACGAACTCCCACCATTATCTGATGTTCTTCACCGATCGCGGGAAGGCGTATCGCCTCAAAGCGTACGAGATCCCAGAGCTGGGACGTACGGCTCGGGGGACGCCAATTATTAACCTGATTCAGATTGAACAGGGCGAGACGGTTAATGCGGTCATCGAGGTTGAGCGTTTTGATGATAACAAGTATTTGTTCTTTGCTACGAAGCAAGGGATCGTCAAGAAGACGCCAATCGAAGACTATATCAATATCCGCAAAGGCGGATTGATTGCCGTCAACCTGCGCGAAGACGATACATTAATTGATGTGAAGCTGACCGATGGCAATGAAGAAGTGATCATGGGTACGGCACAAGGGATGTCGATCCGGTTCCCAGAAAGCGATGTACGCTCCATGGGGCGGGCGGCTACCGGCGTAAAAGGGATCACGCTGGATGAAGGCGACTCCGTCATCGGCATGGATGTTGTGGTTCCGGGGCAGGATGTCCTGATCGTAACCGCCAAAGGTTACGGCAAGCGGACCCCAGTTTCCGAATATCGCACGCAAAGCCGCGGCGGTAAGGGGATTAAGACGATTAATGTCACGGAGAAGAACGGTACGGTCGTCGGACTCAAAGTCGTTAAGAATGAAGAGGATCTGATGATTATTACCGCCAGCGGTACGCTGATTCGGACCAGCATGGAAGGCATTTCTACGATGGGTCGGAACACGCAAGGCGTGAAGCTGATTAATATCCGTGAGGACGATGCCGTGGCGACGGTTTGCCGTACGGATAAGAGCGAGGAAGAAGACCAAGACGGAGAAGCTGAGTCCTCCCAGGATGAAGGCCAAGCAGTTGAAGGTCAAAGCTTGGAATCTGAACAAGATCACAACGAAGAATAATTGAGTTTCCTGGTTTACGGGACAACATGGCTGGAAAGTTAGGAATGACGGCCCAACCTTAGGAGTAAACGAGCCTTAGAATCAAGTCTAAGGCTCGTTTTTTTGATTGACGGTACGGAAGTGATTGCGGTGTACTTTTTATCTAGAAAAAAGAAAGATTGCTTGCTATTTTGCCAGCGTACTATAATAGAATTAATTGACACTAGTTCTTTGTGCCTAGAAAATAATGGGATTTGAAATGACTCAGGATTCCTAGTCTTACCCTAAGGAGAGAATAAAGGATGGTAAGTATCTCAATCGCAGATGTCAAACCGGGAGTTAAATTGAATAATCACGTATATAGCCCATTGGGTGGTCTTTTGCTGCAGAAGGGCAAGGTTTTGCTTCCGAGAGATTTGGACATCCTGCGCGCCTTTATGATCCAACAGATTGAAGTGGAAGACTTTGTGGTTCCCGAGCGCAAGGCGACAGAGGTTCATGAATCTCCCAAGTTAGCTTCGACAGGAGCAGCAGTAGGGGCGACGGCGGGAGCCGCCAGTCAAGTGACGATGAGCCCATTGACGTCGTTGCACGTTGAATACGACCGGATGTTGCATTTAACGAAAAGCGCATTTCAATCCGTGTTGGCTGCAGAGTTGCCAATTTATGAACTTCGTAATCAGTTGGAGGCGCTCTTCCGTCAGTTGAAGCATTACAATGTGCTGACGTTTATCCCGCGCAATATGAACGAATACGATTATATGTATCATAACGCCATTCTCTGCTCGATTACGTCCTATTTGCTGGCGCAATGGCATGGGTTGCCCCAGAAAGATTGGATGCAGGTGGCATTTGCCGGATTGCTGCACGATATTGGTAATACGAAAATCGATCCGATGATTCTGTATAAGCCAACGCAGTTGACTCCAGAAGAAGTTGATGAAATGCGGATGCACACGACCTATGGCTATCAGCAGCTGCGCAAAACTGCTGCGATTAATGAGGGCGTTCGGCTGACGGCGTTGCAACATCATGAGAAGATGGATGGTACGGGGTATCCGTTCCGGTTGACCGGCGATAAAATTCATATCTACGCGAAAATCGTTAGCGTGGCGGATATTTTTCATGCCATGACGTTAAACCGCCGATACCGTAAAGCGAAATCTCCTTATTTAGTGCTGGAGGAAATCCGGTCTGAGGCATTTGGCAAGCTGGATCCTGGCGTTGTGCAAACCTTCATGGATAAGGTGACCCAATTCCATAACGGGACGCGGGTACGTTTAAGCGATGGGAGTGAAGGGGAGATTATATTCTCTGACCGGAATCACCCGACGCGCCCAATGGTCTCCGTTCAAGGACGAATTGTCAATTTGGTTGTGGACAGACAGCTGTATATCGAGGAAGTTCTTTCCTAGGGTTGATTTTTAGGTTCGTTTTGGGGTATATTATTACTTACCCGCTGAGATTTGTGAAAGGCTGAGTAAGACTGGAATTGAATAGTTGAATAAAAAAGTCTTGCAAGTTTCTCAAAAGGGTGATATACTATAAAAGTTGTCGCCGATAAGGTGATAAC
>NZ_BILV01000021.1 GCF_004000745.1 Paenibacillus barengoltzii NBRC 101215
GCTTAGCTGGGCACGCCATACCGTAAAAACGCCCGTCTCCCCAACACCGGGGGACGGGCCGCTCTCAGCCTTGTTCACGCGCTCTCCTTTGTTCCAGCTTCCGCTGTCGCTCCGCATGCTTCTCCCCGCGCTGCGGCGTGCGCCGCTGCGGAATGTTCGGGGCGATGTTATGAGAAGCCTCCGCCACCAGGCGCACCAACTCCGGGTCCAGCACCTGGATCGTGAGGTCGTAATACGTAAAAGCTTGAATACTCCCTTCTGTCAGCTGCCGGACGTACGCTTCCGTGTCCCGGCGCAGCTTCCCCAGGTCGATGCCAAGCGTGTGTTCCGGATAGGGGGCCAACCGCTCTAAAGCGGATTGCAGCATCTTCCGTCCGCCGGACAAATTGCCGCGCCGCGCGTGGAACAATCCGACAGCAACCTGCAGCAGTCCCTTATACAGTGGATCATGCCCCTGCTCTAGCCACAATTCTTCGAGCACCTCATGGCACTCGAAATAATCGCGGTCGCGGTTGAAATATACGAGATACGCCACAAACAGCGGCTCATAACTCATCCCCGGGCTCCTCCACTTTTTTGTGCAGCTTGATCAGATCCTTCAGTTCGACCTGCAGCTGCTTCAGCCCATCAAAATCCTTCGCTTCCCACAACCGGTTAAACCGGTCCTGGCTCTCGATGGCTTCTTTGACCAGATGGTAAAAATAAAGCTGATGAATCGACGCAAGCACGGAGGAAACCACGTTAGAATCGTCCTCAAAGCTCTTCTGCGCCTGCAAAATTTCCTGGCGAATGCTCGACATTTCATTATCCAGTACGAATGCAGCTTCGGCAGCCTTTTTGAGCCGGCCCCGCATTTCTTCAGGCAGACTTTCCCGATACTTGTAGTTCAAAGAATGCTCAATCGTCGCCCAAAAATTCATCGCCAGCGTACGAATCTGAATTTCGGCCAGCACTTGCTTTTGACCCAGCGCGGTTTGCACTGGATATTCCACGATCATATGGAAGCTGCGATAGCCGCTTTCCTTGTAGTTTGTAATGTAGTCCTTTTCGTAAAGAACCTTCAGGTCCTTACGCATACGAATATATTCCGCCACCCGGCGGATATCCTCAACGAACTGACACATAATGCGAATGCCTGCGATATCCTCGATTCCGGTCTCCAGATTGTCCATGGACACATTTAACCGCTTCGCCTTGTCCAAAATGCTGGAGATTTTCTTGACCCGTCCGGTTACGAATTCGATCGGCGCATACTCTTCGCGTTTCTTCAGCTCGGCGCGCATCGTCTTGAATTTAACCTTCAGTTCTTCTACCGCTTGTTCATATGGAAGCAAAAATGTTCCCCAATCTCTACTGTCCATCCTTATGCCTCCTGTCTTCTGTCCCCCGGCTTGAATCGATGCCGGCTTAGCTTATCGGAGATCCGCCCCAACCGCCTCGGAGATATGGCGATAGCCGTCCCGGCGCAGCAACTCCCGCAAGCCGCGATGCAGTTTGCGGTTGATTTCCGGGCCTTCGTAGATCAACGCAGTGTAGATTTCGACTAAGCTGGCGCCAGCCCGGATTTTGGCATAGGCATCTTCCGCTGTGAAAATCCCGCCCGATCCGATTATCGGCAATCGACCTTCCGTTTGCCGATACACGCGCGAGATGATCTCTGTGGACCGTGCGTTCAGCGGTTTTCCGCTTAAGCCTCCAGTTTCCCGAGCGTTCTGGTGCGTGAGGCCGTCCCGCGACAACGTCGTATTAGTGGCGATTATGCCGGAAACGCCGCTATTGCGAATGGTGTCGACCATATATTCCAGCTCATCCAAGCTTACATCCGGCGCGATTTTAACCAGCACTGCTTTGGATTTGCCATGCCGCTTCGCTTCGGCCGCCATCCGATCCGTTACTGCAGTTAGCAGCGAAGCTAACTCATTGCCATGCTGCAATTTACGTAAGTCCGGCGTATTTGGTGAACTGATGTTCACAACGAAGAAATCGGCGTATTCATATAAATCCGAAATACATTTCTCGTAATCTCGATACGCTTCTTCGTTGGGTGTGATTTTATTTTTGCCAATGTTGACGGCAATCGGAATCGGGCGGTGTTTCAGCGCCTTTAGACGCTGTGCCATCGCCTCCGTTCCGCGATTATTAAAGCCCATCCGGTTAATCAACGCTTCGTCCGAAGGCAAGCGAAACAACCTTGGACGATCATTGCCGGGCTGTCCCAGCGGCGTGACCGTACCCACTTCCATAAATCCGAATCCGATGGCGGAGAAACCAGGCACCGCGTCGGCATTTTTATCAAGACCGGCAGCTAACCCCACCGGGGAAGGAAAATGAATTCCAAATAAATCCGTCGCGAGCTCCGGAGCTTCCGGCACGCCGTACATTCCGCGCAAGAGCGGCAGCATTCCAGGAACGGCAGCAGCAGTATGTAATCCGTTGATAACGAGATGATGGGCATTCTCCGGATCCATCCGAAAAAATACCGGTTTTCCCAATGTGCGATACAACACGTTGTACAGTTCACTCCGATCTTACGCTTTGCATTTTTGCTAATATCAGTTTAGCTGTTTCCGCTGGAAAAGAAAAGTTTAACCTATATGCCACGTGAAAGAAACAACAAGGTGATGGAATTTTGCCGTGAAAGCCATTACAATAAGGGGGAAAGCACCTCTAATATCGCTTAAAACTAGGTTAGAGAGGGGAAATGATCATGTCTGCCAAGCGCATGCCGCCTACACTCCAGAAGAAAAAGGACGAAGTCAACAAGAAAGCGCTCATCTGGTCCATATCCATCGTTGCCGCGCTGGTCATCGTGACTACCGTCCTTTTAATTGTAACCTAAGCTAGTTCAGCCAATGGTAAGTGCGGTGGGGATTAGTCTGATCCTGTCTATCGCCCAGGGCGAAACGCTCCGCCGGGACGTTCTTCAGCTTCGGCAAAATCCCCTTCCCAATCCTCACCTTCGTTCCCTTCGGAACCAAATCAAACAGCTCCTCCACATCCTTCTTCCCCATCCGGACGCAACCTAACGACTCATCCTTTCCAATACTATCCGGCTCATTTGTTCCGTGAATCGCGTAGTTCGTATCGGATAGCTGCATGCCGCGGCTGCCAAATTCGCCGTTATCCTTCCCGTTCGGGTTGATCACTTTTTCAGAAATAACAAACGTACCCTCCGGTGTCTGCGAGCCGCCCAATCCAACGGGATAACTTCGAATCAAGACGTTCCCGCTGACCACTGCCAAAGTGTGCGTGTCCGTATCGACGATCATTTCATAAGGTTCGGCAAAAAAAGGCTGCTGCCCCGGTGCCATCCCCTTCGCGAGCACTTCTGGCGCATCCGCATTTCCGGTTGCGCCGTCAACGCCTTTGCGTTTTAACTGTACAAGCAACGGCTGAAACGCCTGCTCCATCGTCGAATCGGTTCCGGCAATCCAGTTGTCGGGATACGGCCCGGCCAGGTCTTGCAGGCTCGCAGGCCATGCCCCGTTCGCCTGCTTGTAGTGGATCATCGCCGAGGCAAGCACGCCCAGCGATTCCTGCTGCGGGATCCACTGCCGCGCGCGCTGTTGCAGCGCGGCTGAATCCGGCGGCGCGCATTCGCACGCGCGCGCATCATAGGCTTGGAGCGCCGTCCGCCCCTCGGCCGGACTCTGCTCCAAGCCATACGCGACTGGCAGGTCGTCCGACCAGACCAGCCAGTCGCCGG
>NZ_BILV01000022.1 GCF_004000745.1 Paenibacillus barengoltzii NBRC 101215
CGGCCTGCTCCATGCCCAGCGCTGCGGCATGGAGCAGAGGGGTTGCGGTTTGCCGCTGCAGCGCGAGCAAACCGCTTACGGCTGCCGCCTGCGTCCCGGCAGGGTCGCCGGCGAAGCCGATGGCGGTGAACGCCGGCTCTGCGAAAGCCGGCGTTCCCGCAGGCGCGCCTCCGCCCGCCTCATCCCCGGCGGGCTTCAGCGGTTCCTCCGATGCCTCCTCGCGGTCGGCATCGTCACCCGCACCTGCATCGACGGCGTGCACGGGCACCGCCGCCTGTCGATCCCCCGGCGCGTGAGCCGCCGAGGGAATCCACATCAGCAGCGCAAGAAGCAGCGCAAGACTGAGCTTGCGCAGGAAGCGGTTTCGTTTTTCCTTGCGATGCGACTCCTGCAACAGCCCTTCTTTATAACCGGCCAGCACTTCCTCAGGCAGCGGAATTTTGCTTGATTCAAACGCCTCGTACACGTTGCCCGCCTGAATATAGCAGTAGCGGGCTTTCCCCGCTTGCCCGCTTGCTTCATATTCTTTGCCTAGCAGATACCAAGCCATTTTATTATGTGGGTGGTTTTCCACATATTTTTTAAGGTAAGCCGAGTTCCCCATCAGTTCCTCCAATTAGAGAGTCGTTGAGAAATCCCTTTCATTCCTTATATCGGCAAAAACAACACCGTTTCTTATCCAGTTTTTCACCAATCTCAAAATTTCGCGACTATGTACCCAGCAAAGCAGGCCTCATAATCAAAAAGCTGCCGGACTCCTGTCACTGGCTGGACAGCTCTTTTGCATGATTATCCCTTTCATTCAGAACCCATTCTGTTGGAAGGCAAATTCCTATTCATTCTGATCCAATGGGATAGCTCATAGGAAGGAGGACGAAGACCTGAGCGAACGGGATAATCCTGCAAAAGCACTAAACAAAACTACCTGACCGAGCGGGATATTCCCGCAAAAGCGCCAAACAAAGCTACCTGACCCAACGGGATATTCCTGCAAAAAGGGGCCGAGATTGATAGAAAATCGCCTGATCCCACCCTGGCCGCCGTAAAAAAAGAACGCCCTCGCCAAAATCGGCGCAGAGCGTTCTTTGAGCAGTTATTCCAAAGGCTTAGCCTTCTTTATTAAATGGCTCATCTGCAACTTTGATGGAATCCGTTGGGCAGCCGTCGCAAGCGTCTTGGAGATCGTCGTACAGATCTTCCGGAATCTCCGTGATCCCGCGGTTGCCGTCATTGCCGTAAATTACTTCGGCCAAACCCTCATCGTCATAATCGTAGATATCCGGTGCTGTTGCGCCGCAAGCGCCGCAAGCGATACATGTGTCCTTCTCAACCCAAGTATATTTCGCCATCTCTTATCTGCCTCCTGAATAAACGGTACGAGTCCGGTGCTTTTTATAACACCATGATCAATATAATATAAATAGTTTACAATTTCAATTCATTTTCCGTATTATTCCAATCCCGATAGGTGATAATTCCTTCAACGAGCAGGGTCGTCCTCTTCGTCCCGGTTCTGGCGAAGGAAGTCAGTTTGCAACGAAGTTCCGCGAATGCGATGATTGCGAATTAATGCCGAGGGATCATCGGTCAACATTCCTGCCGTCAGCACAGCATCTTCTCCGAACTTATCTCTTAGCATGTCCATTGTTCGTGTTAATGACTCTTTTTTGGGCTGCCGCTCATAATCAAACAGATCCAGTTGCAACGCCGATTCCTCCCTGGGAACCAAATTTTGCAAAGTGATTCCCAGGAGTCGAACCGGCTTATCTTCGCTCCAATGGCGGCGGTACAACTCACAGGCTTCCCGGTAAATCACTTCCGCTTGTTCGGTGACGGTATCCAAACTTTGCGAGCGGGTGATCGTCTTCATGTCCGGGGTGCGGATCGTAATCTGGATCGTCTGGGCCATCAGATTTTGCCGCCGCAGCCGACGCGCAACTTGATCGGCGATGTTCAACAGCACGCGTTGCACGTCCTCCATCCGGCTGATATCCCGCGGAAGGGTGGTCGTATGGCCAATTGATTTATTCCGCTCGCGCTCATCGCTCACCGGCGAATCGTCCCTGCCGTTCGCCGCCTGCTTCATCCAAGCACCGGCCACCCCAAACCGCTCGATCAGCTTGCGTTCGTCGGCAGCCGCCAACTGCCCGATCGTATAGATTCGCATCGACTTCAGCTTCTCGGCCGTCTTCCGGCCGATGCCAAACAAGTCGCTGCACGGTTTGTCCCACAGCAGCTTCGGCACGTCCCGGATGCGCAGCACGGTGATGCCGTTTGGTTTTTTCATATCTGAGGCCATCTTGGCTAGCAGCTTGTTCGGCGCAATCCCAATCGAACAGGGAAGGCCTAGTTCTTCACGGATCCGCTGTTGGATTTGATTGGCAATTTCAAGCGGGGTCCCAAATTGTTTGGAGCCGGTAATATCGAGATAACATTCATCGATGGAAACCGCTTGAAGGAGCGGCGTGTATTCGTACGCAATGTCCATAAACGCCCGGGAATATTTGCGGTATAGATGGAAATCCGGCTGGATGACGATTAGCTCGGGACATTTCTTCAACCCTTGGCTCACGGTCATTCCGGTCGACACTCCCATTCTACGCGCGGTATACGAGCAGGTGACGATTACTCCTTTGCGCAGCTCCACGCTCCCCGCTACCGCGGTAGGTCGGTTTCGATATTTGTCCGGCTCCTCCGCCTCATGAACCGAGCAGTAAAAAGCGTTCATATCGACATGTAAAATGACTCTACCCCGCGCCGGGTAAAAATCAGCGGTATCTCTCATTTCCTACCCCTCGTTTATCATACGTTACTCCTAAGTTCAGCATACCTGTCCCCGGAAAGTCGGTCAATATCGCTAAGGGGCAAGAAGTTTATACTTTCTGTTCTCTCAAAAAAGCATGTTACATTTAACATGTTGATGTTATAATTATTAATTAAAAACTAAACATTCGGGGAGAGCTAACCACCCTCATCCATTGCTAAAGGGGGATACTTCGATCATGTCAAAGCCAATATCCATCTTCGACACAACCTTGCGAGACGGTACCCAAGGCGAGGGCATCAGCCTGTCGGCGGACGATAAGCTGAAGATCGCCAAAAAGCTGGATTACCTTGGGGTCCATTATATTGAAGGTGGAATTCCGGGCAGTAACGGGAAGGACATCGAATTTTTTAAGCGGGTCAAGGAGCTGAAGCTGCAGGCCAAGATTACAGCTTTTGGCAGTACACGCCGAAAAGACAGCCTAGCCGAACATGACGCTAACCTTAATCGGATGATCGAAGCCGGTGTTCCAGCTGCGACGCTGGTTGGAAAATCGTGGGATTTCCATGTGCATACCGCGCTGCAAACGACGTTAGAGGAAAACCTCGCCATGATCTTCGATTCGATCGCTTATCTGAAGCGGCAAGGGCTCGAGGTCATTTTTGACGCGGAACATTTTTTTGACGGGTATAAGAACAATCCGGAATACGCCCTCTCTGTCTTACGCAAAGCGGAAGAGGCTGGCGCAGACTGGCTGGTCATGTGTGACACAAACGGCGGCACTATGCCGCACGAGGTGTATGATATTGTCAGCGCATTGTGCCAAGTCATTCCCGGCTCGAAGCTGGGCATCCATACCCACAACGACTGTGAGCTGGCCGTCGCCAACTCGCTTAGTGCCGTCCGTGCCGGCGTAAGCCAAATCCAAGGGACGATGAATGGATACGGGGAGCGCTGCGGGAATGCCAACCTCTGCTCGATTATTCCAAATCTGCAGCTAAAGCTCGGCTACGAAGTGCTTGAACCTGACCGGTTAAAGCAACTGACCAATACCGCCCGTTACATCAGTGAGATCGCCAACGTGCATATGCCGGTCAACCAGCCGTATGTCGGGAACGCCGCGTTCGCCCATAAAGGAGGCATTCACGTCTCGGCCATCCTTCGCGATTCACGGACGTATGAACACATCGCTCCCGAACTGGTCGGTAACCGTCAGCGCGTGCTCGTCTCCGAATTGGCCGGACAAAGCAACATCCTGTCCAAAGCGCAGGAGATGGGAATCGAGTTCAATCCGGAGAACGAGAACACCAAACAAGTTATCGCCAAGATTAAAGAACTGGAGCATCAAGGGTATCAATTCGAAGGCGCTGACGCCTCGCTTGAATTGCTGTTGCGTCAGGCGAATGGCGATATGAAGGAACTGTTCGTCTTCGAATCGTTTAAGATGCTCGTTGAGAAGACCGCTGACCGTCCAGTTGTTTCTGAAGCCTTCGTCAAGCTGAAGATTGACGGAGTCAGCGTCTACACCGCGGCCGAAGGCAACGGTCCGGTTAACGCCCTCGACAATGCGCTTCGCAAAGCCTTGATTACCTATTACCCAGGCTTGAAGGATATGCATTTGTCGGACTACAAGGTGCGCGTCCTCGACGACAAAGATGCTACCGCATCGAAGGTACGTGTATTGATCGAATCCCAGGATTATCACAATTCCTGGAATACCGTTGGCGTGTCCAGCAACGTCATCGAAGCGAGCTGGGAAGCGCTAGTGGACTCCATCCGTTACGCGCTGCTGGGACAGACGAAACGGGAGGACTACGAAGAGATTCCTTCCGCCGGATGGGGACTCGTCAACCATTAAACGCCATCTCTTATGCGAAAAGCCCAAATCTCCGTTACTCACGGTGATTCGGGCTTTTTTCTGTGCTATATCAAGCTTTTGATCTTGGCTTCTAACTCTTCCGGCGAAATGACTCCGACGATGACGTCTCGAATCACGCCTTGTTCGTCAATCAGCACGTTGGTCGGAAAGGCAATACCATTATACTTCCGGTAAAGCTCCTCTTTTTCATCCAAGAGAACCGGGAAGGTGTAGCCATATTTTTTGACGAAGGCCTTGGCCTCATCCAGGTTATCGTATAATGTAACGTTCACGGCATAGATGTCCAGTGAATCCTTGTATTTCTCAGATAACGCCTTCAGCTCAGGCGCTTCCTCTTTACACGGATCGCACCAGGACGCCCAGAAGTTCAGAAGCAGCACTTTATCCCGCTTGCCCCCAACCTCATACGTCTTGCCATCCAAACCGGTTAACTCGAACGTTGGCGCAGTCGTTCCTGGCTTCGGAGCCCCTTCGGCTGCCATGGCGCCAAGCGAAGGTTCGTTATTGTCTCCCTTAGAGCCGCTGAGGAAGCTGCCAAACCAGCCCTCCTGTCCCCCACGGTCCAGCAGAGCGATAACCAGCAACACTAGCAACCCGGCAAGTATCCATCGATTCCGTTTCATCTTTTGCCCGTCCTTTTATGACCTCATCTGGTTTTGAAGCTTATGTTTACCGTAATTATTGTACCCTTTTTTAACGATTTGTTACAATGGATCGAGAAAAAGGTGAACTCTAACCTATCACGACGGGAGCATGCAAAATGAATCAATCTTGGATTTTGCCGCCGCATATTCGTGACGAAATGCTGCAGGATGGGCAAGATCGTTACCCGGAGGAAGCCTGCGGGCTGCTGTTTGGATCGCTGAACGGCCGCATCGGCACCATTGAACGTTATCTTCCTGTGGCGAACCATTCGCAGATTCCGTTGCACGCTTTTGAACTCGACCCCGCCATCTGGGTTCGCAGTTGCTTTGATCCGCGATTGATTGGCGTCTACCACACCCACCCCACTTCACCGCCGCAGCCATCGTCAGAGGATTTGCGTCAGCTTCCGAATTTTGCCGATCGCCTTCAATTGTACCTAATTGGTGGTCGGATGAATCCATCAAACGATAAGCCGCCCGGCGAACCGGACGGCTTCATGCTACACGCGTATGGGATAAGTGCTTATTCAGGAGGTTATCGTCTGCTGCCCATCAAGTTACGTGAAAATTAGGACAGCAAAGGCTTACGTTCGGCTTAAGAAGGTGTACAGATCTCCCAAAGTAATCACGTTTTGTTCTTTCAACCGTTGGATTAACGCGGTCCACAGCTGAGCTGTCATCTTGGAGTCTTCCAATGCGTGGTGTCGCTTCGTTACTGGAATCTCGTACACGGCCAGCCATTCGTCCAGGCTGCCAGAGATACGCCGGTCCGGTTCCAGCTTCCGGGCGATCATCATCGTGTCCAGCACCCGATGCCCGAGATGAGCTTTGGTGGTCTTCCATAACGCCACATCCAAAAAAGCTTTGTCATGGGCACTGCCGTGGGCAACCAACACCCGGTCATCCACGAATGCCATAAATTCGCGCAACGCCTCCAGCAAGGATGGAGCTGACTGAGCCATCTCCGGCGTAATTCCAGTTAGTTCAATGATTCGCTCAGGAATTTGACAAGCCGGTTTGGCCAGCGAGTAATACACCTCATCGGTGATTCGCTCCCCCTCCACTTTTATGGCTCCAAAGGACAAGATTTCATCACCATAATGGTAATGAAATCCCGTAGTCTCCAAATCGAAGACGGCCGTTTTCAATTCAGCCAGCGGAACGTGAAGTGTCTCTGGACGGCGCTGTCCTTTGGTTAATGAACGAACGAAAGCGATTTGCTGTGCGCTGGGAGCACCAAGCATCGAGGCGATCCTTGGCGACACTCCGCCGCCCTTAAAAGCATCCCAAAAACCACCATTTCCCTTCATCGGTTCTTTCATAACCATTTCCTTTCCGCATACCGGTGCTGCCTTTGGAGTGTGCGGTACATGACCTTGACCGTACTGAGTGATTCCCGCAGCTCGCGCCGGAGCTCTTTCTGTTTTAGCATTTCTTGGGGCAAGTAGTGAGAACCCGTGAGCAAGCCGTCTTCAATGATCGGTGATACAAGCGATCTCAACTTCACCGCCGTATTAAACGCGCGGCTGCACGACTCCAACCAACGTGTCGGAACAGCCTCAAGCTGAAGAAGTTGAGCAATCCGTTCCCAGGTGTTCGAGGCTTCGATCCCGTATTGCAAAGCCAAGTAACGCACGGCGTTCACGATCGGGATGTACAGCCCGTATTTCACGTCAAATTCTCCGGCATGCTCACCGCTTTGCTCTGTGATCACTTGCCCCAACACATTTAGTGCCGCTTTGTGACGGACAGTATTCCGCAAAATGGCCGTCACCACATCGCGTTCACCGCCTTGATCCGCCTCCATAATCCGCTTCATCGTCTTGCGCAAGCCATCGGTTAGCTTCGCATCCCCGCAGATATGGCGCAAATCGGCGGCAATCATCAAGTAACGAACCTGTTCCCAAGCCAAAATATCTCGCCATTCCAGCAGTTGCTTCTCCCACGCGTCAAGGTTGCCCCGCCATAACGGATTGGACACCATCACCTTGCCCGGACATGGGGGATAACCAACCTGCTCGAGAATCTCTGACAGCTTCTCACCAAAGCGCTCAAAGTAGACTTCAAGCTGATCCACATCACCATCCCCGTAAATCAAACCGTTATCCTGGTCGCTCCATAACGTGGGTTCCGCCCGACCGGCGCTTCCAAACGCAATAAAGGCATAATGCGAAGGAGGAGGGCCGAAGCCCTCCTGGATCATTTCTTCTTCACAGCATCGGCAAGCTTGGGTCATGACGGCATCATGTAGGTCCGAGACTTCACGGTTCCAATCCTGAATCGGCATCGTTGTCAGCTTGCGATACAAGCGATTCTGCTCATCGATTCTGGCCGCTCTTAGCGAACCGGGAGTTGCGGCGGACCGAATCGCGTCTAAATTTGCGTTGTTCATGGCCGTCTCATGACTCATAAGCCCAACTTCCTTTCTCTTCCGGACGCCTCACGCCAGGATCTCTGTCTTCAATTATTCCGCAGGAATACCAGACGAAGTTGTTTTGTTCAGTATGCTCATTTGCTCCGGATACCCGTAAGTACCATGTTCGCTGATATCCAGACCCATCGTTTCTTCTTCTTCTGTAACGCGAAGCCCCATCGTCCATTTCATAATTCCGAGAATCAGGAACGACAGTACCAGTACGAAAGCGAAAGTCCCGATAACACCCAACACTTGAACCCCTAATTGCCCAAAACCGCCGCCGTAGAACAAGCCTGCTTTACCTACACCTGTAGTTTCAGCCAGCTCCGGCGTTGCGAAGAGACCGGTGGAAACCGCACCCCATACCCCGGCGATCCCGTGTACGGAGAAGGCATAAATCGGATCATCCACACCAGCACGTTCAAACCATCTAGCGGTAAAGAAGGTCAAGATCCCAGCAACCGCACCGATGATAACGGAAGCCCAAGCATCAACGAAAGCACAAGAACCAGTAATCGCTACGAGAGCCGCCAGCACGCCGTTCAGCATGCTTGGAATATCCGACTTGCCCAGAACTGCCCAGGAGATCAGCAATGCAGCAACTGCACCAGCTGCAGCAGCCAGGTTCGTTGTCATCAACACATAACCGAAGAATCCATCACCCAAAGGAGTTAATGCACTACCTGGGTTGAAACCAAACCAGCCAATCCACAGAATGATAACGCCGAGTACCGTCAACACTTGGTTATGACCTGGAATGTTGTTCGGTTTACCGTCTTTATTGTATTTACCAAGACGCGGTTTCAGCAGAATCGTTGCTGCAAGCGCCGCTGTAGCACCCGTTAAGTGAACTACCGTCGAACCAGCGTAGTCTTGCATTCCCAAGTTACCAAGCCAGCCGCCGCCCCATACCCAGTGAGCGACAATTGGATAAATCAATACGATAAAGATTGTTCCGAAGATAATGTAGACACTGAGTTTCGCACGTTCTGCCATCCCGCCGCAGGCGATCGCCAGCGATACTGCTGCAAACGCCATTTGGAACAGGAACATCAGATTTAATGGTACGCCGATTTCAGCAAATACACTGAACGAACCGATATCCCCTTCTCCTCCAAAAAAGAACCCGGTTGTACCTAGGAAGCTGTTGCCGTCGCCAAAAGCGAAGCCAAAACCAATCAGCCACCAAGCAAGAATAGCAATCCCCAAGGTGAGGACGGTTTTACCTGCAACGTGTCCGGCGTTCTTCATCCGAACTGTACCCGCTTCAAGAAGAGCAAAGCCTGCTTGCATGAAGAATACGAGCATGGCTGCGACGAATACGAAAAGCGAGTTCAGGCCCAGCTCCAGAACCGGAGCGGTAACCTCTCCCTCCGCTGCGAACGCCGAGACCGGAAACGCAAACGATGCAAGAAAAATGAGTACCCCGTAAAGCCACTTCTTCTTCATTTTGAACACTCCCCCAATGTTAAGTTTCCTAACACAAAATGAATTGTTAATGTGATTATAAGAGAAAGATTCAGGGATGACAATACTTTTTTCAAAAAAAATCGCCAAATTGCATGTATTATTACATTGTATGTAAGGTATTTCGATAACACACCTTATAGTTACTGACAAAAATAAAGTATGACGTTTGACTGTATGCTTGTTGTTAAGTATTATGGGGATAAATAGAATAAATATAGAATGCTATCCTTTGGAATTGTCGGGAGAGTGATGACATTGGAGTAAAGAAACTGTACCGGATCGGAGAGTTAGCGAAGGCAGCTGATGTCAGCGAGCGTACAATCGATTATTATACGAAGCTCGGGCTGATCTCCCCGGAGAAGCGAACCCAGACAAATTATCGTTTATACAGTAGTGAAACCTTGACCAGGCTGGAACGTATTAATCAATTGAAACAGGAGAAATATACGTTGGAAGAGATCCGCGAGAAGCTGGACCAGTGGCACCGGGTTTCTCCGGAAGAACAAGTGACGGAGAAACTAAGCTCGCTGGAGCTCCATATGCAGCAGCTAGAACGCGAGGTCAAAGAGCTGGAGCCGCTCATTTCCAGCTTACAGCCGAACCAGGCCAAACGCGCTTTCGCCAATTTGCTTCCGCAAAGCTTGGCCTGCATGGAAGCGATTCGGCTTCTGCTGAATCACGGACCCTTTTCCTAACCCTTACTCCTGAACAGCCTCAATTGCTTCTTTGATAACTAAATCATATGGAGGAATGATTCATGTATTCAGACGTGATGCTGATTCCCATTCTGCTCGCATTTGGGTTGTCCTTGTGGGCGCAGTTTCGGGTGAAAGGCACTTTTAACAAATGGGCAAAGGTCCAGAACCTTTATGGCTTAACCGGTCATGATGCCGCAAGACGGATGTTGGATGCGAACGGGCTTTATGATGTCCCTATCGAACCGGTGCGCGGCGCGCTGACAGACCATTACGACCCGATTCACCGCGTTGTCCGCTTGTCGGAGCCGGTGTATTATGAGAGCTCCATCTCTGCGGTAGCCGTTGCCTGCCACGAGGTCGGACACGCAATTCAGCACAAGCAGAAGTACCCGATGTTGGTGCTGCGTCACCGGATGTTCCCGGTGGTGAACTTCGCCTCGGGGGTTGCTCCTTTCTTGCTTCTCGCCGGCTTCCTGTTCGGCGCACTGAACCTGATTGGTCTGGGGATTATTTTCTTCTCCGCGGCCGTATTGTTCCAGATCGTGACGCTGCCGGTGGAGTTCAACGCCAGCAATCGGGCCCGCAAAGTCATGCTTCAACAAGGCTTCATTTCGCCGAATGAAGCACGCGGTGTTGGCAAAGTATTAAATGCTGCAGCATTAACTTATGTAGCTGCCGCGTTGATTTCCATTCTGGAGTTGCTTCGCTACATTCTGATTTTTACAAGCAACCGCGAATAACCTGTAATCTCAAAAAAAGAGGCTGCACGGTACCGAGCCCAATCGGCTCGAGATCGTGCAGCCTTTTTTCGTTCCTACCTCGTAAATAGGTTCTTCTTGATGATTCCATTACTTCTGTTGGTTTGGCGGCGTATCCACCTGAAGTCCAAAGTATTCCAGCAGGAACATTCGGAACGATTGGGCTACCAGCGGCAGCTTCTCGTCGACCCGATGGATCAGCCCGATGGTGCGAGTCACCTTCGGTTCAGAGATCCGCACACGGATCGGCTGAAGCGTAAAGCTCTGAAACAGCGCCATTTCCGGCAGCAGACTGACGCCCATCCCAGCGGCAACCAACCCGCGGATCGTATCGGTCTCTTCACCTTCGAAGGCGATTTTCGGCGTAAACCCAGCCTCCAGGCAGGCATGCCAAACGATTGGCCGCAAGGAATATCCTTTGCTGAACAAAATGAACTTCTCGTCTTTCAGCTGGCTGAGCTTGATGCTCTGCTCCCCAGCCAGATGATGCCCCGGCGGAAGGATAGCTACCAAATCTTCAGTTAATACCACATTACCGGTGACTTGATCATGATTTTCCGGAAACGGAGAAATAAAAGCTAAATCCACTTCTCCCGAAACTACATCCCGAATTAATGTAGGATAAGTGCCTTGCCTGAACCGAAACTTCACATTGGGATACAGCTTGCGGAATTCTGCCACTACACTAGGAATCATATGAATACCTAGGCTATTAGGGAAGCCTAAGCGAATTTCCCCTTGCTCCGGATCGAGAAATTCGTGCACCTCGCTCACGGCCCGGTCGAGATCCTTCAGAATCATCTCCACCCGGCTGCAGAATAGCTGGCCCACAGCGGTAAGGTGGAGATTCCTGCCCTTCTGCATAAACAAATTAACGCCAAGCTCCTGCTCGAGCTGGTGAATTTGCCGGCTTACCGCCGATTGGGCGACGTGCAGTTCCTCGGCAGCCTGAGTCACGTGCTCTTTCCTCGCCACTTTTACAAAATACTGCAGTTGTCTCAATTCCACGAATCTGATCGCTCCATTTCGCATGTGCTACGAACATCGAACATCTTCTGATGACATAATACTCTAAATTTAATGTACCATTTACAATCCATTGGTTCAACGCTGTTTTAACAAACGGACAAGAAGTCCATAGATCAAAAAGCCGCCAACCAACCCGCCAACATGAGCGGCTAGGTTAATCTTGGGAACTAATAGTGAATAGATCACCCCAATAATGAGAAGGCTGTACAGCGTTTTTCGCGAGCTTTCATCCATCAGGTGACGCTGCAGCAAGGCAATGTAGAGAAATGCGCCATACACGCCATAGACAGCGCCTGAGGCCCCAACTGAGATATGAGGCACCGAGCTAAACTGATACACCACCATGCTGATCAAGTTGCCGACCAGTCCGCTGCCCAAATAGACCAAAGCATATCGCCACCAGCCCAGCAGTCGCTCCAGCGGCGGCGCAAATACCAGAATCGCAAACGAGTTCGAAAACAGATGATCAAACCCGTTATGCAGAAACATCGCCGTAAACAACCGCCAGCTTTCCCCGGCGAAAGGCTCGATATCACTCATCGCCCCGAATCTGAGCAGGGTAATCCGGTTCGTCGATCCCCCATTCAGCGCAAGGATGATAAACATGACGATGTTAGCTGCCAGAAGCAGACAGGTGACGGGATAATATCGCAGGTAGCTTCGCCAGTTCTCGTATCGTATGAAAATCAAACGGACCGCCTCCTTACCGTTGTTTTCCTAATGTTGGACATTTTCTTTTCAAAACGATTATAATTAAATTTGATTGAATAAATCCATCTGTCTAGGAGGAAATAAACATGGCCCAAGAACGCGCAAATGTAGCTACATTTAAAGGCAATCCGATCACACTGATCGGCCCGGAACTGAAAGTTGGCGATACAGCTCCAGATTTCCGCTTAAATAAAAACCTGCTGGAAGAAGCTACACTTCAGGACTTCGCCGGCAAAATCAAACTGATCAGCGTAGTTCCTTCACTGGATACCGGCGTTTGCGACGCACAAACCCGTCGGTTTAACCAAGAAGCTGCCGATCTTGGCGATGACGTCGTTGTGCTGACGGTCAGCGCAGATCTGCCTTTTGCCCAAGCTCGCTGGTGCGGCGCTGCTGGCGTGGACCGCGTCATCACGCTCTCGGATTATAAAGACAACTCCTTTGGCAAAGCCTACGGCGTACTGATCAAAGAGTTCGCGCTCGACATGCGTGCCGTGTTTGTCGTTGATAAAGACAATAAGATCCAATACGTCGAATATTTGAAGGAAATGACCGAGCATCCGGATTACGAAAAACCGGTAGCTGCCGTAAAAGCGCTGCTTTCTTAAGCCGAGGACTTCGGTACAAACGAAAAGCGAGTAGGAGAGGCATCTCCCTGCTCGCTTTTTTTGTCGTAGCCATACAGGTTTACTGGTTCGAAGAGACTTTATAAGCCGCCAGCTTCTTATCCAGCACAGAGAAAAGTTGAAGGATGTTCCGGTAATTTGCACCGAGGTCCCCCATCGATCCACGTGTCGCCGAATAAATATCAATCGCGCTCCGTACCGGCCCAGTGCCCACGATCGATACAGTAATGTCCATGACACGACCGAGGCTGGTCCGTTTCTCCAACGTGATCTCGCCGACGGACGGCACTTCATGCAGTACCTTATAGCCCGGAATTTTCTTTAACGTTGAGGAAACTTCCTCCCAACATTTCTCTTTGGATAATTGATAATATCTGGTTTTGAGTTCGGGCATCTTCGCACGGTCGCTGGTTCCTTCTTGGCTGCGGAAAATGCCGATTAACGTACGTTTAAATGACAACTGTTCTTCCTCCTTCACGATCCTGCCCTATGTAACTTGGGTATGCGTTTTCTTAATCTCTAGTTTAACATTCTTGGCAGACAAACAAAAGCGAGGTTGAACATTTTGGCACAAACAAAAAAGCACCTTGTCCCCTTTCATTGACAAAAAGAGTACAAGGCACCATTCTCATGCTTCATTAATAGACCCGCCTATGCCGTCCGATTACATTATCTCGAACCTGCACCCGCAGGTGGGTGACCGCAACGACGCTTATGAAGTCCCCTCATCCGATGGATAGGGCCTTTCAGCGGCGGCGCAATGTAGGTCTCCCGAGATAACTGTCATTGGTTCAAAATAACGGAAATCGAAACGCACATCGCAGGACGTAAACCTATTATACGGCTTCGTTAAGCAAATGTAAACTCATCTGACAAGGATGGGGATGGCAATTTCCGCCATTTTTCAATCCTTCTCTTTTTCCTCACTCGACGGAAGTTCAAGTCCCAAGTCCTCATCGTCTTGCTGGGTGCTGCTGCTCGAAGCATTTTCGTTTTGGCGCATCCGCTCTACCTTCTCCTGGATCTTGTTATAAGCGATGTAGAAGTTATAGAACGCGACGAAGGCTGTTAAGCTGCCGAACCCGAAGAAGATCAACCAGCCGAAGCGCAAAGTCAGAAACCCAAGCACACCCGCGCAGATCAGGGTGGACAAGGTGCGGAACGGCCGAAGAATCGTAAACAGGATCGCATTCTTGATCAACTGAAGTGCACCCAGATGGTAGTGGGCCACCAGCGAGAAGAAGTTAAACAACGATAGAGATAAGATCAACAGGAAGAACAGCATCACCATGCCAATCATCTGCAGGTTGTTCATCTGGTTCATGTACACTTCATAGTCCACATACATAATCGCGAACAGGATCGTATAGAAGATACCGCCGATCATGCTTTGCTTGTAATTTTCTTTGTACCCTTTGAAGTAAACTTTGATGATACTTAAGTCACTTTCCCCCATCACCCATTTCCGAGTCACGGAAAATAAAGCGGCCGTTGCTGGAAACAGTGTAAACGGTGCCAAAACACCCATGATCCAAATCGTGAGCGTCTCCGGCTGAGGCGTCGGTGATTGCAGCAATAAGAGCAGTTTCATTGCCAGGACGATCATAAACGGCGAGGAGCACAGCAGCCATAGCAGGTTACTGCCGGCAATACGCATAATCCATTCGGTAATTTTATAAAATCCGCCCATCAAACCTTTGTATTCCAAGTAAAGTTCCCCTCTCAAGCTTTGTATAGTGGAATCGCTCTGCCTATATTAACTATACATGATTCGTCCAGCTCGTTCCAGCGCCTAATTTGTGCGGCTTTGGGTAAGTGTCTAATCTCATCGGGCCGCTGTGCCATAGTATATACCGTAACTTCAAACCATCAACATCTTCAAAGGAGGTTATCACATGTCCGGTGTAGGATATGGCGGTGGATTCTGGACTTCCACGGGTACGATTCTGGTTCTGTTCATTCTGCTCGTAATCGTGAGCCGCACGATCTTCCTGTAATGAACACAAACACAAAGAAGACGGAGAATCCTCCGTCTTCTTTCATTTTATGATATGGGATAAGCTTCTCGTTCGATTAATTATCGAAAGAGGAGTTACCGTCATATTTCGAAGGTCTGCGGTCCCCGGCGCTCGAACCAGTCCGCGGCTTGCGATCAGAGGAACGATAGTCACGGCCGTCGCGATTGTAACCGCCTTTGCCGTAACCTCCGCGACCGCCTTGCGAATCACGACGGTATCCCCCGCCGCGATTACCGTAACCCGAAGGCTTGCGTCCGCTGGAACGAATGTCCGGATTGCGGCGTTTCACACGGATCGGTTCTTCTGGTGTCAGCTCGATGTTGACTTTTTCGTTCTTGTCGCCCGTAATCAGCTTAAACGCAGCCGCCAACAGGTTCACCGAATCGTATTGCTCCAGGAGCTGGATTGCGATGCCCTTGTTCTCGTTCAGTTCACCGTTCTCCACGAGCTCGATCAAGCGTTCTGCAATAATCCGTTGCTTGCCTTCGATCGCTTCAGCAATACTTGGCAGCGGCTTACGAGCAATTTTATGACGGGTAATCCGTTCGATAAAGCGAAGGTGATCCATTTCGCGCGGCGTCACGAAGGACCATGCGACCCCTTCTTTCCCGGCGCGGCCGGTACGGCCGATCCGGTGAACGTAACTTTCCGGATCCTGCGGCAGGTCAAAGTTCACGACATGGGTTACCCCGGAAACGTCCAAACCGCGGGCTGCCACGTCAGTTGCCACGAGAACGTCGATGCTGCCATCACGGAATTTACGCATGACGTTGTCACGTTGATTCTGCGACAGGTCCCCGTGAAGGCCGTCGGCGGAATAGCCTTGCTTCTGCAGCGCTTCGGACAATTCATCCACGCGGCGCTTCGTCCGACCGAATACGATCGCCAGCTCCGGCGACTCCATGTCCAGCAACCGGGTCAAAGCATCGAATTTCTGACGTTCATGCACCTCAATGTAGGCTTGATCGATGAGCGGCGCGCTGACCTGTTTCGGAATTACGGACACATGCTCCGGATCTTTCAGGAACTGCTGAGCCAGCTTCTGGATATTTGCCGGCATGGTTGCGGAGAATAGCATCGTTTGGCGATCTTCTGGAACCAGCTTCAGGATCGATTGAATATCGTCCATAAAGCCCATGTCGAGCATTTCGTCGGCTTCGTCCAGAACGACGGTTTTAACATCGTCAAGTTTGATCGTTTTCCGGTTAATGTGGTCAAGCAAACGGCCCGGCGTACCGATAATAATTTGGGGCTTTTTCTTTAATGCGCGAATTTGGCGTACGATGTCTTGTCCGCCGTAGATGGGAAGAGAGCGGGTGCCTTTAAAGCGGGACAGCTTGCCGATTTCTTCAGCGACCTGAATGGCCAGCTCCCGAGTTGGGGTCATAACCAGCGCAACAATACGGTCTTCTTCCTTCGGAATCTTGTTGATGAGCGGCAGACCGAAAGCCGCGGTTTTCCCTGTCCCCGTCTGTGCTTGTCCGATCAAATCACGACCGGTCAATGCGATCGGGATCGATTTTGCCTGGATCGGGGTTGCTTCTTCAAATCCAAGTTCCGTAATAGCTTGCAATACTTTAGGCTCTAGGCCGAAATCTGCGAATGTGTTCAATGTATCATACTCCTTCTATATAGTGGACATTCCACCAGCTTAACGGTATTCTTAAGTAGCGTTTAGTCCTGCTTTGCCCACGCTCAAAACCTGACCTTGGGGGACCTTCAAACGTTTATAGGCTGTCCAATCCGCCTGTAAATTTTACATAGAACTAGCTTGGTACTAGCTTGAAAAATGGAAAAGAGTACCTACTCAAGAATATCTCAAACATTATAGCACAAAACATAAATGGAATACCAGCAAGCAGGTTGGGATACTTCCTTTATTTTCGTGAGGTGAACGATAGTGTTTAAAGAAATTAGAAATGCGACTGTTATTGTACTCGGGGCGGCTTTGATCGCTGCGGGTTTTAACCTGTTCCTCGTGCCCCTTCATTTGCTTAGCGGCGGCGTGTCTGGGCTAGCGATGCTGACCGCCTACTTCACTCCCCTCGATATTAGCACGATGTATCTGGCTTATAACGTACCGCTCCTGATCGCCGGGTTGTTTCTGCTGGGGAAACGATTTATCGGACTGAGCATCCTGTCGGTTGCCGCTACAACCTGGTTCATTACCTTGATTCCGACACCGGACAAGCTGCTGTCATCGGATACCCTGCTCTCTGCAGTCTTCGGCGGTGTGCTCGTCGGCATCGGTTGCGGGATCTCGTTCCGCGTCGGCGGCTCGTCTGGCGGCTTCGATATCGTAGGTTCGATCGTGACCCGCTTCCGCGATTTCCCCGTCGGCAATGTGATCGTCGGACTAAACGGCATCGTCATCCTTGCGATGGGGTATCTCGAAGGCAACTGGGATCTTGCTCTGGCATCCATGGTCTCGATCTATATTACCGGCAAAGTCGTTGACCTGATTCATATCAGTCATATCAAAGTCACGTTGTTTATTATCACTGACAAAACGGAAGCACTGCTGGAACGACTGCTGACACTGCCGCGCGGGGTTACGTTGATGAAAACTCAGGGCGCTTTTTCCCACAAAGAAAAAGATATGCTGATGACCGTCACGACCCGCTATGAACTGGCTGAACTGCGGGAAATCATCAAGCAAACCGATCCCACCGCTTTCGTGAATATCGTGGAAACGGTTGGGGTGATGGGCGCGTTTCGGCGTCGTTAAGCGTTTTCTTGAAAGAAGCGGCCGTTTTCAAACGGCTGCTTCTTTGTTATAATAATCACAGCGGTTCCTTCACAATTTTAAAGGGTTCAGCTTTACCCCGTATTTCACAGGCTTTTTGCTTTTCCGATTTAGGATTGATTCCGCGGCGAATGATTCTGAAAGGAAAGGGTGATGGATGTGGAAATGGAAACGGTAAGACTGGAACAAATCGTAAAGAAGTGGTTTCCGGATATGCTGCCTTTTCTGAATCAAAAGGAACTGAACTCTACGATTCTCCTCCGAGATGGCTTAACCATCTTGGAACCGCAGGATGCACTGGAGATTATTCAATTCAGCATCTGCGAACATCAAAACCCGGCGTTGCTTCATTAAAATATGTAACGCTTCCATGCAGGATGAGGTCGTTTCTTCTGCTTATGCAGGGGAAACGACTTTTTGCGCTTTTCTCGTCTATGAAACTCTGAAACTTTTTACCAATTATGACATTCCTGTTCCCTCTAGGGGCCCCTCTTCCGATATAATTAACAGCGAGTGCATACAAGGGAGAGATATCATGTGAACATCATCTGGACATTACTACTTCTGGCCTTGGGAACAGGCAGCGGAGCAGCGCCTCAAGAGCAGGCTGCGGGGAACGAAGCCGTGCAGGCGAACACGATGTGGACATCGGTCGCGCACACTTTTAAGGTTAATCTAGCAGAAGGTCGCCTGGACAATCCTATCAAACCATCGGATTTGAAGGTAGACCCGCAGGTAGATGCTCCGAAAGTGAAGGGGATTTACGTTACAGCTTACAGTGCCGGGGGATCCCGCATGGATCAGCTTGTTGATCTCGTCGATCAGACCGAGCTGAATGCGATGGTCATCGACATTAAGGACGATTTAGGGTATATCACATACAAGACGGATAATTCCGATCTCATCAAATGGGGGAAACCGCAGCCGTTCATCCGCGACATCGATGCGTTAATGGCCCGTTTGCAGAAGCATGATATTTATCCAATCGCCCGGATCGTCGTGTTTAAGGATACGATTTTAGCCAAGAAGCATCCGGAGCTTTCCTTCCGCCATAAGGACGGATCGGTATGGAGCAACGGCAAGGGCGACAGCTTCGTAAATCCTTATAACAAAGAGGTCTGGGATTATAATATTGAGATTGCGAAGGAAGCAGCAAAATTAGGCTTTAAGGAAATTCAATTCGACTACGTGCGTTTCCCGGAAGGCTTCGAGAAGCGAGCAGACAGTCTAATCTATACCAAAAATGAGATGAGCCGCGTTGATGCCGTCTCCTCATTCGTTAAATACGCCAAGGAGCAGCTGGAACCGTTGGGGGTTCGGGTGTCCGTTGATATTTTCGGGTACGCCGCATCTGTGCCTGCGGCCGAAGGCATCGGCCAGGATTTTGTGAAGATCTCCGACAACGTGGACGTCATTTCTCCGATGATTTATCCAAGCCATTATACAACCGGATGGTTTAATGCCAAAGACCCTGACAAAGCTCCTTACCAGACCATTAAGGGTGCGGTGCAGGATACTCAGACCAAGCTCGCGGAACTTGGCGAGAAGCAGCCGATCATTCGTCCGTGGATTCAAGACTTTACGGCCAGCTGGCTGGGAAGCGGTCATTATATCAAATACGGCAAGCATGAAGTGGAAGAACAAATTCGGGCGCTGAAGGAAATGAAGGTGGATGAGTTCCTGCTCTGGAACGCCTCCAACCGTTATACTTCCGGCGTCGATTATGAATAATAAAGCTGCACCGCCGTCGAACCCGGGCCTGTTGCCCGGGTTCGGGTTTGGTTGGGCTTGTACTCAAGTAACTACTATGATCGGAGTTAAGTGGTTTTATGAAACAAACGTATACCCTGAAGCAGAAATATGCTCAATTTTTACGCATTTTAGTTCCGATTCTGATCACCCAGGTCACGATGTCGTTAATGACCTTCTTCGATACGATGATGTCCGGCCATGCAAGTCCGGCAGACCTGGCGGGAACAGCGATCGGATCAAGCCTTTGGATTCCGGTGCAAACCGGTCTCAGCGGGATCCTGATGGGCATCACGCCCATCGTGTCTCAGCTCGTAGGGGCCGGAGAGAAGAATAAAGTAGGCTATCATGTTATTCAGGCAATCTGGTTATCGGTAGCCGTGAGCCTGGTTGTCCTGCTGGCCGGTGCACTGTCGGTCTCCCCTGTGCTGAATTCGATGGGCCTCGAGCCCAAGGTTCACCATGTGGCTTTCTATTTTCTCGTGGCGATTTCCACAGGAATCGTTCCATTGTTTGGTTATATCGTGCTGCGTTCGTTTATCGATGCGCTCGGGCAAACGCGCATATCGATGATGATTACGCTGATCTCGCTTCCGTTAAACGTAGGCGCCGGATACCTGCTGATTTTTGGCCGCGGCGGCTTCCCCCGTCTTGGCGGCATCGGCTCCGGAATCGCTACGGCTTTTACGTATTGGTGCATTTTCCTGATTGCCTTGTGGATCGTGCATCGGAAGGAACCGTTCGCGGCGTACGGCGTGTTCGGCAAGCTGCATCGCGTATCGCTGACCAAATGGTGGGAGCTGATGCGAATCGGCGTCCCGATCGGCTTCGCGATCTTTTTCGAGACGGCGGTCTTTGCCGCGGTGACGCTGCTGATGAGCCGGTTCGATACCGTCACGATCGCGGCTCACCAAGCGGCGAACAACTTCGCCTCAACGTTGTACATGATCCCGCTCAGCATCTGTCTGGCGCTGACGATCCTCGTCGGCTTCGAGACCGGTGCTGCCCGGCTCAAGGACGCCCGGCAATACGCGGCGCTTGGTATCGGCACCGCTGCCGCTATGGCATTGGCCACCGCTGTCCTGCTGATGCTGTTCCGTACAGGTGTCGCCCAGCTCTACTCCAGCGAACCCGAAGTTGTATCGCTAATCAAGCACTTCCTGGTATACGCGATCTTCTTCCAGATGTCCGATGCCATTGCGACGCCCACCCAAGGCGTGCTGCGCGGGTATAAGGACGTCAGTCCCGGCTTCTGGATCTCGTTGCTTGCCTACTGGATCATCGGCCTGCCACTGGGATACTTCCTGGCCAACTACACGTCGCAAGGCCCTTACGGATACTGGATTGGCCTCATTACCGGGCTGGCTGTGGCCGCTGTCTTGCTGCTATATCGCCTAATCATGATCCAACGCCGTATAGCCAGCCGCCTGATTCATCCGGCGGAATCGCCATAAGAGAAGCCCGTGACCTTCCTTCGGTCACGGGCTTCTGTCCTTAGCGCGGTTCGCTGATGGCCACGACGTACCCTGCCCCAGGCACCAGCCGCTTCTTCTCCACAATCGTCAGCTCCGTGATTGTAGGAGCGGGCAGCACTTGCCGCTGCAAATGCTCTTCCGCCGCGGCAAACGCCTCTTCCTCCCCATCGGCGGCAATGACAATCGTAAACGGACCGGCGGAAGTGTCGGCCTCCAATCGATACAGGTACATGTGTGATCCCCCTCTGATCCTTAAGCTCAACTTATTATAGCATGATAGCAGACTTACCCATATCGTGGAGGTTCATCAACAGGCAGAAAGAAGAAGCCGCCCCATCAACGGAACGGCCCCCATCATCTCTAACGGTTACTTCGCATAGGGATTAAATTCGTTGGTATACAGATCCTCCGGTTTCAATTGCCCCTCCTTCAGTTCACCCTCGTTAACCAACCAATCGATCCAGCGCTGGTATTCCTCCGGAGTAATCACTCCTCCTTCCGTAGCAATCCCTGGACTCTTCCAGTATTTCAAATTCAGGGTTGCGTCCTTGCCGTCTCTCTTCTCTACGATGCTTTCCATTCGCTTGATCACTTCTTCCCGCGGCGTGGTGCGTTCCCATTCGATCGCTTTTGCGACGCCTTCAACGAATTGCCTTACCGTGTTCGGGTTATTCTTAATGTACTCCTCGGTAAAAAAGTAATCGCCCGCCGTAAACTCCGTCTGATAAACGTCGATATCCTTGAATAATTCCACGAGACCGCCTTTTTCCAAAGCCCGGTCTCTCGCTACGCCGCTTAAGAGAACAACATCGATCTGACCGCTGCGCAAAATTTGCTCCGCATTTCCCGAAGGCACGGTAACCAGGGTTACTTGGCTGATTTCTTTATCGGTTAATCCGCCTAATCGCAAGTAATCCTTGGTCATAAATTCCAAATGCGCGCCTAACGTGTTAACACCAACCTTTTTGCCGATAAAATCTTTAGCCGTCCGGATCGGGCTTTCCTCCAGCACATAAGCGCCGATATACGTATCTTTATCGCTGCCGTACGAACCGACCACCGATTTGATCTTTACGTTCTGGGCCACCGATTTAATGATCGCCCCGTTAAACGCCGACCCAAAATCAGTCTGCCTCGTAGCCGTTAATTGAATGCTCTCCGGCCCCCCTGTCGTACTGCCGATGGACTCCAGCTTCACATCCCCCAGAAACCCAAGATCCTCGGCCAGCTCCGGAAATGACACCGCACCCGGGGATGAATTGTATTGGAGCACCTTATCTTCGCCCCCGTTTGCCCCAGCTTTGCCTCCGGCGCAACCCGCCAGCAAGGCCCCGGCAACCAGCGCCACTGCCAGCAGTGTTATGGATTGTCTCCTTGATTTATGCATTTGCTTACACCGACCTTTATGTTCGTTTGGAATTAGATCAAAGCGGATGGCGCTTCTTGGCGTGAAGGATAAGCGGGAACAGATAACCCTAAATTGCCGCGTAATGTGGTGCTCTCATATTCCGTACGGAACAAGCCCCGCCGCTGCAGCTCCGGAATGACAAGCTCGACGATATCGCGAAAGCCTTCCGGGAACGTAGGCGGCATGATGTTGAAGCCGTCCGCCCCTTCATTCAGGAACCATTCCTCCAGTTGGTCGGCGATCTGCCCCGGCGTACCTACGATTTCCCGGTGCCCCCGTGCTCCGGCAATATGCTCATACACCTCGCGGATCGTGGTTAATCCTTCACGTTCGGCCAGCGCACGGATCAGATTGGAGCGAATCTGCGGATTCGTCTTGTCCTCGGACGCTGTAAATTCCGGCAGCGGGGCATCCACATCATAGCCCGTCAGATCGGTCCCGATGAAGTTAGACAAATACTCCAAGCCAACTTCCGGCAAAATGTAGCTGTTCAGCTCCTTCCGCTTGGCAATCGCTTCTGCCTCCGTCTTCGCCACCGTGATGAACACCCCCGGCATGATTTTTAGATCATCCGGCTTACGTCCATACTTCGCCAGTCGGCCCTTCACATCCCGATAGAACGTTTGGGCTTCCTCCAGCGTCTGCCATGCGGTGAAGATGACCTCTGCGGTTTTGGCTGCCAGCTCTTTGCCTGCCTCCGACGAACCCGCTTGTACGATGACCGGGTGCCCCTGCGGCGTGGAAGGTGCGTCCAGCAGCCCCTGAACTTTAAACCACTCGCCTTCAAAATCCAACGGGTGGAGCTTCTCAACGTCCAGAATTCGGCCGCCTTCCTTGTCTAGCACAATCGCCTCCCGCTCAATGGAAAGCCAGAGCTTCTTCACAACTTCCACAAACTCATCCGCCCGTTCGTATCTGCGGGCATGCTCGAGATGCTTGGGCTTGCCGAACAGCAGCGATTCCCTCTCATTGGCAGAGGTGACGACATTCCATGCCGCGCGCCCCTTCGACAAGTGGTCGATCGCCGCGAATTTCCGTGCCACTTGATAAGGCTCATTATAGGTTGTCGTCAGCGTCGCGGTGAGGCCGATATGTTTAGTGACAGACGCAAGCGCGGCGAGAATAATCAGCGGATCCAGCTTAAGGGCCGATGCTGCCTGGTTACCAGAAGGGCGCAGGCCAAGGACGTCGGCGAAGAAGATCATATCAAACTTCCCTTGCTCAGCTAACCGTGCCAAGTCCTGCAAGTACTCGAGGTCGAACGTACGATGAGCAACAGTTCGCGGATGCCGCCAGCTCGCCACGTGATGCCCCGGCAAATTAAAGAAAGCTCCCAATTTCATTTGCTTGTTTGACATCGTTCACCACTCCTAGTTTTCCAATTTGTTTAGTCATATTTTGACTATAAGAAAAACGTCGATTGACGTTATTCCCAACCTTAATCTCGTCAATTAGCCGTTCGTCTGCGTATTCCATTTCGATAATTTGCGTTCTAAACTTACTAAACCGTAGTTAATGATCAGCCCCAGCAAGGAGATGGCAAGAATCCCCGCATACATCTTCGGAATTTCGAAGTTGTACTGCGAATACGTGATCAAATACCCGAGCCCTTCCTTCGCCCCGACCATCTCAGCGGCAATCAATACGAGAATCGCCCCTGTCCCAGCCATGCGGATTCCGGTAAAAATCGTTGGCACGGAGGCCGGCAAAATCACCTTCAAGAACAGCTTGGAAGAGGATAACTTCATCGACTTGGCGGACTTGATGAGCAAGGGGTCGACGTTGCCAACGGCCGCGATCGTATTCAGAAGGATCGGCCAGGCGCAAGCAAAGAGGACAATCGCAATTTTGGAGGTCTCCCCAATACCAAGCAGCAGCATAAACACCGGAAGCAAGGCCAGCGCTGCGGTATTCCGGAACAGTTCAAGGATCGGATTTAGCAGCTCCCGCGCTGTAGGGTACCAGCCAATGATGAGTCCTAACGGAATGGCCACAATCAAGGCCAACAGAAATCCGGTCAGCGATCGGACAATACTTGCCGAAAAGTGTTGGAGCAATTCACCCGAAGTGATCAAGTGAACCAGGGACCTCACCACCTCAGTGAACGGCGGCAAAAATGCCGGATCGACCAGCCCCAATCGGGGAGCGGCTTCCCATAGCAGAAACAAGCCAATCAGAACAATCGATTGCCGTACCAATTTGCGCAGACCTGCAACCAGAGCTACTTTTAAATTCCTTGCCGGCAGGCTTGCTGGGACGGACTTTGCGGTTTCCATTCGTATCCACTCCTTTTTTCGTTTAGATATAAGCTCCTTGATACACCGGCTCGTGAAGCAGATTCCAGACTTCATGACGGATCTTGACGAAATCGGGATGGGAGCGAACATCCGCATCGTCGAGTCTCGACTTGAGCGGGACATCGACGATATGCCTAACCGTACCTGGGCCTGGTGTGAGAACGACAACCCGTTCCCCCAGATAAACAGCCTCATCAATCCCATGGGTGATAAAAATAATCGTCTTTTTCGTTTGCCCCCAAATCCTTAACAGTTCCCCCTGCAAAGATTCCCGCGTCTGGGCATCCAATGCCGCAAACGGTTCATCCATCAGCAGCACATCCGGGTTAAACGCAAGGCTGCGAGCGATCGCGACGCGTTGCTTCATCCCGCCGGACAGCTCATGCGGATATCGGTCGCCGAAGGATGCCAGGCCGACAAGGGAGAGAAAATGATCCGCTCGTTCCTTCCTTTCCTGCTTGGGCACCCCTTTGGCCTCCAAACCAAACTCGATGTTGCCCCGGGCCGTCTTCCAAGGAAACAAGGCGTATTGCTGAAATACGATGCCGCGATCTAAGCCGGGACCGGTAATTTCCTCGCCATCCATCAGAATTCTCCCGCGGGTCGGAGCGGACAAGCCGCTGATCATGTCCAGCAGCGTTGATTTGCCGCAGCCGCTTGGCCCAACCAGCGTTAGAAATTCTCCTTCCCTGACGGTAAAGTTCAGATCCTTGACCGCCGTAAATTGTTGAGCTGCCCCGCTTTTTTTAGGGTCACGGACGGTGAACGTTTTCGTCACATTCTCGAACTTGATTTTTGCGTGTACTGACATCCCATCAACCTCCCCATTGTTTCATTGGAACAAAAAAGGCCCAGTAGACAAGACGCAAGCGTCTCTGTCTGCTGAGCCTCCGGTGACCCGGTCAGCGATATTTTAAATTCCAACTATTTCGATGTGATTATATTAACATCTTGGATTTCTTTGTCAACCCCTCTATGGATTTGAATTTATAAAAAAAGGAGCCAGGTCATAAACCCGACTCCCTTAGTTAATAAGGCCTAGCTCTAAATATTATTACTGCGACAACCGCGATGCCAGCTCGTACAGCTCCATGTTAAACGGCTTCTTCGTGCTGACGACCTTCTCGATGTCGGTCAATACCATTTCTCCGCCGATCATGCCGCAGGCTTTGTTCGATTCGCCCGCAATGAGGCTGCGAACGGCAAAGTCGCCGAGACGGCTGGCCAAGTTACGGTCAAACGGGGTAGGCGATCCGCCGCGTTGAATGTGACCCAGCACCGTTGCACGTGGTTCAACGGAGGGTTGACGTTGCTTGATCGCTTGTACTACGTCCTCGCCGCTGCCAACGCCTTCGGCTACGATCACGATGCTGTGGCGTTTCCCTTTTTCAAAGTTCTGCTTCATGCGGTCTGCAACTTCGTTCAGGTCAAACGGTACTTCCGGTACAAGGATCGTCTCTGCACCTGCAGCCAAACCAGCATGCAGCGCGATATCGCCGCAATGACGGCCCATCACTTCAACAACAGAAGCCCGTTCGTGAGAGGACATCGTGTCCCGCAGCTTGTTGACCGCATCCACAACGATGCTAACTGCGGTATCAAAACCGATGGTGTAATCCGTAAAGGAGATGTCATTGTCGATCGTCCCCGGCAAGCCCATTGTCTTAATGCCCAGCTTGCTCAGCTTCTCTGCCCCTTGATAGGAGCCGTCGCCGCCGATGACCACAAGGCCGTCGATGCCGTGCTCACGCAAAATATCCGCGCCTTTCTGTTGGCCTTCCGGCGTCTTGAACTCCAGGCAGCGTGCGGATTGAAGAATCGTACCCCCGCGCTGAATGATATCGCCAACACTGCGAATGTCCATTTGGAAAATGTCATTATTCAGCAAGCCTTGATAGCCGCGTTGAATCCCGTAAACTTCCAGACCGTAGTACAACCCGCTGCGGACAACGGCGCGTACAGCTGCGTTCATCCCCTGGGAGTCTCCTCCGCTGGTAAGCACTGCGATTTTTTTAACTGCTGACATGATAATTCCTCCTAATTCAGTTGTAAGTAAGTTAACAAATGCACGAAATCTTAAAGATGCTTGCGAATCCACAGGCTGTTAGCGAAAAAGAACAACCGCATCAACGGGCTCCGGCGCATCAACCGTTTGGATACCTCGCGGATTTCGTCCTGCTGACTGACCTTCGGATCCGATAAATACAAGGCCAGCAGGCCTTCAATGATCATTTTATGAAACGAGGAAGCCGGCAGCTTCCGGATATCCTGCCGCGCTCCCTCGACGATCAACGTGATTCGGCTCAACATCGTTTCCTTGCTATCGTAGTAACTGCAAAAGTTCAAATCCCCGCCAAGCTCATCCTCCGCTTGGTCAATCAAGTAGTCCAGCAGGATATGCAGTCCGCACACATGCGGAAAATAAGCCGAGTGGATCGTTTTGGCGCTTCGTTCATCCAGCCCTTTGTGACTGGACGCCAGGAACAACATAAACACCCCAAGGGTGGAGCCTGTTGCTGCCGCGAATTCATTCCATCGCAAATGCGGAGCACGGTGCTCATGTTCGGCCCACCAGCTGAGCAGCTTCGCCTCGCGTTCCTTCGGGTCAATGTGCTTGTACACCTGCAAATCGGTATAAAGTCCTACAAGATCGACGATGTACGGCATGGCTGCCGGGTAACCCTGCAATTCAGCAATTTGGGTCTGACAAGTCTTCACCAGTCGGTGCAAATAACCGCCATCGTTCTGCTCTTCGCGAAGGGCATAGTAATTTCGCAGCTGTGCCTCCGGGTTCACCGCGTCGAGCATGCTCTGGTGCAACAGCCGGAAATCCTCAGGATCCTTGGAGGTGCTTCGGTCACATAAATTGTCCAAATAATCACTGATCGTTTGAAACGCAACGATAAGCGGAATCAAGACGTGACGCATCGGCAAATTGGCAGCCGCATATACGGCACCGCCCTGGCAATGGAACTTCTTCGTCGCGATGCTGGCCAAAGCTTGTCGCCTTAGCTCAGGATCGGGAATCGCATCGGCATCCTTCCGCCAACGCTCCAACTCCTCATGGACATCCGGCAAAATAAATTTATAAACCCGACTCATCAGCCGGATCGGCTCCTTCGGGAATTGGTTTCGGCTTTGCTCAAGTTCAATCAATGGCTTGCCTCCACTGCGTTGTTAATACGGCCTGTCTGAAAACCAATCTATATTATAATATGATCCAACTTTTAGCACAAATAAACAAAATCACATATGTCTTTTGACCGAGGGCTCTTCCTGGACCGTCCGGTACCAAATCAGCAAATCGTTGATCTGGCTGGCCAGCTCGGCAATCTCTCCGTTCAGACGGCAGCTGCGCTCAAAGTCGGTCTCTTCGCTCATTTCGTTCAGCTTGTGCTCAATGGTTTGCTCCAGCAGCATCACCTTCGTAGGAATTCTTCCGCGGACTTCCTCCCAATAGGCGATCATCGCCAGCCGTTCATCCAGCTCATATTCGTCAAAAGGGCGCTCCAGCATCGGCACATGGATATCCAGCCGCTCATCGTATACAAATCCTTCGATCATGGCGCCTCGCCTCCTTCTTAAGATTAGTATAAAGGATTTTCGTCAACAAAACGGAAATTTTATTGCCGCCGAATCTCTAGATTTCTGGTATACTGCTAGCGTAACGCAAAAAAAGATGTGACTGCAGAAACGGAGTACGTAAACCCCATGAATCGGAAAATGACGGCCCGCACAGATATCGCATGGCTGCGCGCCTTTACCTTTACCATATACGGAACAAGTGTCCTTGTTTCCTCTTACTTCCCGCTGTTCTACGCCCAGTTGGGATTTTCGACCAGTCAGATCGGCTTGCTGTACGCGCTGGGTCCGATGATCTCCGTCGTCTCTAATTTGCTGTGGAGTCTGGCCAGCGACCGTTACCAAACGATTAAGAAAGTTCTGCTCATCCTATTGATCGGGCAAATTGCGCTGACCTTTCTTTTATCGGCATCGACCTCATTTTCGATCATCATGGCGGTTATTACGTTGTTTTACTTTTTCTTCTATCCGGTCTTTCCGTTGTCGGATACGATCTCGATTACAACCGCCAAGCAGCATGGCATCCATTTCATCTCCATCCGTCTGTTTGGATCCTTCGGATATGCTTTCTTTGCTTTGCTTATCGGCTACGTACTTGCCCGAATCGGCTCCTCCAATACGATGTGGGTGTCGATTGCCATCGCCGGCCTTGCGCTAGGATTCATCCTGTTCGTCAAGGACCAGCCAACCACTGTGGCGAAGATGGACCTATCAGGCATTTGGGGGATTTTGCGGCAGAAAGAGCTGCTCTGGTTCTTTGGCTGCGTCTTCTGCCTGGCGATTGGCATGCGAATGAACGAAGCGTTTATTTCGATCAGCCTGAAGGAGCTGGGAGCGGGCGAGAATCTCATCGGTTGGGCAATGCTCGCCTCATCGCTGTCGGAAATCCCCATATTTATCTACCTCAGCTTCCATGGGGAAAAATATAAAGAACTGCCGCTCCTGCTGATCGCCAGCCTGATGTTCGCCGTCCGGTTCCTGCTGATGGGGTTGACCGGGTCGCCTTACGGTATCCTGGCGATCCAGGCGATGCACGGCATGACGTTTGGTATTTTCTATGTCACAGCCATCCGCATGCTCACCCGGCTGATCCCCGACGAATTCCGGGCCACGGGCATGGCCTTGTACACCATCGTCTGGTCAAGCCTCGCCGGACTACTCAGCGGAACCTTCGGCGGCGTGATGTTTGAACAGCTCGGGCGCCAACCGTTCTATCTGACGGCGATGGGCGCGGCACTGGTCGCCTGCATTGGGTTTGCCAGCCGTTATTTTCAGAAGGGACCGGGAGAGAGCACTCCCTCAAAATTCGAGCATAAAGCCTAAAAAATCAAGGCGAAGTGCCATCACGGCGCTTCGCCTCTTGTTTGTCTCTGTTCAAAGGACAAGTCTTCCTATATAATAGTTATTATCAGATGATAGTACCTGGTGTTAAATTTGATAAAGCAGGTGAAAACGCATGGATTTCGCTTTGTTTCGGGATATCCTTCAAACCCGCCGCAGTATCCGGGAATTTACTCAAGAGCCTGTCAGCATTTCCGATATCGAGGATCTTATCGACTGCGCTCGCTATGCGCCCAGCGACACGAATTCGCAAACCTGGGAATTCATCGTCGTGATGAACGCAGATAAAATCAAGCAGATTGAGGATTTTACCTGGGCCAGCCTGCATGAAATCGCAGCACGTGCCACCGAACAGGGGAAGGATCGGGAAGCCAAGCTGCTTGTAAAATCGTTTGGTCCTTATGCTACCGCTTTTTCCGGCGCTCCAGCGTTAATCGTAGTTCTGTCTACGCCGTACACATCGAAGTTCCGTGAACGAATTTTTGACCCGATCTCCTTCGTCACGCCTGAAATTTGGGAAGAAGAAGGACTGAAGAGCAGCTGTCTGGCCGCACAAAACCTGATGCTGGCCGCACATGCCAAAGGCCTGGCCACTTGTCCGATGACCGGACCAGTGCTGCTCGCCGAAGATAAATTGCGCGAATTCCTCGACATTCCTGCCGATCGCGGAGTGAATATGGTCATCGCGCTGGGTCATCCGGCGATCTCACCCAAGCCGGTGCCGCGGAAGGACGTATCCGAGATTTTGCGGATCGTAGAGTAAAGAACATGAAGAGGCTCTTTCCAGCAACCTGTTGGAAAGAGCCTCTTTCTGATCTGGCTTAGGACAACCGGCCGTAAGCCTTCAACGTTTTCAAAATCTCGACAGTAAGCCAACCGCGCCATTCCTGCTCGCCCGCCGGGCTGACCGCCGGGAACGTCAGCGCCCATCCACCATCCTCCTGCTGGGTGCTGATCAACCAATCGAGGTGCTTCATGGTGTCTTCCTCCGAGATGAGCTTCGCTGCATAACTTTCCGGCGTTGGTGCGTAGTCCAGCACTTTGTGGACGTACCCTTCAGCAAGCGGATCCATCTCGATTCCGTTTGGCCCCGTCAGCCAGGCATCCAACCGAGATCGGGCTTTCGCCGCCCGCTCCTGATCCGGTACGTGCTGCAGGAAGGAAATCCACTGGACAGCGTCATGATAATCCCCGGGAAGGCCTTGCTCTATACATTCCCAGAGAAAGGCGATATTTTTTTGGAACCAATCTTCATGAAAAAAGTCAGTGCGTTCCTGTTGCCCCAGCAACATGCCGATGATGCTTCCCGTCGGGTTGATCGAGGGAACCCCGTCCTGCTCGGTCGTCCACCACGGTGCATGCGGATATCGGTTCACTTCCGTAGTTGCCCGCGGCAAGCCGCCGCCCGGCAGTGTCATAATGCGCAAGTAACGAAGCACACCGTCCATCAACTCCGCCCCAAATCCGCTCACCTCGCGAATCACCAACAACGCCGTTTCCGTGGCCACCGGCTGACTATGCGGACCGCGCATATCCGGCTCCAGCGCATGGCCAAAGCCGCCATCTGCGTTCTGGTACGGGCGAAGTGCACGAAGCACCTCCTCCGCGCTACCTCCTTCAAAGTGGTAAGCAAACCGCTTGCGATCGAGCAGCCGGGCATGCGAATAAATAAACGAACCTGCGCGTTCCAACACATTCCGTTCTTTCATCTACATCCTCGTCTCCTTCATCACTTCGGATTCGAATACCCAATCGGGATTAAAAACAACCTCCCACAAATGCCCGTCGGGATCTTGAAAATATCCGGAATATCCTCCCCAGAACGTGTCGTGAGGCGGAACCACGATCTTCGCTCCTGCGGCTTTCGCTTGCTCCAACACCTCATCCACTTCTGCTTGGCTCGCCACATTGTGGCCCAGCGTAACTTCCGTTGGACTTGGAGCATGAAGCGTTAGACCAGTGTCATGGGCGATATCCGCCCGCTTCCACAACGCCAGCTTCAGTCCCGCCTGCAAATCGAAAAAGGCAACCGCTCCGTGCTCGAACTCTTGGCCTACGATCCCCTCCGTCGCCCAGCCAAGACCATCCCGATAAAAATGCACCGCTCTATCCAAATCCTCCACACCTATCGTTAATACTGACAATCTCGGTTTCATGCATTCATCCTCCTTTTTTTGTCGTAATCAACACGTCTACACGTTCAAGCCGGCGAGATCGGCTTAAATCCGGTACCGCTCAGCCAGCTCCGCTGCGCGCTGATGCAGCTCCTCGCGCATCGCCTGGGGCTCAAGGACTTCCGCATCCCGGCCAAAACCAAAGAAATAGGAAACCGCCCAATCCCATTCCGAACCCGGCAGGGTACATTCGAGCCGCCACTCGGCCTCCCCCACCTGCTGCACCTCCTGACCAAAATGCGGATCCTGCTCCGCCAGCAGCGAACCGCGATACGTCAGCTTCACGCGCAGCCGGAAATCCTCTCTCCCGGTTGTTGACGACCGGGGGGTCGCCCCTTTGGCGGCCTCTCCCCTGCCGCCACCTGCGCCCGGTGGGGGAGGGATCTCGGCCGCCTCAACGAAGCGATCGACGCGGAACGTTCGCTTCTCCCCGTGCTCCAGCGACTCGGCTTCGCAGTACCAGAAGCCGTGCGCGGCGTACACGCGCAGCGGCTTCAACGTCAGCTGCCGGCGATAATTCAGCGAGCGGTACTCCGCTCGGATCCACTTTCCGCCGGCGGCATACGCCATCAAGGCGCTGAGGAACGGCGCCTGGATGCCGCGCTCCGGCACCTCCATCTCCACGTGCCGGAGCAATGGAGTAATTTGCCCCAGCATCTGCTCGGGCAAAGCGGAGCGGATCTTGTCGGCGACGGTCCGTTTCGCCTCGCGAAAAGGGCTGTCGGCGTATTTGCCGATGCCGTCCAAAGCCAGCAGGACGGTCAGCGCCTCCCCGGCGTCCAGCTGCAGCGGCGGCAGCCGAAAGCCGTCCATCAGGCGATAACCGCCGCCCGGCCCTGGAAGCGCAACCAAAGGAATGCCGATTTCCGCCAAGGCCTGCATATCGCGAAGCACCGTCCGCTTAGACACCTCCAGCTTGTCCGCTAAGGATTG
This sequence comes from Paenibacillus barengoltzii NBRC 101215, assembly GCF_004000745.1. Taxonomy (GTDB): domain Bacteria; phylum Bacillota; class Bacilli; order Paenibacillales; family Paenibacillaceae; genus Fontibacillus; species Fontibacillus barengoltzii. The sequence goes on from NZ_BILV01000022.1 coordinate 32,719, forward strand.
CGCGGTCTCCGGGCGCTGCTGCAAGGCCATCACAATTGCCATCATCCGGTCCATTCGGTTCATCGCGCTTGGGTTCCCCTCCCGTTAACATCACTATAGCAAACGAATGGTGACAACTGATTGTCACCAATTCAACCCGTTTATTTTCATTCTAGCTATGTATACAAAAAAACACAGCCCTATAAAGAGCTGTGTCTTTCATTATCGCGCTTAGTACCAAACTTTATAAGTGATCCGTTAAACGGAATTGATCTTATAATTTGATTACGTTAGCAGCTTGAGGACCACGGTTGCCGTCAGTGATTTCGAACTCAACGGCTTGGCCTTCTTCTAGAGTTTTGAAACCTTCACCTTGAATAGCGGAGAAGTGTACGAATACGTCTTCGCCACCTTCAACTTGGATGAAGCCATAGCCTTTTTCTGCGTTAAACCATTTAACTGTACCTTTCAAATGAACAACCTCCTAAAAATAATCGCCATCATTGACGAATACCCATATTATACTCTATGCCCACCGACAATGCAACGTGTCTGTTTGCCCACAACTTTTCGCACGAAAAACGCCGCCAGAATCGTATGGTTTCATTTGCTTTCCTCGGGGGCGTGAGTTATCATTTTACATAAAATATTCCCACTATACTGCGGGTTTCATACCTGCGGAGCAAAGCCAAAGATTGGAGAACGTCAGAGATGATCAAAAAACACGAAATATACAAAAAAGACAAATGGAATATGATGACGGTAGAAGTTCAGGGCAGATACATCGTTCTCCGTGAAATTTCCGACCAATGGGGCGAGGAATCGCATACCTTCCTCAGTCGCCCAGCCATGATGGATTGGGTGAAACGCCGGTTCCCGAAAGAGGAATATGCCGGCAACGAGGCGGAATGGAATGAAATTATGAACGCGTTTAAACAGGTGTAGCCCGCCATTCAATCTCGTACGAAACGGAGCATGGATTATGATGGACACTTCCAATCTCTTGATCTTCATTATTTGCGCTTTTGCGCTGGGCATCGTGGTCATCCTGAACAAGGATCGGCTGGAGCCGCGTCTTAGGCGTGGTCTTGCCCTAGCCTCCGTCGTGCTGATTGCACTGGCGTTTGGGCTGATGATTTACAGCTTCCTTGTTTGATCCCCTATATTTCCTGCAGCAGGCGGTCATACTAAGAAAATGCCCAAAGCGAAACCGACCCTAGGGTTTGGATCACGTTGGGCTCCCGACATTCTTAAGGGAGGTTTTCTTGGTATGCGATCGAAGCGCATTTCACGTGCGATTCCCCTGTTGCTCACCGGCTCCCTGCTCGCTGCCGCATTCCCGGGCAGTGCTGCGATGGGCCAGCCGACCTTATTTTACCCAGACCAAAGGAGGATTCCGATGAGCACTGTAATGAAACGTTCTGAAGTGCCCAAAGAGCACACATGGCAGCTCCAGGATTTGTTCCCGGATCAAGCTGCTTGGGACAAATCGTATAACGACCTTAAGGCGTTGAAAGACAAAGCCTCCGAATTCGAAGGCAAACTGACGGATGCACAACATATCAAAGCCGTGTTTGAACTGGAAGATGAGCTTTCACTGCAAATTGAGCGGCTCTACGTATACGCCCATCTTCATCATGATGAGGACACCACCAACCCTACATATCAGGCCCTAGTGCAAAAAGCGAAAAAGTTAAGCGTCGAAGTCAGCGAGGCCTTGTCATTTATTACGCCGGAAATTTTAGCCCTGCCGGAGCAGGAGCTCGACAAGCTGATTGACGATCCTGCGCTGGCGGATTACAAGTTCACCTTGCAGGAAATCAAACGCGAAAAGGCGCATGTTCTCAGCAAAACGGAAGAAGCGTTGCTTGCCCAAGTGGGCAATTTGTCGCAGGCGCCGCAGCAAATTTTTGGCATGATCAACAATGCCGATATGAAATTCCCGAAAATCAAAGACGAAAACGGAAACGAAGTGGATTTAACCCACGGCAGCTACATTCAGTTCCTGGAGAATCCTAACCGCGAAGTTCGCGAGCGGGCATTTAAAGCAGTTTACGAAACTTATCGGAAGCAGAAAAATACCATCGCCGCTACGCTGAGCGCGAACGTGAACAAGAACATGTTCTACTCGCGGGTTCGCAAATATCCTTCCGTGCTGGAAATGTCTCTTTATGGGGACAACATTCCGAAGGAAGTGTATACGAACCTGATCGACGCCGTGCATGAAAGCTTGCCGCTCCTGCAACGTTACATGAAGCTGCGCAAGAAGCTGCTGGGCGTTGACGAACTGCATATGTATGACTTGTTCGCTCCGCTCGTTGAGGAATACAAGTGGGAAATCCCTTATGAAGAAGCGAAGAAAATGGTCGCGGAAGGACTCCAGCCGCTGGGCGAGGAGTACCTGAAGGTGCTTCGCGAAGGCTTCGAAAACCGCTGGATCGATGTGTACGAGAACGAAGGCAAACGCACCGGCGCTTACAGCTGGGGCGCTTACGGCACCCATCCTTACGTGCTGCTCAACCATAAGGACAATCTGAACAGCATGTTCACTTTGGCGCATGAGATGGGGCACGCGTTGCATTCGTATTTTTCGGATGAAGCCCTGAAATACCGTGATGCCCAATACACCATCTTCCTGGCTGAGGTAGCCTCGACGACCAACGAAGCGTTGCTGATGGATTATCTGCTTAAGAAATCCACAGATCCTAAACAGAAGCTGTATCTGCTCACTTACTACGCTGACCAGTTCCGGACCACGTTGTTCCGGCAAACGATGTTCGCCGAATTCGAGAAGCTCATCCATGAGCGCGCAGAAGCCGGCGAATCACTTACACCGCAGGAACTGTCGGAAATTTATTACGACTTGAATGTGAAATACCATGGCAAAGACATGGTTGTGGATCAGGATATCGAAATGGAATGGGCACGGATCCCTCATTTCTATACGAGCTTCTACGTTTATAAATACGCTACCGGCTTCTCTGCAGCGACCAGCTTCTCGAAGCAAATTCTTGAGGAAGGCAAACCGGCGGTTGACCGTTATCTCGGCTTCCTGAAGAGCGGCGGGAGCGACTACTCGATTAACATTCTGAAAAAAGCCGGGGTCGACATGTCCTCGCCGCAGCCGATTCGCGAAGCGATGAGCGTGTTCGAGAACGTGATCGAGCAAATGGAACAGTTGACGAGCTAACCTGTCCATGCCCCTATCGACTACAAAATCCCTTGCCCCAAGCGGACAAGGGATTTTATACTGTCCTAGAAGGAGGTGTACCCTCATGAAAATCCAATGGTCCCTAATTCTGGCTTTAGTCTTTGCCTTGATTACCGCCGTATTTGCGGTGATCAACGTCGATCCGGTGCAGGTCAATTTACTGTTTGGCTCCGTCAGCCTTCCGTTGATTTTGCTGATCCTCGGCAGTACGCTGCTTGGCGGTATCATCGTCGGGGCGTTTGGCATTTACCGCGGCTATCGCCTTCAACGCGAAGTTAAAGGCCTGCATGCGAAGCTTGTACATATCCAGGAAGCTACCGGCTATGTTTTCCCGGAACCGGAGAAGCCAGAGCGCGGTAAAAAGAAGAAAGCTGCCAGCCATGAAGCTGAAACGGAAGCTGAATCGGCGGAGGAGGACTCCCCCATCCAGTCTTAATGCGGACTAAAGCATCCCACCTATCTTAAGGAGGTTTCCCATGAATATTCAACCGAATGAAACCTATATTTTAAATTTTCTCAAAACTTTGCTGGACACCCCAAGCCCAAGCGGCTTTACCCACAATATCATGACGCTTATCGGACGAGAGGCCGAAGCACTGGGCGTGCCTTGCAGCTTTAATGAAAAAGGCGGCGCGATCCTGACCATTCCTGGACGCGACTCGTCGCGGCGCATCGCCCTCAGCGGCCATGTGGACACGTTAGGTGCCATGGTGCGCGCCATCCGTTCGAACGGTACGCTGGCGATTACCTCGGTTGGCGGGTTCATGATGAACAGTATCGAGAACGAATACTGCCAAATCCACACCCGCAGCGGACGGGTATATACCGGCACGATCCTGTCGACCCATCCTTCCGTTCACGTCTACAGTGACGCCCGCGATTTCAAACGCGAGGAGAAGAACATGGAGGTCCGGATCGATGAGGTGGTGGAAAATAAAGAGGACGTGCTGAAGCTTGGGATCGGGGTCGGCGACTTCATTTCGTTTGATGCCCGCGCTGTAATCACGCCTAGCGGATTCATTAAATCCCGTCATCTGGACGACAAAGCCAGTGTAGCGGCCTTGTTCGGGCTGATCGAATCGATCCGCCGCGAAGGCTGGACGCCGCGCCATGATCTGGTGTTCCTCATCTCCAACTATGAGGAAGTGGGACACGGTGCCTCCTGGATTCCGGACGGCGTGAACGAAATGATCGCCGTTGACATGGGCGCCATGGGCGATGATCTGAGCTGCAAAGAGACCGATGTCTCCATTTGCGCCAAGGACTCCAGCGGCCCTTATGATTATGAGATGACCACTCGGCTGATTGAACTGGCCAAAGGCCTTGGCATCCCGCATGCCGTTGATATTTATCCGTATTACGGCTCGGATGCCTCGGCTTCCTTGCGGGGCGGCCACAATATCCGCGCCGCGCTGATCGGACCGGGTGTGCATGCCTCGCACGCTATGGAGCGGACGCATAAACTGGCGGTCATCAATACGACTCGCCTGCTTGCAGCTTATGTTGCCGATTAAGGAGCAACGCTGGGGAATCGCCATGGCTTCGGTCATGGCGATTTTTCTCATCATCCTGCTGATGATGAGCTGGGGCAGCCGCTACCTGATCCCCCGCCATTATGAATATCATGAGCTTACCGCAGCAAACGGTGTCAAACTGCATGCCTTAGTCGCCGATCCGGAGCGAATTGAACTGCGGGCGGCGGATCAGCCGTTGGGACGTTACCGCGTGTATGGGATGAACGGCGGTTTCTTCTATAACGATGCTGTGTTGTCGCTGGCAGTAAACAACGATCAGCCGGTGCAAGGCACGGCAGGCTCCTACGGCTCCGGCTGGTTTAACGCCAAATACGCCCGCGGCACGCTCGTCTGGGACGGCGCTGCGGGCAGCTTCTCGGTGCAGGTGGTCTCCGCCGCAAGCGAGCTGGCCGTTACGGACCGCACCCGCTATTTTGCCCAAGGCGGCGTCAGCATGAAGCTGCCGGATGACGCTGGATGGCGGGCCGCAGCGGTAGAAGCCGAGCACCTGCCGAATCCCGATGAGAACCGGCTCCGCTCCGGTCTCGCGTATGATGCCAGCGGCCGGCTGTGGCTGATCGTCACCCCCACCCGCTGCACCGCCGAAGCGTTCCGCACCGCCGTCAAGTCCGCCCTGGCCGACGGCGGGCTCGTCGACGGCATCTTCCTCGACGGCGACGGCTCCGCGCAGCTAAACGCCGCCGAAACCAAGCTAAACGGCGATTCCCGGGATTTGCGGCAGATGATTGTGATTCGGTGAGACCTAACTTGGCGGAATATGGACGTTAGCAAAGTTTTAGGTTGGGCTGTATGGTAGATTTATGGTAAGTTTATTAATGTTATACAAAAACGCCTATTCGTTTAAAAGAACGAATAGGCGTTTTTCGTTGTCCATATGTATGCAGAAATTAAAAGCCACCATGCATATCAAAAGTTGATACAGTTGGTTTCTCTGGATGAACGCTACCAGGTGAAACAACTAATAAAGATAACAGAACCGCAAAAACAACAATGAATTTGGATTTCATATACCTCTATTCACCTCACAAACGATAGTTTTATACTTCTGGCATATTTCCTGGGAAGCCATATCTCTATGATGTTCAAATAATACCATAAAACTGATAATGAGTTCCTTATTATTCATTATAATTGAATTTTCCAGTCCTTGCATCAGAAAATTAAAACCTTTAATGTAATCCTTTCTTTGTAAATAGTAAAAGGTGAGATTATATATGAATCTGTTGTACTTGTCGGGTAAGACCTGATTATTATACAGATCATTTGACTTTTTGTGGTTGATATATGCGTCTATTTCTGAATTAAATTGGTGAAGTATGAAGTCAACGTTTATCTGATGTAGGTTTGCAGCACGCATAATATTTAAAAGGGCAAGAATAATTTCATCCGGATTTTCTTGAGCAAACGATACGTATTCTTGTAAAACTTCAATCTGACCTGTCATCAGTTTATAGACATATAAATTAGCCTTCGCCCATTTTTCAAATAAACCTAACCAGCGAATTGTATCCTGATCAGTTTCCTGGACCCAACTTAAATCGGCGTAATCATTTGTATATTTCAAAGCTTGATCATAATCTCCTCTACCCTCGCAAGCTTCCCCACATAACAATTTGGCATACGCAATGTAAGCAAACAATGGCCCATTTAACTTCTTCTGTAATTCCAAAATTTCTTTATTTGAGCGTCGTTTACTGAAATAGATTATGCTAGCTTTATGTTCCATCTCCTTAGCAAAATCCTCAAGCCGGTCCCACTGACGAAGCGAACGGTATAAATTTGCCAAATCCTTCAGCGCATCCAACTGCGTAACCTCATCCAGCCGATCTACGTAGGGTTCAAATTGGTAAGCAATTTTGAGATTGTGAGCCTGGTCCGACCCAATCCGAATCTTAAACAGCCGATACTGGCATAAAGCTAACCGCTCAGAATGTTGCTTTGTTTCGCTCATGGCCACATTTTCATACAGAATCTCCGCAGCACCATATAATCCCTTCTCATAAAACTCCTCGGCCAGCTCGAATAAGGACGTAGAGTACGTCAAATTATCCAACAGCATGCATATCGTTCTGCGAATGCAATCCAGCTTGTTCAATTCAGCACATTTCCGAAGGAAAGGGGCCACTCTCCGCCAATCTGGATTTCTCTCTTGCAGATAATCGTTAATATAATGCTCATAAAAATGCCCCATGGGTAAGCCCATGATCTCCGTAATTCGATCCAAATGATCGATGGTTAAGGTGCGGTTACCATTGAGAATATAACTTAACGTCCCCGCATTAATATTTAATTTGGCAGAGAATTGACTTAAACTTAACTCATTTTCTTTCATAAAGCAGTGAACTTCCGCCAGAATCGTTGCTGTACTCATTGGCTTTCTCACCACACATTCTTTAGATAAAATGAGGTTGGAATTATATGTATGAAATAAATATATCTTGTTTTCATACTATGGTCAATTTTGGTATTTTACAAGGAAGTAAAAAAATCCTTGCTCTCCCTATTAAGAGACTGCAAGGATTTTACTATGAAGTTATCCTAGTTGGCGTAAAAAAATCCTTCTAATTCCCTCACTATAAGTGAATGTAAGGACTATTGTTGTGGGCTCTTTTCTGTTATCGGCGAGCAAAAAACCTTTAAGCCGCCATATCCCGCCCACTCGAACCGGTTTGTGCTTAAAGGTTTTTTATTATATATGAAAAATCGAATAGAATTCGCCCGTTTTGACGATTTCGCCGAAATCTATATGAAATTTCATATACATTTCGGCTTCCGAACCGCAAATCCCTCAATTCTATATGAAAAATCGAGTAGATTACGGGCGATCACCGCATAATAGAGGAAATGTACGCGAAAAATCGAGTACAATTGGGGTGGCTATCATTCCTGCACCTGTTGCAAGTACAACATCCAAGGCTGGACTGAAATTGCAGCGCAGCGCCCAAGTGCATGAAAACTCACAACCACCCTCACCCGTTCCGTTGGGCTTCGATCTTCTCTGCCAGCTCATTCAGATACGTCCAACGCTCCATCAGGCGGTCCAGCTCCGCCTCCGCTTCCTGCTGTTGTTGCATCAGCTCTTGCAGGCGAACCGCATCGCTCGCCGCCGCTTCCATTTCCTCGGAAATAGCGGCAAGACGTTGCTCGGCGGCCTCGATGGTCGCGTCGATCGTTTCGAACTCCCGTTGCTCGTTATAGCTGAACTTCAGCTTCTCCCCGCGCCCCGCATTGCGGTTGCCCGTGTTGGCATCGGTTGCTGAACCTCCGGAAGCCACAGCATCCGAAGTGCCGGCTTTCCGCGAGCCTGAACCCGCTGAACTGCCTTCGCTCCCTTTTCCAGCACCATGCGCATCGCTGCCCTGTGTCCGTTCCTCGTAATCGCTGTAGTCACCCACATGAACAGCAATGACTCCGCCACCCTCAAATGCCATAATCTTATCCACGGTACGGTCAAGGAAATACCGGTCATGGGAGACCACAAACACGGCGCCGGGGAACTCGTCCAAATACGCCTCCAGCACGGTTAACGTCTGAATATCGAGGTCGTTGGTCGGTTCGTCTAACAGCAAAACGTTAGGCGCTCCCATCAGCACGCGCAGCAGATACAGCCGCCGCTTCTCACCGCCTGACAGCTTGCCGATTGGCGTCCATTGCATGTCCGGCGGGAACAAGAAGCGCTCTAGCATTTGCGAGGCGGTAATCCGCGAGCCGTCCGCCGTCGTCACTACCTCTGCCGCTTCCTTGATATATTCGATCACCCGTTGCTGGCTGTCCATTTCCTGATGCTCCTGAGTAAAATAACCCAGCTTCACCGTCTGGCCCAGCACAATTTGACCGGCATCCGGCTCAATTCGCCCGGCGATCATGTTCAGCAGCGTCGACTTCCCGCTGCCGTTGGGACCCACAATCCCAACACGGTCTCCCGGGACCGCCGTGTAGGTCAGATCGCCGATGAGCAACCGGCCTTCGATCGATTTGCGCAGCCCTTCGATCTCCAAAATTTTGCGTCCCAACCGCGTTGAAGCCACTGAGATTTCGAGGTTATCGCTTTTGTATTCCGTCTTGGCCGCTTGCAGCTTCTCAAACCGTTCAATCCGCGCTTTCTGCTTCGTCGAGCGTGCCTTGGCTCCGCGGCGGATCCAGGCGAGCTCACCCCGCAGCAAATTTTGCCGTTTCTGTTCGGAGGCCGCTTCTCGCTCCTCACGCTCGCTCTTGAGCTCCAGAAAACGGCTGTAATTCGCCTCGTAGCGGAACAACCGGCCGTGATCCAGCTCCAGCATTACGTTGCAGACGCGGTCCAAAAAATAGCGATCATGCGTAATCAAGAGCAACGCCCCACGCCGTTTCTGAAGATACGACTCCAGCCAAGCAACAGATTCATTGTCGATGTGGTTGGTGGGCTCGTCCATAATCAAGAGCTCCGATGGAAGGATTAACGCCGAAGCAAGCGCAACGCGCTTTCGCTGCCCTCCGGACAAGCTGCCCATATTCTGAGTAAAATCGGTGATGCCCAGCTTGGACAAGACGCTTTTGGCCTCACTGACCAGAGTCCAGGTCTGCAATCGGTCCATCTCCTGGGACAGCCGCGTCAGTTCCGCTTGCCGCCCTGCATCCCCCGGCTCCCGTTCCAGCGCTTCCTCGGCCTCCATATAAGCGGACACCACCTGAAGCTCAGGCCCGCCGCCTTGGAACACGCCGCGCAACACAGAAATGTCCGGGTCATATTCGGGATTTTGCGCCAGAAATGTCACGCGGACATCCCGGTTAATGGCGACTTTGCCGGAGTCGGCTTGTTCCAGACCGGCGATCACCTTCAGAAACGTAGATTTACCCGTTCCGTTGACGCCGATGATGCCGATTTTATCGTTTTCGTCCATCCCAAAGGAAGCGTCCTGAAACAGCACTTTCTCCCCATAGGTTTTGGTCAGATGCTCCACCGTTAATATGTTCATGCTCGAATCCCTACTTTATCCTATCATCCCGATTCCCCAAGCCAGCAAACCCGCCGCCAGGGAACTGAGTAAATTCACCATATCATTATCCATCCAGCGAAAACCTCGCAGCACCACGGTCTCCTGACCGCAATGCGTCGCCACCTCAACCTCTTTGCCGCAAACGACGCAGCGATGCATATATTGAACCGTCGCGCCCAGCCAGGAGTCGGCAAAAGCCCCGGCCAAGCCGGAAATCCCGCCGATCAGCCCCCATTTCACCAGCGCAAGCAACGCGGAACCTACTCCGGCATAAGTGTCATCTCCGGTCCACATGCGCAGCAGCCATGCAGCCCCGCCGATGCATACGGCCCCGGCCAGCGCCGCCGTGCTACCCAGCAGCGTCACCCCGCCTGATGTTCCTGGAGGAACCCGGCGGCCGTTCAGAATCGAACGCGGCTCGCTTTTGCTAAGGCCGCCCCATTCCGTTGCCCACGTGTCCGCCGTTACCGCAGCCATGGTGCCAACGAAGAAGTAAGCCCATGCCGGATCCGGCCAAAACAGGTTGCCAAGGCAAGCCAGCATCCCCAGCCCGCCGTTCGCCAGCACCTGCCCCGCGTCCCGGCGACCGCTCTTGGCATACGATTTTTCTAGCTCCGCCTTACGATCCCCGCGAAAATGCGAAAAGACCGACGAGCTGACGAAAAATAGCAGCAAGATCCCAAACCAGAACAAGTTGCCGGCCCCGTAGTATACGGTTCCCATGATCCATGCGGCCAGCATGCCGGAGAGCGATAACGATCGCTTCTTATAGGCGGCTGCAGACACGATTAGGGCGCAGAGCGCCCCAATAAACCAATCCATCATCATTTTGCCGAAGGACCGACAGCCACTGTGCAACTGCCCAGCACTTTGTCGCCGTAGGACAGCTCCAGCTTGTCCCCTTGATATACCGGGCCGACCCCTTCAGGCGTTCCGGTGAAAATCAAATCTCCTTCTCCCAGCCCGTAGTGTTCCGCGATATAATCCACAATTTGCTGCAGCGGGAAAATCATCCGACTGATATTGCCGCGCTGTACAATCTCCCCATTCTTCCGCAGCACAAAATCTTCATTCGCCGTCTCCACCTCTCCGGGAAAAGCGATATATGGCGTGATTGGTGCCGATTGCAGGAAGCCTTTGGCCGGCATCCAAGGATTCCCCTTATCTTTGACGATGTTCTGTACGTCACGCAGCGTGAAGTCGATCCCAAACGCGATCACATCCACCAACTCGTCAACCGTCATCCCCGGCTTATAATCGCGGGCGATCCGCAGCACCAGTTCCGCTTCATAATGCACCGAGCCCCGGTCTGCCGGAAGTTCCAGCCCTCTGCCGTCCATGGCAGTCACCGCGTGGGATGGTTTCAGGAAGATCATCGGCTCAGTGGGCACCTCATTGCCAAGCTCCTCAGCATGTGCCCGGTAATTTCGGCCTACGCAATACACATTAGCGATTAATTTGTTCATCGTTATCTTCTCCTTCAGGGGATTGTGGTTTCCCAATCGATTTTTTCACTTTCCCGTTTCCGATCGCTTGACGCCAAACATCCGGCCGATTCGTGCATAGCAAGATGTCCGGATGCATCGCCGCCACCTTCCGCAGCGACTTCACATCATCCATCGTCCAAGCCATCACTTCAATGCCGTGTTTGAACGCTTTGGCAGCCAACTCTGCGGTTAATGCCCGATAATAAATCGATAAGAACGAACAGTGCAACAGCTTCAGCCGCAACAACAAATCTTTGGGCTGCCGGTCGATGATCAGCCCCGTGCGAATTCCTCGGCCAATCTCCTTGATCTTCGCCAGAATCCGCGGTTCAAACGAAGTCAGCACCACCTCGTGCTCCATATGCCGCCGTTTGACCGCAGCGACCACCTTCTCCTCCAATCCCGGGTACATATTCCCTTCGGTCTTGATTTCGAGATTGACCCGCAGCCGTCCGGCGACAGCATCGAGAAATTCATCGAGGCTTGGCAGCCGCTCTCCGCGGTAAGCCTTGGATTTCCAACTCCCCGCATCCAACGTTTGCAGTTCCGCCCAAGTCTTGTCCTTGACCGGTCCCTTTCCGTTTGTCGTGCGGTTCAGCGTAAAATCATGAATCAACAAAGGCACGCCGTCCTTTGAACATTGTACATCAACTTCGATCCAGTGGACATCCTCCTGCTCCATGGCAAGCTGGACCGCAGCCATCGTGTTCTCCGGAGCAATTCCTGAGAAGCCGCGATGAGCAACACATGGGTTACGCATGCTCTCGCCTCCTTCTGATTGGAAACGATCCTTCCACTTAAGTCTGGTCATCCCCCAACAGCGAAGTACCGGATTTTTGAATCCACCCGGTCTTCGAAGTGTACACTTCTCCGTCCTCGGAGATTCTTACCCCAGGTGAGAAGCCTTCGATTTCTTTTAACAGCTTGCTTCCGTCCTCGGCGCTCATCGGCACAGGCTGCCCGAGTTCCGTACGGAACGGGATCAGCTTCAGATCGCAATCTCCGTCACGTGTGCAGGAAGCGGCGAACACCGCAGTTTCCCACGTCTTCGGATCCTTGGATTTCGTAAAAATAAAGTTGCCCGTACTGTAGGCAATCCATTTCCCTTTGTATTGCTCCAGCCCTTGCATTACATGCGCATGACCGCCGATGACCAGATCCGCGCCAGCGTCAATGAAGGCGTGCGCCAGCTCTTGCTGGTGCTCCTCCAGCTTGGTCGTCCGCTCCTTGCCCCAATGGGCCATCACGAATACGAGATCTGCGTTTTTGCGCGCCGTTTGAATGGCGTTCAACGCAGCTTCCGGCGCATAGACCGAGGCTACGCCCGGTTTGTTCGCTCCGGCCACCCATCCCGGCTCCGGGACGACCCGGCTGAAGCCAAACAGGGCAATCTTAATCCCTCTGCGTTCCACATAAACCGGGGCGTACGCTTCCTTACTGTTCTTGCCAGCCCCGACATACTTCACGTTTTGCTGCCGCAAAGCTTTCATCGTATCCAGGAGGCCGGGGACTCCTTGGTCCAACACATGGTTGTTCGCCAAATTCACAGCGTCCACGCCGGCTTGAGCCATCGGTCCAATCGCCTTTGGCGGCGATTTAAACACATAGGTTTTGTCCTCCGCCGGCTCCCCGCCGGTCGTAACCGGCGTCTCCAAATTCAGAACGCTTAAATCGTCGTTCTGGAATAATCCTCGCACATACTCATACGGGAGCTCGTAGCCCGCTTTCTCTAACCGCTCCTCCACTTTGCCGGAGAACATGGTGTCCCCTGCAAAATGAACCAACAGCCGATCCCCTTTGCCGTCTGCCTCGCTTAAGTCTCCACCATTGGATGGCAAATCCGCCGCTTCCTCTTGATCCTCGTCGCCGGTAACGGCGGCGTTATTTTCACCGGATGCGTTCTCACCTGAGTTCGTGGATTTCTGCCCCTTCTCGTCTTCCGTTCCTGCAGACCCAGCATCGTTGTCCTCCGGCTGCACACTAGGAGCATCTTCGCTTGTCGTATCGCCAACAACTGACCCGTTGTCGCCCCAAGCTCCTGGCAACTGCTGCTCCGTTCCCGAGTCCAATCTCGCTTGACCAGTGCGTTCCTCCAAATAAAAGTAAGCTCCCAGCACGAAAATTAAAGTGATGAGAGTCAAGTTTAACGTCAGCCAAATCCGATTTTGACGCCGCTTTTTTTCCTGCTGTTTTTTCTTGTATTTTTCCGACCTTGGTGGGTACATTACGGACTCCTTTTTGCATAGATCTATCGTTACGATGGAAGGCGCTGTCCCCCTTCCTTCGCGTTGTAAAGCCGACCGTATGATTTTATTATATCAGGTCTCCGGAAATAAATAGAACCCCTCGCCTATTTTACAGGCAGGGGGTCAGGAAGTCCTATGTCAGGGCGGTTAGCCGGCCATCGCCTTAAGCTTGAGCGACCTTCATCTGGTCTGCCATTTGCTCCGCCAGCTCCTTCGCTTGCTTGATGCAGTCAGGCATACCAACGCCGTAAAACGCCGCTCCTGTTGCATATACGCCGGGCAGCTTCTGCTCCAATTGGCTGCGCAGCTCCGCAACCTGCTGCAGATGGCCCACCGGATACTGCGGCATCGATTTGGGCAGCCGGGTAATTTCTGTGAACAACGGGCGGGCCGTAATGTTCATCAGCTGTTTCAAATCGCCGAGCACCAGCTCCAGCAGCTCCTCATCAGGCAAGAACGTCTTCTCCTCATCGCCGGAGCGGCCGACGTAACAGCGCAGCAGCATTTTGTCGTCCGGGCTCGTGTGCAGCCATTTGATGCCGGTCCATGTGCAGGCGGTAATGTTCATGCCTTCTTTGCGCGGCACGAGGAAGCCTGAACCGTCAAATTGGCCGGTGACATCCTCGCGGTCAAAGGCCATTACCACGTTGGCCACGGACACATAGTTCACCGCATCCAGCGCGGTCACATCCACATGCGGCCGCAGCAGCTCGGCAGCGGCAAACGCCGGCACCGTAACGATCACTTCATCCGCTGGGATCATCTCGCCCGAGGCGAGGACAACTTCATACGCTTCCGTTCCGTTGCGGCGAAGTTCCACCGCCTCAGTGCGCATGCGGCAATCCACATCCGACAGCGACTCAACCAAGCCGTTAACCAGCGTCTTCAATCCTTTGCGGAACGTGAGGAAGGCGCTGCGTTTAGTGCCGGTGTGCGTCTCGGTAGGCTTCTTCCCGGACATCATGCCTTTGATCAGGCTGCCGTAAGCTCGTTCCACCTCTCCAAACTGCGGAAAGGTCGATTGCAGGCTGAGGTGGTAAGTATCGCCGGCATAAATGCCCGCGAGCAGCGGCTCGGTGATGTTTTGCAGCACTTCGGCACCCAACCGGCGCTCGATAAATGCGCCAAGCGACTCATCCTCTTCGCTGAGCCGAGGCGGCATCACGAGGTCCAGCATCGCCCGGGCTTTGCCGCTCCAAGAGACAAGACCGCTGCGCAAGAACGGTCCCAGCTCGGTCGGGATGCCCAGCACCAGCCCGGAAGGCATCGGATGCAGCTTCCCTTCGCTGACGATGTAGGTCTTCTTGGCCTCCGGGTTCATCGAGACGAGTTCGCCTTCCAGCCCCAGCTCCTTCGCCAGATCAATCATCACCGTCTTGCGAGCCAGGAAGGAATCCGGACCTTTCTCGATCACAAAATCGTCCTTCTCCAGTGTTTCAATTTTGCCGCCGAGAGTGTTTCCCTTTTCCAGCAGCGTAATTTGCGGGGTGACGCCCCGTTCCTTGTAAAATTTCCGAACGTAAAAGGCCGCAGACAAACCGGTCAGCCCTCCGCCAATAATGACCACTTGACGTGAAGAATCACGCATGCCTTCTCATCTCTTTTCCCAAGATTTGATAATGACGTCGCTGAGCGCTTCCATATACAAAGGCTCGGTGTTCAGCGATTCGATCCGCTCCAGCCGCATATCCAGCTCTTTGGCGATCGTTTTGGCTTCGATGTCCAGATCGTACAGCACTTCCAGATGGTCCGACACGAAGCCGACCGGAGCGACCAGGACGTCCTCTACCTGCTCCTCGCTTAATTCCTTCAGCGTGTCCAAAATATCCGGCCCGAGCCACGGATCGGCGGTACGCCCGGCACTTTGCCACGTAAACTGCCAGTTCTTCACGCCGGCTTTCTCGGCGACGGCTTGGGAGGTCTCCAGCAATTGATCCCGGTAAGGATCGCCCATTTGCAGGATTTTCTCCGGCAGGCTGTGGGCGCTGAACAGCACTTTCACCTCATCCCGCAATGCGCCGGCTTCCTCGAACTGGTCCAGCTTGGCGGACACGCGCTGGGCAAAAGCCTCGATCAGCTTCGGATGCAAATGATAGCTCTCCACGAAGCGTGCCGACACTCCCAGCTCCTCCGCTTTTGCTTGCGCCCGCTTGATATACCCGCCGATGCTCATTACGGAATAATGCGGTGCGAGCACGATGCCAATCGCCTCACGGATGCCGTACTTCGCCATCTGCTCTACACCATCTTCAATAAACGGATAAGCATGCTTTAATCCTTGATAGCAGATGAATTCGACGTCCATGTCCGCAGACATCCGGTTCAACGTTTCCTGCAAAGCAGCGACCTGCTTATCGGTATTGGCACGCAGCGGGAACACCCCGCCTACGATCGCCTCATACCGGCTGACCAGCTCCTGAAGTTGTTCTGCGGTTGGAGGATGTCCACGCCGAATATGCGTATAATACGCCTCAACCTGATCCAAACTCTGCGGCGTGCCGTAAGACATCACCAAAACTCCGATTTTTGATTTCACGATATCAGTTCACCTCAAGTACAAAAGTTGTGTGCCATATTCAATGCGACTTAGTCTTACGCACGCCGTACAGGTTGATGCATGATGGCTTCCGCTGAATATTCGTGTACGAATTCCGTCAGCTCGCGCAGTTTATCCAGCGAAACCTCCGGAAACAGACCATGACCCAGGTTGAACACAAAGCCAGGGGCGTTCAGGCCGTCATCGATAATTTCCTTTGCTTGTGCCTTAATGACATTCATTGGCGCGGTTAGCACATACGGGTCCAAATTGCCTTGCATCGCAAACTTCCCGCCCGTCCGGCGCCGGCCTTCTGTAATCGATACCCGCCAATCGAGGCCAACGGCATCGGCAGCGATATCCGTTAATGTCGGCAGCAGCTCTCCCGAGCTGACACCAGGAAAATAAATTTTAGGTACATCCAAATCCTGAAGTTCGGCAAAAATACGGGTAATCGTTGGTAGTACATACCGCTGAAAATCTTTCGGAGCGAGCGCGCCTACCCAACTGTCAAACAGTTGGAACGCCTTGCCTCCGCTTTCCACATGCTCCCGAAGGTAGGTGATCACCATATCACCCAGCTTGTCCATCAGTTTGAACCAAGCTTCTGGATCGCCGTACATCATCGCTTTCGTGCGGATATAGCTCTTGGACGGCCGCCCTTCGATCAAGTAGCTGGCAATCGTAAACGGAGCACCGGCAAATGTGATCAGCGGCACATCCAGCTCCTTGTCCAAAATCGCAATCGTTTCCAAGACATGCGATAAATCCTTGTGAACGTCGATCGGTCGAAGCCGCTCAATATCCGCAAGCGTACGGATCGGTTCTTCGATGACCGGGCCGATATTTTTGACGATATCGAATTTAACGCCCAGTGAAGCAACCGGATTCATAATATCGGAATACAAAATAGCCGCGTCCACGCCAAGCTTACGAACGGGCATCATGGTCACTTCCGCCGCCAGCTCCGGCTGCCGGCAAATTTCCAATAAGCTGTATTTCTCTTTGATTTTCCGGTAATCCGGATCATACCTGCCCGCCTGGCGCATGTACCAAACCGGAAGGCGATCCACCTCCTGCTTCCGCAGGGCCCGGATCAAGCGATCATTATAAGCCAAACCGCACGCCTCCAATACTCGTAGAAACCAAATTTTGATAACTGAACATTCAATCTACACTATAAACATTCTAATCTACATTATGCCCTACTTAAAAGTAAGTAACAACTATCACAACGTGGCGAACCTATGACAATCGGATGAAGATGCTATGAAGAATGCCCTGATCCCGGTTTTCAATGGTGTATACTGGTATAACTCTAAGTTTTTCACGCATCCTAGAACCTCAGCGAAAGGAAGTGAAAGCACAATTGAAAACTTGGAAGATAAATCTCATTGTGCTGTGGTTCGGGCAGTTTCTGGTCAACGCCGGGATGACGATGATTACACCGTTCCTCTCGCTGTATCTGGCGCGGGATTTGCACGTGCATGGAGAGCGGGCGATTGGGCTGTGGGCTGGAATGATTTTTGCTGCTAACTTCGCGACTTCGTTTATTTTTCAACCGATCTGGGGGAAGCTCGCCGACAAATACGGACGTAAGATTATGCTGCTCCGCTCCGGCTTCGGCATGGCCATCGTCATTACGTTGATGGGCTTCGCCACCCAGCCGTGGCACCTGCTTGGCCTGCGGTTGCTAAACGGAACGATCTCCGGCTTTAACCCCGCTTCCGTCGCACTGATCTCAGGTACAGCGCCGAAAGAGCGAATGGGTTTCGCGATGGGCACGATCCAGTCAGGCAACGTGGCTGGCACGATCCTCGGCCCTTTAATTGGCGGGTTGATGGCGGAGTGGATCGGATTTCGGCCGATATTTTACATTACAGGGGTGCTGCTGTTTATCGCATCCATGCTGGCGCTCCTCTTCGTACGCGAGAAGTTCGATCGGGAGGAGGCGCTGCACACGCCTCAACCATCTGTATTGCAAGGCTTCCTGGAGCTGAACAAAACGCCGCAGCTCACCGCGTTATTCGCCGTAACCTTCTTGCTGCAGTTTGCGATGCTGAGCCCGATGTCGTTGCTGCCTCTCTATGTGGAGAAGCTGCATGGACAAACCGCAGACGTGGCGTTCTGGGCCGGATTTGTCAGCGCCGTGACGGGCATTTCCAATATGATCACTTCGCCGATACTCGGCAGAATCAGCGACAAGCTGGGCGCTCACCGCATTCTGACCTTTTGCCTGATTGGAGCGGCGGCTACGCTGATTCCGCAGGCGTTCGTACAGACGGTGTGGCAATTGATCGCCATTCGGTTCCTGATGGGCGTGTTCATGGGGGGATTGCTGCCTAGCGTCAACGCGCTGATCCGCTTTTACACCCCGGACGGCATGGAGAGCCGGGCATTTGGGTTTAACAGTAGTACCCTCGCCTTGGGCAATATGATGGGCTCGCTGATTGGCGGCTTTCTCGCCGGGTATATCGGCATTGAGGGATTGTTTGTGATTTCCGGTATCCTGCTGCTGATCAATATGTTCTGGGTGCGCGTGAAGCTGTATTCGCATCCAAAGCCGCGAATGCCAGCGCCGAGGTAAGCTGTAAGGGACTGACTTATGTAAACAGAGTCGCCCAGTGTTCTCTCAGTTCGGAGAACCGAAGATAATTAACGGGAAAACCTGCTGTTATTTCGAGGCCAATCCTCCGTTTTAGCATCATTAACAGGAAAAAGTAACGTTATTTCGGACAAATTTGCGCGATAGTGCGCTTTTCCCAAAAATTAACGGCAGGTTTTACTGTTATTCTTCGCAGATGGGGAATACCTTCGAAATTAACGTTAGGATTTACAGTTAAATATCCCAAGTAAAAAAGCCGGGACAATCTCCCGGCTCTCTTTCTAAAATATAAAGTTACTTCTGCACCGTCGCATTATACTGCTTGATCTTCTCGGTAATTTGCTTGGCGGCGTCTTCCAATGCTTGCTTCGGCGATTTTTGTCCGTTCAGCACTTCCTCGATCGCACCTTCCACGAATTGACGCGCTTCCGGGAAGACGCCCATCAGCGCACCGGAGGTCGCCGTAGATTCCGTCGACGCATGCAACTGATCAACAGCGGTTTGGAACTGCGGATATTTCGCCATATTATCCTTCAACACTTGCTCGTCGTAAGCCGCTTTCGTGATCGGGAAGTAGCCGGTGTTTACGCTCCATTTCGCCTGCGCAGCCGGAGAGGTTACGTATTTGATAAACTCCCATGCCGCTTTTTGCTCTTCTTCCGATTTGTTGTTCATGATATACAAGCTTGCGCCCCCAACGATCACGCCGCCTTCTTTGGCGCTGGCGGGTCTTGGCAGGAAGGCAGTGCCTACTTCGAATTTGTCGCCAACCGCTCCTACGATGTTACGCAGTGCCGCCGTTGAATTTAAGGTCATCGCCACTTGGCCTGCAGCAAAGGCAGCGTCCGTGTCATCGGTTTTGCGGCCCAAATTAGCGACAACTCCGTTGTCCACCATTCTTTTCCACCACTCCAGAATGTTCACCCCCGCCTCCGATGCGAGCAGCGACTCGGTGGCATCCGCTTCACGTCCGTTGCCATTATTCACGTAATCGGCATTTTGGCTGGCAAACCACTGCTCGACAAGCCAAGCATAAACAGCGATCGCAGCGCCCGGTTGCCCCTTCTTGCTCAACGCGGTAGCTGCCGCTTCAAACTCCTCAAACGTTTTCGGTGGATTTTCCGGATCCAGACCTGCGGCTTTGAAGGCATCCTTGTTGTAGTAAAGTATCGGGTTCGACGTATTAAACGGCATAGCATTTAACTGGCCGCCGATCGTGTAATAACGAATAATGTTAGGTTCTAACTGCGAGAGATCATAGCCGTCTTCATCAATAAACTTCTGCACCGGTGTGATCGCCTTGGAGTCGATCATAAATTTGCTGCCGATCTCGTACACCTGGATCAAGTCTGGGCCGCTGTTCGAGCCCATCGAAGCTTTCAGCTTATTTAAGCTCTCATCGTAACTTCCTTGGAACACAGCTTCCACTTCAATATCGGATTGGCTCGCATTAAAATCCGAGACGAGCTCGTTAATAGCCTTCTCATTCGCCCCTGACATCGAGTGCCACCAGGTCAGGTGAATCGGCTTCTTCCCCGAGCTGGCGCTTGCCGAATTGTCGCTGCGGGTATTGGTTCCCCCGGTTGCCGCACTGCTTCCTGCTTCATTCCCATTCCCGCCGCACCCGGCAATAACCACCATCAACGCTGCCATCACCAGCAGCATGCTTTTGAAGCGAAACCTTTTCATCGTTCGTACCTCTCCCTACGTAAAATGATTTTTGAAAATTTCTTAGCCTTTCAACGCCCCGGCCGCCATCCCGCGAACGAGTTGCTTAAGTCCAAACACCAGTAACAGCAGGGACGGTAGAATGACTAACGTAATCCCTGCGAATACGAGATTCCAAGAGGTTGTCTCCTGAAATTCCAGCATGGAGATGCCGATCTGCACCGTGCGCATCGATTTGCTGTTAGTGATCAGAAGCGGCCATAAGTAACTGTTGTACATATTCAAAAAAGAGTACACCGCCAGCGTTCCAAGCGCCGGTCTTGAAAGCGGAAGCACATGAAACAGAAAGTAACGGACATGCCCGCAGCCATCGATTTTCGCCGCCTCGAACAGCTCCTTCGGCAGCTGCAGGAAAAACTGGCGAAGCAGAAACGTCCCAAAGGCAGTGGCCAAAAACGGCACCATTAACCCCTGGTAACTGTCCAACCAATTCAGGCTGCGTACCGTTAAATAATTGGGGATCATCGTTACTTCCCAAGGAACCATCATCGTGGCGACAAATAAGCTGAACATCAAGCCTTTGCCCTTGAATTCCATCTTGGCGAAGGCATAGGCTGCCAAGCTGGCGGTGATCAATTGTCCAAGCATCACAATCCCGGAGACCAGAAAGGTGTTCCCGATAAACAAGGCAATCGGAACGATCTGTAGCACCTCGGCAAAGTTGCTCAAATGCAACGAATGCGGCACCAGATGCGGTGGATAGGCGCTGGCTTCCTGCGGCGTCATGACGGACATAAACAGGCTGTAAACGATAGGATAAAGGACGAGAACTGCAGCTGCGGTCATGAACAACAACACAATGATTTGGTTAAAGGTCAGCTTGTTCATTGATAGTGGACTTTCCTTTCTACCCATTTGAACTGAATCAAGGTCAATAGCAGAATGACCAGGAAGAGTAGAAGCGCTTGGGCACTGCCCGTACCAAACCGGAAGTTGACGAAGGCTTCTTGGTAGATCGTGTAGACGAAGACGTTCGTCCGGTTCATCGGCCCGCCCGATGTCAGAATGTTGATCTGCCCAAACGATTGGAATGCACTGATGATGGACACCACCAACAGGAAAAATAACGTGGGCGACAGAAGCGGCAGCGTAATTTTGCGAAACGTTGTCATCGGTCCAGCTCCATCGATCTTGGCACTTTCGTACAGCTCGTCGGGAACTCCCTGCATCCCGCTGGACAGGATGATGTAATTAAAGCCCAAGTTCATCCAGACCGTCATCAGCGACACGGACCACAAAGCCCAGTCCGGGCTGATCAGCCAAGGTACCGGACCCACGCCGGCCAAGCCAAGTAAGTAGTTAAGCATACCTAAAGTAGGGTGAAACAGAAACTTCCAAATGACCGCCGCTGAACCAACGGAGAGTACCAACGGCAGCGAGTAGGCGAATTGGAAAAACCGTCTCCCCCGTCGAAGATGATGCGTGAATGCTGCGAGCACCAGCGCGATCAGCATTCCGGTTGGCACGGTGAATAAGGCAAAGAGCGCTGTCACCTTCATCCCGCTGACAAATAAGCCGGAGGCAAAAAGGCTGGTAAAATTGTCGAAGCCAACAAATGAGGCGATTCGACCAGTCGGGTCCGTGCTGTGTAAGCTCAAGTACACCGACTTTAGCAGCGGGTAGAACAAAAACACGACAAACAGGAGCAACGACGGAGCCAGAAACGTATAGGCCAGCGCATGTTCTCGAATGTTCTGTTGTCTTAAGGTTGCGGCGCGGGCAGGTCGACGAGTCGCTGCAGAAGCCGATGCTACGGATTGGCCCCTTGATGGCAGACTCACCTGGTGATCCAGCTCGCTCATGAGGAAAGCCTCCTTTTTTTATGAAGGTTGAGATGTTCAAATTCCTCTGCTAGTGTATAGCTTGGATGTCACCGGAACGTTAGCCATGGATCAATGGAGTGTCAAAATCGTCATCGCACAGTAAAAGAAACGCAAAAAAGCCGCCTCCCACGCGTATGCGGTGAAGACAGCTTATAAGAATGTGGACTTTATCTTTATGCTTCGGATTCGCTGACGATCAGCCGGAGTGACCCTGTCATGGTTGGCATGTTCCGATAGTGCCCGTATTTGCGGTCCCATTCCCCGGATTTCAAAGCATCGGCCAAACGCTGAACCAGGCGCTCCTCCACGCCTTCCGCCAAGAAGCCCCATGCTGACTGGGCCTGACGTACCTCGGGGATCAGGAACGCTTCCGGACGGCCGTAGAAAGCTTCCTGGAATCCATCAATACAATCCAGTGGAATGGGCAACGGAATGATCTGCCCTCCCTCTCCCAGCGCTTCAAGAATGTCCTGCGGTTTCGGATAACGCCGCCGCTCGGCTTCGATCAGCTCCGGAAAATACTCAGCCGTCCAGAACGAATCGAGTGCATCCGGATCAAAGGTCAAGACGATGACGTTCCCTCGCGTCACCCTTCTCAGCTCCTGAAGGCCATGGCGAAAATCAGGCCAATGGTGGACAGTGACCATCGCCATCCCTGCATCAAAAGCCTGATCATCAAAAGGCAGCGCATCTGCCCAGGCGTTGACGGCCGGAACTGCTCCGCGCGCCCTCCGCTGACTGCGCATCGTTGCGGAAGGTTCTACTGCGACGACATACCGGTCCTTCGGCTCATAGGACCCGGTTCCAGCGCCCACGTTGATGATCGTTTGGGCATCCCCCAACGCCTCGAACACATACCGCGCAATACGCGGATCAGTCCGCCGATATCCAGCGTAATTTGTCCCCTGTTGATCGTAATCATAAACGAGTTTTTCCAGGTTCATCCCTGCCTCAGCTCCTTTTGGCATACGATTATATTTCCTGCTGAGGACATTGTAGTTGATTTAGACCCATAAATATAATATATCTTTATAAGTAAATCATAGATAAAAGTTATGAATTGAAAGGGGCTTAAGTGGAATGAACTTACACGCCTTGCGGTTGTTCCACGTCATTGCGGAGACAGGCAGTGTGACGCGCGCGTCGGAGCTGTTAAACATCAGCCAGCCGGCCATCTCCGCCCAGATCCGTAAGCTGGAAAAGGAACTGGGACTGCCCCTGCTGAAAGCGCAAGGACGCGGCATCGCCTTAACCGACGTCGGGGACAAGCTGTTTACCTACAGCCGACGCCTCTTTGCGGTAGAGCAGCAGATCGAGCAGTTTTTGCAAGATTATAAAATGGGGGAGCTGGGGCATATCCGGCTGGCAGCCACTTATTTGCCCGCGCATTTCCTCGTCCCGACTTGGATCGCGAAATTTAAATCGCAATACGAGCATGTGGAGATGAGCATCAACACGACAAATTCGACGGATGCGCTAAAGCAACTGCTGAATTTGGAGGTGGATTTGGCGATCTACGGCGGATTGCCAGAAACCTACCCTGAATCGGTTCATGCAGAGGAAATGTTCCGGGACGAATTGTGGTTTGTCGTCTCCCCGAAACATCGGTATGCGGGACAGCGCGTCTCCCTCCACGACATGGTCAGGGAACCTTTTGTCATGCGGGAGATCGGCAGCTCCACACGGGAACGGTTTATGGCATTATGCCGGACCTACAATGCACAGGCGCCGCGCATCGCCTTGCAATTTAACGGGTTAAACGAAACCGTCCAGGCGGTGATTGCCGGGTACGGGGCCAGCTTCGTTTCGGCGCTGGTGGTGAGGGAATACGTGGAGCGCGGACTACTGAGCCGCGTCTTCGTGGATGGCGTAGACCTGATGAATACGATCTCGGTCTATACGCGAAAAAATGAACCGCTGTCTCCAGCGGTCCAACGTTTTGTCGATTTGATCCGTGAGCATCCGCAGGGATGACGCCCGATATTTTTTCACGATACAGTCTGCTTCACAAACTCATAAAAAGCCAGCGCATCCGCCCAACTGCTGAAGCCGGCCTGTGCCAGCTTGTCGCTGCCGCCGCCTTTGCCTCCATAAGCAGAGAGATGCTCCTTGAAGAAGGCTCCGCAGGACAGCGAGAGGCTGCCGTTATGGGCCAGCACCACCTTCTGTTCCGCTTCCGTGGCCAGCAGGACCGCTGCATCAGTTTGGGCCGTCAGCTTTTGGGCAAGGCTTTGCAAATCCTTCAAGGACTTGTCCGCATAGATTTGCGCAATGATCCCGCCTTCGCGCTTCTCCAGCAGCTCACTTACGGTTACTTCGTCCATCGCTTCTTTTAACGTATCGTACTCCCGTTGCAACCGCTTCTGCTCATCTTCCCATTTGTCGAGGCGCTCCAGAATACTGTCCCGGCCTGTTTTTAATTTGGCGGTAATGGTTGCTAAAATGTGTTGCTGCTCCTGAAACTCTCTGAGGGCCCGGTACCCACATTTGAAAAAGATCCGAACATTCCCCTTCTGCTTCTCGGTCTTCAGCAGTTTAATCATCCCGATCGCACCGGTCGCCGCCACATGCGTACCTCCACAACCGTTGTACTCCACGTCTTCCATCTCCACGATGCGGACGCGGTCCACCGCCTTCGGAGGCTTCACCAGCGGCAGTCGGGACGCCTCCTCCTGGGTAACGAAGTAGCTGGAGATCTTGTGATTCAAATAAATATGACGGTTCGCTTCACGTTCAATCGCCTCCAGCTGTTCCGCAGACAGTTCGGGACGTTCTACATCAATGGTGCAATAATCTTCACCCAGATGAAAGCTCACGGTGATCGCTTCATACAGCTCGCGACAAACCGCGGATAGCAAATGCTGCCCACTATGTTGCTGCATGTGGTCAAACCGGCGATCCCAGTCGATTTCACAGCGTACTTCGGCCTCCTCTGGGAAACGCTCCACCTTATGCAGCACGACATCGCCCTCACTGATCACATCCAGAACCGGAATCCCGCCAATCCGTCCGGTATCGTTGGGCTGACCGCCTCCATGGGGATAGAAGGCGCTCTCTTCCAGAACAACGTAAATGCCATCCTCCCGCTCCAGCTTGTCCTTGATGCGGGTGGTCCAATGGGTCAAATAGGCATCGTCGAAATATAGTCTTGTCGTCATCGCTTGGTTCCCTCTCTTTTTAGGTAACGTTCAATTTTGGATCCTCATCACCAAACTTCTTCCATCTACTATACCGAATAATCGCCGGACTTTACACCATTTCGTGATCTTGTCTGTTCGAAGAACCAAGCTCGCTTGTCGCCGTTGAGGCGCGGATCGTCCGGGTCCATCGAGGAACGGCTGCTCATGAATGGATCATGCCCACCCTTGCCCGCTCATATAATGAGGTGACAGGTCGAGGGAGGGAGCAAGGATGGCACAGTACATGGGCGAGATCCGGGGAGAAATCCAACGGTTAACCGAGGAACTGATCGAGCGGCAGGAGTTGGACGGAACGTGGCGCTTTTGCTTCGAAAACGGCATCTCGATTGACGCTTGCACAATCATTCTTTTTCGTACGTTAAACAATGACAAAGAAGATTTGATCCGACAGCTGCACGATCGCATCCTTGCGGCCCAAGAACCAGAAGGCTGCTGGCGTTGGTACCATGACGACAAGGAAGGCCACTTGTCCGCTACGGTTGAGGCTTATTACGCTTTGCTGTACTCCGGGTACAGCAAGCCGGAAGACGAACCGATTCAACGGGCGAAACGTTATATCCTGGACCGGGGCGGCATTGGGCACGCCGGAAGCCTGCTCACCAAAGCCATTCTGGCCGCCACCGGACAGAGAGATTGGCCGACCTCCTTATCGCTCATCCCCATCGAAATCCTGCTATTGCCTGAATCGTTACCTCTGAACTTTTATGATTTCTCCGGATATTCGCGGGTGCATCTCGTACCGCTGCTGATCATGGCCGATCGGAATTTTCGCGCCCGTTCAAAGCGAACGCCGGATTTAAGCGAGCTGTTTCTCGACGCGCGCAGCGAAGAGGAAGACCCGCTCACGCTTACTCCAGAAAGCCGGGAACCGCTGAAGCTCATCCAATCGGCCTTGGCGCATTTGGTAGGTACGCCGCAACGTATCCGCCATGCCGCCGTTAACCGGGCTGAGCAATATATGCTGGATCGAATTGAAAGCGATGGGACGCTGTACACGTACGCCAGCTGTACGGTGCTGATGGTGTTCGCTTTGCTGGCGCTGGGATACGAGCCGCAGCATCCGGTGATCCAGCGTGCGGTGGAAGGGTTATCTCAGATGAAGTTTGCGGTGGACCGCGGTGGCCAAGGGGGAACACGCTATGTCACGATCCAGAACTCTCCCTCTACCGTATGGGATACCGCGTTGATTTCCTATGCTTTGCAAAAAGCAGGGGTTTCACCTACTCATCCGGCCATCCAACGAGCCGCCGATTACCTGCGTGAGCGCCAGCATCACCGCCCTGGCGATTGGCAGATTCATAATCCGGGCATCGTCCCCGGAGGCTGGGGGTTCTCCGAGACGAATACGTTCGTCCCTGACGTCGACGACACCACCGCCGCCCTCCGCGCCTTGTCCGCCTTTCATGCCGACGATTGTGAGGTATTAGAATCATGGAACCGCGGGCTTAACTGGGTTTGGTCGATGCAAAATAACGACGGCGGCTGGCCAGCCTTCGAAAAGAACACCAACAAAGAGATGCTCACTTGGCTGGCGATTGAAGGAGCAAAGTCCGCAGCCATCGATCCTTCTGAAGCGGATTTGACCGGAAGGACGCTAGAGTTTTTGGGCAACTTCGCCAAGCTGAGCGTTCGACAGGATTGGGTGGCCCGCGGAGCGGATTGGTTGCTGAGCCATCAGGAGGAAGACGGCTCTTGGTATGGCCGCTGGGGGATATGCTACATCTATGGAACCTGGGCGGCGCTCACCGGGCTGATGGCCGTGGGCATGCCCGCCGATCATCCGGGGATCGCGAAGGCGGCGGATTGGCTGAGGCGCATCCAAAACCCGGACGGCGGC
Source organism: Paenibacillus barengoltzii NBRC 101215 (assembly GCF_004000745.1). GTDB lineage: Bacteria > Bacillota > Bacilli > Paenibacillales > Paenibacillaceae > Fontibacillus > Fontibacillus barengoltzii. Next base: position 59,879 of record NZ_BILV01000022.1, read on the forward strand.
TGGGGCGAATCATGCCGCAGCGATCAGTTGAGGCGGTACGTTTCGCTTCAGGCCAGCATACCGTCCCAAACCGCCTGGGCGCTTGATGCGTTGATCGCCGTCCATGATCAGCCAACGCCCGAGATCGAACGGGGCGTTGCCCGGCTGATCGCGATGTTGTATGAGGAGGATTGGCCCTCCACGTATCCAACGGGAGCCGGGTTACCGGGTTATTTTTACGTGCATTATCACAGCTATCGATATATCTGGCCGCTCTTGGCCTTATCGCATTACGTCAACAAATATGGAGACGGTACGCATTAGCTCATGGAACTGTCCCTTGAGTCGTTTTCAAGATTCCTTCTGCCAGGTATTAATGGCGTTAAGACGAAGAACAGCTACCAGTAACGCGCCTCACTCGTTGCAGACGATGAAAAACTGCAAAAATACAGTTATTTTTTGCGATTTAACTCCAATCAACTGTTTCAAGCAAAAAAACCTGCACTTTTGCAGGTTTTTCCTCTACTTCGGCGACTTGGCCGAAAAAAACTGCACTTTTGCAGTCTTTTGACGGCGGTAGGGGCAGACAGAGCGGCGAGCAGCCAGCCCTTGACCCGCGAGACCCCAGGCGTCACTTCATCAACCACCGAATCACAGCCATGATTAAAGAGAACACAACGCTGAGCACGATACACGTCACGATCGGGAAGTAGAACCGAAAATTGCCCCGTTCAACCGCAATATCCCCCGGAAGCCGCCCCAGTTGCACGAACCTTCCCAAGAACATCCACAGCAAACCAATCACGATAAGAACCGCACCGGTAACGATCAGTATTTTCGGAACGTTACTCATGAACCCGTCTCCTTTTTATGTAAATGCTGTTTTGACCTCATCATACAAACCGTCGGCCGAAAAAGCAAACTCGAGGGCTCCTATAAGATTCCCCAAAACATACATATCAACCCGATCTCAAACATAGATATTCTGTAGAAGCAATAGTGCCTATACATAGGAAAGGCAGGGAACAACATGGCGGTTTCTTATATGGATTTCACATCACCCAACGCACAGTTCACGTACGACGTTAACCGGAACACAACCTTCCGCAAAGATCAACGGAACTTCATCAACATGCTTTCCATTCATCAGATAAACACGCTGGGGAATATGTCTTTTTTTGATACCTACCTCGACAAAGGCAACGTCGTCGAAATGCACATTCACCAAAACGCTTCAGAGCTAGTGTATTGCCTTTCGGGTGAAGTGGTGGTCTCAATCATCAACCCATTCACCAAAGAATTGAAGCATTACCCCACCCGTCCCGGATGGGCGACCAGTATCCCGCAAGGGTGGTGGCATTACGACACGGCGACGATGGATGGGACGCGGTTTCTGGCGATTTTTGATCAACCGATTCCAGAATTTATTCTCGCCTCCGATATGCTGCGGCTGACTCCACCTGAAGCGTTCGCCCATACTTATTGTCTGGATGTAGAAAAAGTAAGAGCTGCGTTCGCCCCTCTAAATCAATCGGTAATCATCGGTCCTCCGTTGGGCTGTCATCAACCGAACCCGCAAGCTCAAGCGCAGCAAACTTCGACGCCACATACTTATCATCCGCCTTATAATCAGGGTTACGGGCTGCGGCCTTACCAACAGAGCGACGGCAATCCTCGCCGGCCGCAAGTCATCGGTAACGGCTGGGCGCATTTGTATCACGACGGACCCTGAATCTACTTCGGTAAATGGCAAGACCCCCAATCTGCGGTTGGGGGTCTTCTGTTTGTTTCCTTATCCAATCTTCTCAATACTCACCTTCGCCCGCAGCTCCTCGATCAGTGAACGCTCGGCCAAATCGTCGGAGAAAGCGGTAGCGCTGCCCGAGGCTACGCCGGCCCGGAACGCCTCCATGAAGTCTCCCCCTAAGGCGAGCGTCCCCGTAAATCCGGCGATCATTGAATCGCCAGCACCAACGGAGTTGCGCACCTTGCCGGGCGGAACATTCGCATGGAAGACCTCGTTATCACCGATCAACAGTGCGCCTTCCGCAGCCATCGAAATCAATACGTGCTGCGCCCCTTCTTCTAGCAGCTTGCGGCCGTATGCGATCAACTGCTCCCGTGTCTCTATCACGACGCCAAACAGCTCAGCTAGCTCATGATGGTTTGGCTTCACAAGCAGCGGGTGGTAAGGCAGCGCCCGGCGCAGCGGTTCACCTGTGGTATCGATGACGAACTTTGCTCCTTGCTTTTGGCACATCTTGATCAGCTGCTCATAGTAGTCGGCAGGAAGCGAGGAAGGCAGGCTGCCCGCCAAAATAACCAGATCACCTTCCTTCAAAACGGACAGCTTCTCCACCAAAGCATCGGCTTCTCCCGGTGCGATAACTGGGCCAGTACCGTTAATCTCCGTTTCAGCGCCATGCTTAAGCTTAATATTGATCCGGGTCTCCCCGCCGCGAATGCGTACAAAATCAGCAGGAATCCCTTCATTATGCAAAGCTTCTTCAATAAAATCCCCAGTGAAGCCGCCAAGGAACCCCATAGCTGTCGTGTCCGCCCCAAGCCGCTTGAGGATGCGCGAGACGTTAATCCCTTTCCCGCCGGGCAGCTTCAGGTCTCGGTTCATCCGATTGAGCCCGCCGAGCTGCAGGCGGTCAACCTCCACGATATAGTCAATGGAAGGATTTAAAGTAAGTGTGTAAATCATCATGGATTATCCTCCAATTAGGTTTGTCATTTCCGAGATGGGCTTACGCCAGTGTTCCGGAACCTGCTCTGTAATGAGGGCCGCCCGCTCCAGCTCGAACATCTTGGCAAAAGCAACATTCCCGATTTTGCTGGAATCGGCAAGTACATAGGTGAGCGAGGACTGCTCATTCGCACGGCGTTTTAATGCGGCTTCCTCTGGATCCGGCGTCGTATACCCCGCCTCGGGATGAACCCCATTCGCCCCAAGGAAACACCGGTCAAACCGAAAATGCGTTAACTGCTCCAGCGCTAGGTTGCCGACCAGGGCTTTCGTGCGTTTTTTGCCCAGACCTCCAAGCAGGTACACTGGAATGTCTGCCTCAAGCAGCGCCTCCACTTGCGGTAAGCCGTTCGTCACGACGGTGATCGATTTCCCGCGCAGATAAGGGATCATGGCCAAGGTCGTCGTACCCGCGTCCAGATAGATCGCCTCCCCGCTGCGAACCAAGCCCGACGCAACTTCAGCAATTTGCTGTTTTTGCGGGAGATGGACGGCAGACTTCTCCGCCATCCCGGGCTCCAAACCTCCGGGCATCATCGGGAGCGTCGCGCCGCCATGTACCCGGCGAAGCAGTCCCTGTTCTTCCAAATCCGCCAAATCGCGCCTTACGGTGGATTCGGACGCTTCAAGCATGACGCATAGCTCCTGAAGCTTAAGCGTACCTGCCTCCTGCAACCGTCGCATAATCCGGCGATGCCTTTCTTCCGTTAACATCATTCCCCTCCCAACTCCACCATCGGTTCATATCCTCAGCATAAAACAATCATATTCTATCATAATCATTCAATTTCAATCAAATCCTTTCATTCACCATCACAGGACTTGAACGCTGTTTTCGTCCTCCAACGCTGTTCAAACCCCGATAACTAATATTCGGCGAAAAAAATCCCCCGGCAATAAAGCCGAGGGATTTGAGTCTCAGATTATTTCAGCAGCCACAAAGCCGGCACGTTCGGCGGCTCCCAGCCGACCAGGGAAGTATGAGCCTGACGGCATTCGTAGATCTCCCCGTTGTAGCTGACCAACTCCCCAACCGCATACGCGGTATTTGGGGCCCAAGGTTGCGCAGCAGGAGCCGACGCTGTCGTCACTTGCACCGTGTTGCTGGCTGCAGATTCATTGCCGGCCGCGTCAATTGCACGAACGGTGAACGTATAGGAAGTTGCTGCGCTGAGTCCGGTTACCGTAAAGCTGGTCTCCGTCCCAGACACGGTTACAGATAAGGTGGATCCGCGATAAATTCGGTAGCCTGTGACCCCCACGTTATCAGTCGATGGGCTCCACATTAACGTCACACTGGAGGACGTGGGTGTCCCCATAACATGCAGGTTACCGGGAGCCGAAGGGGCCTGGGTATCGTTCACGGCCGGGCTTGTCGTCACGGTCACCGGGTTGCTCGGCGAAGAGCTGTTGCCCGCTCCATCCACCGCCCTGACGGTAAACGTATAGGACGTGTTCGCATTCAGCCCAGTCACAGTATGGCTCAGCGTGGATCCCGACACCGTACCTACCAAGTTGCTGCCATTATAAACCCGGTAGCCGGTGACGCCAACGTTATCACTGGAGGCGTTCCAGCTAAGCGTAACCGAGTTCGAGGTAACGGCCGTTGCCGCCAGCCCGGTTGGTGCCGTCGGAGCGGTCGTGTCTCCTGAGTTGCCGCCGCCAAAATCGACGTCAATCACGTTGTAGAAGGCGTTCGCCGTATCTGCGATCTCCCAGACAGCCAGGATCACATGGTACCCTGTCCGCTCCGGGACGTTGCACGTATGCGAGTACGTAAACGGAGGCTGCACCCCGCCATAGTTCACCGTGCAGAACGGTGTCAGATCAAAGGAATTGCGCGTTAATGGGGCATTAGGGTCCCAGCCCGGTTTCGTGATGTAATATTTCCAGTTTGCCGTGGCATGGGGGGCGGTAAATTTCCAGGTGAAGGTGTTCGTTCCGGCCGAAATGTTCACTTTGGTCCATCGGTTGGCCGATTGCTCATCCAGCTTAGGGAAGGCTCCATTAGCACTCGCGATCTTCCCATCTGCTGGTCCGGCATTCGGGAATCCCTTGGGCGCTTCCAAGCTCTGAGGCTCGTATACGATCGCACCGCAGTCCGTATTCTGGCCGTTTTTGCACAAGATCGCCCGGCTTGCCGGCCCGTCCACCCAGCCGTGAGCCGAAGCTTGTTCCGATAACAGGATCATTCCGATTCCAGCAATCACCATGACCAACAAAGAAGTAAGCGCCTTCAAAACTAACGATTGTGCTAGCCGTGTTGAAGTCATGCTTGTCCCTCCTTTGAAATTGGAAATGTGCCTTATGTCTGATCCTTGGCTGTGCATTTCAAATTCTCACTTTTACAACCTTCTGCAGGAACCCTAAACGCCCCCCCTTTCTGAAGGAAGTCTATATAAACTCCCAAAGGAGCTTATACCATAACTGCGTATCACATAAGATCATGAAGGGAATTAAATAAATAGAAGAGGATGCTAATACTGGGGAAAATTACTGATGTCTAAATTATACACGATTCGATGCATTTTTGTGAAGAATTATTTATTTTTTTGTAAAATATAGTACATCCTTGGTAAATTGCCGCGTTAAAAAACCCGCCATTACAGCAGGTTCTTGTCTTACCCTATAGTTCTTTTTGTCGGAAGCCTTACTTCACCATCGCCAGCGCCAACCCGTCATATGCCGGCAGCAATGTGCTGATCAGACGCTCATCCGTGGCGATCATCTCGTTGAATCTGCGCATCGCTTGTACCGACGGTCCATTTTTGTCGGGATTTAACGTCCGGCCGCGCAGCAGAATATTATCCCCGGCAATCAGCGCTCCCGGTTTCGCCAACTTGATCGCATATTCGAGATAGTTCGGGTAGTTTTCCTTATCCGCATCGATCAAAAAGAAATCAAACTGCTCCCCCCGTTGCTCCAGGATATGCAAGCTGTCCAGCGCGGGGCCTACCATGTATTCCACCATCTCCCCGTATCCGGCTTCATGCAAATTGGTTCGTGCCAGTTCGGCGTTCTCTTCCTTCAACTCCAAGGACACGAGCCGCCCGTCCGCAGGCAATCCCCGCGCCATGCAGATGCCGCTGTATCCGCCCAGCGCGCCGATTTCCAACACGGATTTGGCTCCGGCCAGCTTGACGAGCAGCGTTAACAGCCGCCCATATCCCGGCGCAATCGACACATCCCGCATCCCCTGGTTGGCGATGGATTGGGTTACCCGTTCCAGCACTTCATCCTTGGCGTATAATTCATCACCGTATTCCTCCGGCGTCAGCATCGAATAATCTTCCTTTCATCCGTTCATTCCTTTTACTTAAGAACCGTTTGTAACTTGTTAGACATTGGCCTATACTGAATTGTATGGTTTTTCCGCTATTCTCACAAGTCTATGCGAAGCTGGAGTGATTGACGTAAATATGGCTGGACCTTTGCAACTGATCGCCACCGCCCCGATGGGCCTGGAGGCCGTGGTGGCGCGTGAACTCAAAGAATTAGGTTATGAAGATACGGCGGTGGAGAACGGCAGGGTGAATTTCACCGGAGATCTCATCGATATTTGCCGCTGTAATTTGTGGCTAAGAACCTCGGATCGCGTCCTCATCAAAATGGGCGAGTTTACGGCCGTCACCTTTGACGAGCTGTTTGAAGGCACCAAGGCGCTGCCTTGGCAAGATTTTATCCCGGTAAACGGAGAGTTTCCGGTGGAAGGACGCTCGCACAAATCGCAGCTCAGCAGTGTGCCGGCGTGTCAGGGGATCGTGAAAAAAGCGATTGTCGAAAAGCTGAAGCAATCCTATCACACCGAGTGGTTCGAAGAAACCGGACCGCGTTACGTGATTGAAGTAAATCTGCTTAACGACAAAGCGCTGCTGACACTGGACACGACCGGTCCAGCACTGCATAAGCGCGGCTACCGCAAGCACGCGACCGAAGCACCGCTCAAGGAGACGATGGCCGCGGCGATGATTCTGCTCAGCCGCTGGAATCAAAACCCGGTGCGCCCGTTCTACGACCCGTGCTGCGGTTCGGGAACGTTGCCGATCGAGGCAGCGATGATCGGCTGGAACATAGCGCCGGGCTTGCGGCGCACGTTTAACGCCGAGCGATGGCCGGTTGTGCCGCCAGAGCTGTGGCAGCAAGCGCGCGACGAGGCGATTGACGCGGTACGGGACGATGTACCGCTGAACATTGCCGGCAGCGACATTGACCCGGCCGCGATCGAAATCGCTAAAGCCGCGGCCAAAAGCGCCGGGCTGGCGAACGAAATCCGGTTCGCCTGCATGCCTGCCGCCAAAGTCCAGCCGCAGGGCGATTACGGCGTGATGATCACCAACCCGCCATACGGTGAGCGGATTGGGGAAGAGAAGGAAGTGCGCAAGCTGATCGCCCAGCTCGGGAGAGTGATGGCCGGACTGCCGACGTGGTCTTTTTTCGCACTGACACCAACCAAGCAGTTCGAGCACGAGTTCCAGCGCAAAGCGGACAAGCGCCGCAAGCTGTTCAACGGGCGTATCGAATGCCAATATTTGCAGTATCTCGGGCCCCTTCCTCCGCGCCATTAGGTGCAGAGGGAGGGTCTCTCCCTTTTACACCTTAGCAAGGAAAGGAGCGAATAGGTCGTCATGCTGCGTTTGACATCTCATCGCGGTGGTTCCGGCAATCGATTCCGCCTTCGGCTGCAGTACCGCCATTTTGTTTATTTCTTTTTTGTGGCCGCGATTTTTATGAAACTGGTCATTTTGCATAATAATCTGCATGCCCGTTACATCGACATGAACCTGCTGGACGATCTGATCGCCATCGGTTCCATTCTGCTGGCTTCGTTCTGGACGTTATGGCTGCCCCCACAGGGAAGAAGTATCGCCTTGGGAGTGCTAAACGTGCTGCTCACCGTACTCATCTTCGCCGATTTGGTCTATTACCGCTATTTTGGCGATTTTCTCACTGTGCCCGTCCTGCTGCAAGCTGGACAAGTTGGGGATCTGGGCGGGAGCATCCGCGAGCTGATCCGCGTTGCCGATCTGTGGCTGATCGCCGATTGGGCGGTTTGGGCGGTGTTTATGGCTGTGCGCCGCATAAGACACGGAGGCGGTAACCGCCATCCTTCGGGTTGGCTCCGCAGCACCGGCAGATCCAACGCCTTGGGGCGCGGCTCCTTCTCGCCCATTTCCTTTAGCGGCACCTCTCGCCGCGCGCTCGGCTGGCGCAGATTCCGCCGCCTGTATACGGGGATCGGCATCTTTGTACTTGGCTTTGCGCTTACGTTGGGACCCATTCGCTTTTATACCCAAACCTGGGCGGTCGGGTTGTTCGAAAACAACTGGTGGAACGTCTCCTTATACAACGTGACCGGCTTGCTAGGCTTCCATTACTATGATGCAAGCCGTTACCTCAAGGAGCATCTCGGAGGCGGCCAAACGGTCAGCCCCGAGGAGCAGGAAGAGATCCGCCAGTGGTTCATCGAAGCTAGCCAGCGCCGCCAAGCGGACAATGCCCTGTTTGGGAAGTATGCTGGCAGCAATGTGATCGTCATTCAGGCCGAAGCCTTTATGAATTTCATGATCGGCAAAACCATAAGCGGCCAAGAAATCACGCCGAATTTCAACAAGCTGATGGGTGAGAGTCTCTATTTCTCGAATTTCTATCATCAAACCGGTCAAGGGCGCACCTCGGATGCGGACTTCTCCTCCAACAGTTCCTTGCATCCGTTGCCCACAGGCTCGGTCGCTGTCCGTTATCCGAACCATACGTTTGACGTGCTGCCGCAGATTCTGAAGACAGAAGCCAGCTATACTGCCGATGCTTTTCACGCGTACGAGGGCAGCTTCTGGAACCGGAACAATATGTATCAAGCGATGGGCTACGACCGGTTTTACAGCAAAAAAGACTTCCAGCTGGACGAGCCTCTGGGCTGGTCGCTGGGAGATAAATCCTTCTTCCGGCAGTCGCTCACGATCATGGCTCAGGAGAAACAGCCCTTTTATTCGTTTATGATCACCTTATCGAGTCATCATCCTTATACGCTGCCGGCTGGATTGCAGGAACTGGATACCGGCGAATTCAAGGGCACGATATTCGGCGATTATTTGCAGGCCGTGCATTACGTGGATGCCGCGCTTGGAGAGTTCGTGGAGGGCTTAAAGCAGGAAGGATTGTGGGATCATACGATTTTGGCCTTCTATGGGGATCACGACAACTCGATCACCGACAAAGCGGTGTATGAACAATTTTTCGGCAAATCGCTGAGCGAGCTTGATGTGCACCAGATCATGAATCAGGTGCCGCTGCTTATCCATCTGCCGGATGGTCAACATGCCGGTGTCTACGAGGAGCCCGCTGGTCAGCTTGACCTCACGCCGTCGTTGCTGCATCTGTTAGGTTTTTCCTCAGACTCCTACTACATGATGGGGAATAATCTATTTGCCGATCTGGGAAGTGAACGTGCAAGGGATCGGTTGGTCGTGCTGCGCTCCGGCGCGTATACAGACGGCGAGCGCTACTATATTCCATCCGACGATAACTTGTTTACGAACGGCAGCTGCTACGACTTGACCAATCGGAAGATTACCGAGATCGAGGCATGCCGCGCGAAGCACGAAGAAGCGATGAAACGCCTGCGCTTCTCAGACGAAATCATCACTTCCGATTTGATTGCGGAGTTCCGCAAGGAGAACTAACGAGCAGGATGGGGGGAGACACTGGATTCGCGGACGATGCATCCGATCGGCTTGAACCGTCAGTCCCGCACGCAATCTGTCAGTCTGGGCCAGGCGAAATGCTGCTTTGCATGTCATCCCCTCCTTTGGCTGGTTAGATGACTTCCAGCCCATCGTTATCCGGCAGCTGCGGGTAAGCGGCATGCGGCTCGGATTGATACCAGTAGCTGACGGAGGCGATGTCGTCTTGCAGCGGTAAATAGCGGCCGCCGGAGCGCCAGCCCAGCGCCTGAATCCTCACTCGCAAATCCGCTTCGAAGCGGATCGGGTCCATGACATGCCAGCGGTACATGCCAAAGCGCTGCTGGCTTCGGTACAGGCCGTCGGGCTTAATGATCTGATGAAGCCCTAAGTATGGCGTGGAGTAGGAGCCATATTCTCCTTTGGGTTGCTCGAAGTTCCATGCCCCGCCGAAATAGTCCTCCGTGCCAGTGCCGCAAATGGTCGGGAAATCCTGATCTCCATCCATGTAGAACTTGATCTCGCCTTCCCCCCACCAGCCATTATTGTTCACCTGCCACGCCAGATATGTACCGACGTAATGCCCTTTGCCGCATACGCCGTCTAACAGCACATGCACGTCCTTGTAGCAAACCGGGTTGCTTCTTCTCCATTGGGCGTGAAAATACGCAGCATCGTCCGGTACCTCGGTTAAGGTGTAGTCGATTTGGTAATACAAGACAACCGCCGAATCCATCCGGTTTTCGATGGTGATTTTGGCCTTCTTGCGGAACGGCATCACCCAGTAACTGTTCATCCCGCCGGCCGGATTCACCGCGATCGGCAGCGAACTGACGTTGCTGCGCTCGCACCAGCCGTTGCAGAAGAAGTCGCCCAGCGGTGTCTCCACGCTTGGGGTGTCCTCATCGTCCCAGTACATCCGCAAGATCATATGACGCCAGCTTTCTGGAAAACAGGTCAGCCAAATATGCTGAATCGCACCCGGCCCGTCGATCTCCGCCACCGTAAAGGTCTGGCCTGCCGCGATATTTACCGACGGGGAGACCTTCCAGCCTTGCCCAAGATCGCGGGCGCACTCCGCCCCAGTTCCTTCTGTCGCCATGCCGCCTTGCCCTTTAGCGCCGGTAAAATTCTCCGCACTGATTGATCTTGTCTTCGCCGGCGACAACCGGTACAAGTTGCCTAATCCTAGATCTAGTCCGTTAAATGGGTTCATCGTCATCCCTCTCCTTCATTATTGATGGAACATATCTCTACGTACGCTTCGTGACTCAATCCCTAGCCTTATCCGGCCTCAGGCTGTTCCTTCGCTTCCACCATCTGCAGCCCCTTTCGGTTCGAATCAGATCATGTTATGATGTAAGCGATTTCATATCAAATTTTACATGATCCTATCTCCAGGTTTCCATGTTGGGATTTGTGATTTGTTATCCATTCTTGCTATTGTCTACACAGGAGGTACCGATGGACAATCCGACTTTGACTCCCTCGAACCTGATACATCGCCTGTCACCCAACGTTCGAAGAGCCTGGAACCACCGGGTGGACACGATGAAGCTGGCGCCTCGCATCATTTTTGACTATGAACTGTTGTATATGGAAAAAGGGGAACTCACCATTCGTGTGGAGAACGATACGTTTGTTGCGGTGCCCGGAGATATTTTACTGTTCAAACCGGGGGTGGAACATGAGTTCATAGACTCGCGGGGAGAATGTTGGATGCCGCACATTCATTTTGATGTGCTGTATCATGAGGATTTTGAGGAGGTACCAATCAATTTCAAAAATCGCAGCGAATGCACGGAGGCAGAGCTGGCTTGGCTTCGGCCTGACATACTGGGGCAGGCTTTCGGGTTTCCCAACGTCCTGCGGATCGGCAACCATGCCGAGGTACACAAGACGCTGATGCAAATCATTCATGCCTACGAGCGGCGTGATGCCGACTACCCGTTGATCCAGAAAGCGCTGGTGCTCCGCATCCTTTATTTGCTGCAAAAAGGGCTGAGGGCGAACAACAACGCGCATCTGGTCATGCATCAACGTGCCATGGAGCTGGCGGTCACCTACATCATGGAGCATTACAACGAAACGGTCCCGCTGAAGACGTTATCGAAGATCGCTTGCCTCAGCGTGTTCCATTTCTCCCGTATTTTCAAGCAAACGTTCGACCTGACCCCTCATCAGTTTCAAATCCGCTACCGGATGGAGAAAGCCAAAGAACTGATGATCTTTCACCGCTTGTCCTTATCCACCATCGCTGAGAAAGTCGGCTACAGCAACATATACTCCTTCAGTAAAGCGTTTAAGCAGGTTGAAGGCATGTCCCCTCGCCAGTTCATGCGCTCGCATTCGAATTCGAGTTAGGCGGATGGGCCCGTCTGGATTTGCTGCACACTTGGCGACTCGATTCCCGGCAAGCTCAATGTCGGACAAGGGGTCCCCTTCATCTCTCCACATGCTATGGCTGCAAATGCTCCCCCAGGAAACCGTAGGCCTTCAACCGATGCTCGTCAGGGCCTTCTTCATGGCCCATAAACGGGTAGAGCAGCAGCTCCTTCCCCGGCGCAGGGTTTCGGTTATAAGCTGCTGCGATCGTTTCCGGCCAGCAGATCAGATCTTTAAAACCTGCGGAGTATAACACCGGGATGTTGATTTTTTCGGCCAAGTTCAGATTGTCAAAATAACTCAATGTCGTTAGGACTTGCTCCAACGATCCCGGGTTACGGGCGACAAATTCAGCGATTTCCGAGACGGAGCCGGTTGAATTCATCAACGCGAACTCCAAATGACACAGATTCGGGACGTTAGCAACTGCCGCCCGTGGTACCTTGCTTAACGCCGCCATCTGCAGCGCCAAGCCGCCGCCTTGGCTTGTTCCGTACACCCCAATTCGCTCTGCGTCGATTTCAGGTTGGGCACTCACCCATTGCAGCGCCTTCCAGGCGTCGATCGTCATCGCCAAGCCGTAGAAGTGCTCCGGCTCCAGCACACCTTGGGTCATCCACCCTTTGAAGATCCCTCGAGCAGAGGCTAAGCGATTCCCCGTTTCCCCTGTCTGGCCGCGCGTATCCACCGCAAAAACGGCATACCCCATCTGCAGCCAAACGGCATAATTTTCCGGAATCCCCCGATGACATTGATATCCTTGATAAATCACCACACACGGAACTTTCCGATTTTGCTCGTCCCCGCCCTTCGGGACCAAAAACCAGCCATACAGCGGCGTATCATCGTATCCCTCAAACTGCACACGCGCCGCAAGGGTTCCCTTCATCAACGTCGCTGCAGGTTCCCGGCGATCATTCAGCGGCTTGGCTGCAAACCGCTCTAACGTCTGACTCCAAAACGCATCAAAGTCCTCTCTTGCCGTACGAGCTGCCCGATAGTTTGCGACATCCTTCATCCGTTCCTGAATCGCTCCCATGATCTAACTCCTTTGTTTGGTGTTTAATCGATTGGCCGTTTTTCTTAAGAATACCCTACCAGAAACGGTTGTCCGAAGGAAGCTTTCAAAACAGCTGATCCCCTAAAAAAAACCGCCGGAGCTCCAGCTCCGACGGCTTCTCATTTCTAATTCTCTCACTTCGGTTTCTTCACAAAAGGCGCAGCCTTCGCCAGCACCTCGTCCTCCGTCGGTGCGCTGACGTATCTGCCGTTGATATATACGAACGCTCTTTTGCCGCACGGACCGCAATACGATTTGCAGCCAATTTTGATCTCGGCGTCCGGCGCGAGCTTTTGCAGCTTCGGTACAAACGTCTTCATGCGGATATGATTGCATTTATCGCAAATCCGAATATCGTTAGCCATGCCAAGTCCCTTCTTTATCGTTAGCTAAAACTTAGCTTAGTGATCCCCATGATTGCCTTTGGAAGGATTGGTAATCACGAAGCCTTCCTCTGGGAAATACAAATAATCGATCTTCACGCCATCCAGGAACGGATCATCGCCACCCACAATGACATCGATGTCCTTGTCAGTTTTGACGATTTGGTCGTTCTCGCTAGGCTTGACCAAATCCAGGCCATAGTGAGCATGGTCGCCGTGAGAATGGGTAATGAATACCTTCAGCGTCAGCCCTTGATTTTCTTCCTTGGCCAGTTCTTTCTGTATCACTTTCGCCGCATTGCGGGTAATTTTGACTCTCATATGATCTCTCCTATCGCACAAAATGGCTTCCCTTAACATTCCTATTGTAAAGAAACAGAGCGCAACAAGCAAGGCTCAAGGTGAAGCATCCGGATATTTCCGCTCCGCTCGGGTCACAAACCAATCCATAAGCAGCATCGTTACCGCCATGTCGTCGATCGGAATCAACGGCAGCACATCCGGCAGAACCCAATATGCAAGCGCCGGTACAACCAACAGCAGCTTATCCGTGAGCGGGATTTTGCCCGAAGTGAGCAGCGGGAGAGTTCGGCGAAAAATATGGGACCACCGACGAAGCGACCACCAGTTTTTCCATTTCATCTCTATCCCTCCCGTTACGTTGTAAGTACAGCTACTACTTAGGATACCCTATTGTACCACGGTTCATGGCTCAAGCAAAAAATCCGGGACCCTCCCCGGATTTTCCATCATCATCTTTGTTCCACTCTCTCTACAAAAAGTACACCAAGATCGCCAGCACCACTAAATGCGCAGGATAAAAAGCTCTCCACACCCAGCGGGGAAGCCGCCAGGCTTCCAGCTTTCGCCACAGCTCCGGCCCGTAGGCAATGACCAGCGTCGGCAGGATGCTGGCCAGTTGAATCACCCAGCCGTAAGCGAACAGATAGACCATGTTCAGGAGCAAATGCATCACTACCGCTTTTCCTTGGCTGGCAAATTTGAAGATCAACACCAGCAGCAGACCGTAAGCACCATAATCAAACGGAAGCACCTCCATAATCACGCAGACAACAGCGATAATGATCGCGGACAGCGGCCCAGGCTTCGACGAATCCAGCATGCGTAGCACCAGTAAAGATACGAATAAGGTCGCCACGACGTTTAAACCGTTCGTATCGAAAGCCAACTGGTAAGGAATTTGTGATAGCACAGCGATCAGTAGCAACCGTGATGCGTACTTCCGGTAATTGGAGGTGTGCTGATAACCCTGGACCAGTGCGTAGGCATAGATCGGGAAAGCAATTCGTCCGATTATCCGCCAGAGAACATCTCCGGGAAAAAACAGCAGCCCAACATGGTCGATCAGCATGGTGATCATGGCGATCAATTGCACGGCCTACACTCCTTTCGTTGATCAACGGGGTTTAAAAATTTTGATTTTCATTTTTTCTAATCTTCAGTAGACTGAAAATAAGCCAAATTGGCGTTGCCATCATAGATAGGGGAGTCATCATGTACTTGTTTATCGTCAATCCAAATGCGGGTAACGGCGAAGGTCGCCGGATTTGGAATAAAATCAGCAAAAAGCTGCAACGGCTTGGTATTCCTTACGAGCACGTCTACACCACCAGCGCCGAGCAAGCGCATACATTCCTTCAGGGCAAGCTAACCGGGGAAGTGTCTTGGCGCGCGGTGGGCGTGATCGGAGGCGACGGCACCATCCATAGCCTGCTGCCTGCGATGCACCAGTCCGGCGTGCCGCTGGCGGTCTTCTCCGCCGGATCAGGCAATGACACTGCCCGCGGATTCGGCATCCCGCGCCGGGTTGGCGGCGCGCTGAAGGTATTGCTGAGCGGCCGGTCAACGGCAGCTGATCTTATCTCCATCGATGGAGATCGCACGCTGACTGCACTGGCGGTCGGCTTTGACGCTCAAGTTGCCAGCAATGTCAATGACAGCCGCTACAAAAAAATATGCAATGCGTTGGGACTAGGCAGGTTAGCTTATATCATCGGTATTTTTCATACCCTTCTTACCTATCGTCCCGGACCGTTAACGCTCGACTGCGACGGAACCACTTACCATTTCGAGTCCGCCTGGCTGACGGCGATTAATAATGTTTCCAGTTATGGGGGAGGCATGACCATCTGTCCGGACGCCAAGCCGGACGACGGGGTGCTCGACCTGTGCGTCGTGCACGATTGCTCCAAGCTGAAGCTGCTCCTGTTGTTTCCTACCGTCTTGTTTGGAGGTCATACAAAGCTCTCCTTCGTCACGATGCTGAAGGGCCAAAACATTACGATTTCCAGCTCTCTGCCGCGTCTTGCTTTAGGTGACGGAGAGCACGTGGCTACTACGCCGCTTCGCGCTACCTTGGAACCCGGCTCTATTCGAATCATTCGTCCGTAACGAAAGACACATGTGCTGCGCGACAGTTTCTATGACGTGGTTCAAAAAAACCTTTGGGCGGGTTGTTAAGCTCCCCCAAAGGTTTTTTTGATTGTTACACCACAGGACTGGATACCTGCCAAACGATGGGACTCAGCTCGACTTGCTCACCCAACCACTGTCTGGCGATCTTGCGGAACATATCGGCTTCCCCGCTGCAGAAGAACTGATGCACGGGAGTACCGTTACCGCGAGCCAAACATCCCCGTTGATGTAGAATCGTGCTGATTTCGCGGGCAGTTTCATCCGCAGAACTAATTAACTTCACATTTGGCCCCATGACACGTTGAATGGGGTCTTTCAAGAACGGATAATGAGTACAGCCTAGAATTAAGCAGTCCATCGGCTGCTTCTTCATCTCCCGAAGAGATCGCTCCACCACATGCAGCGCTTCCTTCGTTTCATACAACCCATGCTCTACTAACGGAACAAATTCAGGACAAGCTTCGCTAACGATTTCGATTTGCGGATTTAACTCACGTAGCGCTACCGTATAGGCCCCGCTACGAATCGTGCCTACCGTCCCGATGACGCCAATCTTTCCGGTCTTGGTCGCGCTGATTGCTGCGCGGGCACCCGGATGAATGACGCCAATGACAGGGATATCCACCTTGGCCTTGATGAAATCGAGTGCAGCCGCTGTGGCGGTGTTGCAGGCAATCACAATCATTTTCGGATGGAACTGGATTAAATAATCGACGATTTGCTCGGTAAACAAGCGGACTTCCTCGGGCGACCTTGGGCCATAAGGAGCCCGGGCCGTATCGCCGAAGTAAATGATTTTCTCTCTGGGAAGCTGCCTCATCACTTCCTTGCAGACGGTGAGGCCTCCCACTCCCGAGTCTAATATGGCGATGGCTTGCTGCACGAACATACCGCTTCCTTTATGTTTAGTGTAAAATCCTTCTCATTACTTTATGACTTCGCACCACAGAGGGTACCTAAATCTTAACTCAATTTGTAGTGCAAGAAAACCCGCAAGGGCGGAGAAAACGGGAAAAAGACCCGGGAGCGGGTCTTTTTCGGGCGATCACTGTGGACAGCCGTTCGAATTATTGGCCTTCCTCTTTGTCGGAAGTTGCCGCTGCTTCCACAGCTGCAGTAGTCGCTTCAACGGCTTCCGTCGTTTCTTCTTCCGTTACGACGCCAAGGGCCACTGTCTCTTCTTCGGTCACCGTCTCCTCTTCTTCATCTGCAAATTCGGAGACTTGAGCAATGACCTCTTCTTCATCGGTGATCTTGTCGGAACGACGGCTTTGGATTTCACTGATCAACACTTCAGCGGCTTCCTTCACCTTGCCGACAAGAACGGTACTTTGCTCCGATACTTTTCCGGCAACCTCTTGCGTCTTCTCTCCGACTTGACGAGCCCCGTTGGCAATATCCTTACGCAGCTCTTTCCCGGCTTTGGGGGCAAATAACAACGCCGTTACCGCACCGGCAACCGTGCCGATGGCGGCCCCCCATATCCAACCTTTGTTTCCTTTGCTCACGACTCATCTCTCCTTTTTGGCTTTCTCCGCGAATGCCCATATCGATAATGTATTATAAGCAGCAAGGGTCTGTCCGGTCACACTTGTAAGGAAAAAAATTGGGCTTGTCTGTCTGAGATTAGACGCCTTCCTGTTCCAGGTACTTCAGCACATTGGCCGAAAAATCCTGCAAAGCCTCGGGCAACCGCCCCCTTAGCCCTTCGACCTCCTGGCGATCCCAAGCAAAATATTCCTGAACTAACGGTTTCCGCAGTCGAACCAGTTCGATGAGCGTAACGTGCAGTTTCGCATCGATGACCGTTTCATCCAAGAGGATGTCTACAATGTCCTCATAGCTGCTGGCGTCACGCATAATAAACCCGTCGATTAAATAGCTGCCGACGTCCGTTACGATTTCCAGCGCCAGATGCAATGCTCGTTCCTCTGCATAACGCCCCAGCAGGGAGGAGTTGGCCTCCGCCGCTTCACGAAGGGCCTGCAGCAATTCTGGCAGCATGTCCAGCCTGCGTTCGATTTGTTCCCGGTTTACATAATACAAGGGGATTCCCTCCTTTGGTCCAGTCTAAAATTCGAAATCGACTGCGACCTGACTCTCGCGTACTTCGCTCATATGCTCGATTACTTTCTTGTGCTCCGGATGAACTTGATATCCTTCCAAATCCGCAAGCGAATCAAAGGTAGCAATGAGCGCAATGTCATAGGAACGAGGGGAACGGATCACGTCGGTGCCCACCTCAAGGCTTCTGAGCTGCTCTACTTTACCCTGCATGCCGCGCAGTATCTCAACCGTACGTGCCACATTTTCCGGAGATGCATCCTTCAATTTAAACAATACGATATGCTTGATCATAGTTCACCCTTCTCCTTCTTAACGATTCCGTATCTCATTTCAGCATAACATAAAGGGTATCTGCCGGAAAGTAAGGCCTTCCCGAAACTCTATTAATCTAGTTTCATATGATATATTGTCTCATTTACTAGAGACGAGATTTAGAGGGAAAAGAGGTGAATCGCAATGACCCTCCTGCGCTTTCTGCTAAACGAACCGTTGCGAAGGCGAATTCGCCTGCTGCAAGCAGAACTTGAGCTGCTAGCCAGCCGAGTGGAGCATCTGGAGCATGCACTTGATGCCGCCTCCTTCCCGGATTCCGCGACCCGGCAGCAAATTGAAGCCTCGATCGGTCTCAGCATCATCATTGAGACGACGGGCTCCGTCATCCATGGCACATTGATCGCTGTGCATCCTGATGCTCTGGAGATGGTCGATGAATCAGGACGGCAGGTGATCGTCCCAGCCGCTAAAATCACGACCATCAAATTGTAAACCGCGTCAAATTGGCAGGGATCCTCCCATTCGGTAACCGAGATAGCCGGATGGGAGGTGGGACTACATTTTTTCGCTGAAGGGATATTGACAGCTTGACTCCGTTTTTATACAATAAAGAAGTCGCTCACGGGGCCTTAGCTCAGCTGGGAGAGCGCATCGCTGGCAGCGATGAGGTCAGGGGTTCGATCCCCCTAGGCTCCACCATATCTATGAATGTAGCAGTCCATCGGGGCTGTTTTTTTAGTTTTGTGGCGCAAAACGCCCCGCGGATCCTGATCTATCATCTGGGATTCCCGGGGCGTTTTTTATTATCCCTCAAAAGCCCGTTGCAACTCCTCTAGGTTAAACTTCTTCATCTTTAGGAATGCCTGCGTCACTCGTTGGCGTTGTTCTAAGGTTCCCTGGGTCAGCATCTTATCCAAGGCGGACGGGGTGATCTGCCAAGAGAGGCTATAACGATCTTTCAGCCAACCGCATTGTTCGGCCTCAGGCACGGCAGAGAGACTTTCCCAATAATAATCGATTTCCTCCTGTGTGTCGCAGTTCACCATAAAGGAAATCGCTTCGGTGAAGCCGAACCCATGAGCATGCGCACTGTCCATCGCTGTAAACCAGGTATCTTCCAGCATAAAATCGGTGAACATGACCGTCCCCTCCCGGTCCGGCTCTTGTCCGGGACCATACTTGACGATCGTGCCCGGTTTCGCGTTCCGGAATACGGAAAGGTAGAACTCACGCGCTTCTTCCGCCTTGCCGCAGTTATCGCCGGTGAACATCAAGGACGGAACAATTGCTGGACGCGGTTCCCCTTCCGGATTGGTTAACATCAACTGCCATGTAAACCCGTACTTGTCCTGAATCCAACCATACCACTCGCTGAAGGGGTACCGGCCTAGCGGCATAAGTGGAGTCCCGCCGTCAGACAGCTTGTTCCACACTTCATTCAACATTTCTCTGGCGTTGGTGTCTCTAGAGGGGTCGAAATTGACGATGCACGAAATCGAAGGATTCAACTTGAAGTACGGACCCGCCGAAATCGCCACAAACGGAAACCCCCAAATGGTAAACGAAACCATTTCGGAATCCCCCGAAGGAGTATCGTTTAGCGTCGTAACCCCAGTGATTCGGGACTCTGGAAATACGGAGCAATAGAACTCTGCAGCCTCCTTCGCCTCTTTATCGAACCATAGATGCAAGCTGATCGATGAACTCACTTTTTTCCTCCTTTACATGAATCAGGTTATTCTTCATACTACCACATTTGGTGACCCATGTTTGATTCACGTTGGCCTGTGGGCGCATTCCCCACGCCTGTGATTCACTCTCTGTAGGTCCGTTGCAACCTCACGGGTAACCCTCAATGAATTCCAATGAAGCGTTAATTATGCTCTCCATGAACTCCAATGAACTCCGATACCGTTAAGTAAGCTCAACTAACCAGTGATTAGTGATTAACTCCGATGAAGCGCTATCTAACTCTTGATTTACCGCTACTTCACTCGCGATTATCCGCTGATTAACTCCCCATTAGCCCCCGAAATACCGCTAACGCTTGCCACAGATCTTATTTGCCCCAAAAAAGCCATGTTGCGATTCTAACGCTTACCACAGCGCTTT